>JANREX010000041.1 GCA_030758115.1 Paracoccaceae bacterium | reverse complement strand
GGTGCTTCGGGCACCAGTGGACCGTCCGGGGTCTCTCAGTCCATCAACGAACAGGGCGATGGTGGCGGTCGCGAGGAAATGCTTTTGGCGCTGCCAGCCGGACAGAGCACGGCCGCGGTCGAGGCATTGGGATACCGTGTGCTGGGAGCGCGCAACAACCGCACGCTCAACCGGCGCCTTGTACGTCTTGAATTGCCGGCAGGCCGCAGCGCGGCACAGGCGCGGGCCGAGCTGGCGAACCGTATCCCCGGTTCCACGGCGGATGCCAACCATCTTTATACGACGGATGACTTCATGTGTCGGAATGGCGCCTGCGCGGCCCATGAGATGATCAGCTGGTCTGGCTGGCCCAGTGCCTTTGCCCCCAAGATCGGGATGATCGACACAGGCATAAATGTCCGCCACGAGGCGTTGCGGGGGCAGAAGCTCAAGGTGTTCCAGGCTGATATCGGCGATCGGAACGCCTCTGGGCGCGAGCATGGCACGGCGATTGCGGCCCTCCTGCTGGGGCGCATGGACAGTCGCACGCCGGGTCTTCTGCCCAATGCCCAATTGGTCGCGGTCGAGGCCTTCCATCGCGGACGCGGCGGCGATCAGGCCGATGCCTTTTCCCTGGCCGCCGCGGTCGACCTGCTGCTGGCCGAAGGGGTCAGTGTCATCAACCTCAGCTTTTCGGGGCCGGAAAACGCCGTTCTGCGCGATGTCACGGCACGGGCTGCGGCGAAGTCTGTGGCCCTTGTCGCCGCTGCGGGAAATGGAGGGGCGGGGGCCAAGCCGGCCTATCCGGCGGCATGGCCCCATGTGATCGCGGTCACGGCCGTTGACAGCCGTCAACGCATCTACCGTCAGGCAAACCAGGGTCCCTATATCACCCTGTCGGCGCCGGGGGTCGGGGTCTGGACAGCCGCGTCGATTTCAGGCGGGAAGCTCAAGTCCGGAACATCCTATGCGGCCCCGTTCGTGACCGCCGCGCTGGCAGTGCAGCGGATGCGCGAGCCGAAGGCCAAGCTGCAAGGCAGCATCAAGAAACTGATCGACTGTGCAACCGATCTGGGGGCTGCGGGATATGATCCTGTTTACGGAAACGGCCTTATCTCGGCGCCTGGCTACTGCAAGGGCAAGTCCTCCGAAGTTTTTTCGGTCAGCGGGGAATAGTTTTTCCCGCGGCACCGTTTTCACTGCATGCCCGCGTTGTGTTGCGGCATCATGAGTGGAAAGGAATACCAACATGTCTGAACAGAATTCCAAGACAAGCGTTTCGCGCCGCGCATTGCTGGCACGCCTCGGCCTTGCCTCTGGCGTGCTCTACGTCGCACCCGTGATGATGCATCTGGGCGCTGCCCATGCATCGGGCGGCTCGGGCGGTGGCTCCGGCGGCGGTGCAGGCGGTTCGGGCGGCGGCTCCGGTCCGGGCGGTTCGGGCGGCTCCGGTCCGGGCGGTTCGGGTGCATCCGGTGCTTCCGGCGCCTCGGGTCCGTCGGGCGCTTCCGGTCCGTCTGGTCCGTCGAGCCCGTCCGGTCCGTCGGGTCCGTCTAGCCCGTCCGGTCCCTCCAGCTCGTCGAGTTCTTCGAACTCGTCCAGATCGTCCAGCTCCTCGAGCTCGTCCAGCTCTTCGAGCTCGTCAAGTTCCTCGAGCTCGTCGGGAACCCCGAGCAACTCGAGCGCGGGTCTGCGCTGATATGCCGACCTGCGACAGCACGCAGGTCAACATGGAGGCGCGCGATGACCGCGCGCCTTCTTCCGTCGTGCAGCACCTGACATACCCCGGCCTGCGCGGCGCCGTTGTCCTGGAGAACGCACAGGGCGTTCTGGATGCCCTCGATGCGCTGACGGTAGGCTGGGTGCCAGATGCCGTTTCGATGTCTGGCGCGGTCAGTCCCGCTGACCAGCCTGACCCTGTGTCCAGGGTGCGTGGCAGCGATGCGCGGTATGATCTTCATTCTCCCTGGCTCAGCACGCCGCTGAAAGGGTTGATGGCGGCCAGTGCGGCCTGTGGTGTCGTGGCCGATATGTCCCAGGCGTTTTGCAACCAGCATCGCGGCTGCCTTGGCCTGCATTGCGGGGCGGTTCAGATCAACGGGCATCTGGTCGTGCTGACCGGTCCGGCGCGGGCAGGCAAAAGCACGCTGATCGCGCGGCTGACCGCCGAGCCGGACATGACCGTCTTCTGCGATGACATCCTGCCCGTTCTGGAGGATGGGCTGGCCTTTGGGCTGGGGTTCGCGCCACGTCTGCGCCTGCCGCTGCCCGACAGCGTCACTGATGATTTCCGCGCCCATGTGGCGGCCCATATGGGGCCAGCCGATCGGCGCTATGGCTATCTTTGCGGCCCGAACATCGCAGCCCACGGGACGCGTGCCGCGGTCGGGGTCTTCATCGTGCTGGCCCGCGGCGAGGACATTCCCGCGCAGTTGCACCGGATGGAGCCGACCGAAGCGGTACAGCACCTGGTGCGGCAGAACATCTCGGCCCCTGGTGAGGGAACGGAACATTTCGACCAGGTCACGGGCATGGTCGAGGGGGTGCTCTGCCTCAAGCTGGCCTATTCCGATCTGGAAGAGGCGGTGGCCCTGCTGCGCCGCGCCTTTGCCACGGATCGCCTGACACGACTGGGGGTGCCTGTCGCGCCGCCCCTTCCCGCCGAGATCGCCGCCGTGGTGCGCCCGCCCGCGGATATGGCGCAAGGCTACATGCGCAGCCCGCATGTTGCGGTGCGCGCCGTGCAGGATGATCTGTTCCTGTGGCACGCGACCGAATACAGCTACTTTCACCTCAATCCCGTGGCACGGGCCATCTGGTCATTGCTGGAAGAGCCGATCAGCGGTCAGGACATTGCCGATCTGATGGCCGAGGTTTTCCCGGATGCCACGCCCGCGCAGATCGCGGCCGATGTGGCCAACCTGCTGGGCGCGTTCGAAGGGGAAGGGCTGATCACGGCAGCCGGCTGATCCCGGCCTTGTGCCGCAACGGATCAGCGGTTGTTCATACGTTCGATATAGGCGCGCATTTCCTCGGCCTCGTGGCGGGCTTCGCGCAGACCTTCCATCGTGGCCGACAACTCGGCTTCGGTCTGGGCCAGCTGATTGCTCAGTTCGGCCTCGCGCTGCTGCATGTAGGTGATCGCCTGGTCGCGCGTTTCCTCGGCCTCGTGCAATTCCTGGGCCATGCGCTCCAGCTCTCCGATGTCGGCCTTGGACACGCGGGTGAAACGATGGATCAGCCAGTTGGCGAACCAGCCCAGGCAGAAGGCCACGAAAAGGATGACCGCTGTTGCGATGATGAATTCGGTTCTGTTCACTCGCGCGTTCCTTGCTTTTGAGTGTCTTCTGCGCCTTCAACCTGGTCGCCGCTGCCTTCCGTGCCTGTGGCCGCATCAGCCGGGGCGGCTGATGGCGCGCCTTCGGTGTCGAGTCCGACCAGGCGGAATTCGATCCGGCGGTTGGCCTCGCGGCCTTCTTCGCTGCCATTGTCCGCGATGGGCTGATCCATGCCGTATCCAACCGAGGTGATGGACGAGGTCAGCACGCGGCGCGAGCGCAGTTCGTTCAGGACCGCCAGTGCCCGCGCCTCGGACAGGCGCTGGTTCATCTCGGCGCGGCCCTGGCTGTCGGTGTGGCCGCTGATCTCGAGGCTGAGTTCACCGCATTCCTTCAGGATATCGGCAATGTCATTGATGATTCCGGCCGCTGCGGCGTCCGGCGTGTCGGAGCCGGGTTCGAAATTGATCTTGCGGGTCGACAGGATGGCGTTGATCCGGCGAATGCATTCCTGCGGGGTGGGCAGGGCCGCAACCGGGTCAAGCGCCTCGTCATAGGTGACGTTGATCGTGTAATCCGCGGCTTCGCCCAGTTTCTGCGCCAGCAAGGCCGCAATCTGGGCGCTGGCGCGGTCGTTTCCGGTGGTGCCTGTCACGGTCAACTGGTCCGGCGACACGGTCGTCTGTCCCGAAGTCAGGCGCGACAGCGCCTCCAGCCCGGCCAGGACACGCACGGTCCAGTCTTCGCCGAGGGTGTCGTCACTGCGCACGGCGGACTGCACCGCCTCCGAGCCGAAGCGCGCCTGGGCGAAGGTTTCCATGATGGTCCTGCTGGTGGCGTCACCGATTCGGCCACCCAACTGGACCTTGCCGTCCTCTGCCAGCACGGCGGTGAATTCGGCCTGCCCCTTCGTTTCGGCAACCTCTTGCGCGGGCAGCACGGCCGTCAGTGCAAAGACCTCGGGCAGGCTGTTTTCCAGCGCGCCCACGACACGGTCGAACAGCGCCTGGTCGGTGCCTTGCGCCGCCAGAAGGGTGATGTCGGCATCTGTGAAGGTCACCGAACCCTCTCCGATCTCGGCCAGGGCCGTGATGGCCTGTTCCGCGGCGCGCGCCCAGTTCGGCGAGGGCACGCCCAGCCCGATGGTGCAGATACCCTTTTCCTCCATGCCGGCCGCGCGGGCCGCGGCCAGAATGCGGGTCTGCGCCTCTTCGGTGTCGGCGGAACAGGCGTCGAAACGCGCCTTGCCGTCGTCGATCAGGAAACGCAGGTTGAACGGCGTGATCACAGGGCGCGGGGCCGAGATGTCCAGCGTCAGCCTCACCCCGTTGGGAACCCGGCGCGCCAGGTCGACCTCAAGCTTGCGCCGCTCTTCCGCGCTGTCCGCCATGGCGGTGATCGCAACCCTGTCCGCCGCGATCGAGATTTTCGCCCGCGGTATGTCCTCAAGCGCCTTGATCCCGAAGTTCAGCGCCCTGTCCCAGTTTTCCGGCACCGGATAGTCGGCGGTTTCCAGAAGATCGGTCACATCCGCGCCACCGGCCATCGGTGACAGCTGCGCCATGATGCTGTCCCGGTCGATCGAGGCAGGCACAAGGCCGATCAGGGAAATCCCGCCCTCGTTGCGCAGGATCTCGACCGAGAAGCGTGGCGGCTGGATGCCGCCGCTGTCGCGGATATCCATCCCGTCGATCACGCGCGCCGCATCGACGATGCCCCCGGCTGTCGACAGCGCCTTGAAGCGCAACGCCTCGGAAGGGGCGGTGCCGGTCAGAACGACCTGAAGCCCGTTGGCCTGCACCTCGGCCCATGGCAGTTCGTTCTCGTCCAGCGCAATGCGCACGCCATATTCGGAATTGTCCTCGATCACCCTGACGGAAAAGCCTGCTGCGACAAGGCTCAGACCTGCGGCGGCAAGGAATGTCATGGCGACGATGGCGATGGCGGAGAAGCGCATGAAACCCCGATGCGTGGTTCTGTATGTTCCTGTCTTAGGGTGCTGCCGGTCCGGGTGCAATCACACCAGGGCGGCACAGGCGAAAAACAGCACAGGCAGCAGGCCTGCATCCCGGTTGGACCGGAACAGGCGCAGCAATCCCGGCATGTCTTCCGCGTCAAAGCGCGCCAGTTGCCAGCGCATGTGCAACAGTATCGCCACCGCGCCGGCAAGGGCGATCAGGCTGGGCAGGATATCCGCCCCGGCGGCGCGGGTTGCCGCAAGAACGGCAATCACCATCAGTGCGGTCGTGGCATACATGAAACCCGTCAGCCATTGCGGACTGGCCTCGCCGAACAGCCGCGCGGTGGATTTGACGCCGATCAGCGCGTCATCTTCCGTATCCTGATGCGCATAGATCGTGTCGTAGAACAGCGTCCAGGCGATCCCGGCGATGTAAAGGATCACGGCAGGCCAGCCGAGGCTGCCGGTATGGGCTGTCCAGGCCAGCAGCGCGCCCCAGTTGAAGGCCAGCCCCAGAAAGACCTGCGGCCACCAGGTAAAGCGCTTGGCAAACGGATAGACCGCCACCGGCAGCAGCGCGATGATTCCCAGCACGATCGCCGCGCTGTTGAAGGTCAGCAGGATGCCGAAGGCAATCAGCGCCTGGGCGATCATCCAGCCCGCTGCCTGTTTTGCCGTGACCTGCCCCGACGGAATGGGCCGCGACCGGGTGCGCGCCACCGCCGCGTCGAACTCGCGGTCGGTGATGTCATTCCATGTGCAGCCCGCGCCACGCATCAGGAAGGCCCCCAGCGCGCAGCCTGCGAAGATCCACAGATCGAACAGCCGCGCCTGACCGTCATGCAGGATGGCCAGCGTCAGCCCCCACCAGCAGGGCAGCAGCAACAGCCATGTGCCGATGGGCCGGTCCGCCCGGCTGAGGCGCAGATAGGGCCGTGTCGCGGGTGGTGCCAGGCGGTCCACCCAATTGCCGCGCACGGCATCGGCAACCTGTCCTTTGGCCTCTGGCGTCTGGTCCGGCGCGGTCATATTGTCTGCCTCATGAGTGATGCGAAAATCCGCCTCTATGTAGACCAACCGCTGGGTGCGGGGCAAACCGTTCCTCTGGACCGGGACAAGGCGCATTACCTGTTCGGGGTCATGCGGCTGTCCGAAGGCGCGGGGGTGCTGCTGTTCAACGGGCGTGACGGGGAATGGCTGGCCCGCGTGGCCGAGGCGGGCAAGCGCGGCGGGATGCTGCTGTGCGAGGCGCAGACGCGCCCCCTCAGGATGCCGCCGGACCTTTGGCTTCTGTTCGCCCCGATCAAGAAGGCGCGCACCGATTTCATCGTGGAAAAGGCCGCCGAAATGGGTGCAGCCCGGATTGTGCCGGTGCAGACCGATTTCACCAATGCCGAACGGATCCGGCAGGACCGCCTGCAGGCCCATGCGGTCGAGGCTGCGGAACAATGCGGCGGCACCTATGTCCCCGAAGTGTCCGACCTGGTCAGGCTGGACCGTCTGCTGGCCGACTGGCCTGCGGGCCGGCAGCTGATGTTCTGCGACGAAGGCTTTGCCGATGGCGGTGCCGCCAGTGCACCCGCCCCGGCCCTGCCGGCGCGGGCGCCGGGTCAGCCCCCGCAACCCTGGGCGATCCTGATCGGGCCCGAGGGCGGGTTTTCCCCGGCCGAACGCACCCGGCTGCACGGCCTGCCGTTCAGCCATCCGGTCAGCCTTGGCCCCCGCATCCTGCGGGCGGACACGGCGGCGGTCGCGGCGCTGACGCTCTGGCAGATGCGGCTGGGCGACTGGGACCCCGCGGCATGAGCTTTCTGCGTCCCGAGGCGCTTTCCCTGCTGCGCCGCTGGCGCAGCGTGCTGGGCGGCGCGGCTGTCGCGGCCATCGGCCTGTGGTGGATCGCCACCAGCTTTGGCGTGCTCCATTGGATCGGCTGGGCGGTTCTGGTGGCGGGCCTTGCGCTGGCCTTCACGGGGCTGCAACGGATCCGCTTTGCCACCGGTCAGGACGGGCCGGGCGTGGTCAGCATCACCGAAGGGCAGGTCGCCTACTTCGGCCCGCTGACCGGGGGCGTCGTGGCCCTGTCGGAACTGGTGCGGCTCGAGATCGACCATGGTGCCAAACCAGCCCATTGGCGGCTGCATCAGGGCGGGCAACCCATGCTGGAAATCCCGCTGAGCGCGCAGAATGCCGCCGCTCTGTTCGATGTCTTTGCCTCCCTGCCGGGTCTCAGCACGGAACGGTTGCTGGCCCAGATGCGCCCTCATGGGGCGCACATCGTCGTGATATGGCAGCGCGATGCGCCGCTTGCGCGATTGACACTGCCGCGTTGACGCGGCACTCCTGCCGACTGAACAGACGCGCAAGAGAATTCGGAGAGCCCAGCATGTCCATCCCTCAGTCCGGCGGCGGGCCGATCGAACATCATTCCCAACTGGCCGAATACCTCGCCTCGGGCTGCAAGCCCAAGGCGGACTGGCGCATCGGAACCGAGCATGAAAAGTTCGGCTACTGCAAGGACAGCCTGCTGCCCATTCCCTACGAGGGGCCGCGCTCGGTCCGCGCCGTGCTGGAAGGGCTGCGCGACGCCCATGGCTGGGCGCCTGTCGAAGAGGCGGGCAAGCTGATCGGTCTGGTCAAGGACAGTGCCAATGTCAGCCTGGAACCCGGTGGCCAGCTTGAGCTTTCGGGCGCAGCACTCGATACCATCCATGAGACCTGTGACGAGGTGAACCAGCACCTGCGCGAGGTCAAGGATGTGGCCGACAAGGTGGGCGTGGGCTTCATCGGGCTGGGCGCCGCCCCGATCTGGACGCATGAACAGATGCCCCAGATGCCCAAGGGGCGCTACAAGCTGATGACCTCCTACATGGACCGGGTCGGCACCATGGGCAAATCCATGATGTACCGGACCTGCACGGTGCAGGTGAACCTCGATTTCGCCTCGGAACCGGACATGGTCAAGAAACTGCGCGTGGCCATCGCGCTGCAGCCCGTCGCGACCGCGCTATTCGCCAATTCGCCTTTCTTCGAGGGCAAGCCCAATGGCCACAAAAGCTGGCGCAGCCGGATCTGGCGCGACCTGGATGCCTCGCGCACCGGCATGCTGCCATTCGTCTTCGAAGAGGGTTTCGGCTTCGAACGCTATGCCGAATACGCGCTCGATGTGCCGATGTATTTCGTCTACCGCGACGGCAAGTATATCGATGCGCTGGGCATGTCCTTCCGTGACTTCCTGGCCGGCAAACTGCCTGCCCTGCCGGGCGAAACCCCGACCCTCAGCGATTGGGCGGATCACCTGACCACCGCCTTCCCCGAGGCGCGGATCAAGAAATACATGGAAATGCGCGGCGCGGATGGTGGCCCATGGCGCAGGCTTTGCGCGTTGCCCGCCTTCTGGGTCGGGCTGATGTATGACCAGTCGGCGCTGGACGCGGCCTGGGACATCGCCAAGGGCTGGGATGCCGAAACCCGCGAGGCCCTGCGCGTCGCCGCCAGCGTGGATGGGCTGCAGGCCCGGGTCGGCGATATCCGCATGCATGATCTGGCGCGCGAGGTTCTGGCCCTGTCCGAGGCAGGGCTCAAGGCGCGCGCGCGCCCCGGCGCAGGTGGCCTTGTCCCGGACGAGACGCATTTCCTCAATGCGCTCAAGGACAGCATCGAAACCGGCAAGACACCGGCCGATGAACTGCTCGAGAAATATCATGGCGAATGGAACGGCGACCTTGGCCGGATCTACGCCGAATACAGCTACTGACGGCGCAAGCCACACGGCCTGCTTCTTCTTGCGGCAAATATCCTCGGGGGGGCGTCCCGCAGGGACGTAGGGGGGCAGACAGCCCCCCATCTGGCCTTGGCCGTTACTTCTTGCCGATCCGTGGTTCGGTGCCCGCGCGCAGGCGGCTGATATTGCTCCGGTGCCGCCAGAAGATCAGCAAGGTCAGGATCGCACCCAGCAACAGGGCCTGCCCCTCACCCAGCAGGACCATCCAGAAGGTCGACAGCGCAGCCGCCGCCAGCGCCGCAAGCGACGAGGTGCGGCTTGCCGCGGCCGCCACCAGCCATGTGGCGCAAACGGCCAGGCCCACGGGCCAGGCCAGCGCCAGCACCAGCCCGATATGGGTCGCTACACCCTTGCCGCCCTGGAAGCGCAGCCAGACCGGGTAGCAATGCCCCAGCATCGCAGCCAGCCCGGCGATCTGTGCGGCATCCTCGCCCGCCATGGCGCGCGCCAGCAGCACCGCGACAGCCCCCTTGGCGCCGTCCAGCAACAGGGTCAGGGCGGCCGCCTTCTTGCTGCCGGTGCGCAGCACATTGGTCGCGCCGATATTGCCCGACCCGATGTCACGCAGGTTGCCAAGGCCCATGACGCGGGTCAGAACCATCCCGAAAGGAACCGATCCCATCAGATAGCCGATGACGGCCCACAGAAGCAGCAGCGCAGCGGATGTCTCGATCAGCGGCATCACGAATCTCCGAACACGCGGGCGCCATTGACGAATGTGCCGCGCACCTTGCCTTGCAGCCGCGCGCCGTCAAAGGGCGTGTTCTTGGATTTCGACCGCAGCGCAAAGCGGTCCAGCACGAAAGGCGCGTCGGGATCGAACAGCACCAGATCGGCCGGCGCGCCGACCGCCAGCCGCCCCTGTGGCAGGCCCAGTCGTCTGGCCGGGTTCAGGGACAGGGCGCGGAACAGCTGCGGCAGGGTCAGGTCACCCGAATGGTGCAGGCGCAAGGCTGCGGGCAGCAGTGTTTCCAGGCCCACGGCACCCGATGCCGCCTCCTCGAAGGGCAGGCGCTTGCTTTCCTCGTCCTGCGGTGTGTGCATCGAGCTGATCGTGTCGATCAGCCCGTCGCGCAGAGCGTCGATCACGGCCAGCCGGTCATCCTCGGCGCGCAGAGGTGGCTTGACCTTGAAGAAGGTGCGGTAATCGGCAAGGTCCATCTCGTTCAGCGTCAGGTGATGGATCGAGGTGCCGGCGGTGATGTCCAGCCCGTTGCGCTTGGCCCGCATCAGGGCGGGCAGGGCGCGGGCGGTGGTGATCTGGTCGGCGTGATAGCGCGCGCCGGTCATCTCCAGCAGGGCGATGTCGCGGTCCAGCCCCATCCGTTCGGCCATGGGCGACACGGCGGGCAGGCCGCGCAGCGACGCGAATTTGCCGCTGGTGGCGCAGGCCCCGTCGGACAGGCCGGGGTCCTGCGGATGCCCGATCACCAAGGCGCCAAGGCTGCGCGCATAGGTCAGGGCGCGCGACAGGACCTTGGTGTTGCGCACCACGTGGTCGCAATCGGTGAAGGCCACGGCGCCCGCGTCCATGAGAAACCCGATCTCGGTCATCTCGCGGCCCTCGCGGCCCTTTGTCAGGGCGGCCATGGGCAGAACGCGCACGGGGGCGGCCTCGTTCGCGCGACGGGTGACGAATTCCAGCGTCTCGGGGCTGTCGATGGCGGGGCTGGTGTCAGGCCGCGTGACGATGGTCGTCACACCGCCTGCGGCGGCGGCGAGGCCGGCGGAGCGGAAGCTTTCCTTGTGCCGCTCGCCCGGTTCGCAGACCTTCACGCCGATATCGACGATGCCCGGGGCCAGGCAGGCGCCGCGACCATCGATCACATGGGCGCCATCCGGGATCGCCACCTCGGTGCCCAGGGCCGCTATCTGCCCGTCGCGGATCAGTAGCGAACCGGGGGTCACGGTGCCCGCCTCGGGGTCGATCAGCCGGACATTGTGAAATAGCGTGGTGGTCATCTGGCCCCCGGTCCTTGGTGTCAGGGCCGTCTTACCCTGCACCGCCCGTCCGGTCCAGCAGGATAAAGGGGCCTGTTCCAGGCGATGTCCCATCAGGGCACAAAGGCCGTGTTGAGTGATTTCAGGGGGTTGGCCGCGCGTCCCAGGCGCAGCGAAGGTCTGCTTCGCGCCCAAGGTCACCTGTGCTGCGCGTTGCACGAATGTCAGCTCCCGTGTAATTCATCGCGCCCAGGTTCATTCGGGTCACTGGAGAACAGCGCGATCTTGTTGCCGTGCGGGTCACGAAGATAGCCGACATAAAAGTGGGGGCCGTATGACGGACGAAAACCAGGCTGCCCATCGTCGGAGCCGCCTGCGGCCAGCGCTGCGCCATGAAGGTCACGAACCTGGCTTTGCGATCGCGCCTGAAACGCGACCATGACGCCGTTCCCAGCCGAGGCAGATTGCCCATTGTAGGGGGATTTGACGTAGAAATCTGGCTGAACGGAGGGCTGACCTGGCAATGTCGGCAAGATATAGCTCAGGTCTCCTTGATACTCTTCGAGCGCGTAGCCCAGAGCTGGGAGGAACGCCGAGTAGAAGCGCTCTGCCTTCGCGATGTCGTCTGCTCCAACGGTGACGTAAGCAATCATATTGTGGCTTTCCTCCAAGCTGTTCGGCGCTGATGGTGGGATCGTCGTTCGATGACGGACTGGCACAATCGGAAGTTGCCATTGTAGTAGCCGCAGCGAAAGCTCACTTTGTCCGCGCAGCTGGCCTTGGTGCATCATGCAAAGAAGGTATGATTTTGCGCCCCAAAAAGATTGCAGGCGATTTTGGTCCCTTCAGCCTCAGCCTCTGCCCCCCGCCATCGCGCGCTCGATCTGCGCGCGGGTGGCGGTGCTGTCGGCCTGATACTTGATCAGGTGCTTGTCCCCGCCATGGGTCACGACCTGCACGGCCGACCCCAGTTTGTTCACCGCCTTGATCCCGGATAGCGGCACGGCGCGACCGCCAGGCCCCAGAAGGCGCAGGTTGGTCAGATCCCAGCGCACCGCCAGTTCGTCCGAGGCGATGTAGCCCGCGCGGATCGCGATCGCGGCAAGGCCGCCCACGGCACCTGTCCAGACATGCGGGTTGTCCATGACCCAGAGGATCAGCATCCCGAGGCCCATTGCGCCAGCCGCCATCCAGGCATGATCGCGCCAATAGGTGGCGCGGTCGGGGTGAAAGCCGTGAACCACGGTTTCGCCATCCGCCAATGGCGCGGTCGGGGTCAGCGCATGGGTTGGCCCGCTTTCCATCATCCCGCCATCCAGACGACCAGACCGGTCAGCACGAAAAGCACCAGCAAGGCGACCATCGCGATCCGGCCCGACATGGCCGCATCCGATACGGGTTTGCGCGCGCCTGCCAGTGGCGCGCCCTTGGCGCCGCCCGCGGGCAATGGGTCGAAGGTCACTTGTGGACGATCCTCGGTGAAGAGGCCCAGAAAGCTCAGCTTGTCCGATGGCGCAAGATGGGCCGCCTGTCCGCCGAAGGCCCCGGCCAGCAGGATCAGGACCTTGCCGCCTTCGTTCTCCAGCAGCGCGCGATGTTCGGCGATCTGTGCTGCGGGAATGCCAAGCCCCTCTTCCATGTAGCCGGTCAGCCCGATGTCGCCCAATTGCGCCACATCGAAGACCTCGACATGGGTTTCGTCCAGATGATCGATGCCAAGTTCGCCCATCAACGGCCAGTGCACCTGGCCATCGGCATGCTGATGGCGTTCCGTCATGCGGGCGATCTCGGCCTCGGTGCCGCGCAATCCAAAAACGCGCACGGTGCCGAATTCATCGGCGCGGACGTGCAGCGGATCGGTCATGCCATCACACCGGGGGTGCTGCGTGCCGCGCGCAGGTTGCGCGCCAGCAGGTCCATCGCGGCCATGCGGACGGCCACGCCCATTTCCACCTGTTCCTGGATGACCGAACGGTTGATGTCATCGGCCAGGGTGCCGTCGATCTCGACCCCGCGGTTCATCGGGCCGGGGTGCATGACGATGGCATCGGGTTTCGCATGGGCCAGCTTTTCGGCATCCAGCCCGAATCGGTGGTAATACTCGCGCTCGGACGGGATGAAGCCGCCGTCCATGCGTTCCTTCTGCAGCCGCAGCATCATGACCACATCGACATCCTGCAGGCCCGCGCGCATGTCGTCATAGACCTCGACCCCGAAATCGCCGATGCCTGCGGGCATCAGGGTGGGCGGGCCGATCAGGCGGATGCGGTTTTCCATCTTGCCCAGCAGCAGGATGTTCGAGCGCGCCACGCGGCTGTGGGCGATGTCGCCGCAGATCGCGATGTTCAGGCGGTGCAGCCGTCCCTTGGCGCGCCGGATCGTCAGCGCATCGAGCAGCGCCTGGGTGGGGTGCTCGTGCCGCCCGTCGCCTGCGTTCAGCACGGCGCAGTTGACCTTCTGGGCCAGCAGGTCGACCGCGCCCGAATGCGGGTGACGCACCACCAGCAGATCGGGATGCATCGCGTTCAGGGTCATGGCCGTGTCGATCAGCGTCTCGCCCTTCTTGATGGACGACGCCTGCATCGACATGTTCATCACATCCGCCCCAAGCCGCTTGCCCGCCAGTTCGAAACTGGCCTGGGTGCGGGTGGAGGCCTCGAAGAACATGTTGATCTGGGTCAGGCCCGCCAGAACATCGCCATGTTTCACATCGCGCCGGTTCAGGGCGACATATTGATCGGCAAGGTCCAGAAGGGTGGTGATTTCCTGTGGCGCCAGCGGTTCGATCCCCAGCAGATGTCTTTGGGCGAAACTCATGCGGCACTCCTTGGGTTCATGGCCTGCTTATAGAAAGCCCGAGCGCCTGCGGCAAGGATGCGTGGCATGCTTTCGCTGCCCGGACCGGCGGGATAGAGTGACGCAATGGAATCGGCACTGGATCATCGTGGCGCAAGGGCGCTTCTGGACTGGCACATCGCGCTGGGGGCGGATGAATGCATCCAGGACACGCCGGTCAACCGCTATGAGCTGCCGGATGCGGCCCCTGTCTCGGTGCGCAAGATGGCGGCCGCGGCAGCCCCGGATGCGCCCGTTGCCGGCACACCGCAGCCTGCCCGGATCGTGCCGATGGCGCAGGTCGATCCCGTGGCCGAGGCGCGCCGCGCCGCCGCTGCGGCCGCCGATCTGCCCGCCCTGCGTGATGCCATGGAAGGGTTTTCCTTGTGTGACCTCAGGCGCGGGGCGCGCAATTTCGTCTTTGCCGATGGCATGCCCGGTGCGCGCGTGATGATCGTGGGCGAGGCGCCGGGCCGTGAAGAGGATCTGGAGGGTCGGCCCTTCGTGGGGCCCGCAGGCCAGTTGCTGGACCGCATGCTGGCAGCGATCGGGCTGGCGCGCGGTTCCGATCAGGTGGACCGGGCCGTCTATATCACCAACGTCCTGCCCTGGCGCCCGCCGCAGAACCGTGACCCCGAAGCTGCTGAAATCGCCATGATGCGCCCCTTCCTCGAGCGGCATATCGCCTTGGCGCGCCCCGAGGTCCTGATCCTGATGGGCAATCACGCCTGTGATGCGCTGTTGCAGCGCAAGGGCATCCTGCGCCTGCGCGGCACATGGGCCGAGGCAGCGGGTCTGCCCGCGATGCCCATGACCCATCCGGCTTACCTGCTGCGCAACCCCGCCGCCAAGCGCGAGGCATGGGCCGATCTGCTTGCAATCCAGGACCGCCTGCAGGGGGCGCGATGATCGTTGATCCCTGGGTCCTGCTGGCCTTTCTGCCTGCGGCACTGGCGCTGAACCTGACACCCGGTGCAGACATGATGTTCTGCCTGGGGCAAGGCCTGCGCGCGGGGCCACGCGCCGCGATCGCGGCCAGCGGCGGTATCGCGGTGGGCGGCCTTTGCCATGCGGCGATTGCCGGTCTGGGCCTCAGCGCGCTGATCGCGGCCATGCCGGGGGCGCTGGATGTGATCCGCTGGATCGGTGTCGCCTATCTGCTGACGCTGGCCGTGCAGGCGCTGCGCGCCGGTCCCATCGGAATGGCCGAGGCGCGCAAGATCCGGCCCCGCGCGGCCTTTCGCGCCTTTGGCCAAGGGCTGGCGGTGAACCTGACCAATCCCAAGGTGATCCTCTTCGTGCTGGCCTTCGTGCCGCAATTCGTGGACCCCGCCCGCGGCGCGGTGCTGGCGCAGTTCCTGATTTATGGCGCGGTGCTGTCGCTGGGCGGTTTCTTCATCAACGGCGCGGTGGGCGTCTTTGCCGCAGGGGCGGCGGGGCGGTTGGCGGGTAACCCTCGGCTCGCCCGGGTGCTGGGATGGATCAGCGCGGGGATATTCACCGGCCTCGCCCTCAGGCTGGCCCTGATGCAGAAAGGATGACCCATGTCGCGGATCGATGAAAGCAAGGAATTCGTGCCCGTGCGGATCGCGGTTCTGACCGTGTCGGACACGCGCGAGGCCGCCGATGACCGTTCGGGCGATACGCTGGTTGAACGCTTGACGGGCGCCGGGCATGTTCTGGCCGCGCGTGCAATTATCCGCGACGAAAGGGCCGATATCGCGCAACAATTGCGTGATTGGGTTGCTGATCCCGCAATTGATGTGATCATTTCGACAGGTGGTACCGGCCTGACCGGGCGTGATGTGACGGTCGAGGCGCATCGCGATGTCTATGAAAAGGAGATCGACGCCTTCGGCACGGTATTCACCATCGTGTCGATGAAAAAGATCGGCACCAGCGCCGTGCAAAGCCGTGCGACGGCCGGGGTTGCGGGGGGGACCTACCTGTTCGCGCTGCCCGGCAGCCCCGGTGCCTGCCGGGACGCCTGGGACGAGATATTGGCGCTGCAGCTGGATTATCGGCACCGCCCCTGCAACTTCGTCGAGATTTTTCCACGCCTCGAGGAACACAAACGACGGAAATAGGGGGCTGTCGCGTATCAACGGCTGATGGTGGGGCGTCACGGGCTTGTGGCTTGGCAAGCATGCTGATCCCGCTAGTCTATGCAGCCGGGGCACGCCCCTTGAATGCAAGGATCGAATGACGATGCGGTTTCTGCGCCGGGGCCTGAGCGGCCTGTTCCTGATTTTCCTGACGCTGGCCTTGTTGGTCATGGCAGGACAAACCCTGCGCGAGGCCGTGCAGGACCGGCTTGCGCGCGAGGCGCGGATGCCCGAGGCGCGCGAACGGCTCTTTTCGGTGAACGTGGTGACGGCAGAAGCCCGTGATGTGATCCCGGTGCTGACCGCCTATGGCCAGGTGCAAAGCCGCCGCACGCTCGAGATCCGGGCCGCGACGGGTGGCACGGTGCAGGAAATCGCGCCCGAATTCGTCGAAGGTGGCAGCGTGACCGAAGGGCAGGTGCTGGTGCGGATCGACCCTGCCGCCGCGCAGGACGCTCTGGCCCGCGCGCAGGCCGATGCGCGCGACGCCACCGCCGAGGCGCGGGATGCGGCCGTGGCGCTGGATTTGGCGCGCGCCGAATTGGTGGCGGCCGAGGATCAGGTCGCCTTGCGCGAACGTGCCGCCTTGCGGCAGCGCGATATCGCGGCACGCGGGGTCGGTTCGGATGCCGCCGTTGAAACCGCCGAACTGGCCGCGAGCGCTGCGCGTCAGGCGGTGCTGTCCCGCCGCCAGGCGATCGCGCAGGCCGAGGCGCGCCTGTCCCAATCCGCAACCCGGCAGGAGCGCGCGGCCATCGCCCTGGCCGAGGCCGAGCGGCGGCTTGAGGATACGGTGATACGCGCCCGGTTTTCCGGCGTTCTGGGCGGTGTCAGCCTTGTCGAAGGCCGCCTTGTGTCGGCCAATGAACAACTTGGCCAGTTGATCGACCCTGACAGTCTTGACGTGGCCTTTCGCGTGTCGACCGCGCAGCACGGGCGCTTGCTGGACCCGCAGGGGCGTCTGGCGGATCTGCCGGTGCGGGTGCGGCTGGATGCCTTTGGTCTGGAACTGGAACGTGGGGGTCGCCTGACCCGCGACAACGCGACGGTGGCCGATGGGCAATCGGGCCGCCTGATCTATGCGGCGCTGGATGATCCGGGCGGTTTGAAGCCGGGCGATTTCGTGACAGTCGAGGTGGACGAGCCCGCGCTGACCGATGTGGTGCGTCTGCCGGGATCGGCGATGGACAGCGCCGGTACGGTGCTGGCGCTGGGCGCGGGTGACCGGCTTGAGGTGCTGCCCGTGACGCTGCTGCGCCGGCAGGGCAATGATATTCTGGTTGCGGCCGCCGGGATCGAGGGGCGCGAGATCGTGACCCGGCGTACCCCGCTGCTGGGCGCTGGTATCGGTGTGCGACCCTTGCGCGCCACGGATGCGCAGGGCGATCAGGCACAGGCGGCACCGACGGCGCCCGAGTTGCTGGAACTGACGGCCGAGCGGCGCGCGCGCCTTGTGGCCTTTGTCGAGGGCAATACCCGCATGCCCGCCGAGATGCGCAGCCGCCTGCTGGCGCAGTTGCAGGAAGACCGCGTGCCCGCCGCCGTCGTGCAGCGGCTTGAACAGCGTATCGGGGGCTGAACGGGATGGTGCGTGGCATCCCCCCCGTTGCCGGTGGCATCCTGTCCTATTTCACCCGGCACAGGACCGCCGCGAACCTGTTGCTGGTGCTGATGGTGGTGGCCGGGCTGGCCGCCGCGCCCAACATGCGGGCGCAATTCTTTCCCGATGTGGTCGTCGATGACGTGACCGTCAGCGTCGCCTGGCAGGGGGCCGGGGCCGAGGACGTGGACAATGCCATCGTGCAGGTGATGGAACCTGCGCTTCTGTCCGTGGAAGGGGTGGCGTCTTCGTCATCCTCCAGCCGCGAGGGGCGCGCCTCGATCCGGCTGGAGTTCGAGCCCGATTGGGACATGGGCCGCGCTGGCGAGGATGTGCAGGCCGCCGTCGATCAGATCACGACCCTGCCCGACGAGGCCGAGGAGCCGCAGGTGCAGCGCGGCATCTGGCGTGACCGGGTGACCGATGTGGTGATCACCGGGCCGGTCGGGGTGGATCAGTTGGCGCGCTTTGCGGACGAGATGGTGACCCGCCTCTTCGCGCAGGGCATCACCCGCACCACGGTGCGCGGTGTGGCCGCGCCCGAAACGCTGGTCGAGGTGGCATCGGTCAAGCTGATGGCGCATGACATCTCGATCGCGGAGATCGCCGCCGTCATCGCAGCCGAGGTGACGGCCGATCCCGCCGGTGACGTGACCGGCGCGAATGCCCGGGTGCGGACAGGATCGGGCCGCACCGCGCCCGACCAGATTGCGCAGCTTGTGCTGCGCTCGAACCCGGACGGATCGGTCCTGCGGCTGTCGGATGTGGCGCTTGTCGAAAAGCTGGGCGTGGACCGTGAGCGGGGATATTTCGTCGGCGACAACCCGGCCATGACAATCCGCGTCGACCGCTCGGCCAGCGGCGATGCGATCCGCGCGCAGGCGCAGGTCGAAAAGGCAGCGGCGGAATTGCAGGCCACGCTGCCTGCGGGGGTGACGGTCGATCTGATCCGCACCCGCGCCGAACAGATCACGGGGCGTCTGGACCTGCTTGTCACCAACGGGCTGACGGGGCTGGCGCTGGTCGTGGGGCTGCTGTTCCTGTTCCTGAACGCGCGCACCGCCTTCTGGGTGGCGGCGGGCATTCCGGTGGCGATGCTGGCGGCCATCGCGCTGATGTATGCCTTCGGGCTGACGCTGAACATGATCAGCCTGTTCGGGCTGATCATCACGCTGGGGCTGGTGGTGGATGACGCCATCGTGGTGGGCGAGCATGCCGATGCGCGCTACCGGATGGGCGAGCCGCCCGTGGTGGCCGCCGAGAATGCGGCGCGGCGCATGGCGATGCCGGTTTTCGCCGCGATGCTGACCACGGTGATCGCCTTCTTCGGGCTGGTCGTCGTGGGCGGGCGCATGGGCACGCTGATCGCGGATATTCCCTTCACGGTGATCGTGGTGCTTGCGGCCTCACTGGTGGAATGCTTCCTGATCCTGCCCAATCACATGTCCCATGCGCTGGCGCATGCCGTCAGGGATCACTGGTACGACCTGCCCAGCCGCGCCGTGAACCGCGGGTTCGACTGGGTGCGCGACCGGGGGTTCCGGCCGCTGATGGGGCTGGTGGTCAGGGCGCGCTATGCGGTGCTGGCGGGGGTGATCCTGTTGCTGGCGGTGCAAGTGGCCGCGCTGGTGCGGGGCGATGTGCCCTGGCGGTTCTTCAACTCGCCCGAACAGGGCAGCATCACGGGCAATTTCGCGATGTTGCCGGGGGCGACGCGCAGCGATACGCTGGCCATGATGCAGGAGATGCAGCGCGCCGCCATCGAGGTCGCCGCGCGCTACGAGGCCGAGCATGGCCGCAATCCCATCGCCTACATGATCGCGGAAATCGGCGGCAACTCGGGCCGGTCCCTGCCCGGCGCCGAGGATACCGAGGCCGATCTGCTTGGGGGGTTGTCGATCGAGATGATCGACCCGGATCTGCGGCCCTATTCGTCCTTCGCCTTCGTGGCCGATCTGCAGGACGCGGTGCAGATGCATCCGCTGGCCGAAACCGTCAGTTTCCGTGGCTGGCGATCCGGCCCGGCGGGCGAGGCGCTGAACGTGCAATTCTACGGCGCGACCGCCGACGGGTTGAAGGCGGCGAGCGAGGCGCTCAAGACCGAATTGGCCCGCTTTCCCGAGGTGTCGGCGGTCGAGGATACGCTGGCCTATGACAAGGAAGAGCTGATCCTCGAATTGACACCGCAGGGGCAGGCGATGGGCTTTGCCATCGACGATCTGGGCCGGCTGCTGCGGCACCGGCTGAACGGGTTGGAGGCCGCGACCTATCCCGAAGGGCCGCGCAGCGCCGCGATCCGGGTCGAACTGCCCGGCGATGAGCTGACCGGCGATTTCATGGAGCGGATGCTGCTGCGCGCGCCATCGGGCGCTTATGTGCCGCTTGCCGATATCGTCAGCGTTGACGCGCGGGCGGGTTTTTCGACCGTGCGCCGTGAAAACGGCCTGCGGGTGATCACCGTGACCGGCGACATATCCGAGGATGACCCCGCCCGTGCCGCTGCCGTGATGCAGGCCCTGACGGATGAGATCCTGCCCCGCATCGCGTCCGAGATGCAGCTGGAATACCGTCTGGCGGGGCTGTCGGAACAGGAGGACGCGTTCCTGTCGGATGCGCGCACCGGCCTGATCCTCTGCCTGACAGGGATCTACCTGGTTCTGGCCTGGATCTTTGCCAGCTGGACAAGGCCGGTGGTGGTGATGGCCGTCATCCCCTTCGGGCTGGTCGGCACGATCTGGGGCCATGCGCTGTGGGATGTGCCGATGTCGATGTTCACCATCGTGGGTCTGTTGGGCATGACCGGGATCATCATCAACGATTCCATCGTGCTGGTGACAACCATCGACGAGAAGGCGCGCGAGCGCGGGCTGGTTCCCGCGATCATCGACGGGACGGCAGATCGGCTGCGGGCGGTGATGCTGACGACGCTGACGACCGTGCTGGGCCTTGCGCCGCTGCTTTACGAGACATCGTCGCAGGCGCAATTCCTCAAGCCCACGGTGATCACGCTGGTCTATGGCCTGGGTTTCGGGATGGTGCTGGTGTTGCTGGTGGTGCCTGCGCTGATCGCGATCCAGAGGGATGTCGCGCGGCAGGTCATGGCGTTCCGGCGGGCGCTGCGTCTGCGGCGGACGGCGCTGCCGCTCAGGCTGGTGGCGGCGTCGGGCCTTGCCTGGCTGGGGGCGACGCTTGGCATGGTGGCCTGGCAGGGTGAATTGCCATCCTTGCTGGCCGGGCTGTTGCCCGGGATGGCGCAGGGCGCGCCGATGACGGCGGCGCTGATGCTGTTTCTGGGTGGGGTTGCAGGGCTGCTGGTGCTGGCCTTCGGCGCGATCGTCCTGTGGCAGGCCAGCAAGAGGCAGGGAAAGCCGCGCGGAACCTGATCCGGCAGGGTGATCCCGGCACGCGTCTTTTCTGGTGCGGTCGGGTCAGTCCGGGGTGCAGCCGTGAATGTCGACGGCGCGTTCGGCCCCAAGGACCGTCATCCTCAGGCCCGAGCGGTCCAGCGCGAAGGCCTGCCCCGACACATGGACCAGTTCGGTCACAGCGCGCAGCGTCTGGCCCTGCCGGGTGCTTTCGGTTTCGGCCACCCAGACCTGCGGATCGGCGGTTTCGACCAGAACGGTCTCGGTCCCGCCGGCGCTGGGCATGTCGATCTCGACCGACAGGCGCAAGCCATCGCTGATCGGGCTGAGGCTGCAGGTCACGCGGCGGACATCTGCCTCGGCCGCCGGGATCGGCTGATCGGCCATAGCGGCCCGGATCATCGCCTGCTGCGTATCGCTGCCTTTTGCGGGCAGATCGAGTGCCAGATCGAATTCAACCGGCACGCAGATCGTGTTGCAGATCCCGATCTGCAGACGTGCCGACAAGCGGGCAGGCTGGCCGGGATCCTGTGGTACGACCAGCATGGGCAGAACCAGCTCATCGGCATAGCCGACCGTCTGCAGGCCGTTCTGGCTAAAGACCTCGGGCGTTGGCCAGATCGTATCGACAGAGGCCAGGTTATACGCGCCATGAAACTCCATCGCCGGGGGAATGCCGGCATCACCGGGCGCGCGCCAATAGGTTTTCCAGCCGGGGGCCAGGGCAAGATGCAGGGCGACGACATGTTGTCCGTTCTGCGTGCTCCAGCCGGGCAGTACCTCGATGCGGACCATGTCCGCCGGGCTGTCGCTGCCGGCCTGTGCGGGCATGGACGGTCCCGCCGCCAGCAGGAGGGGCAGAAGAAAGCGCGAGGCAAGGGAAGGGAGTGCGATGATCATGGGATCGTGATGCGCGAATCCCCGCTCAAGGACAACTCACATTCGGGATATGTTGCCGTGTTCTGACCTAACCGTGATCACCCGGTTGCAGGCCCGCCCGCCGCTTTGGCAGATGCCCGCTTGCCTGCGGTTGTTTTGGGATGCAGTCTGGCAAGTGGCAGCACAGGACATATATCTGAGCCATGGGCAAGGCGGATCGGACATCAGGGCAACAGGGCAAACCGGGCACCGCCGACAGGCTGGACCTGACCGGAAAGCTGCTGATCGCCATGCCTGCGATGGAGGATCCCCGTTTCGCCCGGTCGGTCGTGTTCCTCTGCGCCCATTCCGCCGATGGGGCGATGGGGCTGATCATCAACAAGCCTGCCGTCGATCTGAGCCTGCGCATGTTGCTGGAACAGGTATCGGTCAGGGTCGCGCCGGGGCTGGCCGACAGGCCGGTGCATTTCGGCGGGCCGGTCGAACATGCGCGCGGCTTCGTGCTGCATTCGGGCGACTACCGCTCGCGCGTGACCACGCTGGAGGTGGCGGGCGGTTTCGCGATGACCGCCACGCTTGATGTGCTGGAGGATATCGGCGCCGGCCATGGACCCGCGCGCGCCATCGTGGCGCTGGGCTATGCGGGATGGGGGCCGGGGCAGTTGGAGCGCGAAATCGCGCAGAATGGCTGGCTGACCGTGGATGCCGCGGCCGAATTGGTGTTCGACACTGCCGATGCGGTCAAATGGGATGCGGCGCTGCGCCGTCTGGGTGTGGATGCGCTGGCGCTGTCCTCGGCGGCCGGTCGCGCCTGAGGCGGCGTCAGATGCGCTCCGCGCGGGGATATTTGCAGCAAGAAGAAACAGCCGGTGGCGCCTAGGGGCGGGGGGCGGCGGCGCGGCGCAGGCGGTCGTTGATCGCGCGGCCAAGCCCGGTGTCGGGGATCGGGGCCACGGCGATGCGCGGCGCACCGCGCGCGTCCAGCGCATGCAGATGCGGAAAGAGATTGGCGGCGGCCTCGGTCAGCGACGCTGTGCGCGAGAGGTTCAGATCGCAGTCCATCGCGCCGAAGCCCAGCAACAGCTCGTCCGGGGCCGGTGATGTCGCGTTCAGCCGCAGCAGCGCATCGGGCGCGTAATGCGATTCCATCTGACCCGGCGCGGTCAGCTTGCGCGGGGTGATGTCCTGGGCAAGGGGCTGGCCCAGACATGCCTCGATCTCTTCGGCGGGCAGGCCGCCGTGGCGCAGCAGCGTGGGCGCGCCGGTCAGGCCAAGGATGGTGGATTCGAGGCCGACGGGGCAGGGGCCGCCGTCAAGCACCGCGTCGATGCGGCCATCGAGGCCCGCCATCACATGGGCGGCCGTGGTCGGGCTGATCCGGCCCGAGGGGTTGGCCGAGGGGGCGGCGACAGGACCCCCGAAGGCCGCGAGCAGGCGGCGTGCCAAAGGATGTGCCGGGACGCGGATCGCAAGGCTGGGAAGGTCGGCGGTGACAAGATCCGACAGCCCCGCATCGGGGCGGATCGGCAGCACAAGGGTCAGGGGACCGGGCCAGAAGGCGCGGGCCAGGGCCTCGGCCGTGTCGGACCACTCGACATGGCGGCGGGCGGCCTCCGCATCGGCGACATGCACGATCAGCGGGTTGAAGCGGGGGCGGCCCTTGGCCTCGAAGATGCGGGCCACGGCCAGGCTGTTGCGCGCATCGGCGCCGAGGCCGTAAACCGTTTCGGTGGGAAAGGCGACAAGACCGCCCGCCGCCAGAAGGTCGGCGGCGCGGGCGATACCGGCCTCGTCGGGGGCAAGCAATTCGGTGCTGGTCATGCTGACTTGTCCAATGACGCCGCGTTTCAGTTGAAGGCCGCCGCGCTTAGGTTCACGTTGCGGAAACACCGTTGCATACAAGTGCCGTGCGTCTTTGCCAAGCTTTCGGCTGCAGGGCCAGGGCAAGGATCCGGCGGCCTGAAGGAGACGACCGATGACCTACCGCGCCCCTGTCGAGGAATTCCGCTTCATCTTCAACCATGTTGCCGATTTCGACCGTGTCGTCGGCACGGCGCGTTTCGCGGATGCGACGGCCGATGTGACCGATGCGATCCTGATCGAGGCGGGAAAGCTGTGCGAGGACAAGCTGGCACCCTTGCAGCGCACCGGCGATCTGCATCCCGCGCGGCTGGAAAACGGCAAGGTCCGCACCACGCCCGGTTTCGCCGAGGCCTATGCGGCCGTCGCCGAAGGCGGATGGGTCTCGATCGCGGCGAGCCCCGCATTCGGCGGCATGGGCCTGCCGATGACCGTGACCACCGCCGTCAACGAGATGATGAGCGGCGCCTGCCTGTCGCTGCAGCTGAACCCCTTGATGACGCAGGGCCAGATCGAGGCGCTGGAGCATCACGCCAGCGATGCGATCAAGGCGCTTTACCTGCCGAAGCTGGTCACGGGCGAATGGTGCGGCACGATGAACCTGACCGAGCCGCAGGCGGGCAGCGACGTGGGGGCCCTGACCACCAAGGCAGTGCCCAACGGCGACGGGACCTATGCGATCACCGGGCAGAAGATCTACATCAGCTGGGGCGACAATGATTTCAGCGCCAATGTCTGCCACCTGGTGCTGGCGCGGCTGCCCGATGGCAAGCCCGGCACCAAGGGGATCAGCCTGTTCCTTGTGCCCAAGCTGATCCCGGACGCCAGCGGCAATCCCGGCGTGGCCAACAGCCTGAAGGTGGTGAGCCTGGAGCACAAGATGGGCCTGCACGCCAGCCCGACCTGCGTGATGCAGTACGAGGGGGCGACCGGCTGGCTGATCGGGCATGAGCATGATGGCATGGCCGCGATGTTCACCATGATGAACAACGCCCGCCTTGGCGTGGGGTGCCAGGGCATCGGCGTGGCCGAGGCCGCGACCCAGCATGCGCTGGCCTATGCGGCGGATCGGCGGCAGGGGCGCACGCCGGTGGGCGAGGGGCGCGGGCCGATTCTCGATCATGCCGATGTACGCCGGATGCTTCTGACCATGAAGGCCGAGACCTTCGCCGCGCGGTCGATCGCGCTGGCCTGTGCGGTGGCCATCGACATGAGCACCGCGACGGGCGAGGCCGAATGCAAGGCACGCGCGGCGCTGCTGACGCCCATCGCCAAGGCTTTCGGGACCGATGTGGGCATCAGCGTGGCCGAGATGGGTGTTCAGGTGCATGGCGGCATGGGCTTTGTCGAGGAAACCGGTGCCGCGCAATTCAGCCGCGATGTGCGTGTGACCGCGATCTATGAGGGCACGAACGGCATCCAGTCGATGGACCTTGTGGGGCGCAAGATGATGGACGGGGGCGAGGCCGCGTTCCGCCTGCTGGACGAGATCGAGGCGCATGCCGAAACCGCGCGCACGATCCATCCGGTCATGGCCGAAAGGGTCTGGCAAGCCACCGAGACCCTGCGCGAGGCGGTGGAATGGCTGGTGGCGCAATCCGACATGACGACCCGTTTCGCCGGATCGGTTCCCTTCCTGCGGGCTTTCGCGCGGGTGCTGGGGGCGCATTTCCATCTGAAGGCGGCCTTGGCCGAGGGGGGCGAAGGCCCACGGGTCAAGCTGGCGCGGTTCTACGTGAACCGTCTTCTGCCCGAACACCAGGCGCTGCTGGTGCAGGCGATGGCCGGGGCCGAGGATCTCTATGCCATGACAGATGCGGAGCTGTGCGCGTGATGGACGGCACGGGCGGCGGCATCCGGTATCCATGGGAGGCCGCCCCGGCGACCGGAGAGGCGCTGCAGGTCGCGGAAGGCATCCTGTGGATCCGCCTGCCGCTGCCGATGGCGCTGGATCACGTCAACATCTATGCGCTGGACGAGGGTGATCACTGGACCATCGTCGACACGGGCGTGCATTCGCGCAAATCGGTCGCCCTGTGGGAAGACTTGCTGTCAGGCGTGTTGGCCGGCAAGCCCGTGGGCCGGGTGATCCTGACCCATCACCACCCTGATCACGTCGGCATGGCCGGCTGGCTGATGCAGCATCAGGGGGCAGAGTTGTGGACGACGCGCACCGCCTGGCTGATGGCGCGGATGCTGATCCTGGATGCCGAGGACCGGCCGAGCCCGCAGGCCCTGGCCTTCTGGCGCAGGGCGGGGATGGATGCGACGATCTATGAGCAGCGCAGCAATGAGCGGCCCTTCAACTTTGCCGATATCGCGCATCCCCTGCCGGTGGGCTATCACAGGGTGCAGCAGGGCGACGTGATCCGCGCGGCGGGGCGCGACTGGGACGTGCATATCGGCGCGGGCCATGCGCCCGAGCATCTGACGCTGTGGAGCCGTGACTGCAACCTCGTGATCTCGGGCGATCAGATCCTGCCCTCGATCAGCCCGAACATCGGCGTCTACGCGACCGAGCCCGAGGCCGACCCGCTGGCCGACTGGCTGGAGGCCTGCGAGCGGCTGGGCCAGCTGGCGCGCGAGGATCACCTGGTGCTGGGGGGGCACAAGCTGCCGTTCACGGGCCTGCCGTTCCGCATGCGGCAGTTGATCGACAACCACCACGGGGGCTTGCGCCGTCTGCTGGCCCATCTGGAGCAGCCCTGCGTGGCCGGCGAATGCTTTGCCCCGCTGTTCAAGCGGCGCATCGATGCGGGCACCTATGGGTTGGCGCTGGTCGAGACGGTTGCACATCTCAATCATCTGCATAGACTCGGACAGGTGACGCGGGAGGCGCGCGACGACGGGGCCTGGCTCTGGCAGGCGGTGCGCTGATCCCCCTGTTCCGGGAAGGGCGCTGCGATGGAAACCAAGATCAGCACCGTGGCCGAGGCGCATGAGCGCGATCCGGTGATGCCGCGCCGCTGCGACCTGCGCGCCGATGCGGATGATGCCGCGGTCGGCAAGGTCGTCGAAGACCTCGAGGCGGTCGATATCGCGGACAAGAGCGAGGCCGAATGGGCCTATGAGCGGCTGGTCATCTATATCCAGGAGTTCGAGGAGCAGCTGGACAATCAGCATGAGGTGGCGATGGGTTTCGCCGGCAGCGAGGCGGGGATCCTTCAGATCGAGGGGATGGGCTTTTTCGACCCCGATATCCTGACCTTCTATGGCACGGACGAGGATGGCGTGCCGACCCAGCTGATCCAGCATGTCAGCCAGTTGAGCGTGATTCTGCGCGCCATGCCCAAGGCGGCCGAAGAAGAGCCGCCCAAGCGCATCGGTTTCCGCCTGGCACGGCGCCTGGACAAGGGCTGAGGGGCCGCAGGGGGGCAAAATTCGGCCCGCTGCGCCGTTTTGACTGGATGACATGCGGGAAAAATTGCGGTATCCGCTGGCCTGACAGGTGCCCGACCGGCACAGGATACGCAAGCAGAGGAAGACCCCGATGGCCGAACACAAGCATGGCGAAATGAACATTGACGTGCAGGAAAAGACCTTTGACGGCTTTATCCGTTTCACCGTCTGGGGGGTTGTCGTGAGCATCAGCATCCTTCTGTTCATGGCGCTGGTGAACAGCTGATCCCGAGGCTTCAAAGCCCTCGGGCTTTCAGGGGTTACTGATGTCAGTGTCGCGCATCTTTCTGGCCCTTGGGCTTGTCGCAGCAATCGGCGCTTGCGCGCCACAGCCCGAGCCTGCCCAATCGCTGCCCGATGACCAGATCGCGGCGCAGGCCTATCGCCACGATGGGCCTGCCTCGTTGACACTTTACACGATGGTCAACAACTCCAACGGGTCGGGGGCGCATACATCCTTGATGGTGAATGCCAGCCAGCGGGTCATCTTCGATCCGGCCGGGTCGTTCCGCCATCCGCGCATCGCGACCAAGAATGACGTGGTCTATGGCGTGACCCCGGTGATGGAGGATACCTATACCCGGTTCCATGCCCGCGAGACCTTTCACGTGATCGTGCAGCAGGTCGAGGTGTCGCCCGAGGTGGCCGAGGCTGTGCTGCGCCGCATCCTTGTCGCGGGACCCGTGCCGCGTGCGCAATGTGCGCTGAGCACCTCCAGCCTGTTGCGCGATGTGCCGGGGTTCGGGGATGCGATCCGCACCACATGGTTTCCCAACCAGTTGGCCGAACAGTTCGGCAACCTGCCCGGTGCGACGACACAGCGTCTTTACGAATACGACGATCCCGATCGGTTCAAGGCACTGGAATCCTTCGATCCCGATCGCGTCCGCGCCTCGCGCGCAGCGCAGGAGGCGGCTGCCGCGGCTGAATGATCCGCCGCGGCGAGGCTTGCACGCGCGGACGCTCCGCGGGGGATATTTTCGGCAAGAAGAAGCGGGCGGGATGCCCTGCCTCAGCCCAACAGGTAAAGCAGCAGATAGAGCATGCCCGCGCCGGAAAAGATCGCGGCGAGCACGTTCTTTGTCAGATAGCCGATGATCAACGTGGTCAGTGCGGCGGCCAGCCTTGGCAGGTCCGGCACGCCATCCGTGGCACCCGGCCAGACCGCCAGCGGCGCGACCAGCCCCGGCAGCACCGCCACGGCGGTATAGCGCAGGTGCCGCATGATCCAGTCGGGCATCGGACGGTTGCCGATCAGCCCGAGAAAGGCGAAGCGCAGGGCGAAACTGCCCAGCCCCAGCAGGATGATCACGGTCCAGAGGGTTCCCTTGGCGACGATCGGATCGGTCATGTCCGGGCCCTCCGGTCCATCCAGAGTTCGACCTGCGCGCCCACCATCATGCCGCCGATCCCGGCGATGATCAGGCCAAGGTTGAAGGGCACGAAAGCAAAGCCAAGCGCCAGCACGACCGACGCGGTTGCCGCCGCCTTGTGCGCCAGGGTGCGCAGCGCGGGGGCGATCATCGCGATGAAGGTGATGGGTACGGCGAAATCAAGTGCCAGTCCGGTGGGCATGGACGATCCGATCAGCGCACCGGCGACCGTCATCGCGTACCATACGGGGACCACGGGCGTCACCGCGCCAAAGTAGAAGGCCATCTTCTGCGCCGCTGTCCAGTCGCGGTTGCGCTCGTAGGCCAGGATCGAACAGGCATAGGACTGGTCCAGCATCATGTAGGCGGCAATCGCCCGCTGCCAGACCGGCGTGGCCCCCAGATGCGGCGTCAGCGAGGCTGAATACATCGCCATGCGCAGGTTCACCGCCAGCGCCGAGGCCAGGACGATCACGGTGGGCGCGTTTTCCTGCATGAGTTGCAGCGCGGTGAATTGCGCGGCACCGGCAATCACGACCACCGAGAAGGCCAGCGTTTCCCAGACGTTCAGTCCCGCTTCGGTCGCGACAACGCCGAAAAGCAGCGCGAAAGGGGCGACGACAAGGATGAAGGGCAGCCCGTCGCGAACGCCCTCCCAATAGGCGGTATGTGGGGTGGTGACAGTCATCATTTGCCTTCGGATCAGGGCGTCACACACCCCTAAGCGGTGCCAGAGGGAGATTCAATTGCCGATAGGGCAGGTTGCAAGGCGGGGACGCGCCAAGCCTGCCGGCGGGCCGCAAGGCGCCGCCCGGGGGCGGGGCTTCATGCGTTCAGTCGAATATTCCGGCCACGCGGCCCAGCAGCATGAAAGCGCGGGCCGTACGGGTGTTGGACAGATCCGAGATCTCGGCATCCGTGGCGTCGCGTTCGAATTCTGTGAACATCTTGTCGAATCGGCGCAGGAAATGATGGGCCGCATCGCGAAAGATCGGATCCTGCTTCATGCGGCCGACGGTCAGCGCCAGCGAGGAACGATCCCTGATCCCCCCCAGCGCTGCGATGGCGCGGCCGCGTTCGCCACCGGCAAACCGGCGCCAGATCTCGGGGCGGGCCATGTCGGGGCGCAGGTCATCCATGTAGATGCCATCCTGCGACAGCAGTGTCAGCACATCCTGGCTGGCCTGGACAAGCTGTGCGGCCTGACGGTCGCGCAGCGCCTTGCGCAGGGCGGCAAAGCCTTCCTCGTCCTCGGCGGTTTCGGGAAAGTTCAGGGCGCGGATGAAATCCTCGCGCGACAGGGGGGGGCCGATCTCTTCCGCGGGGGTGCCCAGCGGCAGCGCGGCCTGATCCTCGGCCGTGGCCTTCGCCTGTGCCTCGGGCCTGGGGCGCAGCGGCATGCCTTGCGGGCGGCTTGAGGTGAACTTGGCCAGTTCGGTCTCGGTTTTCCGGGTCGCCGCGGCGATTTCATCCAGCCTGCGGGCGACAGAGGGTTCGGTTCCCAGCACGCGACCCTGGGATTGCGCCACATAGGCCTGGCGGATCGCGTCGATCGCGGCTTGCAGGCGCTGGCTTTCCTCGCGCATCACGCGGCTGGCCCGCGCGGCTGTCGCGGCCACCCAGATCATCGCGACGGGCATGAACATCGCCAGCATGGTCATCATGAACCGCAGCGCGCCGCCTTCGTCCGGTGCGTCCGCGGACGGCACCATAATGAAGAACAGCCCGCACAACAGCAGCCAGATGAATGACAGGATGATCGCCACCACCTCTATCGAGGTGATCTGCGCCGTGCGCGCACGGTCGTAGATCCCGAGCGGGGTCGATTTGCCGTCGTTCCTGCCGACCATTGAACCAGTACTTTCCTGCGAAACGGGGTCAGATATAGGCGATCTTGACGATTTCGTAAGACTTTTCGCCGCCTGGCGTGCGCACTTCGACGGAATCGCCCTCGTCCTTGCCGATCAGCGCGCGCGCGATGGGCGAGCGGATGTTCAGAAGACCCTTTTCGATGCTGGCCTCATGTTCACCCACGATCTGCCAGGTCTTTTCCTCGTCCGTGTCCTCATCCACCAGGGTGACGGTGGCGCCGAACTTGATCGCGCCGGACAGGGACTTGGGGTCGATCACCTCGGCCAGCGAAATGATCCCCTCAAGCTCCTTGATGCGGCCTTCGATGAAGGACTGCTTTTCGCGCGCCGAATGGTATTCCGCATTCTCGGACAGGTCGCCATGCTCGCGCGCCTCGGCAATCGCCTTGATGATGGCCGGACGCTCGACGGATTTGAGCTGCTTCAACTCGGCCTCAAGAGCGGCGTGACCTGCGCGGGTCATGGGTATCTTTTCCATCGAACGGGTTCCGTCTAACTGGTCTGCGGGAAAGGGTCGGGTTTGCAATTAGGCATCGGTGCGCTACACCCTGCCCCAGGGCGCGCAGGCATTGCAATAGTCGAAGCCATGCAGCGGCGCAACAGTGCCGATCTGCCCCCCTCTGGCGCTTTTGGCGCTTGTAACGTCGTGTCGCAATTGACGCGCAATGCTGCGGCGCGGTAACCATCGCGGCAATTTTGTTGCGCGAACAGTCGGAAGGGGCCTGCCATGTCGGATATCACACGTGAAACCATGGAATACGACGTCGTCATCGTGGGCGCCGGTCCTGCCGGTCTGTCGGCTGCGATCCGGCTCAAGCAGCTGGATGCCGATCTCAACGTCGTCGTTCTGGAAAAAGGCTCGGAAGTGGGCGCGCATATCCTGTCGGGTGCGGTGCTGGACCCCTGCGGTCTTGATGCGCTGATCCCCGACTGGAAGGACAGGGGCGCGCCCCTGAACGTGCCGGTGCGCGAGGATAATTTCTACATGCTGGGCGAGGCGGGCGAGATCCGCATCCCCAATTTCCCGATGCCGCCGCTGATGAACAACCACGGCAATTACATCGTGTCGATGGGCAACGTCTGCCGCTGGATGGCCGAGCAGGCCGAGGAGCTGGGCGTCGAGATTTTCCCCGGCATGTCCTGTTCCGCGCTGGTTTACGGCGACGCGGGCGAGGTCAAGGGCGTGGTCGCGGGCGAATTCGGCCGCAATCCCGATGGCAGCATCGGGGATGCCTATGAACCGGGGATGGAGCTGCACGGCAAATATGTTTTCCTGTCCGAAGGCGTGCGCGGGTCGCTGGCCAAGGAAGTGATCGCGAAATACGACCTGTCCAAGGGCAAGGAGCCGCAGAAATTCGGCCTTGGCATGAAGGAGATCTGGGAGATCGACCCCGCCAAGCACCGCGAGGGCACCGTGACCCATACGATGGGCTGGCCGCTGGGCAGCAATGCGGGCGGCGGGTCGTTCATCTATCACCTCGAGAACAACCAGGTCTACGTGGGTTTCGTGGTGCACCTGAACTACAAGAACCCGCATCTGTTCCCCTACATGGAATTCCAGCGCTTCAAGCATCATCCGATGGTGGCCGAACTGCTGAAGGGCGGCAAGCGCGTGGCTTACGGCGCGCGCGCGATTTCCGAGGGCGGTTATCAGTCGATGCCCAAGATGGTGGCGCCGGGTGTGGCGCTGCTGGGCTGCTCGGTGGGCATGGTCAACGTGCCGCGCATCAAGGGCAACCACAACGCCATGCTGTCGGGCAAGGCCGCGGCTGAAGCGGCGTTCGAGGCGATCACGGCAGGCCGTGCCAGCGACGAGCTGTCCGCCTATGAGGCCGAAGTGCGGACAGGCGCCATCGGCAAGGACCTCAAGAAGGTGCGCAACGTCAAGCCGCTGTGGTCGAAATACGGCCTGACCGCCAGCCTGACGCTGGGCGGGTTCGACATGTGGACCAACACGCTGGGCTTTTCGCTGTTCGGCACGCTGGGCCATGGCAAGACAGATGCCGCCGCGACCGAAGAGGCCAGCAAGCACAAGCCGATCGACTATCCCAAGCCCGACGGCAAGCTGTCCTTCGACCGCCTGACCAATGTCAGCTTCTCGATGACCAATCACGAGGAAAGCCAGCCCTGCCATCTGCAACTGCGCGATGCCTCCGTGCCGATCACGGTCAACCTGCCGAAATACGCCGAACCCGCGCAGCGCTATTGCCCGGCTGGCGTCTACGAGGTGGTGGCCGAAGAGGGCAAGGACCCGCGCTTCGTGATCAACTTCCAGAACTGCGTGCATTGCAAGACCTGCGACATCAAGGACCCCAGCCAGAACA
>JANREX010000040.1:16388-33234 GCA_030758115.1 Paracoccaceae bacterium | reverse complement strand
GGAAATCCAGGACCGGGTTGATCGGAATGATCCTGTAGGGATTTATCGTATCGTGGCTGTAGTGATAGTGCCGCACGATATGATCCATGTTCACGGTCCCGGCCACGCCGGGCACCTGGTACAGTTCCCGCGTATAGGCCCAGAGATTGGGGTAATCCACGATCCGCCTGCGATTGCACTTGAAATGCAGGTGATAGACGGAATCGAAGCGCACCAGCGTGGGAAACAGCCGCCAGTCCGCCTCGGTCAGCCGGTCACCCATCAGGTAGCGGTTCGTGCTCAGATGATCCTCCAGCCAGTCCAATGTCTCGAACAGCGGGACCACCGCCGCGTCATAGGCGGCCTGGGTGGTGGCAAAGCCGGCCTTGTAGACGCCGTTGTTGACCGTGTCATAGATACGTTCGTTGACCGTCTCGATACCGTCGCGCAGGGCCTCGGGCCAGTAGTCATCGCGGTTCCCGGTGATGCCGTCGAAGGCCCTGTTGAACATGCGGATGATTTCCGAACTCTCGTTCGACACGATGGTTTCGCGCTGCGTGTCATAGAGGATCGGCACCGTCACCCGGCCCGAGACCTTGGGTTCGGTGCGGGTATAGATGTCGCGCAGGAAGGGCAGACCGAACAGCCGGTCGCCCGTGGCCCCCGCATGGTCCGTGGCAAAGGTCCAGCCATCGGTCAGCATGTCAGGATGCACCACGGATATGTCGATATGATCCGTCAGCCCCTTGAGGGCCCGGAAGATCAGGGTGCGATGCGCCCAGGGGCACGCCAACGAGACATAGAGGTGATAGCGCCCGCTTTCGGCCTTGAACCCGCCGGTCCCCGAAGGACCGGCGCTGCCGTCCGGCGTGATCCAGTTGCGAAACCCCGCGGTGCTGCGCTTGAACGCGCCGCCTGTCGCGCTGGTGTCATACCAGGTGTCGTGCCATTTGCCGTCAACCAGTTGGCCCATCGGTCAGTCTCCTTTGTCAGGCCATGAAACTAGGCCGGATTTCCCGTGGCGATAACCCAATGCACCGCGCATCCGCCCTGCATCAGCGCACATTCCGGCGCGGCGGCAGCACATTGGCAGCGCAGGAACAGTTCCGCCGGTCCCGCGATCCCGAATCGATCTGCCGCCTGGCGGGACAATCCGGGGGCTTGCGCCGCATTATGCGCGTGCGAGGCCTGACCTGTGGCACCCGCGCCGCAGCGCACAGGGTTTCGCGCGCGAAACCTATGGTAGAAGACTCCGCGAAATTAACGGATTTTCGAGGAAAACACGCGTTTGGCGCAAAAGGTAACGGGCTGGAAACGAAATGTCGTCAAAGCTTTACTTGACGATTTTTAACCATCCCTCATCTTCAACCGCAGGGATGGTAAGGGGGATGCCATGACGACTTTTCTGTCCAAGGAATTGCGTGAAGGCCTGGCCGCGGCACACAAGCTTGCGCAGAAGCGGAAAAGCCGCCTGCGCATCGACGTCGATGGCAAGACCTACCCTGTCCTGCGTGTGTGGGACGGTGGTTTCGCAATGGACCTGGAAGATGCCCCCCATCTGCGCGGATTGGTCGATCTCTACGATGGCGGGCGTCACCTGTCGCATTGCCTGATCTTCGCCTCGGAAGAGCGCGAGGACGAGATGTGGTTCGACTTCAAGCGCAGCACCCCCGTGACCGATCATGCGGCGCTGGATTTCGCGCGTGACGAACACGCGCCCGTGGCGCTGATCACGCGGGACTGACCGCAGCCTGGGCCGAAAGTCTTGCCAAAACCTTGACATGACGGGCGGTCATCACCGCCCGTCGCAGCCGGCCTTTATTGCAGGTCGGCAAAGGCCTTTTGCATCCGTTCCACGGCCTGTTCGACCAGCGCGCGCGGCGTCGCCAGGTTGAACCGCAAGAAGGTCTCGCCCCCTTTGCCGAAGGTCGGCCCGTGATTGACCGCGATATGCGCGCCCTGTTCCACCCGCCGGGTGAATTCGGCCGCGTCCATCCCGGTGCCCGCGAAATCCACCCAGGCCAGATATGTCGCCTCCAGCGGCATCGAGGCGAGGCCGGGAATGGCATTGATCCCCGCGTCGAACACCTGCCGGTTGCCCTCCAGATAGGTCATCAGCTCGTCGACCCAGGCCGCCCCCTCGGGCGTATAGGCGGCGGTGGCCATGAAGAGGCCGAAGGAATTGGGCGACAGACCAAGGGCCATCATCCGCCCCTCGAACCTGGCGCGCAGCGCGGCATCGGGGATGATCACATTGCCGGTATGGCTGCCCGCGATGTTGAAGGTCTTGGTCGTGGCCGTCATCATGATCAGCCGGTCCGTGATGCCCGCATCGACATTGGCCATCACCGTATGCGTGATGCCGGGATAGAGAAGATCGTGATGGATCTCGTCCGAGACGAGGATCAGGTCATGCCGTCTGGCGAAATCGGCCACCCCCTGCAACTCGGCGCGTGTCCAGACCCGCCCGCCCGGATTATGCGGCGAGCACAGGATCACCATCTTGGCGCTGCCGTCCATCTGCGCATCATAGGCGTCGAAATCCATCTCGTAGCGCCCGCCCGTATTGACCAGCGGACATTCGATCACCTTGCGCCCGTTGGCTTTGATGACCTTGGCGAAGGCGTGATAGACCGGCGTGAACAGAACCACCCCGTCGCCGGGCTGCGTGTAGGTATCGACACACATGGCGGTGCCGTTCACCAGGCCATGGGTGCTGAAAATCCATTCCGGTTGCACCGTCCAGCCATGGCGCGTCTGCATCCACCAGCAGATCGCGGCGCGATAGGCGGCATCGTCGCCGTAATAACCATAGACCCCGTGATCATGCATCCCGGCCACCGCATTCTGGATGCAGTCGGGCGCGCGGAAATCCATATCTGCCACCCACATGGGAATGCCGTCGGAGGCCGGCACGCCATAGAGTTTCTCCATCATGTCCCATTTCACGGAATGGGTGCCGAAACGGTCGATCGGGGTGTCAAAGCTCATGGGTATCTCCTGTTTGGGCACAGCCTAACCCGTGACAGGGCGGCTGCAACGGGCAATTTTGCGCCGAGGGGGCCGTTTTGCACCATTGCACCGCAAGGGCCGCTGTCCTATCTCGTGCTGCATGACAAAACGCCCGATCCTGATCCACCCCGACCCGCGCCTGAAAAAGGTATCGGCCCCCGTGCCGGACCTGAGCGATGATCTGCGCCGCCTGGCCGATGACATGCTGGAAACCATGTATGACGCGCCGGGTATCGGGCTGGCCGCCCCGCAGGTGGGGGTGAATACCCGCCTCATCGTCATGGATTGCGTCAAGGGCGAGGGCGAGGCGCCGCGCCCGCTGATCATGTTCAACCCCGAGATCATCGCCGCCTCGGACGAGCGCAGCGTCTACGAGGAAGGCTGCCTGTCGATCCCCGAGCAATATGGCGAGGTCGAGCGCCCCGCCGAGGTGACGGTGCGCTGGATCGACCGCGACGGGCGCGAGCAGCAGGAAGATTTTGCAGGGCTCTGGGCGACCTGCGTGCAGCACGAGGTCGATCACCTGGATGGCAAGCTGTTCATCGACTACCTCAAGCCGCTGCGCCGTCAGCTGATCACCCGGCGGATGCAGAAGCTCAAGCGCGAACGGGCGCGGGTGTGAGCGGGCTGACGATCCTGCGCTGGCCCGATGCGCGCCTGTCGCAGGTCTGCGACCCGGTTGAACCGGGCGAGGATCTGGGCGATCTGGTGCGCGACATGTTCGAAACCATGTACAACGCCCCCGGGCGCGGGTTGGCCGCGCCGCAGGTGGGCGTGATGAAGCGGCTTTTCGTGATGGATTGCGGCTGGAAGGAAGGCGATATGACCCCGATGGTGTGCATCAACCCCGAAATCCTGTCAGCCGATGGCATGGCGCCGGGCCAGGAGGGCTGCCTGTCGATCCCCGGTGTTCTGGCCGAGGTGATGCGCCCCGAACGCATCGTGCTGCGGTTTCGCGACCTGGAGGGGCGTGCGCAAGAGGTCGAGCTTGACGGGTTCGAGGCGCGTTGCGCCCAGCACGAGCTGGATCATCTGGACGGGATCGTGACCTTCGACCGGCTGTCGGACGAGGCGCGGCGCGTGGTCGAGGCCGCCTATTCCGTCAGCTTTCCGGTGCGCCCCGCGTGACCGCGCGGCGCTGCATCCCCTGGCCTGACGCCCGGCTGCGGACCCCTGCCGCGGATGTGGTCGCGGTGACCGACGAGATCCGCGCGATCTGGACCGACATGATCGACACGATGGAGGCGATGCCCGGCGTCGGCCTGGCCGCGCCCCAGATCGGCGTGATGCTGCGGCTGGCGGTCGTCGATGCCTCGGACAAGCGCGGACAGGCGGTGCGCATGGCCAACCCCGAGATCGTGCACGCCTCGGTCCAGCTGCGCGAGCATGACGAGGCCAGCCCCAACCTGCCCGGCGTGCATGCCAGGATCAGCCGGCCCCGCGCGGTGCTGGTGCGTTTCCTGAACGAGAATGGCGAGATCGAGGAGCGGGATTTCGTCGGCCTCTGGGCGACATCGGTGCAGCATCAGATCGACCATCTGGCGGGCCGGATGTATTTCGACCACCTGTCCAAGGTGAAACGTGACATGCTGATCCGCCGCGCCAGGAAACTGGCATGAGGGTCGTCTTCATGGGCACGCCCGATTTCTCGGTTCCGGTGCTGGAGGCGCTGGTCGAGGCCGGGCATGACATTGCCGCCGTCTATTGCCAGCCGCCGCGCCCGGCCGGTCGCGGCAAGAAGGAAACGCCGACCCCCGTGCATCAGCATGCGCTGGCGTTGGGCCTGCCCGTGCGCCATCCTGTCAGCCTGAAGTCGCCCGAGGCGCAGGCCGATTTCGCGGCCCTTGACGCAGATGTGGCGGTGGTCGTGGCCTACGGCCTGATCCTGCCGCAAGCGGTGCTGGACGCGCCCCGGCACGGCTGCCTGAACATCCACGCCAGCCTTCTGCCGCGCTGGCGCGGGGCCGCGCCCATCCACCGCGCGATCATGGCGGGCGATGCCGAAACAGGCATCTGCATCATGCAGATGGAGGCAGGTCTGGATACCGGCCCCGTGCTGCTGCGCGAAGCCACACCCATCGGGGCCGAGGAAACGACGGGGCAGCTGCATGACCGGCTGTCGCAGATGGGCGCGCGCCTGATCGTCGATGCGCTGGCGCGGCTGGATGATCTGGTGCCTTCGGTGCAGCCCGAGGCGGGCGTGACCTATGCCGCCAAGATCGACAAGGCCGAAGCCGCCGTCGACTGGACCCGCCCCGCGACGCAGGTGGACCGGCTGATCCGGGGCCTTTCACCCTTTCCCGGCGCATGGACCCTTCATGACGGTCAGCGGATCAAGCTGCTGGGCGCGCGCCTGGCCGATGGCGCGGGCGCACCCGGCGAAGTGCTGGATGATGCGCTGACGGTCGCCTGCGGCACGGGTGCGGTGCAGCTTTTGCGCTTGCAACGCGCAGGCCGGGGCGCGCAGGATGCGGCGGAGTTCCTGCGCGGTCAGCCCTTGCCGAAAGGGACGCGGCTTTAGGCGGTTTTTACAGGAGTATGTCATGTTTCCCATGCTGATCGGTACGGTGGTGATTGCGGGGATCGTGGGCTATGCCTCGGAAAAGACGGGCTTTACCCGCAATGGAATCCTGCAGTCCATCATCATTTGCGTGGGCGGCGCTTTCCTGTTCTACTTTGTGCGGATCATGTTCGGATTGAGCATCGGAAGCCCCGGTGTCGATGCGATCCTGTCGTCGGTGGGCGCGCTGATCCTGGTGCCGACCCACTGGCGCAAACGGTAGGGAGGGACGCGATGGGCGTGATCTGGTTGCTGATCATCGGGGCCGCGGCGGGTTTCATCGCCACGCGGCTGATGCGGGTCGAGGCGGATATCATCACCACCATCGTCATCGGCATGGTCGGCGCGCTGATCGGCGGGCTGGTGTTGCGCATGCTGCTGACGGTCATGGGCGTCGGTGCCGGGCTGGTGGGCGCGATCCTGGGATCACTGCTGCTGATCTGGCTCTGGCAGCTTTACACGGGCCGCAAATAGCCGGCCTTGCACGGGTTGCACCTGCGGGATCCGGATATTTGAAGCAAGAAGAAACAGTAGGTCAGAGCGCCTGTGCCGCTGCCGCAAAAAGGCGCGCCTCGTCCGGGGCATGGCCCATCTGCGTGGCCGCATCGAACACGGGCGCAAGATCCAGATCGGGATAGGCCTGCGTGGCCAGCGCGGCCAGATCCGCACCCGTCGCACCTGCCTCTTTGCACAATGTCTTGATCGCCGCCTGCGCCTCGGGACGGGGCAAGTGCTGCGCCAGCACGAAACTCAGCGCCTCGGCATGGATCAGGTTCTGACCATCGGTCATCGCGGCCAGCATCGCGGAAGGGACGGGGGCCAGCGTTCGTGACAGGCTTTGCGCGTGGATCAGCGTGGCGGTCGCGGCGAGGCAGAGCTGCGGCATCACCAGCCATTCGGTGAACCAGGCCGCGCCATCGCGGTCCAGCCGGTGCAGCGCCGCGCCTTGCAGCGTGGCGTTCAGCCCCGCGGCGTGCCGCGCGGTGGCGGCCATGGCCGAGGGCAGCACCGGGTTCTGCTTTTGCGGCATCGTCGAAGAGGCGCCGGCGGCGCCAAGCGAGACCTCGCCGATCCCCGTCTGGGTCAGCAGCAGCAGATCCTCGGCCATCTTGCCAAGGGCCAGGGCAAGACGCGTCTGCCAATCGGCGATCCGCAGGATCGGGCCCCGGTCGCTGTGCCAGCTGCGTTGCGGATCGACGAGGTTCAGGGCCGCGGCCAGCGCGGCGCGTGTCTCGGACGCCTTTGGCCCGAGTGCGGCCGATGTGCCCGCTGCCCCCGACAGCGACACCCAGAGCGAGGATTGCCGCAGCGCGGGCAGTTCGGCCAGCAGGTCCAGCAGGGGGCTGCCCCAATGGGCGACGGTCGCGCCAAAGCTGGTGGGCGTCGCATGCTGGCCATAGGTGCGCGCGGCCATGGGTGTTGCCGCATGATCGGCGGCAAGCCGCCCCAGCGCCTTGAGCGTGTCGGTCAGCATGTCCTGTTGCAGCGCCAGCATCCGGGCCAGCCGCAGCATCAGGCCGGTGTCGATGATATCCTGCGAGGTGGCGCCCCAATGGACATATTGCGCATGTTCCGGTGCCTGCATCGCGGCGCGGAAGGCGGCCACCAGCCCCGGCACGCTGACCCCGTTCTGCCCGGTGGGTTCGGCCAGTCCCGCAGGGTCGATCTGCACCTCCATCGCGGCGCGGTGGATATAGGCCGCGGCGGTTTCGGGGATCACACCCAGCGCGCCTTGCGCCTTGGCCAGCGCACCCTCGACCAGCAGCATCGCGCGCAGCTCGGCGCTGTCGGTAAAGAGCTTTCCGACCTCGCCTGCCGGGAACAGGCGGCTAAAGAGCGGGCTGTCGAAGACGGAGGCGGCCATGGGTCAACCCTTTGCGATCTGGGTCAGAAGATCGGCCAGCCCCTCGGGGTCGGCGAAGAAGGGCGAATGCCCCGTGGACATGGCATGGACATCCTGCGCGGGCCAGCCTGCGGTCATGGTGCGCTGATATTCCGGCGGGATCGTCTGGTCATCGTCGCAGCGGATATAGCTGCGTTTGACGCTGGCATAGGCCTCGGTCAGCCGGATCGGCGTGGCCTGCGGCCTGATCGCCTGAATGCAGAGGCGCGGCAGCGCGTAATCCACCGCCTCGGCGGGGCAATCGTTGTAGAACAGCCCCGGCGCCTTGGACAGGTCCACGCGGAAGGCCAGGCCATCCTCGGTCCTGATCGCGGCATCGGCCATGGGCTGGCGCGGCGCCTCGGCGCGCATCTCGACCAGGCTGCGGCCGTCCTGCGCGGCATAGGCGCAAAGATAGATCAGCCGGTCGATCCTTGCGGGCGCCAGTTCCGCGGCCAGCGAGATGGGAAAGCCCGCCATGGAATGGCCGACCAGCATGACCGGCGTGTCGATCGCATCCAGGATCGCGTTTGCATATCCTTCAAGCGTGACCTCGGTATAGGGGGTCTGGTCCGCGCCGTGGCCGGGCAGGTCGATGGCGCGGGCGCTGTGGCCGCGCGCCTCAAGTGCCGGGATCAGGTCGCGCCAGCACCACGCGCCGTGGCACGATCCGTGAACCAGTAGAAAATCAGCCATTCAGATATCCAGAAATACCGTTTCATTGTCGCCCTGAAGGCGGATGTCGAAACGATACTGACCCTCGCCGGTCTTCTTTGCAATCAGCGTCTCCACGCGCGGGCGTTGTTCGATGCGCGAAAGCAGGGGATCGTTGCCGTTATCCTCATCCTCGAAATAGATGCGCGTGGACAGGCCGATGTTGATCCCCCGCGCCACGACCCAGAGGCTGATATGGGGCGCCTGCATCGCGCCGCTGCGATGCGGGACGGGGCCGGGCTTGACCGTGGTCAGGGTGAAGAGACCGCTGTCCTTGTCGGCGGCAAAGCGGCAAAAGCCGCTGACCGCGGGATCGGCACCGTCCTGACCGGCAAAGCGCCCCGCGGCGTCGGGCTGCCAGCTTTCGATCATCGCATCGCGCAGCGCCCAGCCGGTGCCGTCGATCACGGCGCCGGTGATGGTGATGGTCTGCCCCTTGGCCCCCGGCGCGATGGGCGACAGGCCCAGATCCTCGGGGTAGACGCCGGGCAGCCCCGCGAAGGAGGGGATGCAGCCGATATGCACATAGGGACCCGCCGTCTGGGAGGGCGTTTCGATCAGCGTATCAAGCGATTGGACCATGGTTTACATCCCTTCCAGTCGGTTTTCGAACATGGTCTGACGGCGGCCGCGCAGCACGATGTCGAACTTGTAGGCCAGGAAATCCAGCGGCCTTGCCCGCGCCATGTCCAGCGGGGCCACCAGCCGGTCAAGCTGGCTGCGCTCCTTGATCGTGGCGGCGATGGGGCAGCGGTCGATCAGGGGATCGCCTTCGAAATACATCTGGGTGATCAGGCGCTGCCCGAAGCTGTGCCCGAAGACCGAGATATGGATATGCATCGGGCGCCAGTCATTCGCCCGGTTGGGCCAGGGATAGGCGCCGGGGCGGATCGTCAGGAACTGATAGCGCCCTTCGGCATCTGTGATCGTGCGCCCGCAACCGCCGAAATTGGGATCAAGCGGGGCAAGGTAATTGTCCTTGACGTGGCGATAGCGCCCGCCTGCATTGGCCTGCCAGATCTCGACCAGCGTATGCGGCACGGGGCGCGCGTTTTCATCCAGCACCCGGCCATGCATCAGGATGCGTTCGCCGATCGCGGGGCTGCCATCCTTGGAAAAGTTCAGGATCAGGTTGTTGTCCAGCGGCCCCAGCAGGGAATGACCGAAGCGCGGCCCCGTCTCTTCGGAGGGGGTGCTTTCCATCGACAGCAGCGGCCATTTCGGCGAGCGCGGCACGGATGTCTTGTATTCGGGGTCATAGGGCACCGGGTGCATGTGCCGCTGGCGCGGGATCAGCGGCCCCTGGTCACTTTCACCGTTATCGGTCATGTCTTTCATCATCTGCCTCCATCTCGGCATAGGTGGCCTTGGCCAGCTTCAACGCATGATTGGCGCGCGGCACGCCCGCATAGATCGCCACATGCTGGAATGCCTCAAGCACATCCTGCTTGCTGGCCCCGGTGCGGGCGGTCGCGCGGATATGCATGGGAATTTCCTCGAAATTGCCCGTTGCCGCCAGCAAGGCCAGCGTCAGCATGGACCGTTCGCGCAAGCTGATCCCGTCCGAGGCCCAGACCGTGCCCCAGGCGCCTTCGGTGATCAGCGTCTGGAACGGTTCGTCAAACGGCGTCTTGGCCCGTTCCGCCCGGTCCACATGGGCATCGCCCAGAACCTTGCGGCGCACCTGCATGCCCTTGTCATAGCGATCAGACATGGCCCACATCCTGCATGAAACGGGTCAATACGGCTGCGTATTCTTCGGGCTGTTCGACGCAGGGCAGATGGCCTGCCTTGCGGATCAGGTGGAACTGCGATCCGGGGATCAGATCGACGGTCTCGCGCACCAGATCGGGCGGGGTCGATCCGTCATCGGATCCGGCAATGCCCAGCGTGGGCAGGCGCAATCCCGAGGTCGGCGTATAGAAATCCGTCCCCGAAATGGCCGCGGAACAGCCGGTGTAGCCCTCGGCCGGTTGGCGCACCAGCATGTTGCGCCAGGCATGGAATTCCGCTGTCTTGCGGAAGGGGGCCGAGAACCAGCGTTCCATGATGCTGTCGGCCAGCGCCTCGATCCCGCCGGCCTTCACCGCCGCGATCCGGTCGTCCCACATGGCGGGCTGGCCGATCTTGGCGCCCGTGTTGGACAGCACCATCGCGCGCACAAGGTCCATCCGCTTGACCGCCAGCCCCTGCGCGATCATCCCGCCGATGGACAGGCCCACGAACAGCGCATCCTTGACCGCCAGGTGATCCATCAGCCGTTCGACATCGCGCACCAGCGTGCCCATGGAATAGGGCGCGGGCGTCAGTTCCGTCAGGCCATGGCCGCGCTTGTCATAGCGGATGTATTTCAGCCCCTGCGGCAACAGCGGCAAGACCTGATCCCACAGCCGCAGATCGGTGCCCAGCGAGTTGGCGAAGACGACGGGCCGCCCATCGGGGTTGCCGTCGATACGGTAATGGACTTTCAGGTCTCCAAGGTCGGCAATACGCATCAGTATGGCAATCCCACATAGTTTTCGGCCATCACGCGCTGGGCGGCGGCAGAGGTTTCCAGATAATCCAGATCGGCCTCCTGCATGCGCTGATCAAAGGCCGACTGGTCCGGGAACCTGTGTAGCATGGTGGTCAGCGACCAGGAAAATCTTTCGGATTTCCAGACACGCGCCAGCGCGCGTTCGGAATATTTCTGCACGCCCTCGTCATCGCCCTGGTAATACTGGATCAGACCCTCGTGCAGGTAATGCACATCGCCGATGGCCAGGTTCAGACCCTTGGCCCCGGTGGGCGGCACGATATGGGCCGCGTCCCCCACAAGGAACAGCCGCCCCCAGCGCATCGGCTCGGCCACGAAGGACCGCAGGGGCGCGATGGATTTTTCGATCGACGGGCCGGTGACAAGGCTTTCGGCGGCATCAGCCGGAATGCGGCGGCGCAACTCGTCCCAGAAGGCCTGATCGGACCATTGATCGACCGTATCGGTCAGCGGGCATTGCACGTAATAACGGCTGAGGTTGGCATTGCGCATCGAGCACAGCGCAAACCCCCGTTCATGGTTGGCATAGATCAGCTCGTGACTGACGGGGGGCGTTTCCGACAGGATGCCCAGCCAGCCGAAGGGATAGACCCGTTCGTATTCGCGCAGCACATCGGCCGGGATTTCCTTGCGGCAAGGCCCGTGGAACCCGTCGCAGCCGGCCACGAAATCGCAGTCGATCCGGTGCACCTTGCCATCCTTGAGGAAGGTCACATAGGGCTTGTCTGTATCCAGACCGTGCGGCTTGACGCCCGTGGCCTCGTGGATGACCACGCCGCCGGCCTTGTCGCGCGCGGCATAAAGATCGCGCGTCACCTCGGTCTGGCCATAGACCATGACCTGCTTGCCCACCAATTCGTCGAAGGCGATGCGAAAGCCCCGGTTGCGCGCGGCCAGGTAGGTGCCGCCATGCACGAAACCTTCCTTGTCCATGCGCGCGCCCACGCCCGCCTTGCGCAGCATCTCGACGCTGCCCCATTCCAGCACGCCCGCGCGGATCCGGCTGAGGACATAGTCGCGGGTCTGGCGTTCCAGCACGACCGTGTCGATGCCCGCGTTGTGCAGCAGTTGTGACAGCAGCAGGCCCGATGGCCCCCCGCCGATGATGCAGACCTGTGTGCGCATGTCTTTCCCCCCTGTTCGCAGTGCGAGGGAAGCAAAAATAGTTTACGGTGTCAATTAGTTTCGAACTGGCGCGCCCGTCAGGACTTGAGGGTGTTCAACGCCTCTTCATACATCTCCAGGTCCACATTCCCGCCCGAGGCGACGACGATCACCGCATCGCCCTCGATCTGGTCGCGCCGGTTGAGGGCTGCGGCCAGTGCCACGGCGCCGCCCGGTTCCAGCACGATCTTGAGGCGCAAGAACGCCTGTGCCATGGCGCGCAGCGCTTCCTGATCTGTGACGACAAGGCCGGGACCGCAGAGCCGTTGCATGATCGGAAAGGTCAGGTTGCCGGGGCTTGGCGTCACGATCGCATCGCAGATGCTGCCGGTCATGCTGGCGTTGCGCTGGATGCTGCCTGCGGCAAGCGACCGTGCGGTATCGTCGAAATCCTTCGGCTCGACCGGGCGCGCCCGCAGGCCGGGGGCCTCGGCCTCCAGCGCCATGGCGATGCCGGATGTCAGGCCGCCGCCACCGCAGCAGACCAGCACATCGGCCGTGTCGATGCCGGCGGCGCGCGCCTGTTCCGCGATCTCAAGGCCCGTGGTGCCTTGACCCGCGATCACCTGCGGCTCGTCGAAGGGCTTGATCAGGGTCAGGCCACGCTCTTGCGACATGCGTTCGCCGATGGCGTCGCGATCCTCGGTCGCGCGGTCATAGAGCACGACCTCGGCCCCGAGGGCGCGGGTATTCTCGATCTTCAGGCGCGGCGCGTCGGCGGGCATGATGATGACGGACGGCACGCCATGCTGGGTCGCGGCCAGCGCCACGCCCTGCGCGTGATTGCCCGATGAAAAGGCGATCACGCCGCGGGCGCGCACATCCTCGGACAGGGCCGATACGGCGGAATAACCGCCGCGATACTTGAAGCTGCCGGTGTGTTGCAGGCATTCGGCCTTGATGAAGACGCGCCGCCCCGCAAGGTGGTCGATGAAGGGCGAGGACAGCAGCGGTGTCACCCGCGCATGGCCCCGCAGCCGCTCTGCCGCGGCGCGGATCATCTCGATATTCATGTCATCTGCTCCAGCCAACGGTTCAGCGCCGCCAGCGCCTGCGGCTCGTCAAGGAAGGGGATATGCGCGCGGTCCGGCACATGGGCCACGATCAGGCCGGGCATCCGGTCGGCCATGCGCGCCACCGTCGCGGCGGTCAGCAGGTCCGAATTCGCCCCATGGATCACCGCGCAGGGCAGGGGCGCGATGGCATCGAACAGCGGCCAAAGGTCCGGCGCACCCTTGGCCCCGGCGGCGATCACCGCCTCGCGCAGACCGGGATCGTAGTTGATGCGCACACCTTCGGGTGTCTGCACATGGGTATGGGTCACCTCCTGCCGCCAGCGTTCCAGCGGCACGCCGGGGAATTTATCCGCCAGCGCCGCGGCACGTTGTTCCGCCAGCGCGTCCAGCGTCGCCGCATCGGGATGACGGCCCAGATAGCCCATGATCACGTCCAGCCCGCCGGGGTCCAGTTCGGGGCCGATATCGTTCAGCGCCACACCCAGCAGCCGGTCTTTCGCCATCGCGGCCAGCACCATCGCGATCAACCCGCCGCGCGAGGTGCCGATGATCGCGGCCTTGTCCAGCGTCAGGTGATCCAGCAGCTCCAGCACATCCTTCGCCTCGCGCGGGACGGTGTAGCTCAGCGGATCGGGCGACCAGTCCGATTGCCCCCGTCCGCGATAATCCAGCCGGATCAGGCGCACGCCTGCCAGATGCGGTGCCACGAAATCGAAATCCCGCGCATTGCGTGTCAGCCCCGACAGGCACAGTACCGGCAGGCCTGTGCCCGCATCCTCGTAATGCAGGGACAAACCGTCCGAGGTCACGAAGCGCGGCATCAGCGGGTCACCAGCGCCGGGATCGCCGTCAGATCCTTCAGCACGTGATGCGGACGGCCAGGCAGGCGGTCCACCGGGTCGCCCGCCCGGTTCACCCAGGCGGTCTCGAACCCATAGGCCGCGGCGGCCCCGGCATCCCAGCCATTGGACGACACGAACAGCACATGCGATTTCGCGCAGCCGAAACGCTGGATCACCATGTCATAGACCTGCGGCGCGGGCTTGAAGATGCCCACCGATTCGACCGACAGCACATCGTCCAGCAACTCGCTCAAGCCGGCCGATTGCACCGCGCCCGACAACATCTCGGGGCTGCCATTGGACAGGATCGCCGTGTTCATCCCGGCCGCCTTCAGTTCCATCAGCATGGCCGGCACTTCGGGAAAGGCGCTCAACTGCCAGTAAAGCGCCAGCAAACGGTCGCGCAGCGCGTTGTCGCCAGCCAGACCTTCTGCCTCAAGCGCCCAGTCCAGCCCATCCTGGGTGACGGTCCAGAAATCGGTATGATCCCCGGTGATGGCGCGCAACCAGCTGTATTGCAGCTGTTTTTGGCGCCATTTTTCCGAAATCGCGGGCCAGTGGCGGGCGAAATCCTCGCGCCCCGGCTCGGCAGCGACCTGGCGCGCGGCGGCCGCCACGTCGAACAGGGTGCCGTAGGCGTCGAATATGCAGGTCGTGATCATCTGTCGGGCATGTCCTTTTGGCGCAAGACTGGCACGCCGGCGCGCAAGGGAAAAGGGTTAATGAACGCCGAACGCCGTGATCGCGCAGTCGGTTTGCAAATTCCGCGCCGGCTCTGTAGCCTAGTCGCCGCAAACCCGAGCACCCGTTCGCGCCATGGGCGAAACGGCCTCGACCATTCATCTTTCCCAAGCAGAACTGGAACAAGCATGACGCAGGTCAAACCGGGCGATACCGTCCGTATTCACTACACCGGCACCCTGTCCGACGGGGCCACTTTCGACAGTTCGGAAGGGCGGGACCCGCTGGAATTCGTGGTGGGCTCCGGCCAGATCATTCCCGGTCTCGATATCGCCCTGCCGGGCATGAGCGTGGGCGACAGGAAAGTCGTCGAAGTGCCGGCCGATCAGGCCTATGGCCAGCCCGACCCGAACGCGCGCCAGGCCGTGCCGCGCGCCGAGATCCCCGATCACATCCCGCTGGACCTGGGAACGCAGCTGCAGGTCCAGACGCCGCAGGGTCAGGCCATGGCCGTGACCGTGGTCGAGGTGACCGAAACCGAGGTGACGCTGGACGCCAACCACCCGCTGGCCGGGCGCGATCTGACCTTCGCGATCGAACTGGTCGCCATCGCCTGACCCTGCCCTTGCTGCAAGGTCGCTACAGGCGCGGGGTGGATTTGCCCCGCGCCTTTTCTATGATGGGCGCAGCCATCATCCCGGGAGACAGGCCATGACCACCCCCGTCGAGACGCTTCTTGCCCGCATGCGCGAACTTCAGGACCAGCTAGAGGCCGAATTCGACCGCCGTGCCGCGGCCTTTCGCTACCGCCTTGAAAACGGCCGCATCATCTTCGACGAAGAGGCCCGGCGCCGGCATCGTGCGTTCCGGGTGCGCCTGTCGGATTTCCTGCGTGGCACACGGCCGATGGTGGTGCTCAGCGCGCCGCTGATCTACAGCCTGATCATCCCCTGCATGGCTCTGGACCTGATGGCCACCATATACCAGCGGGTCTGCTTTCCGATCTACCGCATCCAGCCCGTGCGCCGCGCCGATTTCATCCGCATCGACCGGCATCATCTGGCCTATCTGAACGCGCTGCAGAAACTCAACTGCATCTATTGCGGCTATTGCAACGGGCTGATTGGCTATGTGCAGGAGGTCGCGGGCCGGACCGAGGCCTATTGGTGCCCGATCAAACATGCCGCCCGCGTCGGCGCGCAGCACGCCCATTACGCGCAGTTCGTCGACTATGGCGATGCCGAAGGCTTTCAGGACGGGCTTGCCGCCAGCCGCGCCCGGCTCGCGCCCCGCCAGCATGGCTGAGGTTCTTCTTGCCCGAAATATCCTCGGGGGGAGTCCGCAGGACGGGGGGCAGACAGCCCCCCTGCCTTTATCCGATGTCCAGCAGCACCGCGCCTGACCGGCGCCCGGCCTCGACGGCCCTGTGGGCGGCGGCACAGTCGGGCAGCGCGAAATGTGCATGGATCGCAGGCCGCAACGCCCCCGCCGCATGGGCGCGGTGCAGCAGGCCGATGGCGGTGCTGCGCTGAGCCTCGGGCAGAAGGTAGATCAGCACCACATCGATGGTGATCGCCCGGAACAGGTAGGCGCCGAAGGGCAGCACCGGGTTCATCTCCTGCGCCGATCCGTAGGCGGCGATGCTGCCGTTCTCGGCCACGGCCTGTGCCAGCATTGCCGCGTTGCGCCCGAATTCGACCTCGACCGCGCGATCGACGCCGCGCCCCTCGGTCAGCTCCAGCACCTTCGCGGCAAGGTCCGGGTCGCGGTAATCCAGCACGGTATCGGCCCCGGCGGCGCGCACCCGGTCGAAATCATCGGCCGAGGCGGTGGCGATCACCCGCGCGCCACCCCAGGCCGCCAGTTGCACCGCGTCATGGCCCACGGCGCCCGCCCCGCCCGAGACCAGCAGGGTCTGGCCGCTGACACTGCCGCCGCCAAAGACGCAATGCGCCGCCGTCAGCCCCGGAATGCCCATGGTCGCGCCTTCGGCATTGCTCATGGCTTCGGGCAGGGCCACGGCCTGAGACGCGGGCAGGGCGATCATCTCGGCCGCGGTGCCGAAGGGGCGGCGCCACTGGCCGTTCCAGATCCAGACACGCTGTCCGATGCGTGCCTTTTCGACGCCGTCGCCCACTGCCGCGATCACGCCGGCCCCGTCGGAATGCGGCACGATCACCGGAAAAGGCGGTGCCGTCACGCCCGGCCGCGATCCCGCGCGGGCCTTCACATCCGACGGGTTCACGCCGGAATGGGTCAGGCGGACCAGCACCTCGCCCGGCGCGGGGGCGGGCGTCGGCAGGTCGGTCATGTGCAGCACATCGGCGGCGGGCCCGAAGGCGGAATAGGTGATTGCTTTCATCGGGTGGTCTTTCCTTGGGGCATGACAGCTCAACGCCCTGCACAGTGGCAGGGCGCGCTCTGTCATTCAATGCCTGTGAAAGCGCCTGTGAAAGCGCC
>JANREX010000040.1:0-16288 GCA_030758115.1 Paracoccaceae bacterium | reverse complement strand
GCCTGTGAAAGCGCCTGTGAAAGCGCCGCTGAAAGCCTACTTGCGGCGCAGCCGGATCACCACGTCCACCGCCGCGATCTCGGCGCCCTCGGGGGCGTTGGGGATGCGCACGATCTCGAGCTCTTCGCTGGGCGCGTCGGTCAGCGTGCCGCTGTCCTCCCAGTAGAAATGCGGATGATCGTGGGTGTTGGTGTCGAAATAGCTTTTCGTGCCATCGACCGTGATCTCATGCATCAACCCGGCCTCGCAGAAGGCGCGCAGCGTGTTGTAGACGGTGGCCAGCGACACGCGTTCGCCCCCATCCTGGGCTGCGGCAAACAGGCTTTCCGCGGTCACATGCCGATGCTCGCCATCGCCGACCAGAAGGGCCGCAAGCGCCACGCGCTGGCGCGTCGGGCGCAGCCCGGCCGTGGCCAGCCAGAGGGCGCCGCGGGCCTGTGTCTGCTCTGTCTGGCGGCTGCCCGCGTCAGATGTCGTCAGCTTGGTCATAGTCATCCGTTCCAATCTCTTCCCCCTTATAAAGCCCGTGGCGGGAAAAATTCAATTGCAAAGAGGCAGGCCTGCCCGATGTCCGGCAAGCCGGGGCCGGCCCGGCAACCGCAGGCAGGCTTGCATGGGGCGCCAAGCGGGTGCTAGACGGGTCTGGCCGCATGGCAGTGACACAGACGACACAGAGCAGAAAAGGACCGTGCCGCGATGGCCCAGTATCCGAACCGTTTCGACAAGGAAGACCTGCTGAAATGCGCGCGCGGCGAGCTGTTCGGCCCCGGCAATGCCCAGCTTCCCGAACCGCCGATGCTGATGATGGACCGCATCACCGAGATTTCCGACGATGGCGGCCTGCACGGCAAGGGGCATGTGGTCGCCGAATTCGACATCCATCCCGACCTGTGGTTCTTTTCCTGCCATTTCCCCGGCAACCCGATCATGCCGGGATGCCTTGGCCTTGACGGGCTGTGGCAGCTGACCGGCTTCAACCTGGGCTGGCGCGGCTGGCAGGGGCGCGGCTATGCGCTGGGCGTGGGCGAGGTCAAGCTGACGGGCATGGTGCGGCCTGACCGCAAGATGCTGACCTACAAGGTGGATTTCACCAAGGCGATCCAGACGCGCCGCCTGACCATGGGCGTGGCCGATGGCATCGTCGAGGCCGATGGCGAGGTCATCTACCAGGTCAAGGACATGAAGGTGGCGCTCAGCGAAAGCTGAGTCCCCGCCGATCCGACGCGACGCAACACCGCCTAACCGCTTGCCCCTTAAAGACTGCTGTCCTAAACAGGCCAGAACGGGAAAAAGGGAGGGCGTCCATGCGCCGCGTCGTCGTCACAGGTCTGGGCATCGTTTCCAGCATCGGCAACAATGCCTCGGAAGTTCTGGACTCGCTCAAGGCGGGCCGTTCGGGTATCCGCGCGAATGCAGCAATGCAGGAACATGGGTTCCGCAGCCAGATCGCGGGCGACGTCAAGCTGGACATCACCGAGCATGTGGACAAGCGCAGTTTGCGCTTCATGGGGCCGGGGGCGGCTTACGCCCATATCGCCATGGGCCAGGCCATCGCCGATGCGGGCCTGACCGAGGCTGATATCTCGAACGAGCGCACCGGCCTTGTCGCCGGATCGGGCGGGCCTTCCACCTCGGCCATGCTGGTGGCGCATCAGACGGTTCTGGCCAATGGCAGCCCCAAGCGGATCGGGCCCTTCGCGGTGCCCAAATGCATGTCCTCGACCGTGTCGGCCAACCTCAGCACGGCCTACAAGATCAAGGGCATCAACTATTCCATCACCTCGGCCTGTTCGACCTCGCTGCATTGCATCGGCAATGCGGCCGAACAGATCATGATGGGCAAGCAGGACATCATGTTCGCGGGCGGCGGCGAGGAACTGGACTGGACGCTGTCCTGCCTCTTCGATGCCATGGGCGCGATGAGCAGCAAGTATAACGACACGCCCGAACTGGCCTCGCGCGCCTTCGACGCGGATCGCGACGGTTTCGTGATCGCGGGCGGCGGCGGCATCGTCGTGCTGGAAGACCTGGAACACGCCCTTGCGCGCGGCGCCAGGATCTATGCCGAGGTCACCGGATATGCGGCGACATCGGATGGCCATGACATGGTCGCCCCCTCGGGCGAGGGCGGCGAACGCGCGATGCGCCTTGCCCTGTCGGGGCTCAAGCCCGATCGCAAGGTGGGCTATATCAATGCGCATGGCACATCGACCCCCGTCGGCGACGTGGGCGAGGTCGAGGCCGTGCGCCGGGTCTTCGGCCGTGGCAACACGCCGCTGATCAGTTCGACCAAATCCATGACCGGCCACAGCCAGGGCGCCACCGGCGCGCAGGAGGCGATCTACTGCCTGCTGATGCTGGAGCATGATTTCATCGCGCCGTCGATCAACGTGAAAACCCTCGATCCTGCGATTGATGCGGCCGAGATCGCCACGGCACGCGTCGACAATGCGGGTCTGGACACGGTGATGACCAACAGCTTCGGCTTTGGCGGCACCAATGGCTCGATGCTTTTGTCGAAATATCACGGGTGATCTGACATGACAGGTTTGATGCAGGGTAAACGCGGCCTGATCATGGGGGTCGCCAATGAACGTTCGATCGCCTGGGGGATCGCCAAGGCAATGGCAGAGGCGGGGGCCGAACTGGCCTTCACCTACCAGGGCGAGGCGTTCGGCTCGCGTCTGAAGCCGCTGGCGGAAAGCGTCGGATCGGATTTCATGGTCGATGTGGATGTGACCGATGACGCCAGCCTGGATGCGGCCTTCGCCGCGCTGGGCGCGCGCTGGCCCACCATCGATTTCGTCGTCCATGCCATCGCCTTTTCGGACAAGAACGAACTGACGGGGCGCTTCCTGAACACATCCCGCGCCAATTTCCGCAATTCGCTGGATATCTCGTGCTATTCGCTGATCGAAGTGGCGCGCCGCGCGCATCCGCTGATGGTCGAGCATGGCGGCACCATCCTGACCCTGACCTACCAGGGATCGAACCGGGTGACGCCCTTCTACAACGTCATGGGTGTCGCCAAGGCGGCGCTGGAATCGGCGGTGCGCTACCTGGCCAATGACCTGGGCCCCGAAGGCATCCGCGTCAACGCGATCAGCCCCGGCCCGATGAAGACGCTGGCCGGCGCGGCCATCGGCGGCGCGCGCAAGACCTACAAGCACACCGACATGAACGCGCCGCTGCGCTCGAACGCCACGCTGGAGGCGGTGGGCGGCACCGCGGTCTACCTTGCCTCGGACGCGGGCGCCTGCACGACCGGCGAGATCATCCGCGTCGACGGCGGCTATCACGTGCTTGGCATGCCGCAGCCCGACAATATCTGACGGGTGGTTTCCGTCGCGGGTCGGGGACGCTCCGCGGGGGATATTTGGGGCAAGAAGAAACAAACGGGGAGGATCGCAATGACCGTCTTGATCGCGGGCGCGGGCATCGCCGGCCTGTCCATGGGCCTGACCCTGCACCAGCTGGGCATCCCGTTCCGCATCTTCGAGCGCGTGGGCGAGATGCGCCCGCTTGGCGTGGGCATCAACATCCAGCCCAACGCGGTGCGCGAGCTTTATGATCTGGGGCTGCGGGACCAGCTGGACGCGATCGGCGTGCGGACCCGGCAATACGGTTTCTACACCAAGACGGGCCTCGAGATCTGGGCCGAGCCGCGCGGGCAATATGCAGGCTATACCTGGCCGCAATATTCGATCCATCGCGGCCAGTTGCAGATGCTTTTGCTGGATGAGTTGCGCGCCCGCGCAGGCGACGATTGCGTCGTCACGGGGGCGGGTGTCGCGCATTACGAGACAGGGGCCGAGGGTGCTGCGCTGATCCTGAGCGATGGCAGCCGCGTCGCGGGCGATCTGGTGATCGCCGCCGACGGGATCCGTTCGGCCATCCGCGCCCAGATGCTGCCCGATGAGGGCGAGCCGATCTGGAACGGTGCCATCATGTGGCGCGGCACCAGCCCCGGCGTGCCCTTTCTGGGCGGGGCGGCAATGATCCTGGCGGGTCATGACACGCAGCGCTTCGTCTCCTATCCGATCTCGGCGACCGATCCCGACACGGGGCTGGCCACGATGAACTGGATCGCCGAATTGCGCGTCGATCCGGGCCGGGCCATGTCCAAGGGCGACTGGAACAAGCCCGCCGATCCCGCCGATTTCCTGCCCGCCTTCGAGGATTGGGATTTCGGCTGGATCGATTGCCCCGGCATGATCCGCGCCGCCACCGGGCCGATCTATGAATACCCGATGGTGGACCGCGAACCGATGGCGCGCTGGACAGACGGGCGCGTGACCCTGATGGGCGACGCGGCGCACGCCACCTATCCGGTGGGATCGAACGGCGCCAGCCAGGCGATCATCGACGCGCGCAAGCTGGGTGCCGCACTGCGCGATCACGGCGTGACGCCTGCCGCACTCGAGGCCTACGAGGCCGAGATGCGCCCCCGCGCCGAAGGCATCCTGCGCGCCAATCGTGGTGCCGGTCCCGATGCGGTGATGCAGATGGTCGAGGATCGCTGCGGCGGCACCTTCGACGATATCGAGGATGTCATCCCGCGCGCGGACCTGGCCGCCCATGCCGAGAAATACAAGCGCCTGTCGGGCTTTTCGATCGAGGTGCTGAACGCGCAGCCCGCCATCCTCGGGCCGATGGGGCAATCGGCGGACTAGGCGGGGCGCGTCAGAACCACTGTCCCGGCTCCATCAGCCCCAGGTCCAGCAATTGCCGCGAATGCCACTCGAACGGGGTCGAGTTGTGCCAGCGGAAGTTGTGGATGTCGAAGGTCGACCCCGGATTGGCCTTGAGCGCCTTGGCCGTGCGGAACGAACAGATCGCCGCCGTGATGTTGTGATGCCAGGGGCAGGCGAAGGTATTGTATTCCTCGTCGTTGAAGGTGTGATCGGCCCGCAGCTCCAGCCCCGGTTTCGCGCGGAACAGCGCGATCCGGTCGATCTTGCGGCGCGGGGCGGGGACATGTTCCTCGTAGCGCCAGCGCAGCCCGCCGAAGAAATCCAGCTGGCGTTCGCGCGGGTGGTTGTGATTGTCCGGGTCGTTGCGCGCCAGCGCGTAATAGCCCGACTTGTCCAGATAGGCGTCTTCCAGGCTGACGGCGGACGGGTGCGCACCCAGATCCCCGGCATAGAGGTCGATCACGTAGCACAGCATCGCATCGCGCCGTTCCTCTGTATGGAAGGCCAGCATCTCGGCTGCGCTGCGGCTTTCGCAGAAGGGGTAGAACAGGTATTCCGCGTTGTAGCAGTAATAGAACCACGTGCCCGGCGCCGCGGCGATCAGGGTGTTGACCGTCTGGGTCAACATGTCGGGCGCCAGCGTGTCCAGGTCGATCCGGTGCACCTTTGCGACCAGATCCGCCTCGAGTGACAGCGCCGCAGGCATCAGAACAAGCACCGCGCCAAAGCCCGAGGTCAGATGATGGCGCAGGGTCGAGGCCAGCTCGACCTCGTCCTCGGCAAAGATCAGCGCAACCGGCCCCTTGGCCAGAATCGTGCCCGACCGGTTCAGAAAATCCTTCAGACTGTCGTATCGCATCGTCTTGAAATCGCCCCGAACCTGATCTGCCTGTTACCGCCTGCAGGGTCCGCGAAATCCGGGCGCATTGCAAGGGACCCCTGTTCTGGTATAGGCACCCTTGTGGTTTCGACCAGCAGGACCAACCCCGGCAGGACATCCCCATGAGCGCGCCCCGCAAACTCTATATCAAGACCTATGGCTGTCAGATGAACGTCTATGACAGCGAACGCATGGCCGAGGCGCTGGGCGGGCAGGGATATGTCGAGACGCAGACGCCCGATGATGCGGACATGATCCTGCTGAATACCTGCCATATCCGCGAGAAGGCGGCCGAAAAGGTCTATTCCGAACTGGGCCGGTTCAAGGCGCTCAAGGCCGGGAAACCGGACCTGAAGATCGGTGTCGCGGGCTGCGTGGCCCAGGCCGAGGGCGAAGAGATCATGCGCCGCCAGCCGCTGGTCGATCTGGTGGTCGGCCCGCAAAGCTATCACCGCCTGCCCGAGCTCGAGGCGCGGGCGCGGGCGGGGGAAAAGGCGCTCGACACCGACTTTCCCGAGGATGACAAGTTCGAAACCCTGCGCCACCGCCCCAAGGCCGCGCGCGGTCCCACGGCCTTTCTGACCGTGCAGGAAGGTTGCGACAAGTTCTGCGCCTTCTGCGTGGTGCCCTATACCCGCGGCGCCGAAGTCAGCCGCCCCGCATCCCGCATCCTGGAAGAGGCGCGCGACCTGGTCGAACGCGGCGTGCGCGAGATCACGCTGCTGGGCCAGAACGTCAACGCCTATCACGGCAGCGGCGAGGGCGGCGACTGGTCGCTGGCGCGCCTGATCCGCGCATTGGCCGCCATCGACGGTCTGGAGCGGATCCGCTTCACCACCTCGCATCCCAACGACATGTCCGATGACCTGATCGCGGCCCATGGCGATTGCGCCAAGCTGATGCCCTATCTGCATCTGCCGGTGCAGTCGGGCAGCGACCGCATCCTCAAGCGGATGAACCGCAGCCATACCGCGGAACAGTATCTGCGCCTGATCGAACGCATTCGCGCCGCGCGCCCCGACATCCTGCTGTCGGGCGATTTCATCGTGGGTTTCCCCGAAGAGACCGAGGCCGATTTCGAGGCAACGATGGACCTGATCCGTGCGGTGGAATACGGGCAGGCCTATTCGTTCAAATACTCCACCCGCCCCGGCACGCCCGCCGCCGAGCGCCCGCAGCTTGACGAAGAGGTCAAGACAGACCGGCTTTACCGGTTGCAGGCGCTTCTGGGCGAACAGCAGCGCCGCATCCAGGACAGCATGATCGGCCGCGAGGTTTCGGTCCTGTTCGAGCGCGCCGGACGGCGCGAGGGCCAGATGGTCGGCAAGTCGGAATACCTGCATGCGGTCCATGTGGAAGATGCGCTGCGCAACGGTGCCGCCCCGATCGGTCAGATCGCGCGTGTCAGAATCATCGGCAGCGGATCGAATTCACTGTCGGGCGTCCTGCTCTGACAACCGCAATGCCGCCCGCATCGCGTTGAGTGACGTGTAAAACGGCGCGATCACTAACGCATGGGTTGATCGTGCCTGGGTGACTGCGACAATTCGTTGAAAATCTTCGCTGTTCCTAGGGATTGTTGCGCAGGCCTACACAATATCTTGTGGATTTTTCTTTTCTCTCAACAGGTTTCGGGTAAACTGGCTGAAATGTGTGTGCGTCCCGGACAGGTCTCCTGAGGGGCGAAGGTTTTAACGAGTGAGCATGGGGGCTCTTCCAGCATGGCAATGAAATCCAGACGCATGGCGCTGGCAGGTGTGGTCGTATCGGCGCTGGCCTTGTCCGGAATCGCCGCACCGGCGGTTGCCCAGCAGAAAACCATCAAGGGCGAGCGTTACGTTCCCACGATCTGGATCGATCCGGATGGCTGTGAACATTGGGTCATGGACGACGGCGAGGAAGGTTTCATGTCGCCGCATATCGACCGCAAGGGCAATCCGGTCTGCCACCGGGGCGAGATTTGCGGCGTGATGCCGACCGATCAGTTCTTTGCCACCGACCGGCACCAGATCCATCCCCATGCAAAGCAGAACCTCGTGAATTTCTTCCGCAAGGCAAATGCGCGTGCCTTCCTTGTGCATGGTCACACCGACAGCCGCGCCTCGGATGAATACAACATGCGCCTCAGCCAGCGTCGCGCCAATGCGGTGGCGCAGGTCGCGCAATCCATCGGCGCCAATGTGATCGATGTGCGCGGTTTCGGCGAACGCATGCCGCGCGCCACCAATTCCACCGCTGACGGCATGGCGCAGAACCGCCGCGTCGAAATCATCTGCCTGCGCTGAGGAGATCGGAAATGACATATCTCAAGGGTATCGCGATGCTTGGCGCGCTGGCCGCGCTGTCGGCCTGCCAGGAAGTCGGGCCGGACAAGTCGCGCGACGGCAGCCAGGACGACAAGCACCTCAGCCAGCTGGTGGCGGGCATCTGGGTCGATCCGACCGGCTGCGACCACTGGATCATCGACGATGGCGTCGAAGGCTATCTGTCCGCGCGGCTGCAGCCCGATGGCTCGCCCGTCTGCTCCAACGCGGCACCTCCGGGTGTGGCGACAGGCCCGTTCAAGTCCGGCTCGAATGTCCCCGACTGGTTCTGATCAGTCGACCATATGCAAGAAATCGCACCACAGGTCCCCGCCTGTGGTGTTTTTTTGCCTGATGCACCCTAGATGATGATCAAGCCGCTTGCGTGATGGCGCGCAACTTGGCACCCTCGAATTCAGGTGACAGGGTCCGCCCTCCGCAGGCCCGGCCTTTGCAAGGAGACCTGCTTGGCTATCACAGTGCTGCCCCCGCCCTTCGATGCCGCCACCCAGATCGAACGTCTGGCTGAATTTCCTGACAACCGCCTGCTGATCGACCTTTGCGGGGAATATGACCGCAACCTGGCCGAGTTGGAAAAGAAACTGGGGGTGCAGATCCTGCGGCGCGGCAACCAGTTGGCCGTCTTCGGCGAGGAAAGCGCCACCGCCAACGCGATCGAGGTGCTGGATGCGCTCTATGAACGGCTCGAGGCCGGGCGCGGGCTGGAGCAGGGCGATATCGACCGCCAGATCCGCATGGGCAGCTCCGAACAGGGAACCGGCGCGCAGGCGGGCGACCAGCTCGAGATGTTCCGCTCCGGCCGGGTCGAGATCAAGACAAGGCGCAAACTGGTCGAACCCCGCACCGAGGCGCAGAAAGCCTATGTGCAGAATCTCTTCAAGCACGAACTCTGCTTCGGCATCGGTCCGGCGGGCACCGGCAAGACCTATCTGGCCGTGGCGGCGGGCGTGTCCATGTTCATCACGGGTCAGGTGGACCGCATCATCCTCAGCCGTCCCGCGGTCGAGGCGGGCGAAAAGCTGGGCTATCTGCCCGGTGACATGAAGGACAAGGTCGATCCCTACATGCAGCCGCTTTATGACGCGCTGAACGATTTCCTGCCGGGCAAGCAGACCGCCAAGCTGATCGAGGAAAAGCGGATCGAGATCGCGCCGCTGGCCTTCATGCGCGGGCGCACCCTGAGCAATGCCTTCGTGGTGCTGGACGAGGCGCAGAACGCCACCTCGATGCAGATGAAGATGTTCCTGACCCGCCTGGGCGAAGGGTCGCGCATGGTCATCACCGGCGACCGCACCCAGATCGACCTGCCGCGCGGTGTGTCTTCGGGTCTGGCGGATGCGGAACGTCTGCTGAAATCCATCGACAAGATCAGCTTCAACTACTTCACCTCCAAGGATGTGGTCCGCCATCCCCTTGTGGCCGCCATCATCGAAGCCTATGAGGCAGAGGGTACCGTCTGACGCTGTCCCCGCTTCTTCTTGCCGAAAATATCCTCGGGGGTGTGGGGGCAGACAGCCCCCACCGTGACAAGGCCACATGCTGACCGATACGCAGATCGAAGATGACCGCTGGGCCGAGGCCGGGCTTGAACCGCTGGCCGAGGCCGCGGCCCGCGCCACGCTGGGCCATCTGGGGTTTGATCCCGATCTTTACATGATCAGCCTTCTGGCATGTGACGACGCGCGTATCGCGGTGCTGAACGCCGAGTTTCGGGGCAAACCCGCGCCGACCAATGTGCTCAGCTGGCCGGCGCAGGATCTGGCCGCCGACGAAGATGGCGAAGCGCCCTATGTGCCCGACGAAACCCCGCAGGACGATCCCTTCTTCGACGAAGACGCGGGCGAGGGGATCGAGCTTGGCGATATCGCCATCGCCTATGACACCTGTGCGCGCGAAGCCGCCGAGGCGGGCAAGTCGATGGCCGATCACGTGACCCATCTTGTGGTGCATGGCACGCTGCATCTGCTGGGCTATGATCATGTTCGTGACAAGGATGCCACTTTGATGGAGACAATCGAGGTGGCGATACTTGGCAAACTGGGGGTGGCTGACCCATATTAGGCGCAGCGTGTCGCGCCGTGGGCGTGCGCACAGGTATTTCAAGGAAGCAACGCTTCCGCATTCTGGAAAGGCAAGATGGGCGACAGCATAGACGGGTCTACGGAGGCAGCGCAGAGCGCGCTGCCCTATTCCGAGGCCGAAAAGACGTCATCGGGTGGATTTTTCCGCCGCATCATCGGGGCGCTGAGCCCCGCAGACAGCGGCCAGGATGACGGGGACGCAGGCGCGCTGTCTTCGGCGCCAGAGCGTCAACAGGTCCACAATATCCTGAACCTGCGCCGCATGCGCGTCGAGGATGTGGCAATTCCCAAGGCGGATATCACCGCCGTGCCCGACACGATCACCATGGAAGAACTGGTCGAACTGTTCCGCGAGACCGGCCTGACGCGTCTGCCGGTCTATGCGGGTACGCTGGACACGCCGCTGGGCATGCTGCACCTGAAGGATTTCGCGCTCAAGCACGGGTTCAACGGCGGGTCGGGCGAATTCTCTCTCAAGCAGATGCTGCGCCCGCTTCTCTACGTGCCGCCCTCGATGTCGATCGGGGTGCTGCTGCAGAAGATGCAGTCCGAGCGCAAGCATATGGCGCTGGTCATCGATGAATACGGTGGCGTGGACGGTCTGGTCACGATCGAGGATCTGATCGAACAGGTCATCGGCGAGATCGAGGATGAACATGACACCGACGAGGATCAGTTCTGGACGGTGGAAAAGCCGGGGCAATACCTGGCCCTGTCCAAGACCCCGCTCGAGGAATTCGAGGTCGAAATCGGACAGTCCCTGACCGAACACGAGGATGTCGACGAGGAAGAGATCGACACGCTGGGCGGGCTGGTCTTCATGCTGGCGGGCCGCGTGCCCGTGCGCGGCGAGGTGGTGCAGCATCCCGCCGGGATCGAATTCGAAGTGGTCGATGCCGATCCCCGCCGTATCAAACGTCTGAGGGTCCGACTGCCACATGCGGTTGCCGTCTGAGATGCAGCCCGGCGCGCCGGGGCGGCGCGTCAGGCTGCTGCTGGCCTTGGCATCCGGTCTGGCCGTGGCCCTCGGGCAGGCGCCTTTCGATCTCTGGCCCGTGGCGATTCCTGGCCTTGCGCTGTTGTTTCAGCTGATCCGGACAGCCGGCGACATGCGTCAGGCGGCCTTTCTGGGGCTTGCGGCGGGCACCGGGCATTTCGCCCTGGCCCTGTTCTGGATCATCGAGCCTTTTCTGGTCAATGTGGCGCGGCATGGCTGGATGGCGCCCTTTGCGCTGATCGGCATGTCGGCGGGGCTTGCCCTGTTCTGGGCGGTGGCGGCGGCCGTGGTGCGCGGGCTGGGCGGGCGGGCCCTGGCCTTCGTTGCGGCCTTCACGCTGGTCGAGGTGCTGCGCTCCTATGTGCTGACAGGGTTCCCCTGGGCCCTGATCGGCCATGTCTGGATCGACACGCCCCTGGTGCATGTCGCCTCGGTGGTGGGGCACCATGCCTTGACGCTTCTGGCGCTGCTGGCGGCGGCGGGCCTTGTGCAATTGCTTTCGCCGCATCGTCGCTGGTGGGGGGCGGGCAGCCTTGCGATGGTCGGTGCCGCCGCGCTCTGGGGCGGCACGGTGATCGGCGGCGGGCCGGGGCAGGGTGGCACGGCGCAGGCCGATCCCGCCGGCATGGCGGATCGTCCCGTGATCCGCATGATCCAGCCCAATGCGCCACAGCATCTGAAATGGGATCGCACGATGATCCCGGTCTTCTTTCAGCGCCAGATCGACTATACCGCCGCCATGGGCCTTGATCCGGCGCAGCCGCGCCCCGACCTGGTGATCTGGGCCGAAACCGCGCTGAGCGTGATCCTTGAAAACGCCGAGCCCGAGCTTGAGGCGATCACCCTGGCCGCCGATGGCGTGCCCGTGGTTCTGGGGATCCAGCGCTTCATCGGGCAGCGCACCTTCAATTCCGCGATCTATCTTGATGGCGGCGGCACGATCCGGGCGATCTATGACAAGCACCGCCTTGTGCCATTTGGCGAATACATGCCCTTTGGCGAAGTCCTGTCGCAATTCGGCATTCACGGCATGGCCGCCTCGCGCGGCGGCGGGTTTTCGCCCGGCGCGGGGCCGCGCCTCATGGATCTGGGGGGGCTTGGTCATGCGCTGCCGCTGATCTGCTACGAGGCGGTGTTTCCCCAGGCGATCCTTGGCGCGCCGGACCGTCCGGATTTCCTGATGCAGATCACCAATGACGCCTGGTTCGGCACCTACTCGGGCCCCTATCAACACCTGGCCCAGGCACGGCTGCGCGCCATCGAACAGGGTTTGCCCATGGTGCGCGTGGCCAATACCGGCGTGTCGGCCATGATCGACGGGCATGGGCGGGTCACCGCCGCGCTGCCGCTGGACACGGCAGGCTGGCTGGATGCGCCGCTGCCGCGGGCGCTTCCGCCCACGATCTATGCGCTTTGGGGCGAGTTGCCGATCATGCTGATCATCCTCGGGTTGCTTGGCGCATCAGTCGGGCGCGAGATACGGGCGCGACGCGCCAAATAGCGATTGACGCCCCGCCATACCGCGCGTAACCACGCATCACCCCTGTCACAACGGCTTCCTGGCGTGACGGGATGAACCCAATGGAGCACGTTTCATGTCACGACAGAATTACGTATTTACCTCCGAGTCCGTCTCGGAAGGGCACCCTGACAAGGTCTGCGACCGCATTTCCGACGCGGTTCTGGACGCCTTCCTGGCCGAGGAACCCGAGGCGCGCGTCGCCTGCGAGACTTTTGCCACCACCAACCGCGTCGTCATCGGCGGCGAGGTCGGCCTGTCCGATCAGGCCAAGCTGGCCGAATACATGGAGCGTATTCCCGACATCGCCCGTGCCTGCATCAAGGACATCGGCTATGAGCAGGAAAAATTCCACCACGCCACCTGCGAGATCACGAACCTTCTGCACGAGCAGTCGGCCCATATCGCCCAGGGCGTGAACGCGGCCGAGAACAAGGACGAAGGTGCAGGCGACCAGGGCATCATGTTCGGCTATGCCACGAACGAGACCGATGCGCTGATGCCCGCACCGATCCAGTATGCGCATGCCATGCTGCGCCGTCTGGCCGAAGTGCGCAAATCGGGCGCCGAGCCGACCCTTGGCCCGGATGCCAAATCGCAGCTTTCCGTGCGCTATGAAAACGGCGTTCCGGTGGGCGTGACCCAGATCGTTCTGTCCACGCAGCATCTGGACGAAAACATGACCAGCGACGACGTGCGCGCCGTGGTCGAGCCCTATATCCTCGAAGTGCTGCCTGCCGGCTGGGTGACCAAGGACACGATCTGGCACGTGAACCCGACCGGCAAGTTCGTCATCGGCGGACCCGATGGTGACGCGGGCCTGACGGGCCGCAAGATCATCGTGGATACCTACGGCGGTGCCGCGCCCCATGGTGGCGGCGCGTTTTCCGGCAAGGATCCGACGAAGGTTGACCGCTCGGCCGCCTATGCCGCGCGTTACCTGGCCAAGAACATCGTGGCTGCAGGGCTGGCGGATCGCGCGACGATCCAGCTGAGCTATGCCATCGGCGTGGCGCGCCCGCTGTCGATCTATGTCGACACGCATGGCACCGGCGACGTGGATGCCGCCGCGATCGAGGCTGCGATCCCCAAGGTCATGGATCTGACCCCGCGCGGGATCCGGACGCATCTGCAACTGAACCGCCCGATCTATGCGCGCACCGCCGCCTATGGCCATTTCGGACGCGAGCCCGATGCGGATGGTGGTTTCAGCTGGGAACGCACCGACCTTGCAGAGGCGCTGAAGAAAGCCATCTGATACCGGCGCGACAAGGCCCGGAAAAGATCACGGCGCGCCACAGGGCGCGCCGTTTTCATTTCGCAAGTCGCCCTTTCTGGATGCGACGCCCCTCTACCTGTCGCGTGTCAGGGTGAAGCTTGACCCAAGGTCGTAGGTCTCTCCATCAAAGTTGACGTGTTCCACCTGCATCCAGGGAAGCCGCAGCGCGGTCCGCGCCTCTTCCTGGATGGCATCCCACAGCGCGGGGCGCAGGCGCAGGCATGTCTCGTCATCGAAAAAGTTCCGGTAAAGCACGACGCTTGGCCCGTCCTGCCCAAGGATATCCCCGTCATGCAGCATTGTGGAAAAGGTGATGTCCGGCTTTTGCTGTGCCGCCAGATCTGAAAGGTCCTGCCGGAACGCAGGGCCGAACCCCGCCGCCATGGTCCAGAACACCCCAAAGGCGGGCCCCGTGAGGAGTGTTGCCACCGGCACCGAGAAATCGACGATCTCGCGCACGCGGTCGCGGAACAGCCCGCCGGGAACGGCCGTGATTGCAAGATCGCCACGCATCGCGCTGGCCAGGCTGCGCCGCGTCTGCAGATCACTTTCGACCCCCAGCAGCAGGGTATCGCCGCTGAAGGTCTTTTCGATGAACCAGCGATCCGCGGCTGTCCATGCCCCGGCCAGCGCCGCCGCGCCAAACGGCCGATGCAGCAGCTTGACCCGAACCTCGTGGTCGGTACGTGAGAACAATCCGCGGATCATCTTGTCATCCTTTCACGCCGGGGCTTACCACGGATTGATGCGCCAGGGCGAATTGCGATAGATATGCGTCGCAGCACCCATGCCGTTGCGGCCCCCCGCGCCCCATCCCACATGTGCCCCACGGATGCCGCTTCCGGTGCTGCAGGCCACCTGGCAGACATGCGTGCCGCGTCTTGTGTTCAGCATGATCGTATGCGCGCTTCTGGTGTTGGTGATCGTGCGGAAGGTGTTTGGTGCGATACGCGGGCCGGCCCACATCGCCGCGCGCGTGCCGAAAACAGCCGCCGCATAGACCACCGGCCAGAAGGCGCCTTCGGTCTCCTGCATCTCGGTCGGGGTCATGCTGCGCGCCGATGCCATGGCAACGGGCGCTTCCGCCGCCGCGCGTGCAGTCGTGGTGCTTGCAGCGGAGGCAGCCGCCTTGCCGCCGAAGGCAAAGGCCATGTCCGAGGCGCTGAGCGATTGTGCCGCGGCGGGCGAGGCGATGATGGCCACGATGCTGAGCACGGCCAGCATCTTGGTGGCAAATGTCGTTATGATATTCATCTTGGGCATACTCCCTTCACTGGTCAAAATGGCCGCCCCGAACCGCCGGGACAGGATCTGCCCTGCGGTGACAACCCTGTCACCGAAAGGCGGAACAGGTGCCGTGCCCTAGGGCGACAGCGGTATGGCACGCAGCGACAGGGACCACCCTGCCGGTTCCCTGAAGAATGTCGTGTCGATCTGCGCAAGGCCGATGTCCTTCGGGATCGTGAACTGCCTCGGATCGTCGCAGGACAGCATCAGCCCGCCCGCCCTGACCCCGCAAGAAGGCACCATATCGGCAAGCTGCTGGAAGGAAGACCTGTCCGTCGCCCCCATCCGGGGCAGCACATCCTCTTCCGTCACGGACATCCCGTAGAATTCGTTCAGGATCGTCACCATGCTGGCCGCACCGCAGGAATAATCCAGCTGCTGTTTCACGATCCGGAAATCGCGCAGCGCTTTCCGGGAGGTTGCAACCGGTTGGCCATTGAGGCGGCTGCCGGGAAAGATGTCAGCAGCGACCTCGTTTGCATGTAATGAGGCGACGGCAAGTGGGATGATGTTACGCAAAGATCAATCCACCCTTCAAAGGGCTATCGCTGCCGACCGAGATAGCTTCAGAAATCCCTGTTGAGGACTCCGGGTTGTCTGTATCGACGAAATACAGAAGGTGATCAGGTAATTTCAGGGCTAGTGACCTGAAAGGGTTTCGATCCAGAATAATATTCTCGATGATGTTTTGCTCTTCGTCGGCAGGCACGATCATGAATGCAACACAGGCGTAATCATCGATCGACGTGAAGAATTCGGGTATTCTCGCCTGATCGAGGCGCGCAATGAAGAATTTGGGTTTTGGCAGCGGAACGTAATTCCAGGCACCATTGACGCCAGAGGCCGAATACAAGACCTCAGCGCCTGCGTCCTTGGTCACGTTTGCATGCGTCGTCCCTGAGCAAATGACGACATGACCCTTTGGTTTTGGCGCGCGCGCAATGTTTTGCAAAGCGCGATGTACACGACTAATTTCAACGTCTTGCTGCTGCATCGGCCTTGCCTCCAAAAGGGGCGAGAGATGGTCTGCCCCGCCGTCCGTCAACTCACCGCCGCCAAAGGTGAAAATGTCCCCGATCCTGAACGCGCCAACTGCTGCCGGGCAGCCTTGAATCGTTGAGCCGTTGGTTCAAGTTGCGCACCAAGGGGCTTGTGAACTGTTGATTGCGGTGGTGCGCGTTGGATCCCCACCTGATGGAAGTCGTATCACAACAGCTGGATTTGCTG
>JANREX010000039.1 GCA_030758115.1 Paracoccaceae bacterium | reverse complement strand
TGTGGTTTGCTAGCCAACGAAGCCCTCTAAGCATTGCCTTGTGTGTGGTGGAGACCAGTAACATTCAACTTCAAGACCTCACCATACCATAAACATGGTATTGATACTTCTTTCTGCTGCGATGCGAAGGCAGCACGCCCCAACCAGGTGTGCCAGCCCTGTTATTTTCGGGGAATTCGCGTTTTCTCACCACGGCCAAGCATGGCATCCAGCACGCGGGTGACCAACCGGGTTCGAACAGCGGTCACGCGCTGATGATCGATGCGAACAGGGGATGCGCAAGCGTCAATGGTCGTCTTTGGGCCACTGTTGAGAATGGGTTGGTCTTGTCCTGCTCGATCTGGGCGAAGGACTTTTGGCTGAATTGGCCGAGCACAAAGATTGTGCCGCAAACTTGACGCAAGGGCAATTAACCTCCGTTAATGCGCTAATCACTTAAGATAGCCGCACTTGCGCTTCCTTTACCGTAACACCGCTATAAATTGAGTTCTGACAAAAAAGTGAAAGGGCTGGAAGGTAATTGACACGATCAAGTAAATCCAGGCGGCGGCTATTTGCTTTTTCTCTTTTTTTAGCGTGGCTTGCAGTTGTTTCGGTGGAGGTTTATGTAATGGCTTTTGGCTTCGACACAGACGCCAGTGATGTTGGTTCGGATGACTGAATGCCAAAATTTTCCTTGGTCCGTTGACCTTTAGGCCTAGGGCCATAGGCTAATTACAGCAAAACGCTCCCTCGCTGCATTGGGTTGCAGCCAAGTCGCTACACATCTGTAGCAGGCATCTTGAAAGCTGTGATATCTAGGCTGAAAAAGCTTAAATATTTTCTCTGCCGCGCTAAAGACCGGGCAAGAGACTTTAACACAAGATTTAAAGTGAGTAGAGTTGAGCTTTACTTCACTTTTATTTTTGTGCTGATAGCGATTCAATTCGCCATGCTCCTAAACCTTATATTAAGAACCGTCTGAGAAACCAGGGTCCAGGCTCATTGATGGCCAAAGCCCGAGGATGACTGTTGCGGCGGGGGCTGCTGCGGAGAGGAAGGTCTTTGCGCATCTGTCCTGACGGGTCGCAACCTGGCGCAAGGCTTTCAGTTGGCCGAGGATGATCTTGATCCTGTTGCGGCGCCGGTCACGTCGTTTGTCCCCTTGTCCTTCAACGCGTTCCGGAACCAGTCAGCGTCATGGCCCCGGTCGGTGAGGATTCATTCGGTGGCGGGTTCGAATAGGTCTGCCAGCGCCCGCGCGACGAATTAAGCCCGCCCGCGCCGCTTGTGTCAGATCTTTTCCAGCCGCCAGGTCGGGAAAAGCCTTGCGCCTGTGCAATAGGGCGTTGTGTCGACGCCTGCGAAAAGCCCGTCACGCGTGACCAGGACAGTGCGCCACTGGCGGGCTGCCGCCCCCAGGATGTCGGTATGGAGCGTGTCGCCGCACATGGCGATGCGATCAGGTGCGACGCCCGGCAGGGAGGCTTCTACCAGCTCATAGACATCGCCAAACGGCTTGCCACGGAAACTTATGTCTGGAAGTCCCAGATCGGCCAGCAGATGGCCGTAATGACCGGGCTCGCGTGTGAAGCCGCCCTCCCGCGGGGCCACGAGATCGGCGTTCGCGATGATCACCGGCCTTGGGTTGTCGCGCAGCGACCTCTCGAGGATGTTCTGCTTCTCCTGTGTCCAGCCTTCGGTGGACAGGAACAGGAAGGCATCCACACGGTCATAATCCGCACTTTCCGCCTGCAGGCGCAGGGTGGCGGCGGGAATGTCCTGCAGCCTGTCGGCCGCTGCGGCGATGCATCCCCACAGGCCGGGCGTCAGATCCGCCAGAGAGGCATCGCGGCTGGTGATCACCTCGTTTTCACGGATGTTCATGCCCAGCCTTCGGAACTTCTCGACTGCGGCCTCATGGTCGTAGCTTGCGGCATTCGACAGCACGCGAATCTCGTGCCCCCTGCTGCGCAGCTGGTCAAGGCGGTCAGCCGCGCCGGTGATCGGAACTTCGCCGACGTTCAGGACCCCGAAGGCGTCAAAGACGAAGGCGTCAATCTCTTCGGTCACATCCAGCAGCGACGATATGTCGATTGTCCGATTGGCTGTCGTGGCATGGGGCAGGCGGTGCCGAATGGCCTCGTAGCGATCGAATATGCTGTCGACTGTGTCCATCCTGCCGGCTGACCCTTCCCGTTTTCGTCGTTGATGTCGTGCCGGAATACCGCACCCGCCGCGTCGATGCAGCTTAATTTATCGCTCTGTCATGTAAATGAAATAAAAAAACGACATAACAACATTATTTCCGGTGCGGCAGTGACGCGAATCTTGAAAAAAGTCATGTTTTTCAAGTGAAAGGCTGCGAGTGTCGGGGGTGTCGCTGTGTTTGGGCGATATGTGAGCGTGATTTGCGCGCAAAAAAATGTTGTTTTGTTGTTTTTGTCTGGCTAGGCTTTGTGTGCAGCAACGGGAGTTGACATGGCGTCCAAGAAAGTAAGGCGGCGCGATTTGATCCAGCAAGTCGTGCAGGAGCGGGGAGGGGTGAGCGTGGGGGCCTTGGCGGAAATGCTTGGCGTCACGACCCAGACCATTCGCCGTGACCTCGACATCCTGTGCGATGGCGAAACGCTGTGCCGCGCGCATGGGCGGATCGAGCTGGCGCAGGAAAGGCTGAACACCCCCTTCGACCAGCGCGCAGGCACCAACCTTGTCGGAAAGCGCGCGATCGCCGAGGTCGCGGCGGCGCGTATTCCCAATGGCGCAACGGTATTCATCTCGATCGGTTCGACAGCGCTCAGCGTGGCGCGCGCATTGCATCGCCGCAAGGAACTGACGGTCATCACCAACAACCTGAGTGCCGCGATGGCGCTGAGCGAGGAGGTGTCGAACCGCATCATCCTGCCGGGCGGAGAGATCCGCCTGCCGGACCGCGATTTCGTCGGCGAGGAGGTTGTCGAATTCTTCAGCCGCTACCGCGCGGAATTCGCCATCTTCGGGACCGCCGGCGTCGATCAGGACGGCGGTCTTCTGGAATTTCACCAGTCAGAGGTCCGCGCCACCGAACGGATGCGCCGGAATGCAAAGCAGTCCATCCTTGTGATCGACCGCAGCAAGTTCGGGCGCATGGCGCCTGCCGTCGGCGGCAACCTGTCGGATATCGACCTGATCGTCTGCGACCGCCCGCCAACCGCCCCCTATTCGTCACTTGTCGAGAGCCTCGGCTCTCGGATCGTTTTCGCCGAGGACGCTGATTGACCATGACCACGCCCTTTGTTCACGTCGAGAATGTCGCCAAGCGATGGAACGGGCAACTGGGGGTCGAGAACGTCTCGTTGTCGATTCCGCGCGGGTCTTTCGTGGCGCTTCTGGGGCCTTCAGGCTGTGGAAAATCCACCACGCTGCGGCTTTTGTCAGGGCTCGAGTTGCCGGATGAGGGGCGGATCAGCATCGACGGGCGCGACGTGACCACCGCCGCGCCATCGGACCGCAATCTGTCGATGGTCTTTCAGTCCTATGCGCTGTTCCCGCATCTGAACGTCGCCGAGAATGTCGTCTTCGGTCTGAAAGTGCGCAGGGTTGCTGCCGCCGAGCGACGTGAAAAGCTCAGGCGCGCCCTCGAGATTACCGGGCTGCTTGGATACGAGAACCGCAAGCCGGGCGAGTTGTCGGGCGGCCAGCGCCAGCGCGTTGCCCTTGCGCGCGCGATTGTCGCGAACCAGCCGCTGTGCCTCATGGATGAGCCGCTGTCCAACCTTGATGCCAAGTTGCGGGCATCGGTGCGCAAGGACATCAAGAAGCTGCAGGTCGATCTTGGGATCACGGTTGTCTACGTCACGCATGACCAGACCGAAGCGATGAGCATGGCCGACATGGTCGTGCTGATGAAGGACGGGCATATCCAGCAGATCGGCGCGCCCGAGGATCTGTATTACCGACCGGCCAATACCTTTGTCGCCGAATTCGTCGGTTCACCGCCCATGGCGCTGATCGAGGGCGCGGCCCTGCCGGGGTTCGAAGGGGTGTCGCTGATCGGGCTTCGGGCCGAAAACGTGCATGTCACGGGACCCGGGCAGGGGCGGCTGCGGTGCCAGGTGTCCGAATGCGAATTCCTGGGCTCGGAAACGTTCATCGGTCTGACACATCCGTCTGCGACAGGCCTGACTGTCAGCATGCCCGGGTTGAAGACCATCCCGGCGGGACAGTCGCTCGATATCGGTTTCGCTGACGAACACCTGCATTTCTTCGACGCGAGCGGCCGGAGAACTGAAACGCGACCACCCCGCCCGGCCGAGTAGGCAGGGCGCTTCTTGAAAAACCTGGAGGACCACATGACACTGATGAACAAGCTTGCGATGACCAGCGCGCTCGCGACCCTGCTGGCAGCACCCGTTGCCGCTGAAACCGAGCTCACCATGTATTACCCCATCGCCGTCGGCGGTGCGCTGACTGAAGTCGTCGACGGGATCGTGGCCGAATTCGAAAAGGCGAACCCGGATATCAAGGTGAACGCGATCTATTCGGGCAACTATGACGATACCCGCGTGCGCGCGCTGTCGGCGCTGGCCTCGGGCGAGCCGGCGCAGCTGGCGGTGATGTTCTCGATCGATGCCTACGATCTGATCGAACAGGATCTGGTTGTCGCCTTCGACGACATCGAAGGTGTCGATCCGGCCTGGCTTGACAGTTTCTATCCTGCGCTGATGGCCAACGGGCGCGTCGAGGGCAAGACCTGGGGCATTCCGTTCCAGCGGTCGACCATCGTGGCCTATTACAACAAGGACATGTTCCGCGCAGCCGGGCTGGACCCCGAGGCCGCACCGGCGACATGGGACGAGATGATCTCGATGGGCAAGGCGCTGACCAAGGACGGCACCTACGGTCTGATGATCCCCTCGACCGGATATCCCTACTGGATGTTCCAGGCGCTCGCGATCCAGAACGGCAAGGAGGTCATGTCGGATGACGGTCTGACCACCTATTTCGATGATCCTGCAGTTGTGGAAACGCTGGAGTTCTGGAAATCGCTGTCAACCGAACATGGCATCATGCCCGAAGGCACGGTCGAATGGGGCACGCTGCGCCAGGCCTTCCTTGAAGGTCAGACCGCGATGATGTGGCATTCCACCGGCAACCTGACGGCCGTGAAGAATAACGCCAGCTTCGATTTCGGCGTGGCCGAGTTGCCGGCGAATGTGCGCCCCGGCTCCCCGACGGGCGGCGGCAACTTCTATGTGTTCAAGGACACCTCTGACGAGGAACGCGCCGCGGCGATGAAGCTGATCGAGTTCATGACCTCGCCCGAGCAGGCCGCGGCATGGTCGATCGCCACAGGCTATATGGGCGTGTCGCCCGCCGCCTATGAAACCGAGGCTCTCAAGGCCTATACGGCCGCGTTTCCGCCGGCACTTGTGGCGCGCAACCAGCTTGAAAACGCGGTGGCCGAGTTTTCGACCTTCGAGACCGCGCGGGTCCGTGAGGGGCTGAACAACGCCATTCAGGCGGCATTGACCGGCACCGCGTCACCGGCCGATGCGCTGGCCGAAGCGCAGCAAGCGGCTGTCCGGCTGCTGAAGGACTACCAGTAAGCATCCTGCGGGTGTCGGGCCTGTTGTCCGGCACCCGCATTTTCATCGGCGAAAGGTCGTTTCATGGCGCATCACGTCAATATCGAACGCCGCAGGCAGGCCATATATGGCTGGCTGCTGCTGTCGCCTGCCGCGATCCTGCTGACGACCTTCGCATTCTACCCGTCCCTTGCGACGCTCTGGTCCAGCCTGTTCAGTCGCGGCACCCGCCGGCGTCCCAGCGAGTTCGTGGGTACCGAGAACTATACCGACCTGTTTGCCGATCCGACCTTCTGGAAGGTGGTCACCAACAACCTGATCTATGCCGGGGCCACGATCCCGATCTCGATCGCCATCGCACTGGGCATGGCCCTCTGGGCGAATTCGAAAATTCCCGCGCGCGGCTTTGTCAGGACGGCCTATTTCACGCCGACAGTCCTGCCGATGATTGCTGCGGCCAACCTGTGGCTGTTCTTCTACACACCGGGACTTGGCGTGCTTGATCAGATCGGATCGCTGTTCGGCCTGCCATCGGTCAACTGGCTGGGTCAGCCCGAAACCGCGCTTTGGGCCGTCATCGTGGTGACGATCTGGAAAGAGGCGGGGTTCTTCATGATCTTCTATCTTGCCGCGTTGCAGACCATACCCGAGGATCTGAAGGAGGCCGCCGATATCGAAGGCGCCAGCCGCTGGACCTATACCCGCCGGATCGTTCTGCCGCTGCTGATGCCGACGACGCTGTTCATCATGGTGAATGCGCTGATCAACTCGGTCAAGCTGATCGACCATCTGTTCATCCTGACCAAGGGTGGCCCGAACGACGCCTCGAAGCTGATCCTCTATTACATCTGGGAAATGGCGTTTGCCTTCTTCGACGCGCCACATGCGGCGGCCATGACCATCATGGTGCTTGTCGTTCTCGGCATCGTCGCGGGGATCAAGTTCACCATTCTCGACAAACGGACCCATTACCAATGAAAGCGCTTTCCAGGCATATCGAGGCATTCGGCGCGCTTCTGCTGGCGGTCATCTGGATCTCGCCCCTGCTGTTTGCCTTCTGGGCAGCGTTCCACTCGACCTCGGATGCGGTCAACTTCAACATCACGGCCCCCTGGACGCTGGACAATTTCCGTATCGCCTGGGCCGGTGCGCCATGGTTGCAGTATTTCCTGAACACTTTCCTGCTGGTGACAGTGATCCTGGTCGGACAGTTCATTGTCACGACGCTTGCGGGATTTGCCTTTGCCCAGGTCCGGTTTCCGGGCCGTGACATCGTGTTCATCCTTGTGCTGATGCAGCTGTTCATCCTTCCCGAAGTGCTGATTGTCGAAAACTACGCGATGGTGTCGCGGCTTGGTCTGTTCGACTCGATCCTCGGGGTGGGCATGCCCTATATGGCTTCGGCCTTCGGCATCTTCCTGATGCGGCAGGCATTCAAGGGTGTGCCGATCGAACTGCATGAGGCCGCGCGGGTCGAGGGATGCGGCTGGTTCGGGATCCTCTGGCGCGTCTACGTGCCTTTGGCGCGACCGACCTATCTTGCCTATGCGCTGGTATCGGTATCCACGCATTGGAACAATTTCCTCTGGCCGCTGATCGTGACCAATTCGCCTGATACACGGCCGTTGACGGTGGGGTTGTCGATCTTCGGCGCGCCTGAAAACGGGGTCGACATCTCGGTGATTTCGGCGGCCACGATGATGTCGGTGGCGCCACTGCTGGTTGCCTTTCTGGTCTTCCAGCGCCAGTTCGTGCAAGCGTTCCTGCGTGCGGGGATCAAATAGGCGATGGCCCGGTTTCTGCAGCTTTCAGACTTGCATGTGGTCGCGCCGGGCACTCTGGCCTCGGGGCGGCTGGACACGCCTGCGCTGTTGCGCAAAGCGGTCGATGCCCTGTTGCTCAGGCTGCCTGCCATCGGGCCGGTCGATGCGGTGATCGTGACCGGCGACATCAGCGATGACGGAACCACGGCAAGCTATGACCGGGCGCGCGCGGAACTGGACAGGCTGGGTCTGCCGCTGCTGCCGGTGCCCGGAAATCACGACACGCGCGAGGGGTTCAGGCACTGTTTCGGCGATCTGTCCTTCATTCCCGAAACGGGTCTGATCGACTGGGCGCAGGACATCGGCGACACCCGCGTCATCGGCCTCGATACGCTGATCGAGGGGCAGGGCGGTGGGCTGCTGCGCCGCGAAAGTCTTGATCTGCTGGCCCAGGCCCTGGAGGGGGCAGAGGGCCGGCCCGTCCTGGTGGCCTTGCATCATCCGCCCTTGCGCACAGGTATCCGCTTCATGGACGCCATCGCGCTGGAAAACCCCGAGGATCTTGCGCGCACCCTGACCCGTCGCGCAGACCCGCTGCGGATTGTCGCGGGGCATGTGCATGGTGTCTTTCACGGACACCTTGGGCGGCATTCGGTCTGCACCGGGCCATCCCTTTGCAGCGCCTTTGCGCTGGACCGGCGCGCGGATGCGCCCGTCGGGTTCATGTCCGGGCCGACCGGATGCGCCCTGGTCGATACCGCACCGGGCGGTGTCTGGGTCGAGGTGCCGCTTGATCATGGCGACGGGCCTTTCAGGTTCTGACATGATGACGATCCGCTTTTCCATTTGTGTGCAAGACCTGGTCTGATGGACAACACGCCGATCCTTTTCATCCTGAACATGGCCGCTGCGGCGGCTCTGCTCATCTGGGCGGTGCGGCTGGTGCGCACCGGGTTCGAGCGGGCTTTCGGGCGACATCTGCGGCTTTGGCTGCGCCGGTCGACCGCGAACCGGCTGGCGTCGGCCTCGTCCGGGGCGGCAGCGGCGATCCTGATGCAAAGCTCTACCGCTGTCGCCGTCCTGATGGCGGGCTTCGTGTCAGCCGGTGCCATCGGCAGCCTCTCGGGGCTTGCCATCATGCTGGGGGCGGATCTTGGCTCTGCCATTGTGGCGCTGATCCTCAACTCGCGCGTGGCCGCGTTGACGCCTTTGTTGATGCTGTGTGGCGTGATGATCTTCCTGCGCAGTTCCGACCGCCGCTTGCGCCAGATCGGGCGGATCCTGATCGGGTTGGCGCTCATCTTCATGTCGCTGGATCTGATCCGCCATGCGAGCCTGCCTCTGACCGATAGTCCCGGGGCGCAGGCCGCCATGCTTTATCTTGCGGGCGATGCCATATCCTCGTTTCTCATCGCAGCACTTTTTGCCTGGCTGGTGCATTCCAGCGTGGCGGCCGTTCTGCTGTTCGCAACACTTGCGGCGCAGGGTCTGCTACCCGTCGAGGCCGCCTTTGCCATGGTCCTTGGCGCCAATCTGGGCGGCTCGCTGATCGCGTTTTTCCTGACCCTGAAGGCCGAGGCCGCAGTGCGCCGGGTGGTCTGGTCCAACCTGCTTCTTCGTGGTGGCGGGGCGGCCATCGCGCTGTTCGCGCTGTCCCATTTCGCCATCCCGACCGCGTGGCTGGGGGCAAATGCGGGGCAACAGGCATTGCATCTTCATGTCCTGTTCAATTTGGCGCTGCTGCTGGTCTGCATGCCGCTTGTGGGTCCCCTGATGCGGGCGGCACGTATCCTTGTCGCCGATCCCGTCAGTCCCAACGGCGAGGGCAATTGGCGCAGCGTGCTGGATCCATCGGTTCAGGATCAACCCCGGCGTGCCTTTGCATGTGCGCAACGCGAACTTGTCGAGATGGGCAACAGGATCGAGGTCATGATGCGCGAGGCCATCGGTCTGTTCGACCATCATGATGAAGCGGTTGCCCAAAGGCTGCGGGCCGAACTGCAGACCGTCGCCCGGATTTCGCTTGATACCCGGACGTATTTGTCACGGGTGCGCAGCAATGATCCCGACGAGGATACCGGAACACGCGCCTTCGACCTGTCCGGTATCGCCGTCAACCTCGAGGCCGGCGCGGATATGGTCGCGCGCAAGATGGTCGATCTTGCCAAGCGCAAGGATGCCGAGGGCGTTCAGTTTTCGCCCGAAGGCTGGCACGAGCTGATGGATTTTCACGATGTGGTGCTGCGCAACGTGCAGCAGGGCATTTCGGTTCTCATGTCCGAGGACATCGGCCTTGCGCGGGAACTTGTCGAGCAGAAGCAAAAGGTGCGGGAGCTTGAACAGAACTTGCAGCGGCGGCATCTGAAACGCTTGCGCAAGGGCATGACCGAAACCTTCGAGACCAGCGCGATCCACATCGACCTCTTGCGCGCCTTGAAAATGCTGAACACATCCTTTGCCATGATCGCCTACCCCTTGTTGCAGGACAAGGGCGAGCTGCTGGAAAGCCGCTTGGCGCACACCTAGCCGGGGCAAGGCAGTGTCGGATTTACCGGCCATGGCGCATCTGTCGGCGGGCCATCACCGATGGCAGAACCTCGGCCCCGTCAGCGACTTGAAAACGGGCCCAAGGATCTTTCGCCTGCGTGATGACCCGCCGGGTAGCCCGTCGACCGGCGGCACGGTTCTGACCGGAAACGGGCAAGCCTGCTGCAAAGATGGTCGGAACTTGCGGCCATGTCGTGGCATTTCATGATCGCCGCGCGAAAGAGGTCGGCAGAGATTTGTCAGCGGGGCAGGGATGTGCTTGGTTGACCTGATGGATACCCAGGCCCCGAAAAAGTCCGATACGCATTCATTCGACCGCGCGCTGGCAGCGCTGGTGGCGCGCATCTATCCGGATCATGACCCCGCCGATCTGGCGCGCCAGTGCATGGCCGCCTTCTGGCCCGATGACCTGCATCGTCGCAGGCGGGCGCGGGCAAGGGACAACCGGTTGTGGTCGCAGGGCGATGCGCTGCTGATCACCTATGGCAACTCGCTGCTGGACGGGGCGCACAAGCCCTTGGACCTGCTGAACGATTTTCTGCATCGCTACCTGCGCGACGTGGTCAATGGCGTGCATGTGCTGCCGTTCTTTCCCTATACGTCGGATGACGGCTTTGCCGTGACCGATTTCCGGTCGGTCAACGCGCAACTGGGCGACTGGCCTGACATCAACCGCATTGCCGGGACCTTCAAGCTGATGTCGGATCTTGTGCTGAACCATGTGTCCAGCCAGGGACCCTGGTTCAACGCCTATCGGCAGGGCAAGCCGCCGCATGACCGCTTCTTCTTCGAAGCCTCGCCCGAGGATGACCTGGGCATGGTGGTGCGCCCGCGCACCACGCCCTTGTTGCAGCCGGTCGAGACGGCGAACGGCCTGCGCCATGTCTGGTGCACCTTCAGCCATGACCAGATCGACCTGGATTTCCGCAACCCCGAGGTCTTGCTGGAATTCCTGCGGATCATCCGGCTGCATCTGGACAACGGGGTGCGGATCATCCGGCTGGATGCGGTGGCCTTCATCTGGAAAGAGGTCGGATCGCCATCGGTCCATCTGCCCCAGACCCATGCCATCGTGAAGCTGATCCGGCTGCTGTGCGACTATGCCATCGAACCCGTGATCCTGGTGACCGAGACCAATGTCCCCAAGGCCGAGAACCTCAGCTATTTCGGCAGGGGCGACGAGGCGCATGTCATCTACAACTTTCCCCTGCCGCCGCTGATCCTGCATGCGATGATGTCGGGATCGGCACGGCATCTGGTGGAATGGCAACGCAGGATGCCGCCCGCGCCGCTGGGCTGCGCCTATCTGAATTTCACCGCCAGCCATGACGGGATCGGGATGCGCCCGGCCGAGGGGCTGTTGTCCGCCGCCGATCAGGCCGCCGTGATCCAGACGGTGCAGCGGATCGGCGGGCTGGTGTCCATGCGCGCCCTGCCCGGCGGGGGCGAGGCGCCATACGAGTTGAACACCACCTTCTTTGACGCGATGCGCCAGACCTTCGCGGGGCCTGACGATCACCATATCGCCCGATTCCTGTGTTCGCAGACCATCGTGATGTCGCTTGAAGGCATTCCCGCCTTCTACATCCATTCGATGCTGGCGACCCCGAATGATCACGACGGTGTCGAAAAGCGCGGCATGAACCGTGCGATCAATCGGCATCGTTGGGATTATCCCACGCTGCGGGCAAGGCTTGCGGACCCCGCGACGGATCAGGCGCAGGTCATGCAGGGGCTGCGGGTGCGCTTGCGCATCCGGCGGCGGCAGGCCGCGTTCCATCCCAATGCGACGCAATTCACCATCCATACCGGCGATGACCGCCTGTTCGGCCTGTGGCGGCAAAGCCTGGACCGGCAGCAGTCGGTTTTCGCGCTGCACAATGTCAGCGCCGATACGGTGACGTTGCCGGTGATGCGCCTGAACCTGATCGAGGACGAAGCCTGGACCGATCTTCTGACGGGGGCACCTGTCACGGATCAGGATATCGTGCTGGCCCCCTATCAATGCCTCTGGATCAGCAACCTGCGTTACTGATGTTCTTCCGCGTCCCTGGCCACGGCGGTCTGCAGATCGCGCAGGAAATCCGGGTCCGCCGCGTGAATCCGGTTCCATGTCGGGATGAAGGGCGTCTCGTGCGGATTCTCGAGGAATGTCTGGCCCGCGCGCATGATGTTCTCGGAGAACAGTTCGATCGACGCCTCCTCGCCGTGACGGTCCAGCGTCAGGCCGTTCATCTTCGCGTCTGAATGATAGGCCTCGAGCAGGTCCAGCGCGCTGCGGTAATAGGTGGCCTTGAGGGTGCGGAAGACATTGTTGGTGAACACGGTGCCATCCGCGGCCAGCTTGCGAAAGATCGCCTTGCAGATATCGGTGGACATCCGGTTCAGCCCGGTTGTCGCGTCCTCGGGGCTGAGGGTCTGGTGCTTGTGATCATAGGCATCCGCGATTTCGACCTGGCAGACGGCCGAGGGTGCCAGGTTGCGCCAGGCCTCGGACAGCACGCCGATTTCCAGCCCCCAGTCCGACGGGATGCGCAGGTCGGGCAGGATATTGGTGCGCATGGCGAATTCGCCCGACAGCGGATAGCGGAAGCTGCGCAGGTAATCGAGATAGTCACGATCCCCCACCACGCGCTTGAGCGCGATCAGCAGCGGGCTGACCAGCAGCCGCGTGACCCGCCCGTTCAGCCTGTCCTGCCCGATGCGCGCGTAATAGCCCTTGGCGACCTGGAACGGGAAGGTCGGATTGGCGACCGGATAGATCAGCCGCGCCAGCATTTCATTGGTATAGGTCAGGATATCGCAGTCATGGATCGCCATCACCGCGCTGTCCTGACAGCCGATCAGATACCCGATCGAGGTCCAGACATTCTTGCCCTTGCCGGGTTCTGCCGGGCCAAGCCCCATGGCGGCCAGCCGCGCCTCCAGCTCAAGCATCCTGGGGCTGTCGTTCCAGATGACCACGTGGTTCTGGCCGAGGTCGGCAAAGAAGGCGCGGGCATGGCGGAACTGGCCCTCATCTGCCTTGTCCAGACCGATGATGATCCGGTGCAGGTAGGTGACGCGCGACAACTCGGACAGGATCCGGGGCATCGCCTCGGTCTCCAGCTCCGAGAAGAGGCATGGCAGGATCAGCGACATCTTGCGGGTCTGCGCGAAGGTCTCAAGCTCATAGGTCATGTCGGACAGATCCCGCGTGCGCAGATTGTGCAGCGTGGCGATGTTCCCGTTCTGATGAAAGTCAACCATGACCTTGCCTTTCCTTCTGCAGGCCAAGCCTGTCGAGTAGCGCCAGAACGGCCTTGTTCCAACCCGCTGGGCCGGGCCGATCCGTGCGGATGATCCGCCCCGTGTCCTCGCCGTGAAGGGGGGGCAGGGGGGCATGATGCGGATTGCTGACGATCACGCCTGTATCGGCCGCCTCAAGCATTTCGATGTCATTCGGGGCATCGCCCAGGGCGATCGTCCGCGCCGGACGGTAATGGGCGATCACCTCGGCCATCCGGTCGGCCTTGGTGCCACCGAAGGACAGGGTCAGGAACCGCCCGCCCTGTCTTGCGCTCACGCCGCGCGCGCGCAAGGCATCCAGAAAGGCCGCGCGCCCTGAAGCGTCACCCAGCCAGAGGCCCGGCTCGGAAAAGTCGCGCGCCTTGGCCCGTGCCGCGTCATCGCGGGGCAGGCCTGTCAGGTCCATCACCTCGGTCAGGGGCATGTCGGTAAAGCCGCGAAACGCCTGTCGCAACTGCGGGGGCAGCAGGTCCAGTTCCCTGCGCAGGGCGGCATGGTCGCCGGTTCCAGCGCCTGTGGCCGCACCGACAAGGCCGCAGCCGTTTTCGCAAATGGCCAGATGACCCGCCAGGCCCATGTCCACTTGCAGGCGGGTTATCTCTGCGGCGGTCTTGCTGCTGGACAGCACGACGGGCGCGCCGATCCGCGCCAGTGCCGCAAGCGCGGGTCGCGCCGGTTCCCAATCATAGGTGACATGGTCCAGCAAGGTCCCGTCAAGATCGGTGAAGACAACGAGAGGTATTGATGTCGTCATGCCCGCAAGTTTCACGGCCCCGCGCCGCAGGCGCAAGAATTAAGTGGCCATCTTGCCGGGATTTGGCCGTCCAGCGCCCGGTTGGCCCCTTTTTCGCCCATTGCGGCCCGAACGGCTGCGGGCCGCGCAGTTCTGCTTTCCAATTCCGCGCAGGCTCACGTAGAACCGCTGCAACGGGGTGAGACCCGGAACAGCAAGGACATATCCGATGATCGTGAACGCCGGACCAAAGACCTGCCATTGGGGTTTCTTCAATGCCGATCTGCCGCCCGTGGCCACCGTGGCAAGCGGCGATGAGGTGACCATCAACACCGTTTCGGGCGGGCCCAATGTCCTGCCGGGGGCGGGCTTCGACGTGCCGCCCGAATTGCTGGAAATTCACGCAGCCGGCGTGCCCACGGTGCCGGGCCATATCCTGACCGGGCCTGTCGCCGTGGAAGGGGCCATGCCGGGCGACGTTCTGCAGGTGGATATCCTGGATGTGCGGCTGCGCCAGAACTGGGGCTATACCTTCATCCGGCCCCTGTCAGGCACCTTGCCGCAGGATTTCCCACGGTATCACCACATGACTGTCCCGCTGGATGCCGCGCGGTCCGAGGCGACCCTGCCCTGGGGGCTGAAACTGCCGCTTGCGCCCTTCTTCGGCGTCATGGCGGTGGCCCCGCCCGCCGCATGGGGGCGGATCTCCACGATCGAGCCACGCGCGCACGGCGGCAACCTCGACAACAAGGAACTGGTGGCGGGCACCACGCTTTACCTGCCGGTCCACGCCGAAGGGGCGCTGTTTTCCTGCGGTGACGGGCATGGTGCGCAGGGTGACGGCGAGGTTTGCGTGACCGCCATCGAAACCGCCTTGCAGGGGCGCTTTCGCCTGACGATCCGCCGCGACATGGACGTGACCTACCCCGAGGCCGAAACCCCCACCCATCTGATCACCATGGGCATGCATGCCGATCTGGATACCTGCGTCGAGATCGCGCTGCGCCGCATGATCACGCTGGTTGCCGCGCGGTCCGGCATCTCGCGCGAGGAGGCATATATGCTGTGCTCGCTGGCTGGCGATCTGCGGATCACCCAGACCGTCAACCGCGAGAAGGGCGTGCACATGATGATGGCCAAGGCGCTGCTGTAAAGCGTCAGGCGCCGCTGGCCTTGTGATAGAGCGCGCCGTAGGCGCTGGGCCGGAAACTGTCCAGCGCGGCCTCGGTATAGGTGGCGCGCTCCAGCCATGCGGGGTTGACCTCCAGCCCCCAGCCGGGTGTGTCGGCGACGGTCACATGCCCGTCCGAGACTGCGAAGGGCTGGCCCAGGAACAGGTCGCGCTGCCACGGGTAATAGTCGTCACCCTCGATCGACAGTTCCAGATATTTACCCGCATTCGGGATCGCCGCCAGCAGATGCATGGTGCACATGGTCACCAGTGACAGGTTGGCCGCATGCGGCGTGCAGGGCAGTCCTGCCGCTTCGGCCATGCGCGCCACCTGCAAGGTCCGCGCCATGCCGCCCAGGTACATCACATCCGGTTGCACCACATCCACGGCGCGCATGTCGATCATCCGCTTCCATGTCGCAAGGTCCCAGTCCTGTTCGCCGCCCGTCACATCGACCTCAAGCGCTTCGGTCACGGCGCGGGTGGCCTCGAGATCCCAGTAGGGCACGGGTTCCTCGTAATGGCCGATGCCGTGATCCTGCAGCATCCGGCCCACGGCGATGGCGCGCGGCACCGAAAAGCCGGAATTCGCATCGACCAGCTTGTCGATCCCGTCGCCAAGGGCGCGGGCCATTGTCGGGATGATCTCTTCCGTGCGGCCCGGCCATTCATCCACGTCCGCGCCGCATTCCGCGCCGATGCGCCACTTGGCGGCGGTAAAACCCTTCTCGGCGCAAAGCCGCGTCAGGCGTTCGGCCTCATCGGCGGGGGTGATGTCGCGCTTCATCGAACTGGCATAGGCGCGGATGCGGCCGGGCGCGCCGCCCAGCAGGCTGGCCACGGATTTGCCCGCCCGCCGCCCCGCCATGTCCCACAGGGCCGTGTCCAGCCCGGCCAGCGCACGGCAGCGATAGGTGCCGGGATATTTGTGCTCGCGCCGCTCGATCAGATGCACCAGCCCCGCGATGTCCTCGCAATCCGCGCCAAGCGCCCAGGGCACGATCTGGCGATGCAGGACCAGCGCCGTGATGTCGGCGTTATAGGTCGAGGTCTGCCCCCAGCCGAACGCGCCATCATCGGCGGTGATGCGCACGAAACAGACGAATTCGGTGTGGAAGGTCTCGATACGGGCGATCTTGGGCAATCCGGCCTCCTTGGGTCTACGGTCAAAGCCTAGGGCGAGCCGCGGCCACTGGCAATGCCGCTTGGGCCCACCACGCTTGACAGGGGCCGGGCGGGGCGTTTCTCTGGCCCGCGTCCCACCAGCATCAAAGGCGGATCATGAACCAGGCGTTTTCCAGGCTGCGCATGCGCCACCTGCGTTGCTTTCAGGCTGTGGCCCTGCACGGGTCTGTGACAGCCGCCGCAGAGCAGCTGGGCAGTTCGCAGCCTGCCCTGTCACGCACCCTGTCCGAGCTTGAGGCGCTGATCGGCCAGCCTCTGTTTCACCGCACCGGGCGTGGCCTGTCCCTGACCGAGGCCGGCACGGCCCTGCGCCGGCATGTCGATGCCGCGCTGTCGCAGCTTGAGGCGGGCACGCGGCTTGCGGCGGGCGGCTCGCCCGTGCCGGTGGTGGCGATCGGGATGCTGCCCAATGTCTCGCGTACCCTTGCGGTCGAGGCCGCGGCCAGCTTCAAGGCCGAAGCGCCAGAGGTCGATCTGCGGCTTTACTGGGCCTCCATCCCCGAGCTTGTGGCGCGTCTGCACCGGACCGAGATCGATTTTCTGATCGGGCGGCTGCTGGCGCTGGACTACATGCCCGGTGTCCGGTTCGAGCATCTTTACTTCGAACCGCTGATCTTTGTGGTGGATTGCGATCATCCCTTCGCGGCAGCCCCCGACGCGGTGACACTGGAAGACATCCGCACCGGTCTGGTCGTGGTGCCGATGCCCGGTACGATCATCCGCATGGAGCTGGACAAGTTCGTGACCGCGCGGGGGTATGGTCCTTTTCCCAACAAGATCGAAACCGTCTCGTTCGAGTTTACCCGCGCCTTCCTGTCGTCCAATCACGCCGTGGCCTGCGTCCCGCTTGGTGCGGTGCGGGGCGAGCTGGCGGAGGGGCGGCTGGTGCGGCTGGGCCTGCAGAGCGAAGAGTTGATGGGTTCGGTCGGCATGACCTATGCCAGTGACCGCAGCCCCACGCCCGAGGCCGCGCTGTTGCGCGACCACATACGGCGCGCCGCGCAGGCATATGTCTGATATGTCGAAATTGATATGATGCGATTGCGTAATCTATTTCCGCAACGCCGTCTTGGCTGCTAGCCTGATGCGAAGGGACCGCGCGACACAAGCACCGGCCCTTGCAGGGAGGGGATCATCGCCGATGGCAAAGCCGCGGAACATCTTGTTCATCATGTTTGACCAACTGCGGTGGGATTACCTGTCCTGTTATGGCCATCCGCATCTGAAGACCCCGCATATCGACCGGCTTGCGGCGATGGGTGTCCGCTTCGACCGTGCCTATATCCAATCGCCGCTTTGCGGGCCGTCGCGCATGTCGACCTATACGGGGCGCTATGTGCATTCGCACGGGGCCAGTTGGAACAATGTGCCGCTGAAGGTCGGCGAGCTGACCATGGGCGACCATTTGCGCGACCTCGGCATGGGCTGCTGGCTGGTCGGCAAGACGCATATGAAGGCCGATGCCGAAGGCATGCGCCGTCTGGGGCTGGAGCCTGACAGCGTGATCGGCGCGCGTGTCTCCGAATGCGGTTTCGACATCTTCGAACGCGACGACGGCATGCGCCCCGAGGGTCCTGACGGATATTACGATGCGGGCGGCGCTCTGAAATACAACGAGTACCTGCGCACCAAAGGCTATGAGGGCGACAACCCCTGGCATGACCATGCCAATTCCGGCATCGACGATGATGGCAACGTGCTGTCGGGGTGGTTCCTGAACAATTCCGACCAGCCCGCCAATATCCGCGAGGAAGACAGCGAAACCCCCTATCTGACGCGGCGCGGGATGGAGTTCATCGCGGGGGCGACCCAGCCCTGGTGCTGCCACCTGAGCTATATCAAGCCGCACTGGCCCTATATCGTGCCAGAACCCTATGCCTCGATGTTCGGGCCGCAGGATTTTCTGCCGCGTGTGGCCACGCAAGCCGAACGCGAGACGGATCACCCTGTCTTCAAGGGATTTCAGAACGCCCCGGTGGGCCGCGCCTTTGCCCGCGATGACACGCGCGACAAGGTGCTGCGCGCCTATATGGGGCTGATCAAGCAATGCGATGACCAGATGGGCGTCCTGTTCGACTGGCTGGAAAAGACCGGGCGCATGGACGACACGATGATCGTCGTCACCTCGGATCATGGCGATTTCATGGGCGATCACTGGATGGGCGAAAAGACCTTTTTCCAGGATGCCAGCGTGCGGGTGCCTCTGATCATCTATGACCCCTCGGAACAGGCGGATGCCACGCGCGGCACCGTCTGCGATGCGCTGGTGGAATGCATCGACCTGCTGCCCACCTTTGTCGATGTGGCGGGCGGCAATGCCGATCAGCTTGATCATGTCCTCGAGGGGCGTTCGCTTCTGCCCTTGCTGCGTGGCGGCGACGCGCCCGCCCGCGATGCGGTCTTTTGCGAATACGACTATTCGGCCACGCCGCTGGCCGGCAGGCTGGGGCTGCATCCCAAGGTTGCGCGCATGTTCATGGTCTTCGACGGTCGCTGGAAGATGGTCCATTTCGAAGGCGGATTCCGCCCGATGCTGTTCGACCTGGACAGCGACCCCGGCGAGGTCGATGACCTTGGCGCGTCCGAGGCGCATGCGGAGATCCGGGGCGAACTCTATGACAAGCTGTTCGCCTGGGCGCGCCGTCCGGGCGCGCGCACGACGATCTCAAATGCCACGTTGATGGCGGCGCGGGGCAAGACCGCGCGCAAGGGCGTTCTGATCGGTATCGTCGAGGAGGGCGATCTGGAACCGGAACTGGTGGCCAAATACGTCGGCCGCAAGGTCCCCGACATGCGAGGGACAAGACCAAAGGACTGAACGAAACGGGGTAGGAGGATGCCCCGTCACACACGTAACAGGGAGAGGATACATGTTTTCAAGATTGACAAGGACGACCGCCATCGTGGCGGGGCTGATGCTGAGTGGCCAGATGGCGCTGGCGCAGGCCAACCTGACCGTCGAGACATCCAGCGCCGGCAATTCGCCGCATCTGTCCACGCTGCATCTGGCCGATGTGGTCGGCCGCATGGGCATCGCGAACCTGCAGGTGCAGGAAGGGCAGACCGCCACCAATTCCATGCTCAACGTGGCCGAGGGAAAATCGGATATCGTGACCGCGCCGACGCTGCTGCATTTCCTGCTGGAAAAGGGCCGTGGCCCCTTCAGCAGCGTGGGTGAACGCGGCCAGGAAATCGCGCCGAACGTCAAGGTTCTCTATACCTACAACGCGGGCGCCTACGGCCTGTTCGCGCCGGTCGTGTCGGGGATCAACAGCTATACCGATATCAAGGGGCGCACGGTCTGGAACGGCCCGCCCTCGGGTGCGGCGCTGACCGTGGGACGCCAGACCCTGCAACTGGGATCGGGCGGCTTCAAGGATGGCGAGGATTACAAGGGGCTGCAGACCAACTGGGGGCAGCTGCCGACCGCACTGGTCGATGGTTCCGCCGAAGCCTTCATGGTGCCGATCACCTTTCCCTCCGATCGCGTCGTGACCGCGCTGGCGGCCGGGAACGTCAACATCATCTCGTTTCCCAAGGATATCTGGGAAAGCGAAGGGATGCAGAAGTTCCTCAAGGCTCCCGGCAACGCGCCGGTCGTGATCAAGGGCGAGGAAATGGGCTATGCCGAGGGAAGCGGCGTGACCCTGATTTCCGAGGATGGCATGTTCCGTTCGCCGGGCGTGCCATTTGCCACCGTGGCGCGTGCAGACCTGCCCGATGACGTGGTCAAGGCCATCGTTGCCGCCTATATCGCAACCCTGCCCGAGTTGAAGACCCGCTCGCCCTATGCGGCGAATGTCAACTATGACGTGGTCGATGCGGATGTGACGGGCCTTTGCAACGGTCTGTCGCTGAAATACCACCCCGGTGCCGTCGCGGCCTGGGAAGAGGCGGGATATGCCATCCCGGACTGCGCCAAGTGATCCGGCGGGGGCGGCCTGGCCGCCCCCTTGCCCCCTGATCCCCAGACCATCGAGGCTGTCATGACCACGACCGACACCGGGCGTCGCCCTGACGTTACGCTCAAACGCATCGCACGGGTCCTTGGGCTGGTGCTGGTCGTGATCGGCCTTCTGAATACCGTGCCGTCCATCCCGGGTCTGGACGCCTTCTTTCAGGACCTGACCGGCAACCCCGCCTTTGCCATCCGCAAGTTTCCCTATCAGTGGCTCTATCCGCTGGCCTTCGTGCTGATGATGACGGTGGTCGCCTTGCATCATTCCTTCTGGGCCGATTTCCGGGCGCGCGAGGTTGGCCCGCTCAAGCTGCGGCTGGGCGCGATCATGGACATCCTGCTGGTGGGCACGGCCCTTGTCGTGTCCCTGTCCTACATGATCGAAATCGACTCGATCTGCCTTGTCGACCGGGCAACAGGGGTGCGCGCCGAACTGATGGCGCGCGCGCTGGAAGAGGAAAAGGAATTCGCCCTGCTTTACGGCCTGCCCGAGCCGAACTCGGTCGAGGATCCCGCCTGCGTGCAGACGCTGGGCGGCTGGATCTTCGTCGTGGTCGGCGGCGCGCTGGCGGTTTTCCTGGGCTATAACATTCGCGTCTGGGGGTTTCCCCTGGTCGCGGTGGCGATCCTGATCGCGGCCTATACCCTGACGACGGTGCTGGTGTGGTATCTCTTCGGGGCCGATGACATGAACAAGTACCTGATCACCAAGCTGGGCGGCGAGCCGCGCAGCCTGATGGACGGTCGCCCCAATGTCGAGGATATCCTGGTCAACAATGCCCAGGGCCTGATGGGCCGTTTCATGGGCATCCTGCTGAATTCGGTCTTTCCCTATATCGTGCTGGGATCGTTGTTCGGCATTTCGGCCGGGGGCAAGTCGCTGATCAAGCTGGCGTTCCTGTGGACGCGGCGCTTGCGTGGCGGCCCCGCCCATGCCGCCATCGTGTCATCGGCGCTGTTCGGCACCATTTCGGGCGGGCCGGTCGTGAACGTGCTGTCCACGGGTGTGCTGACGATCCCAATGATGCTGAAACGCGGCTTTGGCCGGGTCTTTTCCGGCGGTGTCGAGGCCGCGGCCTCGTCCGGGGGGCAGATCATGCCGCCGGTGATGGGTGTGGCGGCCTTCGTGCTGGCCGCGATGACCGTGACCCCCTACCGCGAGGTGGTCTTTGCCGCGATCATCCCGGCGCTGGCCTATTTCGGCTGCCTGTTCCTGACCGTGGTCTTCGAGGCCCGCAAGCAGGGGATCGAGGCGGTGGGCGACAAGACCCCCGACATGCTGCTGACCGGGCAGGACAGGCTGAACCTTGTGATGATCTTCGCGCCGATCCTTCTGATCCTCGTGCTTCTGGTCACGCCCAAGGATGCGGTCGGATGCGGGCCGCTGGCGGCTTTCCTGGGCATCGAACAGATCTGGGTGAACGGTATCTGCCGGGCCGAGAACCTGCCCTGGATCTATCAGCTGATCCAGAATTCGGCAGGCGACGCGGGATCGGCGGGCTGGTGGGCGCTGGTGCTGCTGTCCTGCCTGTTCTTCCTCGATCCGGAATTCCGCAAGAAACCCAGCCAGCTGATCGGCGCGCTGGCGGATGCGGGTGTGACGATCTCGACGCTTTACCTGATGTTCCTGTCGGTCTCGATCATCGACTTCTGTCTGAATTTCACCGGCCTGTCGGGCTTCATCGCGCGCGATGTGCTTGGCATGCTGCGCGCAATGGGGCCGGACTTGCAGACTGACGGCATTTTCCTGTTCGCAGCCCTTTTCGTGACCATGCTCATGGCGATCCTTCTGGGCATGGGCATGCCCACGGTCCCGGCCTATGTGAATGTCGCACTGCTGATGGGGCCGCTGGTCGTGGGTCTGGGTATCGCCACCTTCACTGCGCATATGTTCATCTTCTTCTTTGCCGTGGCATCCGCGATCACACCACCCGTGGCGATCGCCGCCTTTGCCGCAGCCTCGATCACGCGGGCCGATCCGATGGCCACGGGATTTTCGGCCGTCCGATCGGGGGTGGTGATGTTCGTGCTGCCCTTCGTCTTCGCCTTCTATCCCGAGCTTTTGCTGATCGACGCGGCCAAGCTGGATCCCGCGGCGCCGCCGGGATCGGCGGTCTTCCTGGAGGGTTATGGTCCGGGTGTGGATTGGGCGGGGCTGGCGCTGTTGCTGCCACGGCTGGGGATCGGGCTTTACCTGATCGCCAGCGCCCTGACCCGGTATGACCGCCACGCGCTGGCCGGTTGGGAAACCGCCTTGCGGCTTGCCTTGGCGGTGATCGTGCTGATGCGCGATCCGCTCTGGTTCGGGCCGGGGTTGGCGGTCACGCTGCTTTATCTGCTGTGGCATGCCTATCTGGCACGTGACCCCAAACCGGCCTGAGGTTGTTGGGCACGGGACGCGATACCTTGCATGACAACTTGGGCGCAGAGCGCGGTGAACCTGACCAGGCCGGGATGGGCAGGCGCCTCTTCCAGCCGACCGAGGCCGCGATGGCTGCCGGTGACAAGCCAAGACCACGCGCCGCCTGTGCGATCCCGCCCGCGTTGGTGACCGCCACGACATGCCCGAGTTGGCGCAGCGTTTACTTGAGCAAGAAAAACCATCCCAAGAGCTTCAAGCAATGGTCTTTGCCAATCTTGGCAAGATGGATAGCCTTGTGTCATGCGCGAAAGGACATCCCATGCACATCAGGAAGTTGACGGGCCTCTTCGGGGCCGAGATTGCAGGGGCGGATCTGCGTGATCCGGCCTGCTTTGATGCCATCAAAGAGGCGTTCATCCAGTATTCGGTGATCGTGATCAGGGGACAAAGCCTGACGCCGGACGACCATCTGGCCTTTGCCCGGCGGTTTGGCCCGATCAACGTCAACCGCTTCTTCAACAAGCTTGAAAGCCATCCCGAGGTTGCCCTGGTCCTCAAGGAAAAGGATCAGAAAGGTGCAATCGGCGAGGAATGGCACACGGATCATTCCTACGATGTTGCGCCTGCGACGGGGTCGATCCTGCATGCGCTCGAGGTGCCTCCTCATGGCGGGGACACGGTCTTTGTCTCGATGGCGGATGTCTTCGAAAGCCTGTCCGAACCGGTGCGCCGAATGCTGCGCGGCTTGTCGGCATGGCATTCCTCGCGGCATGTCTTCGGGGAAACGCAAGGCAACTCGGAAGCGGCGCGGTCCGGTCGCATCGGCAATGCAGCACTTGCCACACAGGATGTCTTGCATCCGATCGTGATCCGGCACCCGTTGTCCGCCCGTGAGGGGTTGTTCGTGAATCCGCAGTTCACCACGAGGATCGAGGGGCTTTTGCCGGGGGAATCCGCCGCCATCCTCGAGATGATCTATGCGCAATGCCGCAAGCCGGAATATCAGGCGCGCGTCTCCTGGAATGTCGGTGATGTCACGATGTGGGACAACCGCGCGACCTGGCACAAGGCGATCAACGACTATCACGGGTATCGCCGCTACATGCACCGCGTCACTGTCGAAGGGTGCGCCTTGCAACCCGCACAGGCCTGATCAACAGGCAGGTCGGGCGCGTCCGTCACCCGCATCGGTGCGATCAGGCGATATTCCCGGCGAAAAATAACGCTTGCAACCTGCGAGGCGCTTTGGCGATATGTTCCGGAAAACATATCTGAAAGAGACCCCTCCCGCATGTTTGGGCCTGCCATTCGCCGTCTTGCCCTTGCCCTGGCCCTTCTGCCAGCGGTGCCGCTGCATGCTGCGGCGGCAGAGGTGACGGTTTTCGCGGCCTCCAGCCTGACCGATGCGCTGGGCCGCGTGGCCGCGGTCTGGGAGGCGGCGACAGGTCACCGCGTCGTCTTGTCCTTTGCGGGCTCATCTGCCCTTGCGCGCCAGATCCAGCAGGGCGCGCCGGCGGATATCCTGATCTCGGCCAGCCAGGACTGGATGGACGCGGTCGCAGGCACGGGCGATCTGCGCGCGGACTCGCGGCGCGACATCCTGGCCAACAGGCTGGTTCTGATCGCCCATGGTGCCGATGCGGCCCCCGTGACGCTGGACAGCAGCCTCGACATTGCGGGTCTGCTGGGGGGCGGGCGGCTCTCGATGGCGCTGGTCGATGCTGTGCCGGCGGGGATCTATGGCAAGGCCGCGCTCCGCCACCTTGGCCTGTGGGACAGCGTGGCACCCATGGTGGCGCAGTCCGACAATGTGCGCGCCGCGCTGGCTTTCGTCGCGCGGAACGAGGCGCCGCTGGGCATCGTCTATGCCACAGATGCGGGCGTTGAAAGCGATGTCAGCATCATTGCAACCTTTCCCGCCGACAGCCATGCGCCGATCACCTATCCCGCCGCCATCACGGCGCAATCGCATAGCCCCGTGGCGCAGGAATTCCTGGATTTCCTGTCATCGGACACGGCGCGCGTGATCTGGCGTGATTTCGGCTTCGGGGTTCCCGACTGATGTGGGGTGACTGGACAAGCTGGCTTGGCCCCGAGGAATGGCAGGCCGTGCGCCTGTCGCTGCGCGTCTCCTTCTGGGCCACGCTCATCAGCCTGCCGCCCGGCATCTTCATCGCCTATGCGCTGGCACGCTGGTCCTTTCCGGGCAAGCAGGTTCTGAACGGGATCGTGCATCTGCCGCTGATCCTGCCCCCTGTCGTCACGGGCTACCTGCTGTTGCTGGCCTTCGGGCGGCGCGGGCCTGTGGGCGAATGGCTGGAGCAATGGTTCGGCATCGTGCTGTCCTTTCGCTGGACCGGCGCGGCCCTGGCGGCGGCCATCATGGCCTTTCCGCTGATGGTGCGTGCCATTCGCCTGGCGATCGAGGCGGTCGATCCCAAGCTCGAGGCGGCCGCCAGCACGCTGGGTGCCTCGCCCGCATGGGTATTTTCCACCATCACCCTGCCGCTGATCCTGCCGGGGATCATTGCGGGCTGGATCCTGGCCTTTGCCAAGGCGATGGGCGAATTCGGCGCGACCATCACCTTCGTGTCGAACATCCCCGGCCAGACGCAGACCATCCCCTCGGCCATCTATGCCCTGCTGCAGGTGCCGGGCGGCGAGGATCGGGCCGGGCGTCTGGTGATTGTCGCGGTCGTGATCGCCATGGCCGCCTTGCTGCTGTCCGAACTCGCCGCGCGCCGGGTGGCAAGACGGGTGGCGGGCCGATGACGCTGCAGGTATCGCTCAGGCATCGTTTCGACGGCTTCGATCTGGATGTCGCCTTCGAGGCCCCTCCCGGTGTCACCGTGCTTTTCGGACCATCGGGGTCGGGAAAGAGCACGGTGATCAACGCGGTGGCCGGGCTGCTGCGCCCCGACACCGGACGCATCGTCGCCGATGACTGGGTGCTGCTGGACACCGATGCCGGCAGGGTCCTGCCCCCGCACAAGCGCCGCCTTGGCTATGTCTTTCAGGAGGGGCGGCTGTTCCCGCATCTGAGCGTCAGGCAGAACCTGCTGTTCGGGCGCTGGTTCGCCCCCCGCGATGCGCGCGGCGAAAGCCTGGACCGGGTGGTGGAGCTGTTGGGGCTGGGGCATCTGCTGGACCGCCGTCCCGGCGCCTTGTCGGGCGGAGAAAAGCAGCGCGTCGCGATCGGGCGCGCCCTGCTGGCAGCACCCAGGCTGATCCTTGCGGATGAACCATTGGCCGCGCTGGACGAAACCCGCAAGGCCGAGATCCTGCCCTATTTCGAAAGGCTGCGCGACGAGGTGGCGGTGCCGATCCTTTACGTCAGCCATGCTTCTGCCGAAGTGGCCCGACTGGCCACCACCGTGGTGGCGTTGCGGGCAGGCAAGGTCGCGGCTGTCGGCCCGCCGGGCCAGGTGCTGGGCGATGTGGCGGCCGTGGGCGCGCGCGGGGCGTCGTCGATCCTGACCGCGCGGGTCGTGGCCCATCATGCCGATGGCCTGACCCAGCTTGCTGCAGGAGAGATGCCGCTCTGGTTGCCCCGGATCGAGGCCGCGCCGGGCAAGATGGTGCGGGTCCGCATCGCGGCGCAGGACGTGATCCTGGCCAGCGAAGTGCCTCGGGGGCTGTCGGCGCTGAACATCCTTTCCGGCACGATCGCCGAGATCCGCCGAGGCCAGGGGCCCGGCGTGATGGTCACCCTGAACATCGGAGCACAAAGGCTGAGTGCGCGGATCACCCGCCGTTCGGCCGAGGCGATGGGGCTGTCCGAGGGGCAGACCTGTCACGCGGTTCTGAAATCCGTGGCCGTCGCGCCCGAGGATGTGGGGACCGGCACAGGCATGTGACCGCGCGCAACCGCGCTCCATCCGGCGCGGTCCCTGCCGCTCATTGATGCCGCAGCGCGTCGATCGGATTCAGCCGCGCGGCGCGGCGCGCCGGCAGATAGCCGAACACCACGCCCACCATGGCGGAAAAGGCGAAGGCCCCGATCACGACCAGCGGATCCGGCGTATAGGGAATGGCCATGAACCGGGCGGCGGCCGCTGCCAGCGACAGGCCCAGAACGATCCCGAGGATGCCGCCCATCAGCGACAGCACGATCGCCTCGACGAGGAATTGCGCCAGCACCTGACGCGCCTGGGCGCCAACGGCCAGGCGAATGCCGATCTCGTGGGTGCGTTCGGTCACGCTGACCAGCATGATGTTCATGATCCCGATCCCGCCCACCAGCAGGCTGACCGCGGCCACCGCCGCCAGCAGACCGGTCAGCACATCGGTGATCCCGGTCAGCATCGTGGCCAATTGCTTCATGTCGATGACGTTGAAATCATCCTCCTCGCCCGGATCGATGCGCCGCATGTCGCGCAGCAATGTCTCGATGGCGCTGCGGGCCAGGTCGGTGGGCACGTCCTCGCGCACCGCGACATAGATCATGTTGACGGCTGTAGAGCCCGCGATGCGCCGCTGGAAGGTGCGGACCGGGATCATCACCGTGTCATCCTGGTCGGTGCCGAAACTGGAAGCCCCCTTGCTGTCCAGAACGCCGATCACCTCGCAGGACATGGTCTTGAGGCGGATCTTCTCGCCCACGGGGTTGGCCGCGCCAAAGAAGGTCTCGCGCACGGTCTGGCCCAGGATGCAGACGGCACGCCCGGCCTGTTCCTCGCCTGCAAGGAAAGAGCGGCCCAGAATCACGGGCCAGTCCGTCGCCACAAGATAGGCATTGCCCACGCCCTGTACGGTGGTGCGGTGATTGATGTTGCCGAAGACCGCCACCATCTGCCGGCTTTCCGCGGCACTGGCGGTTTCGACCTGGGGCAGGTCGCGGATGATCTGCGCGACATCGCCCAGATCGAAGGGCCGTTCCGAGGTCACCGAACTGCGCGGCCCCATCGTGTTCTGGCCGGGGCGGATCATCAGCACATTGGTGCCCAGCTTGGCGACGTCGCGCGTCACCTGTTCGGACGACCCCTGACCGACGGTCACCATGGCGATCACAGCGGCCACGCCGATCACCACGCCCAGCACCGTCAGGATCGACCGCATCACGTTGCGCGCGATGGCGCGCAGCGCCAGGCGGATGGTTTCAACCAGCATGGCTTTTTCCCCGCGCCGTGGGCGTGTCCCGCGCGATCCGCCCGTCCACCATCCAGATGATGCGGTCGGCATAGGCGGCCATGTCGTCTTCATGGGTGACCATCACGATGGTCAGCCCGCCCTTGGCCCGCAACTGGCCCAGCAGTTCCATGATCTCGACCGAGCGGTGGGTATCCAGGTTGCCCGTGGGCTCATCCGCAAGGATCAGGTCCGGCGCGCCCGCCAGCGCGCGTGCGATCGCGACCCGCTGCTGCTGGCCGCCCGACAGTTCCGAAGGGTCGTGATGCGACCGGCCCGACAGGCCGACCTGGTCCAGCGCCCGCATCGCGCGGTCATGGCGTTCCGCGCGGGACAAGCCCTTGTAGATCAGCGGCAATTCGACGTTTTCCAGCGCGGTGGCGCGCGGCAACAGGTTGAAGCCCTGGAACACGAAGCCAAGATAGTGCCGCCTGAGCAGGGCACGCTGATCGCGGTCGAGCCCCGCCACATCCACGCCGTTGAACAGGTACCGTCCCGATGTCGGCGGATCAAGGCAGCCGATCACGTTCAGCGCCGTCGACTTGCCCGAGCCGCTGGGTCCCATGATGGCCACGAATTCGCCCGTGCGGATGGTCAGGTCGACACCGTCCAGCGCGCGGACTTCCGCCTCGCCCTGACCGTAGACGCGGGTGATGCCCTGCAACGCGATCAGTGGGGGGCTGTCCTGCATCATCCTAACCGGCCTGTCCGGTGATCACGGTGTCACCCTCGGCCAGATCACCGCCCGTGATCTCCGTCAGGCGGCCATCGCTGCTGCCGATCGTGACCGGCACCTGGACCGGTGCGCCCTCGCGCAGCACCCAGACCGATGGTCCGGCACCATCATCCTGCCGCAGGGCGGGCCTGTCCGGCATGATCAACCCCAACAGCCCGCCGCCGGATCTATCCGCCGCCTCGGCGGGTGGGGCATAGCGCAGGGCGGCATTGGGAACGGTCAGCACATCGACGCGTTCTTCCACGATGATATCGGCCGTTGCGGTCATGCCGGGGCGCAAGGACAGGTCATTGTTGTCGACACTGAGGATCGCGACATAGCTGACAACACCGTCCAGCGGTTCTGACGCATAGCGGATCATGCGGATGGTTGCGGGAAAGCTGCGCCTGTCGAAAGCATCGACCGTGAAAACCGCCGCACCGCCTTCCGAGACCAGGCCGATATCGGCCTCGTCTATGGCGACCTGCGCCTCCATCTGGGTCAGGTCCTCGGCGATGGTGAACAGGACCGGCGCGGACAGGGACGAGGCCACGATCTGCCCGACGGATGCGGTGCGGTCCAGCACGATGCCATTGATGGGCGCGCAGATGCAGGCCTTTTCCAGGTCGGCCTTGACCAGTCTCAGATTGGCGCGCGCCACGTTCAGTTCCGCTTCGGCCACGCTCAGATCGGCCTGCGCGCGGTAAAAGGCGGCGCGTCTTGTCAGCAGGGCCTGCGCGCTGGCCACGCCCCGCTGCTCCAGTGCCACGGCGTTGTCATAGCTGTCGCGCTGCTCGGCCAGCGATGTTTCGGCCCGGCGCAGTCGCGCGATCGCGGCGGTGACATTGGCCTCGGCCACGGCCTGCTGCGCCTCCAGTTTGGTCGTGTCCAGGCTGGCAAGCGCCTGGCCCACGCTGACCCTGTCGTTGAAATCGACATGCACGGCGCGGATCGTGCCGGACAGTTCCGAGGAAATGTCCACCGTGTTGGTCGGCTCCAGCGTGCCGGTGGCCGATACCCTGACCACCAGATCGCTGCGGATGGCCGTTTCGGTGCGAAACAGCGGTTCGGCCCGGCTGTCGGTCCAGCGCGCCAGTCCCCAAAGGGCCAGGACGCAAGCGACCAGCCCCAGGCCGGTCCAGAGCCATGCCGACAGCCCGCGCCGCCTGCGCCCCAATTGCAGGGTACGGCTGATCGCGGCCTGCTTGTCCTGCGAATGCTCTGCCATGTGCCCATCCCTTCGTGCCACGTGGATCTGCCTATCCCATACGCGCCCACCGGGGATTGATGCAGGTCAACCTGGGGGATTGTGACCGCCGGATCTTTTCGTGCATGCGTTGTCGCAGGTCGCGCGTCCTGGGCAAAACCGCCTCGAAGATCGCATTTCACGGTGGCAGAATGGCAGGGTCCAGCCTGGCGCTGCGGTTGCCGATTGAAAAGCCAGGTGGCTTTGGGTTTATGGGGCAAGAGCGTTCGTGCCGCAGAAAGAGTGATTGATGACCCTTGAACAGATATTCATGCTTGTCCTTCTGGCGGCTGTCTTCATCAGTTTCTTCAAGGAGTTCTATCCGCCCGAAGTGACGGCGCTTGGCGCCTCTGCGGCCCTTCTCGCGACGGGGATCATCCAGACGGGCGATTTCCTGACCGTGTTCAGTTCGCCCGCGCCGATCACCATCGCGATGATGTTCATCATTTCGGCCGCGCTGGAAAGGACCGGGGTGCTGATGGTGCTGGGCGGCATGCTCAAGCGCAAGGCGCGCGGGTCGTTCCTGCGGGCCATGGTGCTGATGATGGTGGGCGCGATGGGGGCATCGGCCTTCATGAACAACACGCCGGTGGTGATCCTGCTGACGCCGATCATGATCTCGATGGCGGCCTCGGTCGGTGTGGCGCCCTCGCGCTTTCTGATCCCGCTGTCCTATGCCGCGATCTTCGGCGGCACGCTGACACTTGTGGGCACCTCGACCAACATCCTGATGAGCGGCGTGGCGCGCGATGCGGGCCAGCCCGCGATTTCGATGTTCGAGATGACCTTGCCCGGCCTCATCTTCGCCGGCGTCGGCATGGTCTACATGATCTTTGCAGGGCGCTACCTTCTGCCGGATCGGGCCTCGCTGTCCAGCATGCTGGGCAATGAAAGCAAGCGCAAGTTCATGGCCCGCCTGCTGATCCCGCATGAATCGAAATACATCGGCAAGCGGCTGTCCGAACTGCCTTTCAACACGCTGGAAACGCGCATTCTTGACGTGGTGCGCGGCGAAGTGTCGATGCGGCGCACCCTCAAGGACATGACGCTCGAGGCAGGCGACCGGATCGTTCTGAAGACCGGCACAGGCGAGATCCTGGGCCTCAAGGAAAACGGGCAGGTGGCGTTCCGCGACATCGACGATCACGCCTTCGAACCCGTGACCGCCGACCAGACCATCACGATGGAGGCCAGCGTCGGCCCGAATTCGCACCTGCGCGGCAAGCCCATCAAGGACCTCAAGCTGCGCCGCAAATATGGCGTCTACCTGATGGCGGTGCACCGCGCCGAGCAGAACATCTCGCAGGATCTGCCCGAGTTGCGGCTGCAGTTCGCCGATACCCTGCTGCTGGAAGGCCCGCCCGAAGGGCTGCAGCGCCTGATGGAAGACGGCGGCATCATCAACCTGTCGGCCCCGTCCGAACGGGCAACCCGCTGGTCCAAGGCCCCCATCGCCATTGCCACGATCATGGCCGTCATGGTGCTTGCGGCCTTCGAGGTGATGCCGATTCCCGGACTTGCCGTGATCGGAGCGGTCGTGGTGATGCTGACCCGCTGCGTCGACCCGGAGGAGGCTTTCGATGCGATCGACTGGCGCATCCTGTTTCTTATCTTCGGGATGCTGGGTCTTTCGATGGGTCTGGATGAAACGGGAACGGCCCAGCTGATCGTCTCGGCGGTGGTCAATTCGCTGGGCGATGCCGGTCCGCTTCTGATTCTTGCGGCGGTCTATTTCGTCACCAGCCTGCTGACGGAAATGGTGTCGAACAACGCCGTCGCGGTTCTGGTCGGCCCGATCGCGATCGCCCTTGCGGTCCAGTTGGGGTTCGACCCGCGCCCCTTCATCATGGCCGTCATGTTCGCCGCCTCGGCCAGTTTCGCGACACCGATCGGCTACCAGACGAACACCTTCGTCTACAGCGCCGGCGGCTATCGCTTTGCCGATTTCATCAAGGTGGGCCTGCCGCTGAACATCATCTTCGGGATCGTCGCGATCACGATCATTCCGCTGTTCTTTCCGTTCTGACATACAGGCCGCATCTGGCCTTTGACCGTCATGAAACTGTCGCTTTTCGCCACGAGCGCCCTGATGGTTGTCGTTATGGTGCAAGGTGAGGTATGGGCCCGGACAGAACGGGCCATGAGGCCGGCAAGGGGCAGGTGCAAGACGTGCAGGACTTCGACTATGTGATCGTGGGGGCCGGGTCGGCAGGATCGGTTCTGGCCAACAGGCTGAGCGCGGATGCCCGCAACCGGGTATTGCTGCTGGAAGCGGGCGGATCGGACCTGACCTTCTGGGTGCAGGTGCCGATCGGTTACGGCAAGGTCTACTATGACGCGCGGGTGAACTGGAAATACACCACCGAGCCTGACCCCAACCGCAACGGCAACCGGTCCTATTGGCCGCGCGGCAAGGTGCTGGGCGGGTCAAGCTCGATCAACGCGATGGTCTATGTGCGCGGCCATCCCTCCGACTATGCCGAATGGAACGCGGTCGCGCCGGGCTGGGGATGGGATGACGTCGCCCCGGTGTTCAAGCGGATGGAGGATTGGGACGGACCCGCGAACCCGAAGCGCGGCACAGATGGGCCGCTGCATGTGCATGATGTGACGCAGGACGTGCATCCGCTGACGCGCATGTACCTTCAGGCGGCGGAGCAGGCGGGCTATCCCACCAACCCCGATTACAACGCCGACGACATGGAGGGCGCGGCCCTCTACCAGATCACCACCAAGGGCGGATTGCGCGCCTCGGCGGCGCGCGCCTATCTGCGCCCGGCGATGAAACGCGCGAACCTGAAGGTCCAAACCCGTGCCCATGTGACACGGGTGATCTTCGAGGGGCGGCGTGCCGTCGGTGTCGAATATGTGCAGAACGGCCGCACCCTGACCGCGCGCGCGCGGGCCGAGGTGATCCTGTCGGGGGGCGCGATCAATTCTCCGCAACTGCTGCAATTGTCGGGCATCGGTCCCGGCGCGGTATTGCAGCGCCACGGTGTCGCGGTGCTGCATGATGCACCGCATGTGGGGCGCAACCTGTCCGATCACCTTGGTGCGGATGCGCTTTATCGCGCGCGGGTGCCCAGCCTGAACCAGGAACTCAATCCGTTGATGGGCAAGCTCTGGGCCGGGCTGCGCTATGTCCTGACGCGCAAGGGTCCGCTATCGCTCAGCCTCAATCAGGGGGGCGGGTTCATCCGGCTGATGGAGGGCGCGACGCGGCCCGATCTGCAACTCTATTTCTCGCCCGTCAGCTATACCCGCGCCCCGGTGGGCACCCGGCCGCTGATGAACCCCGATCCCTTTCCGGGCTTCCTGCTGGGCTTCAACCCCTGCAAGCCGACCAGTACGGGCTATCTGCAGATCTGCTCGCCCGATCCTTTCGCCGCGCCCGAGATGCATACCAACTACCTTGATACCGACTATGACCGCGCGGTCATGCTGGCGGGCTACAGGCTGATGCGCAAGATCGCCCGCACACCCGCGATGGCTGCCGTGATCGAGGACGAGATCACGCCGGGCTGGGATGTGGACAGCGACGAGGCGCTGGCCGATGTGATCCGCGAAAAGTCATGGACCGTGTTCCACCAGTGCGGCACCTGCCGGATGGGGTCCGATCCCGCGCAATCCGTGGTCGACGCGCGGCTGCGCGTGCATGGTGTGGATGGGCTGCGGGTGGCTGATGCCGCGATTTTCCCGACGATCCCCACGGGCAACACGAATGCCCCCGCGATCATGGTCGGCGAAAAGGCATCCGATCTGATCCTGGAAGATGCCCGGCGCTGAGATACGCGCCGGGCCTTGCCCTCAGTAGCGGTAGTCGAAGGTGACAAGCGTGCCGTCGGCGCGCGTCATGGTGCGCGCATAGATCTCGCGCGGGCCGGGATCGTCATCGACGAAACCATGTACCGTGACGGTCTCGCCGACTTCGGCGGGAACAAAGTTCGGCCCGACATAGACGCGGATCGCGCCGCTGCTGTCGCTCAGGCGGAAGGTGTCTTCGTCCAGGATGCGCGCGACCTGGCCCTGAACGGTCACCATCGTTCCGCGTTCGGCCTTGGACACAGGTGTCATGTCCTTTTGCGCATAGGCTGGAAGGGCCACAAGTGTAATGGCTGCAGTCAGAAAAAGATGGCGCACGCTATATCCTTTCAATGTTGACGCACCGGAATGCATGTCAGATGGGGGCAGGATTTCCCCGCGCAATCGCCAGCCGATAACATCGGCGTCAGTATCGCGTTATCCGGGTGTCACACCCTTGGCGGGCGGCTCTTGTAGACGGGCAGGCGCCAGCCGAAAGCCAGTGATCCCGCGCGCAGGATCCATGTCAGCAGGGCGCAGGCGGCCAGCATCACAAGGGTGTCCGCGCCAAGCGCGCGCACGATCAGCGCGGCGCCCGCACCGGCAAAGGCGGCCGAGGCGTAAAGCTCGCCCTGTTTCAGCACCAGCGGCACCTCGTTGCAGACCACATCGCGCATCAACCCGCCAAGGCAGCCCGTGACCATGCCCATGATCAGCACGATGGCGGCGGGCTGATCCAGCCCCAACGCCACGCCGACGCCGGCAGGCACGGCAATGGCAAGCGCCAGACTGTCCAGCCAGATCAGAGCGCGGTAGCGGCTTTCCAGCAGATGCGCGGTGAAGAACACCACCAGCGCCGCCGTGCAGGCGATGGCGATATAGGTGGGTTCGGCCACCCAGAAGACGGTCTCGCGGTTCAGCAGCACGTCGCGCAACGTGCCGCCGCCCACCGCGGTCAGGCAGGCGATGAAGAAAAAGCCCACGATATCAAGCTGCGCGCGAGAGGCGACCAGGGCACCCGTCAGCGCAAAGACCAGCACCGAGGCATAGTCCAGCAGGACAAGCAGGTTCATCGGCCCGATGCCCCGTTGGCCTTTCCGTTCACCTTGAAAGGGGCCATGCCCGCGCGCGCCAGTTCATCCGCGCGCTCGTTCTCGGGGTGGCCCGCATGACCCTTGACCCATTCCCAGGTCACCTTGTGGCGCGCCTGCGCCTCGTCCAGCCGTTGCCACAGTTCGATATTCTTGACCGGCTTGCGGTCGGCGGTGCGCCAGCCGTTCTTCTTCCAGCCGTGAATCCAGGCGGTGACACCGTTCTTCACATAGGCGCTGTCGGTGACGATGGTGATTTCGCTGACCCGCTCCAGCGCCTCCAGCGCGTTGATCGCGGCCAGCAGTTCCATGCGGTTGTTCGTGGTCTCGGCCTCGCCGCCGTTCAGTTCGCGTTCCTTGATGATCTTGCCGTCACGGATGGCGCGCATCAGCGCACCCCAGCCGCCGGGGCCGGGGTTGCCCGAACAGGCGCCGTCCGTATAGGCGAAAAGCTGGGTCATGGCGCATGGTCCAGCGTGACATGGCCGGGCAGCGCTGCCATGCGCGCGCGCCAGTCCTGCAAGCCTGGAAAGCGCGCCATGTCAAAGCCGCCGCGCGTATCGGCCGTGCAGGTATAGCCATAAAGCGCGATATCGGCGATCGTCGGGCGCGCCCCGCAGAACCAGTCCTGCCCCTGCAGGCCATCCTCCATCAGCGCCAGGATGCCGTGGCCCTCCTCCAGCAAGGCGGCCATCCGTTCGGGCGTGGCTTGCGCCGCGCGCTCGGGATAGCAGCGCAGTGCGGCGCGCACGGCGATCACAGGCTCGTGGCGGTTCTGCTCGAAGAACATCCAGGACAGCATCTGCGCCTGCGTGAAGGGATCGGACGGCACCCAATCGGTGCCCGCGCCCAGATACCACAGGATCGCGTCGGATTCGTTCAGCACGCGACCATCCGGCAGGTGCAGCACCGGCAGCTTGCCCAGCGGGGCCTTGCCCTCTGCCTTGGCCTGCGCCAGTGCGGGCGATCCGGCCTCACATGGCACATGGTGGTAATCGCGCCCCTGAAGCGCCAGCAAAAGCCGCACCTTGTAGCTGTTGCCGGACGAGGGCATCGAGTAGAGGGTCATCTGGGTCATGGCAGCATCCTTGATGTGTCGATCTCTATGTCAGGCGAAGGCCACGACCGCCAGACAGATGACGACAATCGTGGTCAGAAGCATCCGCAGGCTCATCCACCATTCCGGGGCAAGTCCCTGTTTCCAGAACATCCAGTCCAGCGCCAGCAGACCAATGAAGCCCGCGATCAGGTTGATCGCCGCACTGACCGGCCCGCCGCCTGTCATGAAGAACGCCCAAAGCGCCGGGATCACCGACAGCACATAACCCGAGGCCGCGACCGCCCCGCTTGCCTTGGTGGCGAACCCCCAGAGCACGCCGGACATGAAGGACAGGATCACCGCGCCGTAGAACAGCCCGATATAAGGACCGGTGAATCGTCCGCCCAGCGTCTGCGCGCTCCATTGGCTCAGGGGATCGGACAGCACGGTCACCGCCCCCCAGACAAAGGGGATCAGCCCCGCAAGGCCAAGGATCAGCGCGGAACGGGGAATACCTTGCATGATCCGCCTCAGGCCGGTTGCCGCAGGACGCGCGGCACCTTGAATTCAACGTTTTCCTCGGCGGTCACGACCTGCTCTACCGTCACGTCGAACCGGTCGCGGAAGGCATCCACCACCTCGGTGATCAGAACATCCGGGGCCGATGCGCCTGCGGTGATGCCGATGCTGGAGATCCCGTCCAGCGCGCGCCAGTCGATGTCGCTGGCCCGCTGCACCAGCTGCGCATAGGCGCAGCCCGCCCGCGCGCCCACTTCGACCAGACGCCGGGAGTTCGACGAGTTCGGCGCCCCCACGACCAGCATCGCCTCGCATTTCGGGGCCATCGCCTTGACGGCCTCCTGCCGGTTGGTTGTGGCATAGCAGATGTCTTCCTTGTGCGGTCCCACGATGCCCGGAAACCGCGCCTTGAGCGCTGTGACCACTTCGGCGGTGTCATCCACCGACAATGTGGTTTGCGTCACGAACGCCAGCCTGGCCGGATCGCGCACGCTCAGGCCCGCCACATCCTGCGGTGTTTCCACCAGCAGCACCTCGCCATCCGGCAACTGCCCCATCGTGCCGATGGTTTCGGGATGCCCGGCATGGCCGATCATGACGATCTGCAACCCGTTGTCATGGTGGCGTTCCGCCTCGATATGCACCTTGCTGACAAGGGGGCAGGTGGCGTCGACATAGACCATCTGCCGCGCCTCGGCGGTGGCTGGCACGGATTTCGGCACGCCATGGGCGGAAAAGATCACCGGACGGTCGGCAGGCACCTCGTCAAGTTCCTCGACGAACACCGCACCCTTGGCGCGCAGGCCATCCACGACGAATTTGTTATGCACGATCTCGTGGCGGACAAAGACAGGCGCGCCCCATTTGTCCAAGGCCATCTCGACGATCTTGATGGCGCGGTCTACACCGGCGCAGAACCCGCGGGGCGCTGCCAGGTAAAGGGTAAGGGGTGGTTTGGTCATCTGGCTCTCCTGTCTCAGGCAGAGGTAAAGCCTGATGCGCTTCGGGTCCAGTCCCCCGGCGCATGTGCGCGCAGTCTCACGCGGCTGTGACTTGCCCGCACCGGCCCCGTCCCCGATGCTGTGCGGCGCAAGAAGAAGGGCCACCACGATGAAGCGATATTCAGTTACGGCATTTGCGCTGGCCCTGGCCGGGCAGCCGCTGGCCGCAGCCGAGCAGGCCGGTTTCCTGCCATGGCGCGATGCGGCGGCGGTGGCGCAGGGCCAGAAAATCTACGGCGAATATTGTGCCGCCTGTCATGGCGCGGGATTGGAAGGGCAGCCGGACTGGCAGCTGCGTGACCCGGACGGCTATTTGCCGGCACCACCGCATGATCCAAGCGGTCACACATGGCATCACCCGGACCAACAGCTTTTCGACATCACCAAATACGGGATCGAGGCGATGGTGGGCGGGGGCTATCGCAGCCGCATGGCGGGCTACGGTGATATCCTGACCGACGCCGAGATCGCGGCAACGCTTGCCTATATCAAAAGCACCTGGCCAGAGCGCGTGATCGAGATTCATGACCAGATCAACGAGAGGGCCGCCGCGAACTGACAGGCTGGCACCTCCTTGGTTGAAACGCAAAAGGGCGGATTGCCAGTGCAACCCGCCCTTCATCCTTGATCCGCATGCTGCAGCCGGCGATCCGCTCGCGGCGTCAGGCTTCGGCCGAGACACCGTTCTCGCGCGGGGCCATGATGTCGCGCGGAGGGCGGCCGATCACATCCTTCAGCTCGTCCAGCTCGATGAAGTTGTCGGCCTGGCGGCGCAACTCGTCCGCGATCATCGGCGGCTGGCTGCGGATCGTCGAGACGACCGACACCCGCACGCCCTGCCGTTGCAGGCTTTCCACGAGGGGGCGGAAATCGCCATCACCCGAGAACAGAACGATGTGATCCACACGGGGGGCCAGTTCCATGGCGTCGACAGTCAGCTCGATGTCCATGTTGCCCTTGACCTTCCGGCGTCCCTGGCCGTCGGTGTATTCCTTGGCGGGTTTTGTCACCATCGTGTAGCCGTTGTAGTGCAGCCAGTCCACGAGAGGACGGATCGGCGAGTATTCGTCGTTTTCCAGCAGCGCCGTGTAATAGAATGCGCGCACCAGCTTGCCGCGGCGCATGAACTCCTGGCGGAGCAGTTTGTAGTCGATGTCGAATCCGAGAGAGCGGGCTGCCGCATATAGATTCGATCCATCGATGAACAGCGCAAGCCGTTCGTCCTTGTAAAACATTTCAGGGTCCTTCCGGGTTCCGTCCCGTCGCGGCAAGGGGTAGGGTGAGTGGTGGGGCAGAGCAAAAAAAATGGGTTATAGCGAGTGGTGCCATGTGTAAAATACGCGACAGGTAGACGCGAAATTATGCCGAGCCTGTTCTGATCGCAAGCCAATATGAATTTATCGAAAGATAGTTACTAATTCATGTCCGTTCACGAATATCTCATCGCCCTCGGTGGCAATCTTCCCGGGGAGGGTGGTGGCGCTGACCGGACATTGCGCGCCGCGCTCGATGATATCGCGGCCTCGGGTCTGAAGGTGCTGGCGGTCAGCCGGTTCTTCGACACGCCTTGTTTTCCCGCGGGCGCGGGGCCTGATTACGTGAATGCCGCAGCACGTCTTGCAGGGGACAAGACCCCGCAGCAGGTGCTTGATATCCTGCACCGGATCGAGGCCCGTCATGGGCGCAAACGCTTGCAGCGCTGGGGTATGCGCACCCTTGATCTGGATCTTCTGGCCGCCGAGGACAGGGTCTTGCCCGATGTGGCGACGCAGACCGCATGGCGCGACCTGCCGGCAGAGCGTCAGGCACAGGACATGCCCGATCGGCTGATACTGCCGCATCCAAGGTTGCAGGATCGCGCTTTCGTGCTGGTCCCGCTGTGCGATGTGGCGCCAGACTGGGTGCATCCGCTGACTGGTCAGACCGTGGCGCAGATGTGCGCGGCGCTTTCCCCTGCGGACCGGGAAGCGGTGCGACCGGCGCAACCGGACCCCTGCCAATAGCGGCTTGTAACTGGTATCGATCCAGCCTAAATAGCGGGTTTCTACAGGATACACCGTGGCGTGTATCTACACGACATCCGCTGATTGGAGTGCTCTCATGGCCCGCGTAACCGTTGAAGACTGCGTAGACAAGGTTCCGAACCGGTTCGAACTGGTGATGCTTGCCGCACACCGGGCGCGTGAAATCGCTTCTGGCGCTGCGCTTACCGTGGATCGTGACAAGGACAAGAACCCCGTTGTCGCCCTGCGCGAGATCGCAGAGGAAACCCAGTCCGCGGGCGAACTGCGCGAGCGTCTGATCGAATCGAACCAGAACCAGATCGAGGTCGACGAGCCCGAGGATGATTCGATGGCTCTTCTGATGGGTGGCGGCGAAGCGGTCGACAAGCCGATGGACGATGACATGTCCGAGGAAAAACTGCTGCGCGCCCTGATGGAAGCACAGGGCCAGGGCTGAGGCCCGCGCGCAGGAAGGAAGCGGACGGAATGATCGCGGTTGAAGACCTGATCGCACTGGTCCGCAATTACAACCCCAAGACCAACGAGGCGCTGATCCGCGCGGCCTATGACTATGGTCGCGCGCTGCACGAGGGTCAGTTCCGCCAGTCCGGCGAGCCCTATTTCACCCATCCCGTCGCCGTGGCCGCGATCCTGACCGAACAGCGGCTGGACGACGCCACGATCGTGACGGCCCTGCTGCATGACACGATCGAGGATACCAAGGCGTCTTATGCCGAGGTGGCCGAACGGTTCGGCACCGAGATCGCGGATCTGGTCGATGGCGTGACCAAGCTGACCAATCTGCAACTGTCATCGAGCGAGACCCAGCAGGCCGAGAATTTCCGCAAGCTGTTCATGGCCATGTCCAAGGATCTGCGCGTGATCCTGGTCAAGCTGGCCGACCGTCTGCACAACATGCGCACCATCAAGGCCATGCGCCCCGAAAAGCAGGCCAAGAAGGCGCGCGAGACGATGGACATCTTCGCGCCGCTGGCAGGCCGCATGGGCATGCAATGGATGCGCGAGGAGTTGGAGGATCTGGCCTTCAAGGTTCTCAACCCCGAAGGTCGCGCCTCGATCATGCGGCGCTTCATCACCCTGCAGAAGGAAACCGGCGATGTGATCCACCGCATCACCGGCGACATGCGCTCGGAACTGGAAAAGGCCGGCGTCGAGGCGCAGGTGTTCGGGCGCGCCAAGAAGCCCTATTCGATCTGGCGCAAGATGGAAGAAAAGGAGATGGGCTTCTCGCGCCTGTCCGACATCTACGGCTTTCGCGTGATCACCCTGTCCGAGGAAGATTGCTACCGTGCGCTGGGCGTGATCCATCAGCGCTGGCGCGCCGTGCCGGGGCGGTTCAAGGATTACATCAGCCAGCCGAAATCGAACGGCTACCGCTCGATCCATACCACCGTGTCGGGGCGCGACGGCAAGCGGGTCGAGGTGCAGATCCGCACCCGTCAGATGCATGACGTGGCCGAAACGGGCGTTGCCGCGCATTGGTCCTATCGCGACGGCGTGCGCACGCAGAACCCCTTTGCCGTCGATCCCGCCAAGTGGATCGCGGGCCTGTCCGAACAGTTCGACGCCGAAGAGGACCACCACGAATTCCTCGAGGCGGTCAAGCTCGAGATGTATTCGGACCAGGTCTTCTGCTTCACGCCCAAGGGCGATGTGGTCAAGCTGCCGCGCGGCGCGACGCCCATCGATTTCGCCTATGCGATCCACACCCGGATCGGCAATGCCTGCGTGGGCGCCAAGATCGACGGGATGCGCGTGCCGCTCTGGACCCGGATCAAGAACGGCCAGTCGGTCGAGATCATCACGGCGCAGGGCCAGATCCCGCAGGCCACATGGCTTGAGATCGCCACCACCGGCAAGGCCAAGGCCGCCATCCGTCGCGCCCTGCGCGAGGTTGATCGCGGCCGTTTCATCAAGCTGGGGCATGAACTGGCACGTTCGGCCTTCGAACATCTGGGCAAGAAGGCAACCGACAAGGTGCTGGATACCGCCGCGCGCCATCTGCGGCTGGACGGGCGCGACGAGGTGCTGGCGCGTCTTGGCAGCGCCGAACTGAGCGCGCGCGAGGTCGTGCGCTCGGTCTATCCCGACCTGACCCCGGACCAGACGGACGAGATCGACACCAAGCGCGCCGTGATCGGCCTTTCGCCCGAACAGAATTTCGACCGCGCGCGCTGCTGCCAGCCCCTTCCGGGCGAGCGTATCGTGGGCATCACCTTCCGCGGCAAGGGCGTCGTGGTGCATGCCATCGATTGCGAGGCCTTGACCGCCTACGAGGATCAGCCCGACCGCTGGCTGGACCTGCATTGGCATTCAGGCAAGCACCCGCCGATCCATACCGCCACGCTGAACCTGACCATCGGCAATGACGCGGGCGTGCTGGGGCGTATCTGCACATTGATCGGCGAGCAGAAGGCCAATATCTCGGACTTGCAATTCGTGGATCGAAAGCCAGATTTCTATCGACTCCTGATCGAGGTCGATCTGCGGGATGCCGAGCATCTGCACTCCGTCATTTCCGCTCTCGAGGCGGAAAGCGATGTAGCCGCAGTGGAAAGGTTTCGGGATCCGTCCCGTGCCGTTGCGTCGAACGGGTAGGGGAGGAGCAGGTCCTTGGTATTCAAGCGCAGGGAAAAGCGTCCGCTCTGGCAGGTCGTGTTCGAATTCTTCTGGCCGCGTGGCGGCTGGTCGCGTGCCGCGCAATATGTCCGCCACCGCCTGCATCGTCTGCCTGATACGCCCGAAAAGATCGCCCGCGGCATCTTCGCGGGTGTTTTCACGACCTTCACCCCCTTCTACGGGCTGCATTTCCTGACCGCGGCGATCATCGCCTTCGTGATGCGCGGCAATATCCTGGCCGCCTTGCTGGCCACCTTTTTCGGCAATCCGCTGACCTATGTCCCGATCGGCGTCATCTCGATGCGGATGGGATATTTCCTGCTGGGAGCGCCCGCGCATTCGGATGATCACATCGCGCGCTCGCTGGGCGGCAAGTTCATGGACGCAGGCGAGGCGCTGCAGCACAATTTCATGGCGATGTTCACCGATGCCACCGTCGACTGGCACAGCCTCAAGATCTTCTATGACGAGGTTTTCTTTCCCTATCTGATCGGTGGGATCATTCCGGGCCTTGTCGCGGCGACGATCTGCTACATCATCAGTGTCCCGTTGATCCGCGCCTATCAGAAACGCCGCAGCGGGGCGATCAAGGCAAAGCTTGCGGCACTCAAGGCCAAGGCCAAGCGCTCGGCCGAGGTGCGCCAGAAAACCGATTGATCCGAAAGGAAGATTGCAATGAAGCCGCTTGGAAAGCTGCGCCTTGGTGTGAATATCGACCACGTGGCCACCGTCCGCAATGCGCGCGGCGGGACCACCCCTGATCCGCTGCGGGCCGCCAAACTGGCCGAGGACGCGGGGGCTGACGGCATCACCGCCCATCTGCGCGAGGACCGGCGCCACATCTCGGACGCCGATATCGAGGGGCTGATGCAGGTGCTGAACGTGCCACTGAACTTCGAGATGGCCGCAACCGCCGAAATGCAGCGCATCGCGTTGCGCCACCGGCCGCACGCCGTCTGCATCGTGCCCGAAAAGCGCGAGGAACGCACGACCGAGGGCGGGCTTGAAGTCGCGCGCGAGGAAAACCGGCTGGCGCATTTCATCGCCCCGCTGCGCGAGGCGGGCTGCCGCGTGTCGATCTTCATCGCCGCCGATTCCCGCCAGATCGAAGCCGCCCACCGGATCGGTGCGCAGGTCATCGAACTGCATTCCGGCGCCTATTGCGACGCGCATCACGAGGGGCGCCTCGATGATCGGGACCGCGAACTCGAAGCGCTGCGCGAGATGTCCAGCTTTGCCCATTCGCTGGGTCTTGAGGTGCATGTCGGGCATGGCCTGACCTATGACACCGTGAAGCCCGTCGCGGCCTTTCCCGAGGTGATGGAACTGAACATCGGTCATTTCATCATCGGCGAGGCGATCTTTCGCGGGCTGGCCCCGGCCATTCACGAAATGCGCCGCCTGATGGACGAGGCCCGCGCCCCCGAACAGGCCTGACCCATGGCCCGCCGGCGCATGACCCCGTGGCGGCAGGCGATCCTGCTGCTGGGCCTCGGTCTTGCGGTTTTGGCCTTGTGGCAGCTTGAACGCGCCCGCGCCGGTTTGCAGATCGACAGGGTCGGCGTGGTCGACACACCCGTCACCCGCGCCGCCTTGCCCGGTGCTGATGGTCCGTTGGTGATCGTGGCACATGGCTTTGCCGGGTCACGCCAGATGATGCAGGGCTATGCCCTGCCGCTGGCGCGGGCAGGCTACCGCGTCTGGTCCTTCGACTTTCACGGCCATGGCCGCAACCCGGTGCCGATGTCGGGCGACGTCACGGTGATCGAGGGCACGACCATGCGGCTTGTCGATCAGACCCTCGCGGTTGTTGCCGCCGCCCGCGCGACCGAAGGCTGGGACGGGCCGGTGGCCCTGCTCGGACATTCGATGGCGACCGACATCATCATCCGCACAGCCGCCGCCGATCCCGGCATCGGGCCGATCGTGGCGATTTCCGCCTTCTCGCAGGCCGTGACCCCGGATTTCCCCGCCGACATGCTGCTGATCAGCGGGCAGGCAGAGCCACCCCTGCGCCGCTTTGCCCTGGACGCGGTGCGGATGCTGGACCCGCAGGCCGGGGAAGGGCAGACCGTGGCGGCGGGTGCGGTCCGGCGTGCGGCCATTGTCGCGCCGGGTGTCGAACATGTGGGCGTTCTGTTCAGCCGGACCGGGCAGGCGGCGGCGCTGGACTGGCTCGACCGGTCCTTCGGCCGCGCCAGCGATGTGATCCCCCCCGCCACGGGCGGCTGGCTGGCACTGCTGCTGGCGGCGATCGTGGCGCTGGCCTGGCCGCTCTCGCGCCGTTTGCCGGAACGGGCCATGTCCCAGCCGCCGATCAGTCGCGGGCAGCTTGCCCTTGCCGTCCTGATACCGGCCGCCGTGGCCCCGGTTCTTGCCGTCATGCTGGGGCTCCAGACCCTGCCGGTGCTGGTGGCCGATCATCTGGCGGTGCATCTTCTGATCTATGGCGCGCTGCAACTGGCGATCCTGTGGCGCTGCGGTCTGCGGCCTGGCCCGCTGTCGCTGCCTGCGGCGGGTTTTCTGCTGTTCTGGGGCCTGGGTGTTTTCGGCCTGGCGCTGGATCGCTATGGTGCGAATTTCCTGCCCACGGTCGAACGCGGCTGGATCATCGCGGTACTTGCCCTTGGGGCCGTGCCCTTCATGCTGGCCGATGCGCTGGCCAGCGGGGCAGGGCATGGCACATGGGCGCGCCGTATCCTGGTGCGGTTGGGGTTTCTGCTTTCGCTGGGGATCGCCGTGGCGCTGGATGCCGAAAGGCTGTTCTTCCTGGTGATGATCGCCCCTGTCATCCTGCTGTTCTATGTGATCCATGGCCTTATGGGGCGCTGGGTCGCACGGCGCAGTGGTGCCGCCGCAACGGGGCTGGGTCTTGGGCTGGTGCTGGCCTGGGCGCTGGGTGTCAGTTTCCCGCTGTTCAGCGCGGCTGGTTAGAAAGGGTAGGACAATGATCCTGGGCATCGGCACGGACCTTGCGAATATCGACCGCATCAGCGCCACGCTGGAACGCTTCGGCGACCGTTTCCGCAACCGCGTCTTCACCCCTGTCGAACAGGCCAAGGCCGAAAGGCGCAAGGATGTGGCCGGCACCTATGCCAAGCGCTGGGCCGCCAAGGAGGCCTGTTCCAAAGCATTGGGCACCGGCCTGCGCATGGGGATCAGCTGGCGCGACATGGCGGTGACGAACCTGCGCAGCGGCCAGCCCCAGATGCAGGTCACCGGCTGGGCGGCCGAACGCCTGCGCGAGATGACGCCGCCGGGGCACGAGGCGATCATCCATGTCACCCTGACCGACGATCACCCCTGGGCGCAGGCCTTCGTGGTAATCGAGGCGCGCCCCATCACCGAAAAAGGCCCCTAACCGGCAAAACCGGCGGGAAGTGGCGCGGCATTGGGCCTGGCTTGGCTTGACTCGCGCCCCCCCGCCCCTCATGTAGCGCAGACCGCCCGAGCAGGAGCACGACCCAATGGCCACCGAAGCCAAAAAAGGCAATTCCGTCATCGAGACGATCAAGACCATCGTCTATGCCCTGCTGATCGCGGGCATCTTCCGCACGCTGTTCTTTCAGCCGTTCTGGATCCCGTCGGGGTCGATGAAAGAGACATTGCTGATCGGGGATTTCCTCTTCGTCAACAAGATGACCTATGGCTATTCCTTTGCCTCCTGTCCGACGATCCGCATTCCCGTGGTCGGGCTGAACATCGACGCCGAGGATATCTGCGGCTTTGTCGGCGGCGACAACACGCGCCTCTTCGGCGGAGAGCCGCAGCGCGGCGATGTCGTGGTCTTCCGCCATCCGGTGAACGGTCAGGATTACATCAAGCGCCTTGTGGGCCTGCCCGGTGAAACCGTACAGGTCATCGGCGGGGTGCTGCACATCAATGGCCAGCCCGTGCAGCTTGAGGATGACGGCATCTTCCAGGAGGTCATGACCGCCCAGGGCCCCCAGCGCCTGCGTCCGCGCTGCGAGAACGGCCCCGTCGGCGAAGGTGGCGCCTGCCTGAAGTCGCGCCAGATCGAAACCCTCCCGGGGGGGCGCAGCCATATCGTGCTGAACATCGCGCGGCAAAGCTCGGATGATACGCCGCTTTACACGGTGCCTGCGGGGCATTTCTTCTTCATGGGTGACAACCGCGACAATTCCACCGACAGCCGGGTGCCGCAGCAGGCGGGCGGGGTGGGTTTCGTGCCTTATGAAAACCTGATCGGCCGCGCCGACCGGATCATGTTCTCCTCCGCCGGAAGCTCGATGCTGGCCTTCTGGACCTGGCGCAGCGACCGTTATTTCAAGGCGATCGAGTGAAGCTTTCCGCGGAACTGAAGGCGCTTGAGGGCCGGATCGGGTACCAATTCCAAAGGCCCGAACTGCTGCTGCGCGCGGTGACGCATTCCTCGATGTCCTCGGCCACGCGGGATGACAACCAGCGGCTGGAATTCCTGGGTGACAGGGTGCTTGGCCTTGTGATGGCCGAAGCCCTGCTGGCGCGCGACGCCAAGGCGACCGAAGGCCAGTTGGCCCCGCGCTACAACGCGCTGGTGCGCAAGGAAGCCTGCGCCGATGTCGCCCGGCAGATCGCGCTTGGCGACGTGCTGAAACTGGGCCGGTCCGAAATGATTTCGGGCGGGCGGCGCAAGCTGGCGCTGCTGGGCGATGCGATGGAGGCCCTGATCGCGGCCGTCTATCTGGATGCGGGTTTCGATCCCGCGCGCGCCCTGATCCTGCGGCTCTGGGGCGAGCGGATCGGTGCTGTCGACGACGATGCCCGCGATGCCAAGACCGCGCTGCAGGAATGGGCGCAGGCGCGCGGCCTGCCGCCACCGAAATATGTTGAACTGAAACGGTCCGGGCCAGATCATGCCCCGGTCTTCACAATGGCCGCCCAGCTTGAGACGGGCGACAGCGAAAGCGCCACCGCGGGATCAAAGCGGCAGGCGGAACAGGCAGCGGCAAAGGCCCTGCTGGACAGATTGGAGAGCGCATGACACGCGCAGGATTCGTGGCCCTGATCGGCGAGCCGAACGCAGGCAAATCAACGCTTCTGAACCGGATGGTGGGGGCCAAGGTCTCGATCGTCACCCACAAGGTGCAGACCACCCGCGCCCGTATCCGCGGGGTCGCCATGGAAGGCGATGCGCAGATCGTCTTTGTCGACACGCCGGGCCTGTTCACGCCGCGTCGCCGGCTGGACCGCGCCATGGTGGCTGCGGCCTGGGGCGGGGCGGCGGATGCCGATATCGTCGTGCTGCTGGTCGAGGCGCATCGCGGCGTCACCGATGGCGTGGTGCGGATCCTGGAAGGTCTGCAAGGCATCGGCAAGGACCGTCCCGTGGCGCTGGCGATCAACAAGATCGACCGGGTGAAATCCGAGGCGCTTCTGGCGCTGACCAAGGATCTGAACGAACGCTATCCTTTCGTGAAGACCTTCCTGATCTCGGCCGAACGCGGACATGGCGTGCAGGACCTGCGCGAATGGCTGGCGGGCGAATTGCCCGAGAGTCCGTGGCTCTACCCCGAGGATCAGATCGCCGATCTGCCGATGCGGATGATCGCCGCCGAAATGACGCGCGAAAAACTGACCCTGCGCCTGCATCAGGAACTGCCCTACCAGTTGACGGTCGAGACCGAGAACTGGGAAGAGCGCAAGGACGGCTCTGCCCGCATAGACCAGGTGATCTATGTGATCCGTGACGGGCACAAGGGCATCGTGCTGGGCAACAAGGGCGAAACCATCAAGGCCGTGGGCCAGGCCGCCCGCGCCGAGATGGAGGAATTCCTGGGCCGCAAGGTGCATCTGTTCCTGCAGGTCAAGGTGCGCTCGGGCTGGCTGGACGAGGCCGAGCGCTATTCCGAGATGGGGCTGGATTTCAAGGACGGGAACGCCTGAGCCGGCGCGCCGCCGCGGATTGAGTATTTGTGGAACGATGAAGCAGGGGGCGTGCCGTGTCGGATCGCTTGACCGCAAGTTTTTGGGTATCGGCCTATCTGGCGCGGCTGCGCCTTGCGGATATCGCGGCCTTCGTGGTGGCCCATGGCGATGACAGTGCCGGTGCGGTCCTGGTCAAGCTGAATACGCTGGATGGGCGTGCTGTCGCGTTTCAGCGATCCTTCGATCTGATGTCGGGCGCGCGCGCCTGGGTGGTTCTGGCCGAGGGCGACGAGGCCGAGGTGGATGACGCCCTGCGTCGGCAGCGGGCGCGTGACCGTGATCTGTGGGTGATCGAGGTCGAGGATCGGCAGGGCCGCCACCTGCTGGACGAGCCGGGGTTGGCGGACTGACCCAATCTGCCCTTGTCCCACAAGCGCCCGCGTGGATAGTGACACCATGGACTGGCGCGATCAGGGAATATTGCTGAGCAGCAGGCGGCACGGGGAATCCGCGGCCATCATCGAGGTATTCACGCGCGAACATGGCCGCCATGCCGGCGTGGTGCGGGGCGGGGCCAGTCGCAAGATCGCACCGATCCTGCAGCCGGGCGCGCAGCTTGACGTGACCTGGCGCGCGCGACTGGAAGATCACATCGGCAGCTACACCGTCGAACCCCTGCGCAGCCGCGCGGCGGCGGCCCTGTCCGACAGGCAGGCCCTGGCGGGGCTGAACGCGGTCACCGCATTGCTGCTGTTCGCGCTGCCCGAACGGGAAGGCCATCCCGTGCTTTATGCCCGCAGCGAGGCGCTTCTGGATCTGCTGGGGGACCAGGACCTGTGGCCGCTGGCCTATCTGCAATGGGAACTGGCGCTGCTGGAAGAGGCCGGGTTCGGCCTGGACCTGAGCACCTGCGCGGTGCTGGGGCATGGGGCCAATGACCTGAGTTATGTGTCGCCGCGCACGGGGCGCGCGGTGTCGCGGGCGGGTGCGGGTGACTGGGCGGATCGCTTGCTGCCTCTGCCGCCCTGCCTGATGGGGCATGGCCCCGCCCCCGATCACGAGATTGCCGAAGGTTTTCGCACAACCGGCCATTTCCTGCGCGAACGCCTGGCGCCCGCCATGGGCAACAAGCCCTTGCCCGAGGCGCGTCAGCGTTTTGTGGATGCATTCGCCAGGCGCAGCGCGCAGGGCTAGGGCGGGATCACCGCAGCGCCAGCACCAGGTCGACCAGCGAGCCCATCGGGCCTGCATTGTCGCGACCGTCACGGGCAGCCAGATCCTGCATGCCCACATGGGCCGCATAGATGATGCGGGCCATCTCGGGGTTGGTGATCTCGACCTCGGTCAGAAGCTGCTGCACATGCCCCATGCGGGCGGTATCGACGCGCGCCAGCACCTCGGCGACGGTTGTGTCCTCGCGGGCCCAGGCGCGGATCGCGGGTTCCACAGTCAGATCGCCCAGAACCGGATGACCGCCACCGGCCACGACCTGTCCCAGCCGGCGCAGACGCGCAACCGGCGTCGGCTGATCGGCAAGAAGGGCCGGTATATGGTCCAGCGCCCCTTCGGCCCAAAGTGCCAGCATCTGACGGTGAAAATCCGGCACATCCGCGAAATGCCAGTAGAACGAACCCTTGGTGGTGCCCAGCCGCCGGGCCATCGGTTCGGCCTTCAGCGCGACGGGTCCGGACTCTGCCAGGGCCTGAAAGCCGGCCAGCAGCCAGTCGGGTCGTGTCAGGCGGGCGCGTGTGCTCATGTCTTGCGGCCTACGCTGCACCCGTGATTCCCGCAATGACAGAGATATGATCAACGGCGAAATGTCGCGCTGCGGCGCAGCGAAACCGGGCGGATGCCTGCAAACATGGCAGATGGCCCGCGAAATGCCCCGTTGTCACGCGGGCCAGTCCGCCCCGGCGGCACGCCCCAGGACGACCGCGCTCAGTAACCCGTTTCCTGACAGATAGCCGCTGTCGGCCGTCCCCGACACGCCGCAGGCGGCGCCGCCCGCCGCATGCAGATTGGGAAACATTGTGCCGTCCTGATGGCGTACGCGGCCCGTTGCGGTCACGTCCAGCCCGCCCTGCGTATGAAACAGTGCCCCGGTCACGCGCACGGCCGCATAGGGGGGGGCCAGGGGCGGGGTTGCAAAGCTCCGCCCAAAGGCATCGGTGCCGCCATCGGGGATCGTCGCCAATGTATCGGCCAGCGCATCCGCGGGCAGGCCCGTGACCTCGGCCAGGGTTGCAACCGTGTCAGCCGTCTTGACGGCACCTTGCGCCTCGGCGGCCTGGAAATCGGCGAATTGCCGGGCAATCCCCGCAATGCGCCTATCGAAAATAGCCCAGGCCTGTCCCTGTGGCTGGCCCATCACGGCGCGGGCGGCTTCGGAATAGCCTTGCGCCTCGTTCCAGAAGCGGCGGCCCTCAAGGTTCACCTGCACGCCGCCCTCGGTGATCACCGCCCATGTGATCAGGATGCCATGCGGATGGGCGACATTGCCATGCCCCTGGTAGGCCCCCAGGTGCCGCGTGCGCGCGCCCAGCGACTGCCCCCACAGAACCGCCTCGCCGCGGTTGCCGTCATGCCCGAACCACAGCGCATCGCTGATCGCGGGCATATGTTCCGCCACCATGGCCCGGTTGCCGCCATAGCCGTTGCAGGCCAGGATCAGGCGCGCGCAGCCGATGGTTTCCGTGCTGCCATCGGGCAGGGCGACGGTGACGCCGGTGATTGTCCGGCCTTCGTGATGCAGGACCGTCGCGCGGCGCTCGCAGATGATGTCGATGCCTTCCGCCTCGCAGGTCTGGCGCAACCGGTCCACCAGTTCCGCGCCCGACCGCGTGGGCAGGCCGTGCATGCGGCGCCGCGAATGTCCGGGATAGTCGAAATCCGTCACGACCGAAAAGGGCAGCCCGAACCGCGCCGCCAGCCAGTCGATCGCGGGGCCAGAGCCTTTGGCCAGGGCATCGACAAGCGCGGGGTCGTTTTCGTCATGTGCCTTGCGCTGGATATCGGCGGCAAAGAGCGTCGCATCATCGGTGATCCCTGCCGCCGCCTGAAACGACGTGCCCGCCGCGGGGATCAGCCCGGCGGACAGGGCGGTTGATCCGCGCGGCAGGGGATCGGCCTCGATCACCAGCACCTCTTGCCCGGCCTCCTGCGCGGCAAGTGCCGCGACCATGCCGCAGGCCCCCGCACCTATGATCAGGGTCTGCACCTCAAGATCGAAACCCGTGGCGGGACTGGGGGCAATGGTCATGACTTATCCCTTGTCCTGCCCGTCGAAGCGCTGGCCCATGGCCAGCATCTCGGGCGTGCCGATGCAGGCATTCAGCCCGTCGAAATCGAACATCCGGTCTGCAAAGGGCGTGTTTGACCCGTTGGTGCGCAGGCTGGCGTAGTAATCCTGCGCGGTGCGCGCCAGCGCCCGCACGATCCCGCCCGGAAAGATCACGATGTCAAAGCCAAGCGCCTGAAGATCAGTCGCCGAGGTGATGGGCGTATGTCCCCCCTCGACCATATTGGCCAGCAGCGGCACACGCCCCTGAAACGTCTGCGCGATGGTCGCCAACTCCTCGCCTGTGCGCGGCGCCTCGATGAACAGCACATCCGCCCCGGCCTGCACATAGGCATCGGCCCGGTCCATCGCGGCATCAAACCCCTCGACCGCGATCGCATCGGTGCGTGCGATGATCAGCGTGGCATCATGCGCGCGCGCATCGGCCATGGCGGCGATCTTGCCGGCCATTTCCTGCTTCGAGATCAGGGATTTGTCTGCCAGATGCCCGCAGCGCTTCGGGTATGTCTGATCCTCGACCTGCAAGGCCGAGGCCCCGGCACGTTCATAGACCCGCATGGTCCGCTGCGCGTTCAGCGCATTGCCAAAGCCCGTATCGGCGTCGATGATCACCGGCAGGGCCGTCCGGTCCCGGATCAGCGCCATCGTATCGGCCATTTCCGATACCGAGGTCAGGCCGATATCGGGCCGCCCCAGCCGCGTATAGGCGACAGCGGCACCCGACAGATACAGCGCCTCGAACCCGGCCTGTTCGGCCAGCGTGGCGGTCAGCCCGTCATAGACGCCGGGGGCGATCAGGATCTCGGGGGCGGTCAGCCGCGCGCGCAGGCTCATGCCGCGCCCTCCAGCAGGGCGATGGTCTCGGCGCAGGTCATCACATGGGTGACCGTGCCCAGCGAAATCAGCGTGGCGTCATGCACCTCGGGCTTGAAGGCGGCGCAGCCATCCGACAGCATGATCGTCTCGATGTTGCGCAGATGTGCGTCGCGCAGGGTGCTGGCCACCCCGCCATTGGTGACGATCCCGCCGACGATCAGCGTATCAATCCCCAAAGCGCGCAGGATATATTCCAGCCGGGTTTGGTAGAAGGCGGAATAGGCCACCTTTTCAATGGTGTAATCCGCAGGGGCCAGCGCATCCACCAGGCTGTGGCCAAAACCGCCGGGGGCAAAGTCGCCCTTGGTCAGGAAGGGGCGCAGTTGTTTCAGATGCGGCGCGATCAGGGGCGCGCCCCCCGGTCCGGGGACCAGCGTGAACTGCGCCGACACATAGGTGCCGCCCTTGGCGCGCAGCGCGTCGCGCACCGGGGCCACGCGGGCGGGCAGGGCCTTGATCGCATCCGATCCTTGCCCCGCGCGACCGTAGGCCCCCTCGGGATGCAGAAAGTCGTTTTGCAGGTCGATGGTCAGAAGGGCCGTGCGTTTCGGGTCAATGGTGGTCAATGCGCCCATGGCTCAAGCCTCCTGCCGTGTGATGATGGTGTTGCCAAAGGCGTCCACCGTGCCGGTCAGGCCCGGTTCGATCAACACCGTTGTGTCGGGCTGTTCCAGAATGGCGGGGCCGTGAATCACCGCGCCCACCGGCAGGTCCAGCCGGTTGTAGATGGCGGTGTCATGCCACTGATCCCCGAAATGCACGGCACGCGTGCCCTTGCGCGCCTGCTCTGCCGTGCCGGTCCCGCGCGGGGCCAGGGTGGCAAGGTCGAACTTCGGTCGCCGCCCTGTCACCGCCGAGCGCAGGTTCATCACGCGCCGCGCGCCCTTGGGCAGCAACCGGCCATAGGTTGCCTTGTAGGCCGCATCGAACGCCTCGGCGATCTGGGCGCGGGTGGGCGGCACCACGCGACCTTCCGTGATGGTCACGGGCAGCGGCACGGCAACGGTATGGGTCTGCCCGACATAGGCCATGTCCAGCTCGAACCGGGTCTCGCGCGCCTCGAACCGTGTCTGGGCCGCGTCCAGCATCGCCAGACCCTGCTCCATATGCGATTGCATGAACCCGGCCAGCGCGGCCTCGTCCAGACCGTCCACCATGGCGTTGATCGTCTGCACGAAATCCTGCCGCATGTCGGCGATCACGCAGCCCATGGCCGAGGTGACGCCGGGATAGCGCGGCACGATTGCCCGCGCCAATCCCACATCCGCCAGCATCGCGCCGGAATGCAGCGCGCCGCCACCGCCGAAAGGCATGAAGGCAAAGCGTTTTGGATCAAACCCCCGTTCGATGCTGACCAGGCGGATCGCCCCCGCCATGCGGCTGTTGGCGACCCGCAGGATCGCCTCCGCCGCCGCCAGCGTGGACAGGCCCAGGGGCTGGCCCACATGTTCGTCAATCGCGCGTGCCGCCGCTTCCACATCCAGCCGCGTCAGCTTGCCGCCGATGGGATTGTCCGGGTCGATCCGGCCCAGCACCACATTGGCATCCGTCACCGTGGGGCGCGTGTTGCCAAGGCCGTAAGCCACCGGACCGGGGTTGGACCCGGCGCTTTCCGGCCCGATCATCAGCAAGCCGCCCTTGTCGACCCATGCAATCGACCCGCCGCCCGCGCCGATCGTCGTGATCTCGATCATCGGCGAGCGCACGACCATCCCGAAGTCGATCGAGGTTTGCGGCGACAGCATCGACTGCCCGCCCGCAATCAGCGACACGTCAAAGCTGGTGCCGCCCATGTCGCCGGTGATCACATCGGGAAAACCGGCGGTCTGCGCGATATAGGCCGCCGCGATCACCCCCGCCGCAGGCCCCGACAGCGCCGTGCGCACCGGCAGACGGCAGGCGGTATCCACCGCCATCACACCGCCATTGGATTGCACGATCATGAACTCGCCGCCGAAACCGCCTTGCTTCAGCGCGGTTTCCAGACGGTCGAGGTAGCCCGAGACCTCGGGTTGCAGATAGGCGTTCAGCGCGGTGGTCGAGAACCGTTCGAACTCGCGGATCTCGGGCAGGATCTCGGACGAGGCCGAAACATGCGGGTTCGGCCAGATCTCGCGGATCGCCGCGACCGCCGCCGCCTCGTTGGCGGGGTTGGCATAGGCGTTGGCGAACATCACCGCCACGGCCGCGCAGCCCTGATCCAGAAGGGTTTGCGCCGCCGCCCGCACCGCGTCCAGATCGACGGGCGTGCGGATCGTGCCATCGGCCAGCGTGCGTTCAGGCACCTCAAGGCGCAGGTCGCGCGGCACAACGGGCGTGAAATCCCCGCGCAGGCCCCATGTGCGGGGCCGGTCGCGGCGGCGCATTTCCAGCACGTCGCGCAGCCCTTCTGTGGTGATCACGCCGATCCTTGCGCCCTTGCGTTCCAGCAGCGCGTTGGTGCCGGCCGTGGTGCCATGCACCACCACCGCCACCGTGGACAGGTCCGACACCTGGCGGCCGATGCCATCCAGGAACCCGCCCGACTGATCGGGGCGGGTGGTCGGCACCTTGGCGACAGTGGCCGTGCCCGCCGCCTCGTCCAGCACGAAGACATCCGTAAAGGTGCCGCCCACATCGACGCCGATCATGCGGCCTGCGATTGTTGCCTCGCTCATGCCTGCACCCCTTTCCATGCGTCGCCATAGGCCTTGTCGGCCTCATCCGCGCTGATCAGTCCCAGCGCCACGTCATGCGCGACGGCCTTGGGGTCGCGATCCGCCGCCTTGCCATAGCCACCGCCACCGGGTGTTTCCAGCCGCACGGCCTGACCCTGCGCCAGCTTGATGCCGCGCATTTTCGACGCCAGCGGCGGATGATGCCAGCCGTCCGCCTGCTCGTAGGAAAAGACGTTCAATGCGGCTTCGCCGCCGCCTGCGGCCCCCTTGGGGGCAAAACGCCCACGCTCTCCGAACAGGAAGGCCTCGGCGCCGTTCTCCTCCAGCACTTCGATCTCGTAGACCGCCCCAAGACCGCCGCGATGGGCACCGGCCCCGGCGCTGTCCGGGCGCAGCGCCCATTTGCGGAACATCACCGGATAGGCGGCTTCCAGAATCTCCATCGGCGGGATCGTCGCGGTGGAAATCGGCGCGTTGCCGTGGTTCAACCCGTCGCCTTCCGGCGAGCCGCCATGCCCGCCGCCGTAAAAGCTGAACATCACCCAGGGCTGGCCGTTCTTGCGCTTGCCCGCAATCGACAGCGCGTTGATCGTGCCATAGGCATTGGCCACCACGCGGTCGGGCGCGGCCTGCCCGGCGGCGGCAAAGATCACGTCGATCATGCGCAGGATCGTTTCGGTATACCCGCCGACGGGGGCGGGGAATTCGGCCGCCAGCAAGGATCCTTCGGGGATACGCACATCAATGGGCCGCATCACACCGGCATTGGCGGGCAGGGCCGGAAAGATATGCTTGATCGCCACATAGGCCGTCGCCACCGCCGTGGGCAGCGCGATGTTCACCGGCCCCGCACAGCGCGGCGCGGTGCCCGCAAAATCCAGAACCATCCGGTCGCCCTTGATCTCAAGCGCGACCTTGATCGGCAGGGCCACGTCGGTGATCCCGTCATTGTCCAGGTAATCCACCGCCTCCCAGCGCCCGTCGGGCAGGGCGGTCAGTTCGGCGCGCATCAGCGCCTCGGCCCGGTGACCAAGGGCATCAAGCGCCGCACGCACGGTCTCGGCGCCGTATTCGTCCAGCAGCTCGTCCATCCGGCGCACACCCAGATCCAGCGCGCCCAACTGCCCGTTCAGATCGCCCATGGCCGATTGCGGCAGGCGGGTGTTGCGCATCAGGATGTCGATGATGTCGGTATTCACCTCGCCGCCCCGCGCAAGGCGCACGGGGGGCAGCACAAACGCCTCCTGAAAGGCATCGGTGGCGGCGGGGTTGTAGTTGCCGGGAACCGCGCCCCCCACATCATGCCAATGCCCGACCGAGGCGAGATAGCAGAACAGCTCCCCATCGCGGAAATAGGGCCGCACCAGCCGCATGTCCGACAGGTGCGTGCCGCCCAGATGCGCATCGTTGAAGATGTAGATATCGCCGTCCCGGATCTCGCCATGCTCGGCCGCCTTGTCGATCACGGCCTTCACGGCAAAGGACATCACACCCACGAAGATCGGCAGGCCCGACTTGCCCTGCACCAGCGTGTCGCCGCTGACCGCATGATACAGCCCGTGGCTGGCGTCATGCGCCTCGGCGATGATCGGGTTGAAGGCCGCGCGGAACAGGGTCGCGTCCATCTCGTCGGCGATCTGCTCCATCCGACCCGCCAGAACAGCCAGGGTGATCGGGTCGATATCGGCGGTCTGGGTCATGCGTTGGGGTGTCCTGCTGCTTTGACTTCGGCGATGTCGTTCCAGACATCCTGCCGGGTGATCTTGCCCGCCGTCACCTCGAACCGGTCGATGAAGCGGATGCCCTCAAACGCCGTGCCATCGGGCCATTCGCCGTAAAGCGTGCCGCGCGAATAGACGACGGCGCAGCCCTCGCCCTGCAGGGCCTCGAACCCGTCATAGGTTTTCTTGACGAAACGGTAGCGCGGTTTCGACCAGGCGATCAGTTCCTCCAGCGTGGTCAGGCCCTGGGCGCCGGGAAAGTTCATCACGAACCCCGCACCCAGCATTGCCCGCGCCCGCTCCAGGTCGCGCGCCTCCATCGCGGCCAGGTAATCGCGCACCAGTGCACAAGGATCGGGCAGCGCCGCTGCACCGCTGCGATGGGTGCCGCCGCGCATGTAGTGCGCGCGTGGCATCTCGTGCAGAATCACGGTGATGGCATCGGGGGCGGCTGGAACGACAAGCTGCACCGCATCGGTCAAAGCCTTGCCAAGACGCGTTTTCGCATCATTGTCATAGCCTTCCAGAACATGCGCTTCGATGATCGGCATGGCGTCCCTCCTTCTGAAATCTGTATCTTTGGTAATACAGATAGTGGTATCTGGAAAGCGCAAATATTTGCGACGCAAAGTGACGGATTGCTTGCTTTTCAAAAAACCGTTGATACGTTTGAACGAGAATCTGGCCGGTTTGGCCGGTATTTGGGGGATTGGTTTGGACACGCAGGGCAGAGCAGGTCTTCCGGAAGGTGGCAAGGCGCGCAGGGTCTATCTGCTGCTGCGCGACGACATTTCGAACGGAACCTATGCCCCCGGCGCCAGCCTTCCGGGCGAGCAGCGACTGGCCGAAGTCCATGCCGTTTCGCGCGTCACGATCCGCCGCGCGCTTGAGGCTTTGTCGGCCGATGGGCTGATCGAAAAGCGCGTGGGCAGTGGCAGTGTCGTGCGCGCCCCCGATGGGGCGGCGGCCCCGTTGGCGGCTGACTTTACCACGCTGATTCCGCAACTGGTCGCGATGGGTCAGGCGACGACTGCGCGGCTTTTGTCCTTTTCCTATGGTCCGGCGCCCGAAGTGGTTGCCGCGGCGATGGCCCTGCCGGATGGCGCGCGGGTGCAAACCGCCGTACGGGTGCGTCTGGTCGACGGGCGGCCGTTCTCGCATCTGACCACCTATGTGCCGGAAGCGATTGCCGCCAATTACACCGAGGCCGATCTGGCCACGACGCCGCTCTTCCGCCTGCTTGAACGCTCGGGCGTGCAGGTCGATGCCGCGCATCAGTCGGTCACGGCAACCCTCGCCTCGCCCGACGTGGCCGATGCACTGGGTGTGTCGGTGGGGTCTGCCCTGCTGTCGCTGCGCCGCGTGGTGCGCGATGTGAACGGGCAGGGCGTCGAATACCTGTCGGCCCTTTACCGCGCGGATGCCTTCCGCCTGGAAATGACCCTGAACCGGGTAGGCCAAGGGGCGGCGCGGCACTGGGAGCCTGTGATCGGTGATCCCGCAGCGCGGGAGGCTGCGGAATGAACGCGCCCCTGCGCACATTGTTCGACAAGGTCTGGGAGGCCCATCAGGTGCTGCGGCGCGAGGATGGCGCATGCCTGCTGTGGGTGGATCGGCACCTGGTGCACGAGGGCTCGCATCACGCTTTCGCCAAGCTGGCCGAGCGCGGCCTGCCCGTGGCCGAGCCTGCGCTGACCATCGGCGTGGTCGATCACTATGCGCCCACGCGCAACCGCGACCGGATCGCGGCCCCGGATATCGCCCGGATGATCCGCACGCTGGAAGAGAATACTGCCCGCCACGGCATCCGCTGTTTCGGGATGCGCGACCCACGCCAGGGTATCGTGCATGTCATGGGGCCCGAGCAGGGGCTGACCCTGCCGGGGCTGCTGATCAATTGCGGCGACAGCCATACCTCCACGCACGGGGCTTTTGGCGCGCTGGCCTTCGGGATCGGTGCTACGGAGGTCGCGCATGTGCTGGCCACCCAGACGATCTGGCAGAAGCGTCCCAAGACGATGCGCATCACGGTGACGGGCCAGCTTGGCCCGTCGGTGACCGCCAAGGATCTGGCATTGTTCTGGATCGCCGAACTGGGCGCGGATGGTGCGCGCGGCCATGCCATCGAATATGCGGGGCCAGTGGTCAGGGCGCTGTCGATGGAGGGGCGCATGACGCTGTGCAACCTGTCCATCGAAGGCGGTGCGCGCTGCGGCATGGTCGCCCCGGACGATGTGACCTTCGCCTATATCAAGGGCCGCCCTTTCGCGCCTGCGGGGGCGGATTGGGACAGGGCCGTGGCGGACTGGCGGGCGCTGGTTTCGGATGAGGGTGCTGTATTCGACCGCGAGGTCACCATCGATGGCGCGGCGATTGCCCCCACCGTCACCTGGGGCACCAGCCCGGAAGAGGCCTTGCCGATCACGGCAAGCCTGCCTGATCCCGACAAGCTTGAAGGCGCGCGCGCCGATCAGGCCCGTGCCGCGATGGATTACATGGGGCTGACCCCCGGCCAGCGGATCGAGGGCACGCCCGTCGATCAGGTCTTCATCGGGTCATGCACCAATGGCCGGATCGAGGATCTGCGCCTGGCCGCCGCAGTTCTGGCGGGCCGCAAGGCAAAGGTGCCGGGGCTCGTCTCGCCGGGTTCCGCCATTGTCAAGAAACAGGCGGAACAGGAAGGGCTGGACCGGATATTCACGCAGGCCGGTCTCGACTGGGTCGAGGCGGGCTGTTCCATGTGCGTGGGCATGAATGGCGATCTTGTGGCGCCTGGCAAGCGCTGCGCCTCGTCCACCAACCGCAATTTCAAGGGTCGTCAGGGGCGCGGCGCGCGCACCCACCTGATGAGCCCCGCGATGGTGGCCGCCGCCGCCGTGACGGGCACGCTGACCGATGTGCGCCCCCTGCTGGACGGGCGGGTCTGACATGGCGGGTTTCAGCATCATCGACGGTCTCGCCGTGGCCCTGCCGCAGGACAATATCGACACCGATCAGCTGATCCCGGCGCGCTTCATGTCGGTGCCGCGCAAGGATGGCTATGGCCCCTATCTTCTGCACGATCTGCGCTTTGACGCCGAGGGTGCGCCGCGCCCGGACATGGCCCTGAACCGTCACCCGGAGGTCAGCATCCTCGTGACGCGCCGCAACTTCGGGTCCGGCTCCTCGCGCGAGGCGGCGGTCTATGCGCTGGTCGATTTCGGCATCAAGGCCGTGATTGCCCCCAGTTTCGGTGATATCTTCGCCTCGAACGCCGTCAACAACGGCCTTTTGCCCGCCCGTCTTCCGGAAGAGAGGATCGAGGCACTGATCGCGCGGTTGGGGGATGATGCCGCCGTGATGACCGTGGATCTGTCCGATGGCGTGATCCGCGTCGGGAATGAGGTGATCCCCTTCGATCTGGACCCGGTCTGGCGGCTGAAACTGCTGAATGGCTGGGACGATATCGACATGACCGCCAGCCATGGCGCGGCGATTGCAGCCTTCAGGGCGCAAAGGGCGCAACAGGCCCCCTATGCGATGCTGCCGCGGGAGAATTGAAAGACCCGCGCGCCTGATGCGGCGCGCGGCACCAATCGGGTGACCCTGAAAGGGCACCTTCAACAGGGCGGGGGGCAGCCCCCGAAAAAGGAGAGAGAACGATGAAAATGACCCTTATCGGCGGAATTGTCGCCGGTTCCACCATGTTCGGCGCGGTCGCCACGGCACAGGAAACCCTGACCGCCGTCCATGCCTTCCCCGGCACGCTGATCTATACCCAGTCCTTCCTGCAGTTCGTGGACAAGGTGAACAAGGCCGGCGAAGGTGTCGTGCAGATCGAAGTGCGCGGCGGCCCCGAGGCGATCGGCATGTTCCAGCAGCCCGATGCCGTGCGCGACGGGATCGTGGACATGGTCTATACCCCCGGCAGCTTCTACGGCGGCGCGCTGCCCGAAAAGGATGCGCTGGTCGCATCCAACCTGACCGCGATCGAGGCGCGTGAAAACGGCGGCATCGCCCTCATCGACGAGATCCATCAGGCCAAGATGGGTGTCAAATACCTGGGCTGGTTCGACAGCGGCGTCAGCTATAACCTGTGGATGAAGAACGAGCCCAAGCTGGACGCGAACGGCAATCTTGACGTCTCGGGCATCAAGCTGCGCGGCAACGCGGTCTACAACGCCTTCTTCACCGAATACCTGGGCGCGCAGGTGATCGACCTGCCCACGACCGAGGTCTATGCCGGGCTTGAGCGCGGTGTGGTGGATGCGACCGGCTGGACCCAGATCGGCCTGATCGACCTCAAGTGGAACGAGTTCCTGAACTACCGGGTCGAACCCAACTTCTTCTCGACCGACCTGGGCGTGATCGTGAACCTGGAAAAGTGGAACAGCCTGTCGGACGAGGCCAAGAAGATCCTGCAGGATACGGCAATCGAGCATGAAAAGGCCTCGGTCGAGGCGCTGCGCGTCAAGCGGGACGATGATTTCGCCGCACTTGAGGCCGGTGGCATGAAGGTGGTCGAGCTTCAGGGCGAAGCGCGCGCCAACTACCTGGCCGCCGCCCGCGAAAAGACCTGGGGCCGCATGAAGGGCCTGATGGCCGAAAGCCCGATGGGTGATGGCAACTATGACACGCTGATCGGCCTGTTCTACAACGCCGAACTGGACAAGTAAGTCCTTGTGGCGCGGCCCCCGACCGGGGTCGCGCCATCCACATTCACGGTGCGGGCGCGACAAGCGCCTGCATCCAATTGCCAGAGGCAGACATGCAGCAGTTGACCCGTCTCTACACGCTGGTTCTTTACGGCATGGCCATTCTTGCCGGGGCCATGCTGGTCTGGGTGATGATCGCGGTCATCATGTCGGTCGGCATGCGCAACCTTGGCATGCAGCCCTGGGCGTGGCTTTTCACTTCGACCGAATATGCGATGCTTTACATCACGATGCTGGGCGCGCCCTGGCTGGTGCGGGAAAAAGGCCATGTGCATATCGAACTGGTCACCGCAGCCCTGCCGCCCGCGCTGCGGCGCGTGGTCAGCCGGGGCGTGGCCCTGGCCTGCGTGCTGGTCAGCCTGATCCTGGCCTGGAAGGGGTTCGAGCTGTTCCAGACCAACATCGCGCGCAACGACTATGACGTGCGCGCCTATTACTTTCCGCGCTGGATCCTGACCGTGTCATTCCCGATCTGTTTCGGTCTGATGGCGATCGAATTCTCGCGCTTTGTCTTCGGGACCGAGCTGATGCATTCCGGTGAAGCAGGGATACACGAATAATGGAATGGTATGAGGCACTTGGCCTGCTGCTGGGGTCTATCCTTGCACTGATGGCAATCGGCATGCCCGTGGCGCTGGCCTTTCTGGCCGCGAATATCGTGGGGGCCTGGGTCTTCATGGGGGGCGAGCGCGGCATCGGCGCACTGCTCAACAACGGGCTTGGGTCGCTGACCAGTTTCGCGCTGGTGCCGATCCCGCTGTTCCTGCTGATGGGCGAGATCTTCTTTCACACCGGCCTTGGCGGGCGGATGTTCAACGCCATCGACAAGCTGCTGGGCAAACTGCCGGGGCGCTTGTCCTATGTGACGGTTCTGGGCGGCACCGGCTTTTCCACCCTGTCGGGCTCGTCCATGGGATCGACCGCGCTGCTCGGCTCGCTGATGGTGCCGGAAATGAACCGGCGCGGTTACAAGAAACACATGTCCATCGGTCCGATCCTGGGCACGGGCGGCCTGGCCATCATCATCCCGCCTTCGGCGCTGGCGGTGCTGCTGGCGACACTGGCGCGCATCGACGTGGGCAAGTTGCTGATCGCGGGGATCATTCCCGGCCTGATCCTGGCCGCCTTCTATCTGGCGACGATCTTCATCCAGACGAAAATCGACCCCGACGCCGCCCCCGCCTATGAGGTGGAGCCGATGACCCTGGGCGAGAAGCTGACCCTTTTCATCCGCGATGTGGTGCCCATGGTCGGCGTCATGGTGGTGATCGTGGCGATGATGGTCGGCGGGATCGTCACCCCGTCCGAGGCGGCGGCCTTCGGCGCGCTGGGCGTTCTGGTCCTGGCCGTGATCTTCCGCTGCCTGACATGGGAGGCCGTCAAGAAATCCATCGTCGGCGCATTGCGCGTGACCCTGATGGCCTATCTGATCGTCTTCGGCTCTGCCACCTTCAGCCAGCTTCTGGCCTTTTCGGGGGCATCCAGCGGGCTGATCAAATGGGCCACCGGCTTCGATCTGGAACCCATCGCCATGCTGCTGGTGATGTTCGGTGTTCTGCTTCTGCTGGGCATGTTCATGGAACAGATCAGCATGATGCTGCTCACCGTGCCGATCTTTTTCCCGCTGGCGCTCAGCCTTGGTTTCGATCCGATCTGGTTCGGCCTGATCATGCTGCTGGCGCTGGAGATCAGCTTTACCACGCCGCCCTTCGGGTTGCTTTTGTTCGTGATGAAAGGCGTGGCCCCGCCGGATACCACGATGCGCGACATCTACATGTCCGCGATCCCTTTCATCCTGTGTTCCCTGTGCCTGGTCGCGCTGCTGATCATGTTCCCGCCGCTGGCCCTCTGGCTGCCGGGCTGAGGCGGCGCAGGCTAGCCTGACTTGCCGGTCGGTTGCATCGGCGCGCGGCTCTGCTCGTTGCCGGCCTGCGTTGTCTTGCGCATCAGGGTCATGAACTGCGTGCGTTCATCCGCCGACAGGCCGGTCATGATGTCATCCTGAAAGCCGCGCACGATCGGGCGCGTCCTGTCCAGCAGGGCGTTGCCCGCCTCGGTCAGGCGCAGGGAGCGGGCGCGGCGGTCTTGCCGGCTGACGGTGCGACTGATCAAGCCCTTGCCTTCCAGCCGATCCACGACCCCGCCGATGGTGACCCTGTCATAGGCGATCAGCCCGGCCAGCGTGGCCTGGTCAATCTCGGGGTTGGCATCAAGCGCGCAGAGGGCGGCGAATTGCACCGGTGTGAGGTCGATGCCGGACGATTTCATCCGATCCGCAAAGAGCGAAACGGAAATCTGGTGCAGCCGCCTGACCAGGTGCCCCGCCATGTCATGTAGTTCCAGCATTCCATTCCCATCGTCGCGCTGTTCCCGGCCAGATTACCGCTGCTGGATGGAATTTGACAAGTATGCGGATGGTTAGCATGCGACGTGACTGTCGGCCCATCGCCAAGACCTGCGGTCGCCCCGGAAAAGAGAGGTTTTTCCTGCCGGTTTTTGGACCTATAGATCACGATGCGGGTCAGGGCCGCACCCTGGTCCGCATCACGACGCCCCATTGCCGGAGGCAATGGGCCAGCAATAGGAGCCCCGCCGATGAGCCATCTGTTCGATCTGCCTGCCATTCCCGCCATACCCGTGAAGGGCGAGACCGCGACCTATCCGATCCGCCGCATCTTCTGCGTGGGGCGCAACTACGCGGCGCATGCGGCCGAAATGGGGATCGCGGTTGATCGCGAAAAGCCGTTCTATTTCACCAAGTCACCCGCATCGGCCATCCTCAGCGGGGCGACCGCGCCCTATCCGCCGGGCACCGACAATTATCATTACGAAATGGAGCTGGCCGTGGCGATCGGCGCACCGGCCTTCAAGGTGGCAGTCGATCAGGCGATGGATTGCGTCTATGGCTATTGCTGCGCGCTGGACATGACGCGCCGCGACCTGCAGCTGTCCGAGCGCGCGCATCAGCGGCCCTGGGACCTTGGCAAGGATGTCGAAAACTCGGCCGTCTTCGCCCCGATGACCAAGGCCGCCGATTTTGGCGCCATCGCGGGCCAGCGCATTCACCTGTCCCTGAACGGAGAAGTCCGTCAGGACGCGACCCTGACCGAACTTGTCTGGTCCATCCCCGAGATCATCAGCCATCTGTCCGGCTTCTATCACCTGCAACCCGGTGACCTGATCATGACCGGCACGCCTGCCGGTGTGGGGGCGGTTGTGCCGGGTGACGCGATCGCCGGCGGGATCGACGGGCTGGACCCGATCAGCCTGACCATCGGTGCCGCTGCCTGAGAGGGCGGATCGGAAAATCTTATACCTGACAGAAAAACTCGGATTGACGTACCCAAGTTTTTTTGTCAGTTATTAGGGGTGTTCCAGCCACCCCCGCGCTTATTGAGGGGAAGCCCGAATCGAAAGATGAAAGGACTTCCGCCATGTCGACCCAGACCAGACCCCATCTTTTTGCCGAACGTCCTGTCAGGATGGTCACACCCTGTCAGGACCGCGCCGTCGCGCTTGATCTGCTGCAAGGCTTTTCCCTGCCTGAGGCCTGCAACGTTGAAGCCTGGCTTGACCGGATCGAGACAAGCAACGGCCGGGAGGCGCGGCCATGATCGTGTTGCGTCAATATGAAGGGGCTGTCGTCCAGCAGCAGGACAGCCTGCCACGCCATGCCGCCCGCGACCTGACACAAGGCGGCACCCAGGCCCGGATCGAACTGGACGGTCAGGTCTATACCCTGCGGATCACCCGTGCGGGCAAGCTGATCCTCACGAAATGAGCGACATGTCCCCCATCAGGCCTCCGCGCGGGGCTGCGGCCGTTGGCCGGATCACGGAGCTCGATCCCGTGGAGGCGGGGGCGGTGCTCTATCTGCGGCTTTGCGCCTCTGCGCCCGATGCGCTGGACCGGATGACGGATGATTTCGCCGCGCTGCTGGGCATGGATGCTGGCCAACAGGCCGCACGCGCATTTCATCGCCTGATCGACCTGTGCAACGGCCATGCCCGCCGCCCGCTGTGTCCCCATGCCCTGAGTTGTAGCTGCCTTGGCGGTGACGAGGCTTGCTTTGCCCGGATGGTCGCAAGTGCCGCCGAAGGCGCGCGCGAGGATGCCTTGATGATGGCGCTGCTTCTGGTGCGCGCGGACATCGCCCCCATCGTCTTGGGCCTGGCGCAGGATGCCGGGCTTTCCCTGCGGCGCATGACCCTGCGCGGCATCCGGGACGCCGCCACCCCATCCGCCCCTTCCCCTGGTCATAGATTGCATTGAAGGCACAGCGATGATCGTCTGCCATTGCCAGTCCATCACCGATCACGACATCCATGCGGCCATCGACTGGATGCGCGCGGCTGACCGCGAAACGCTGATTACCCCGGGCAAGATCTATCACGCCCTTGGCAAATCGCCCGAGTGCGGCGGATGCATGCCGCTTTTTCTGTCGACGATGCGCCGCAATGAGAAACTTGAAGTTCCCATGCACCTCCGTTCCCTGCGCAAAGGCGCGCAGCGACGGACCAACACAGGATAAGACGTATGAAAGGCGACGCGAAAGTCATCGACTATCTGAACAGGGCGATCCGATCCGAACTGACGGCGGTCAGCCAGTACTGGCTGCATTACCGCCTGCAGGAAGACTGGGGCCTTGGGCATATGGCGAAGAAAAGCCGCGAGGAAAGCATCGAAGAGATGCATCACGCCGACAAGCTGATCGCGCGCGTCATCTTTCTTGAGGGGCATCCGAACCTGCAGAAGCTGGATCCGCTGCGGATCGGCCAGACCCCGCGCGAGACACTGGAGTGCGACATGGCCGCCGAGCAGGAGGCGCGCGCCCTGTACCGTGAGGCCCGCGAATATTGCGCGCAGGCGGGTGACTACGTGACCATGAAGCTGTTCGAAGAGCTTCTGGCCGACGAGGAAGGTCACATCGACTTTCTGGAAACCCAGCTTGATCTGTTCGACAAGATGGGCGCCGAGAAATACATGCAACTCAACGCCTCGAGGATGGACGCGGCCGAGTGACCCCATTCGCCGATCCCGCGCAGCTGATCTTGACGGGGTTTGCCTGACTGCGCACATTGAGCCTTGGACAAGACGGGCTGCGGCGAGCCGCGGCCCCGATCAGCAGAAACGGGCATGAAGCGTGACAGTCAAGGAGATGAACGTCTCGGCCGAAGTGCCGGACTGGAGCCGCGAGCGTGTGCGCCGTTTCTGGGATCCCGCATCCAAGCTGTTGCGGTCCATCAGGCGCTATCAGGCGGCGCGCGCGCGAAAGGGCCCCCTTGCCGCCCTCCAGCGGCGGTACTGGGTGCTGAACCATCTGTTCTGGTCCACGATCACGCAAAGCGAGATCCATCTGCATTGCCAGATCGCGGGCGGGCTGCGCCTGCCGCATCCCACGGGGATCATCATCCATCCCGGATCAAGGATCGGCCCCAATTGCATGATCTTCCATCAGGTCACGCTGGCCGGCCCCGTGGTTCTGGGTGGGCATGTCGATATCGGGGCAGGCGCCAAGATCTTGAACGGCGTGACGATTGGCGATCATGTCACCATCGGCGCGAATGCCGTGGTCACGACCGATGTGCCCCCGGGCGTGACTGTCGCCGGCGTACCCGCAAGGATCATCGGCGGTCGGTACGACATGACCGATGACACCTGACGTTGGCCGCCTGTTCAGCCTGTGGTGTCGTAGATCAGCCAGCCGTCGCCGCGATAGCCGCTGAAGGCATAGCCTGCCCCGCGCAGCAGGCGTGACGAGGCGGCGTTGTCCGGATGCACAAGCGCCAGAATGCGGCGCAACCCGCCATGGTCTGCAAAGGCTGCGTGGGTCGCCATCGTCACCATCCTGGATCCCAGACCCTGGCCCCAATGGGCGCGGCCCAGCCAATAGCTGATCTCGGCCTCGGTGCGGTCGCGGCCCTGGTCGGCAAAGGCAAGGCGCACTTGTCCCACCGGTTCGCCCCTGTGCAGCACGGCCCTGACCTCGTGATGATCCGCGGCATTCGAAATCTCGATCAGGCTGCGGGCAAGGTCTTCGGTGATCGCGCCGGGCCAGGCCTCATGCATGAAGCGCCAGACCTGCGCATCGTCGAGCAGGGCGCGGTAGATGGCGGCATCCGACAGATCCCAGGCCCTCAGGCAAAGCGCGGCATCCACTGGTCGCTGCGGGTCGCCATATTCCCCGGACGGCAGGCCGCCGTTCCAGGATAGCGGCGCAGGCCGGTGCGCAGCATCTTCCGACAGATGTTCAAGCGGCACCCAGCCGATCTGCACCGGGTCAAAGGCAAGCGGCAGCCCCTTTTCACGGAACCGCGCCACTTGGTCCGAGGTCAGAACCCCATCCCAGCGTTGGTCCTCTGCGATGGAAAAGCTGTCGGATGGTCGGCGATGAAATGCGCCCCCCTGGTCACTCATGTCGGCATCCTCCCCAAGGTGCCCGTTCCGACTGTCAGGAGGGTGTAAACACATACCACACATCATTGAAAAACTATTACAATTCAAAGGCCCACCGCGAACGGTGTCCATCCTGTCAGCAAGGCGGGTCTATTTTGTAATTCCCGAATGAGGTGGGAATGGTCTATCTGATATACAAGTTCAGCCGCGAAATATTTTCTGCAGCCATCAGGTGGGCTTGATCGCCCCTGACAGGCTGGGGCGAAAGAGGTGTCGTGCCGCCGCTTTCCCGGTCAGAATGTCTTGCGAAAACCCAGGATCGCGGCCGTATCCCGTTGCCCTGCGACATGGCCGTGATTGATCGCGTGGATTGCGCCCAGGAACAGGTCCGTGCCACGCCCGACCGGGGCGTCATAGGTCAGGGAAAGGTTGATCTCGCGGTCGCGGGGGGAATAGTCGATGCCGACCTGGCGGTAGTCGATCCCGGTTGCGCTGCGCGCGACTGGCAGGGCTATTTCGGTTCTGCCCGATGTCACCGCTATGGGCAGCGAGACACCGACGCGCAGCCGGTCGCCGGTCCGCAAGACGTCTCTTTGCCCCGCCTCCAGGCGGAAGGCATTGAAGCGCACATCGGACTGTTGTGACAGCGCCGCACCGCTTCCGCCGGGGGCCAAGCCGAAACTGCCGCCCATTTCCACGAAGGCGCCGTTGCTGTTCTGATGGGTGAAGCCCAGTTCCAGCGCGGCCAGGGTGTTCACCTGACCGCCGATTCCGGGCAGCAGGGTCCCGTCGTCGCGCGTCACGTTCAGGCCGATGAAGACTTCGCCCCCGGCGGCGGCGATGCGCTGGCCGATGGTGGCGGCCATTGCCGGATCGCCACCCGGTGCGCGGCTGGTATCGGGGGCGATGAACGCCATCTCGAAGTTGCCTGCGCCAAAGGCCATGTCGGCCCCGCCATAGGCCTGAATCACACCGGGGCGTTGGTCCCGGCTGAACATGCTCTGCCAAAGACGCTCGCTGACCGGTGGGGTGGATGGCGCCGTGGCCAGGGCAGAGCCGGGCATGGTGAAATCCCCGCCAAGCGCGTCGGTGACAAGGACAGGAACAGCCGCAAGGCTGCGCGCCACGGCATCCCCCGTCGCGCCGCCGCCCACGATCATCGGCTGATCCGCCACCTGTGCCGTGCCGTCGGCCATGCGCGCCACGGGGGTGCCGATGGGCAGAAGCGCCGCACGGACATCCAGAAAGCCATGGCCCCATTCGGTGCTGTAATCGTGGAACACGCCGGAACCGGGGATCACCTCCAGCCGGCCTGCGGCGATGAAACCCGCGAAGTCATTGTCCGCCGTCGCGATCAGCCGCGCGCGCAGGTCATGGGCTGTCAGCGTCGGAAAGGCTTCGGCCAGCAGGGCGATCGCGCCAGAGACCACGGGCGCGGCAAAGGATGTGCCGATCACCGGGCTTGTGCCGTAACTGCTGTTGCTGTCCGCATTGGCTGCCATCCATGATCCGTCTGCGGCAAGGCACCAGCGCGCCGCCTGCAGACAGGGGGCCGAGACCCTCTGGACACTCAGGATGCGGTTGTCGTCGAAACTGGGCACGCCGCTGATGACCGTGAGCCAGCCGGGCTCCAGTTCCGGCGTGAAAAGGGGCAGGGCCTCCATGATGCTGGCGGTGGTCATGGACGGGTTGTTGCCGGCGGCAAAGACCACGACACCGTTGCGCGTGTAACTCCGCAGGGCCTCAAGATACGGCGCTTCGCTGCCGTTTGCGAAAAGCCTGCTGAAGGTCTCGGAATTGGCGGGTTCACCGACGAAACCCCATGAATTGTTCTGGACGATCGCACCTGACAGCCGGGCCAGGTCGGTCGCCGCGGCCCGGTTCTCGGGGGAGTCATATGTCCCGAGCACAAGGTTTGCGCCCGGTGCGACGCCGATCATCATAGGTGAAGAGCCCGCCAGGATCGAGGCGACGGCAGTGCCGTGTGACGCGACCGGTCCGGTATAGCTGCCCGTGACGCGCCCGGCGATGGTCTCGTGCGAGGCAAGAAAGCCGTCATCCATGACGGCGATGGTCCGGCCTGCGCCGCTCAGACCGGCCGCATGGGCGTAATCCACCCGCGACGAGGCAATCGAGAAGCTGTTGAAAAGCGGCTCGGTCGCAGGGTCGCGCGTGGTGTTGTTGTTGCTGTCGACATACCAGGAAAACTGCTGTGCCTGATAAAGCGCCGAGTTGCGCAGGTTTTGCGCCGCCTGGCGCCAATCCGGCGTGATGCTTTGATAGCGGCTGACCGAAAATGCGTCGGCGCTGAAGGTGCCGCCGGTCAGCGTCTCGACCATCAGGTTCAGGACAGCCGTGGATGTTCCGCCGCCACCGCCCCCCCCGCAGCCCGCCAGCACAAGGCAGGATACCGCGGCAAGGTGCATCTTTTTCAGGTATCGGCGCACGCGAGCAAGCCCCTTTCGATTCACGCTGAAGGACCGGCAAAAGCACCAGATAAAGTGGGAAGTCACACAAAAGACGCACGGTGTCGCGTGATTCTAGCGCATGCCAAGCGCTTCGGGCAACCGGTCGTTCTGCTGTCGGCGCACTTTCGTGACCGGACAGCCGTTTTGCCGCAGCGAAGGTGCGGCACGCGCCTGTTTCTTGCAGGAAACGTCAGGCCTGCTGTGGTCTGTTCCGCCTGCTCTTGACCCAGTTCAGGGCGATGATGCCCAGCACGACCGCCGCGCCCGCCGCCTCGATGATCTCGTCGGGGTTGAAGATGGCGATCACGCCGGGAACCACCAGAACCCGCGAAAGCTTGTCCATCCAGGTGAAGAGGTATCCCTCGATCGCTGCTGCAAAACCCACAAGGCCGATGACCACGATGATGCCTGTCCAGATGACATACCAGGTTTCGCCGCCCATGATGATCTCGGGGTTGTAGACCATGAAGGCCGGGATCAGATAGAGGCCCTTGGCGTATTTCCAGGCCTGCATGCTGGTTTCCATCGGTTTCGATCCGGCAATCGCGGCCCCCGCGAAACCGGCAAGGGCGATGGGCGGGGTCACGTTGCTGTCCTGACTGTACCAGAACACCACCAGATGCGCGATCAGCAGGGGCACGCCGAACTCCTGGTTCAGCGCCGGGCCCACCAGGACGATCAGCACGATATAGGCGGCCGTCACCGGCAGGCCCATGCCAAGGATGAGGCTCGCGATCAGCACGAAGATCAGCGCCAGTGCCAGGTTCCCCCCCGAGAGCGAGATCATCATCGACGAGAATTTGAGGCCCAGACCGGTCAGGCCCACGACACCCACGATGATGCCGGCCACGGCACAGGCCACGCTGACCGCCACCGCGTTGCGCGCGCCCAGTTCCAGCGCCTGTCCGATCAGGCGGACCCCGCTCCAGAGTGATGCGCGCAGCCGCTCTCCGGTCAGGGGCTTGCCCGCTTTCGGGTCAAGGACCACAAGCGTGAAACCCGCCCGCAGCGCCGTGACCGCGATGACCGAGATGATCGCCCAGAAGCCCACGCGCGTGGGCGAGATGTTGTTGACCAGAAGCCATATCAACACCAGGAGCGGCACGATGAACTGCCAGCCCGCAGCCAGCACATGCCGCACCACCGGCAGTTCCGCGGCCGACATGCCGGTCATGCCTGCCTTCATCGCCACCAGATGCACGAACAGATAGACCGTGCCCAGGTAAAGGATGGCCGGGAAGATCGAGACCATCACGATGTCGATATAGGGCACGTTGGTGTATTCCGAGATCAGGAAGGCGCCCGCGCCCATCAGCGGCGGGGTGATCTGCCCGCCGGTCGAGGCGGCCGCCTCGATCCCGCCGGCCTCTTTCGGCTTGTAGCCCAGCTTTTTCATCAGCGGGATGGTGAAGGCCCCGGTCGTGACCACATTGGCGATGGCCGAGCCCGAGATCGACCCCATGCCCGCCGAGGCGATGACCGCCGCCTTGGCCGGCCCGCCCGGCTTGCGCCCCGTTGCGGCAAAGGCCAGGTCGATGAAGAACTTGCCCGCGCCGGTCACTTCCAGGAAAGCGCCGAACAGGACGAACATGAAGACGTAAGTGGCCGCCACGCCCAGCGGCAGGCCGAAGATGCCTTCCTGCCCGAGGTAGAGCTGCCCCACCAGACGATCGACGCTGGCGCCGCGATGCGACAGGATGCCGGGCATCCATTCGCCCAGCCACGGCAGGGCACCGCGCGGACCGGCCAGGGCATAGGCGATGGCGATCAGCCCGATGATGGTCATGCCAAGGCCGACCACGCGGCGGCTTGCCTCAAGCACGGCCACGGTGGCGATGATCCCCATGATGATGTCGGTCTGCGACCACCACCCCGCGCGGTCGATGATTTCATCGAGGAAATAGAAGATATAGAAGCCGCTGAGGAATGCGGCCGTCAGGAAAGCCGCGTCGATGATCCAGCCAATCGTCCCGCGCGGTTTGGTCGGACCCGTGACGGGAAAGATCAGAAAGGCCAGGAACAGCACGAAACCCAGATGCGCCGAACGCTGGTAGAACAGCCCAAGCGGTTCGATCCCGGCCGTGTACATCTGGAACAGCGACATGGCGATCGCGGCCAGCGTGATGATCCACAAGATCGGGCGCGGCTGGATGCGATCCGACAACTGCGCTGTTGGCGTCACGTCGGCCTGCGGCGATGTCGCTGCGGTTGGATCGGCTTTCGGGTCGGTCATGGTGTGGTCCTGTCGGTACACGGGGCTGCGGTAATGGATCAGCCCGGGGTTTGTCGTGTCAGCGCAGCTTGGGGATCAGTCGCAGATTGACACGTGCGCCAGCGGCCATTGTGCTCAGGTTCAGCCTGCGGCCCGATCCGGTCAGCACATGCGCGACACGCGGGCTGCCCACGCGCAGCGGCAGTGCGTTGCCGGGGATCGCCTCATCTATGCCTTCGATCCAATAGCCGCCCCCCTCTGCGGATCGCAGGGTGCCGCGTCCGGCGATCTCGCCCAGCCCGGCGGCGAAATCATGCAGGTAGGACCGCGTCAGCATCAAGATGCCATCCCTGTTCTCGAAACAGTCGGATACGGGCCCGCCCGTCACGGAATGGGACCAGGACAGGCAGATTTCCTGACCCGCATCGAAGCGCAGTTGCCCGATCACAAGCCCATTGCGGCTTTCGACCACCAGATGCGGTTCAGCCCCCAGCGGGGCCGACCAGACCAGGCTTGCGCAGGCGGAAAACGCAAGAAGGGCGGCTCCGAAGAACCGCCCTGCCAGTATGCGCGTCACTTGCGCTGGTGATCCTGAACCGCGGCGCCGATTTCTTCCAGGTAGCGGAGTGCGCCGGGGTGGAAGGGGATCGGTGTGGACGCGATCGAGAAGTCGATCGTGGTGTCGTTGGCCGCCGGGTGGATCGCGATCAGCTCGGCCACGTTTTCATACATGGCTTTGGTGATGTTGTAGGCCAGCTCTTCGTCCATGTCCGCATGCACGACCAGAACGTTCGGGGTCGAGATGGTCGTGACCTCTGTGGCCACCCCGTCATACAGGTTGGCGCGCAGCGTGTAGGGGGCGAAGGTCGGCTCGGCCGCACGGGCCTTGGCGATCTCGTCCGCCGTCAGCGCGACGATGCTGATCTCGCGGGTGGCGGCCAGGTTCATGATCGACGAGGTGGGGGGGCCCACGCTCCAGAAACCGGCAACGATGTCGCCGTCACGGATCGCGTCGGCGGTTTCGTTGAAGTTCAGGCGCTGGGGATCGAAATCCTCGTAGGTGATGCCGTTCGCGGACAGGATCGTCTGTGCGCTCAGCTCGGTGCCCGAACCGGGCGCGCCGACCGACACGCGCTTGCCGCGCAGGTCTTCCATGCTGGTGATGCCGCTGTCGGCCAGGGTCACGAGCTGGACGGCGTTCGGATAGATCGAGGCCAGCGCGCGGGCTTCGGGGATCGCCTTGCCCTCGAATTTGCCGGTGCCGGTATAGGCCTGATAGACCGCGTCGGCCAGCGCCAGCGCCAGATCGCTTTCGCCACGCTGGATCAGCGCCATGTTTTCAACCGATGCGCCGGTCACTTCGACACTGGCGGTGTAGCCTTCGACATGCTTGCCGATCACTTCGGCCAAGCCGCCGCCATAGGGGTAGTAGACCCCGCCGGTTCCGCCGGTTGCAATCGAAAGCTCTTCGGCCTGGGCGGCGGTACCAAGCGCGAGGGCTGCGGTTGCCGCAATAAGCAGATGTTTCATGGTTACTCTCTCCCGGTGATGTTGTCGCGTTTGTCGCGAACTTTGGTGCAGGGAAAAAACACGCTGAGGCGCGGCAGGTCAACCAAGATCGGTGCATGGCCCGTATCATCCGTGACGTATGCGGTGGCGGGAATGTCACCCTGCAGTCGGATTGGCCGTTTGGTGTTGAAGGAGTTTGCCGCGCAAAAGGTCCGCCGCGTGGCGCCCCCATGCGTCCCAATTCAGCCGATCCTCGTAAAAAGCCCTGCTGGATGACCGCAGCGCGGCATAAGCGGCGGGATCCGACAGGTAGTGCATGATGCGGTCGGCCAAGGTTTCCGGATCCGTTCCGGTATCGAACCTGTGGCCGTTGACCCCTTCCTCGACCGGTACACCGGCCACGCGCAACGCAAGCGATGGCACACCGTAGGCCGAGGCTTCGCAATAGGCGAAGCCGTAGGATTCGAAAGACAGCATCACCATGAAATGCGCTGTTCTGAACAGATGCGTGAAAATCGCAAGCTGCTCGGGGTCTGACTTGTCGAGATATGGGTAGACCTCGATGGCTGGGTCCAAGTCTTCGGGCGGGGGAGTTGTCCCGACGACGCTCAGCCTGGCGTCGACACCTCTTTGCCGCAGGCACCGCAAAAGCGCGACCGTTGTCGGGCCGCCCTTGGCCACCCAGTCACGCCCCACGAACAGCAGGCGCAGCGGTTGGCCCGTCGCGATGGCCAGGCTGGTCCTCTCTGCTTCGGGGGGCGGAATATTGGCACCCCAGTTCAGGACCTTGGACTGATCGGGTGTCAGCCCGTAGAGCGAGATCGCCGCGTCGTTGAGCCAATCAGAGGCCCAAAGCAGCAAATCCGTCCGGCGAAACGTCGCTCTTTCTGCTGCGGTGATCAGCGGATCCATGAGCCGTGAAGCGCTGAAAAAGGACTTGAACGACTGGCCTACCGGCGATTGCTTGTAAATCGTCGGGGTCGCATCGCAAGTAAAGGCCGAGATGACACCCTGTGGCAGTCGCACCGCCGCCAAAGACTGAAAGCTGTAGGCGCAGAACAGGACATTGATGTCACTTTTCGCGATCTGCCGTTCGATATGTCTGGCGATGACCGGTGAAAGGGCCAGTTGCGCGCGCCACCGCAACCTGAGCTGCACGTCATGGGACATTTTCCCGATGCGCCGACTGACCGGCTCGGCGATACCCCAGGACGTATCAAGTATGCTGATCTGATCTACGTTGGCAGAAAGGGCGTTGAAAATCCGTTGATTGCCACCCGAATAAGGGCCCGGATCGCGCGGATCGAAGTCACACAGATATCCTATCTTCAGCTGAACCCGCCTATCTGGATCCTGTGAGGCATTGTTCATTATCACCTGACCTTGATCGTGTCTGTTCAAAGTAATCGCTAAAATTTTTCGGCAGGTTGAAACCTAAAGCGTTCCTTGCTCATCCTGCAACCTCTTTGGTCCTGGTGCCTGCAAGTTGGCCGGGACGGCCTGCAACAAGGCATGTTCGCCCGCGCCAGTGCGCGCCTACCTTCTGGGTGTGGTGCAGATCCCGGTCTTTCTTTTCCGGCCCTTCAGGGATTTCACCTCCCGGTATACGGACCTTCAGGAAAAGACGTGCGGCAACCGATAGCGCTCTGGCGGATCAGCGCGCCCCGTTCCGGATCCAGTTCCAGCTTGATGCGCACATGTCCTCAAGGTCGCGTGTCGCCTCGAAGCCCAAGAGCGCGCGCGCCTTCGACGGATCGGCGTATGAGGCCGCAGGATCGCCCGGACGGCGCGGTGCGATGCGGAAGGGCAGTGCGCGCCCGCAGACCGTGGAATAGGCCGTGATCAGTTCCAGCACCGAATAGCCCCGCCCTGTGCCAAGGTTCACCACATGGCCCGTCCCATCGCGGAACAGCGCTTCAAGCGACAGAACATGACCCTGTGCCAGGTCGCAGACGTGGATGAAATCGCGAACGCCCGATCCATCGGGCGTCGGGTAGTCGTCGCCGAAAACAGCGATCTCGGGCAATTCCCCTGCGGCGACCTTTGCCACATAGGGCATCAGGTTGTTGGGCCTGTCGGTCGGATCCTCGCCGATCAGGCCCGAAGGATGTGCCCCCACTGGGTTGAAATACCGCAAGACCCCCACCGACCAGCGCGCGTCCGAGGCTGTCGCCTGCTCGATCACCTCTTCGCCCACAAGCTTGGTGTAGCCATAGGGGTTCGCGTGGCTGCGCGGCGCGGTTTCAGGGATGGGCAGGACCTCGGGCACGCCATAGACCGCGGCAGAGGACGAAAAGACCAGCGTGAAGACACCGGCGGCGGCCATCGCCTGCATCAGGGTGACCAGCCCGCCGATATTGCAGTGGAAATAGTCCAGCGGTTTCTCGACGCTTTCGCCTACGGCCTTGAGTGCCGCAAAATGGATCACGGCGTCAAAGGCATGCTCGGCGAACAGCCGATCGAGCATGTTCCGGTCCAGCACATCGCCTTCGACCAGCGTGACCGGCAAGCCGGTGACCTGTTCAAGCGCCCCCGGCACGCGGCGCGACGCATTCGCGAAATTGTCCAGAATGACGACATCGTATCCGGCCTCGATCAAGGCCACGTAAGTGTGCGACCCGATATAGCCCGCCCCGCCTGCCAAAAGGATACGTTTTGTCATCTCATCACTCCACTCGCGAGGCACGGGCCTCAAATCACTCTGCATGATAGTCCAAGTGCCCCCGCCGGATTGCAAGGTCTAGAGGGGGCTTGTCAAAATGATTCCGTCGCAAGGGACAGGGCAGGGTGGTTTCCTGGTGGTCCATGCCCGCGGTTGACGATGTCGCAGCCGCATTGCGGGCGGACCCCGAAAGAGGTGATTGCAGTGCTCCATCCAAAGGCGAATTAATGATATGGAGATTCGGTTGGAGGGGGGCGGCCTGCGCATCTGGACTATCTGTTGTGGTCAGTAATCACCGAACCCTCCACAATTTGACAATATTTTACGCAAAACCGACAATACTGTTTCGAAATTGGCTCCAAAAATTATGGCGAAACGAAGGTTTTTTATTGCCCTGATCGCCTTTTGGAATGTATAGTCAACTTTGAATAGTATTTGTTCCGAGTGCGATGTTTCGAGCATGGCGGCACGCGCCGTCCTGGGGGAAAATTTAGTTGAGGAACGAATAACGTGATTGGATCAAAAATCATCTCCACGTCTCTGGTTGCTGCTACAACCTTCGCAATGACCGCGTCGATGGCGCTGGCCATGGGGGGGCGTTCCAGCCGTCCCGATGGCGGGTCGTCTTCGGGCTTCGGCGGCTCGTCGTCGTCCAGCTCGCTGTCCACGTCCGGCACCACGCCCTTGTCTGTTGGCGAAGGTGTGCCCGGTGGCGGCACCGTGACCAGCGTCCCGGAAATCGACGCATCGACCGGCCTGCTGGCTCTTGCAGCCGTTCTGGCTGTCGTTGCTTTCGTGTGGGAACGCAACCGTCGCCTGCGCGCCTGAGCCAGAGCGACTTTGCGATAATGAAAGGGCGCGGGGATGTCATCCCTGCGCCCTTCCTTTTTTGCGCCGCCTTTTGGCGTGATCTTTTTCGGGCTCGGTTTCCCTGCAGCGGTCAGATCAGTGCGAAATCGAACTGCGCCAGCGCCCAGAGGGCGACCACCAGGTTGGCGGCCAGATGCGATTGCACCGCATCACCGACCTTGCCCCGCCGCAGCATGACCAATGCAAAGACCAGTCCGGCCATGCCAGCCGCGACCCAGCGCCCGTGCAGCGCCGCAAACAGCACCGACGACACCAGGATCGCCACAAGGCGCAGCATCATGCCGCCCCGGTCGATCCGCTGCAGCACGTAGCCGCGAAAGAACATCTCTTCGACCAAAGGGACCAGAAGGACCGTGCCCGCCAGCCGCGCGATCACCCAGATCGTCAGCACAAGCGGGCTCAGCCCGGCCAATGCTTCGGTCAGCGCATCGCTTTCGCCCGATGTGTCGGCCAGCAAGACCCAGGCCAGACCCACAAGCGCGCCGGCGCTGATGCCCACCAGGTCCAACTGCCAGCTCATGGCGCGCAACTGGTCGCGGAAATACCAGGCCGCCCCCGCCAGGGCGATGGCGACCAGTGGATAACCCAGTGCGGGATGCGGGAACAGAGCCTGGGCAATCACGCTGGACAGCATGAATACGACGAATGGCAGGATCTGCGCGGCCACCGGATCGCCCTGTAGCGGTGCGGCCCGGTCCAGAAGCGTGGGGTCGCGATGCAGCCAGCGGACCTTTTGCAGCCCGTAGACGATGCCAAGGGCCAGAAGGGTGAAGAACAACCAGCCCGCGTAGCTGTGAAACCCGTTCACGGCCAGTTCGGGCGATATCCGCGCGCCGATCAGGACAAGGACGGCGATCCGCACGATATTCAGCAGCAGACTGAGCAGGATGGCCACCGGCAGCACCACAAGCCAGTAATGCGGAAAGCGTATATCCTTGCGAAACATGAGCGCATAGAGGCAGACAAAGGCCGTGACCAGCGCGACCCCCTCGATCCCGGAACACTGGCGCGCGATATGCACGGCGAAACTGTCGACACCGATGATATAGGCCGCAGGATCGGCAAATGTCTGATTGCTGAAAACCGACAGCAGCCAGTAAACGGCGGCGAAGGTCGCCGTCGTGATGGCCTGCCAATCCCACAGCGGCAGCAGTTCGTCCGCCAGGTCCGGAACCAGTGCGGCCAGTATCAGGACGATCAACGGCATGAAGCGTTCGTTGCGCAGCATCTTCGCCCATGCCGCACCGGGTGCGATCCACAAGGCCCCGCCAAGCGAGGCCAGAACCGCACCGGCCCCCCAGAACCATGACGCCCTGTGGAAGAACGCCACCAGCCCGTCAGGCCCGGCCAGCAGCAGCGGAAGCCACAGCAGTGCCACACCTGTCAGATGCACCCACATCCATGGCCCGCCTGATGCCGTTGCGGCAGACCGCACGAAATCGCGAAAGATCGCGGGGCGCGCCCAGACAAGCACGCCGAAGGCCGCGACCATCACCAGCGAGCGGGCGACCAGGCTTTGCAGGAACTGGCATGTCCGGAAATCCGCGGTCTCGCCGCAGTCGAAGGTCACGAAGAACTGATGCACCACGACAAGCGCGATCAACTGGAGGATCATCACGGCACAGATGATCGCGCCGCGGTTCTGGAAAACGCCCGCCATCGGTCTTGATCGTTCTGACATCCGCTCTCCGTTTGTCGCTTTGACAGACCCGGCTTTACACAGAGGGCATTGGTTACAGGCCTGGCTGGGCAGGCGCGGGCAGGTCGGACCCAGAGTTTTGGTTACCCATATTGAACTGTCTTGAAAACCCCGGCGCGATCAAACACGGCATTGGAAGCGTGAATATGGCGTAAAAACACGCAAAGATTGTTTACTAATGAAGCGGAATGGATGGAAAAACGGGGGGCAGGTCCTGCCTGCCCCCCGCGTTTCGCGAAACATGTGCCAGACGGTTTATTTCGGCAGAAGCACGCTGTCGATGCGGTGGATCACGCCGTTCGCGCCGATGATGTCGGCCTGCGTGACATTGGCCTTGTTCACGCGCACACCATCGGTGGCGTTGATATGCACGGTCTGGCCCTGCACGGTCTCGACGTCCAGGCGCTGGCCGGCCAGTTGATCCGAGGTCACGGCGCCGGGCACCACGTGATAGGTCAGGATCGAGACCAGTTTGTCCTTGTTTTCAGGCAGCAACAGGCTTTCGACGGTGCCGGCTGGCAGGGCGGCAAAGGCAGCGTTGGTCGGGGCGAACACGGTGAAGGGGCCATCGCCCTTCAGGGTCTCGGCAAGGCCGGCCGCGCCGACAGCCGCAACAAGCGTGCTGAACTGGTCGTTGCTGGCCAGGATGTCGACGACATCAGGCTCGGACGCCATGGGGGCGCAGGCGGCAAGTGTTGCGGCAAAGGCCAGCGCAGCGCCGCCTTTGAGGATGGAACGGCGATTGGCTGATTTCATTGTAAAATTCATTGTCTTCTCCCAGATGATTAAACACCGTTGTGTTCAAACGATGATAATCAATTACGGAAGCGCGATCACATCGGATCAAATTCAGTAACAATAACACCTTTAACGTGCAATTGATCCCGAATAGCGCCCAGTCTTCTGGCAGACCGTTGCGCCATCGCCCAAGGTGATGGTCGCGCTGTCAGGCCCGCGCGCTGCCCCTGATGGTCTTCAGGCGGTTGCGGGCCTCATGCTGCCCGACAGGGCGCCGCCTAGCCCTTTGCGGGTGTAGCGGTCAAAGCCCAGATCGCTGCTGTCGATCTGCGTGGCCCGGCCTGACACGATATCGGCCAGGACCCGCCCCGAACCGGCTGCCATCGTCCATCCCAGCGTGCCGTGGCCGGTGTTCATGAACAGGTTCGCCACCGAGGTCTTGCCCACGACCGGCGTTCCATCGGGCGTCATCGGGCGCAGGCCGGTCCAGAACTGCGTCTGGCGCGTGTCGCCGGCACCGCCGAACAGATCCTCGACCGAATGCAGCAGCGTGCGCTTGCGCTTGTCATGCAGCGACAGGTCGAAGCCCGCCAGTTCCGCCATGCCGCCCACACGGATGCGATCGCCCAGCCGGGTGATCGCGATCTTGTGGGTTTCGTCCATGACGGTCGATACGGGCGCACGGGCCTCGTCGACAATGGGCATCGTGATCGAATAGCCTTTGACCGGGTAGACCGGCAGGCGAAGGCCCAGCGGTGCGACCAGCTTGGGCGAATAGCTGCCAAGTGCCAGAACGAAGCTGTCGGCCGTCACATCGCCTTGCGAGGTGCTGACGGACAGGATGCGCCCGCCTTCCATGTTCAGCCGATCAATCGAGACGCCATGCCGGAAGGTCACGCCAAGTGCCGCGGCTTTCGCGGCCAGAGCTTGGGTGAACTTGAAGCAATCGCCGGTTTCGTCACCCGGCAGGCGCAGCCCGCCCACGATCCGGTCGGCCGATCCGCGCAGGCCCGGTTCGGCGGCAAGGCAGCCGGCACGGTCCAGCACTTCGAAGGCCACGCCACCCTGGCGCAGAACCTCGATGTCCTTGGCGGCGGCATCCATCTGCTTTTGTGTGCGGAACAGTTGCAGCGTGCCTTGCTGGCGTTCGTCAAAACGCAGGCCGGTCTCGTGGCGCAGCTCGGTCAGGCAGTCGCGCGAATATTCGGCCAGCCGCACCATGCGCGCCTTGTTCACCGCATAGGCGGCACTGGTGCAATTGCCCAGCATCTGCGCCATCCAGCGCAGCTTGGTCAGGTCCATCTTGGGCTGGATGATCAGGGGGGCATGTTCCATGAACATCCACTTCAGCGCCTTGACCGGGATGCCGGGGGCCGCCCAGGGCGAGGAATAGCCGGGGCTGATTTCGCCTGCATTGGCGAAAGAGGTTTCCAGCGCGGCGGCGGGCTGGCGGTCGATCACCGTCACCTCGTGCCCGGCCTGGGCCAGATACCACGCAGAGGTCACCCCGATGACGCCAGAGCCAAGAACCACGATTTTCATGCCAGAACCCTTCCGGTGGAGCAGATGTCAGATTGCGCGGCATCATAGGCAGGCTGCTGGAAATGTTCTGGCGATTGTCACGCCGAAACCACATTCTTTTCGAAGAAAGCGCGGAAATATAGTCAGATTGAGAAAGGTTCTTCGTCATTTTTAGAAAAGCTGCGAAGCAATGACGGTCAATCAGGGGAATCGCGGGCGATCTGCCTGTGGCGACCGCCTGTCTGGTGTCGCGGGCTCAGGCGTAATCCTGCGCGGTGATGTTCATGGACCGGATGCGGGAATAAAGCGTCGTGGGTTGCACGCCCAGAAGGGCCGCGGCGCCATCCGGGCCTGAGACCTTGCCCTTCGTCTCGCGCAGGCAGGCGACCAGATTGTCGCGGATCGTCTGCTGAATCTCGGCCTCGGTGCGGATGGCCTGCGGCGCGGGCGTGCGGGCAGGGGCCTCATGGCCCAATTCGACCATCAGCTTGCCGCCGGTCGACAGGATCGCCGCCCGTTCGATGACATTGCGCAATTCGCGCACATTGCCGGGCCAGCGATAGGCGCACAGCCGTTCCATGGTGCGTTCGGTGATCACCGTGCGGGGCCGGTTCATCCTTTTGCAGGCGATGTCCAGCAGATGCACCGCCAGTTCGGGGATGTCTTCGGGGCGATCACGCAAGGGTGTGCAGGTGATCGGAAAGACGTTCAGGAACAGCCACAGATCCTCGCGCATGCGCCCGGCGGCGACCTCATGTTCCAGGTTCTTGGTGGTGGCGGCGATCACGCGGATGTCGATCTGGCGCACGCGCGTATCGCCCAGGCGCGACACCTCGCCGGCCTGCAGCGCGTGCAGCAAACGACCCTGCTGTTCCAGCGGCAATTCAGAGACATCATCAAGGAACAATGTGCCGCCATGGGCCAGTTCCAGCTTGCCGGGCTTGTCGCGCAAGGCGCCGGGAAACGCTCCGCGCATCTGCCCGAAAAGTTCGGCCTCGGTCGCGTCGGCGGTCACCGATCCGCATTTGAAATGGATCAAGGGGCGGCGACGGCGCGGGCTGTCGCTGTGAATGGCCGTGGCCACCAGCGCCTTGCCGGTCCCGGCCTCGCCGGTGATCAGGACGGTGGCATCGGTCTGCGCGACCAGCCCGATCTTGGTGACAAGCTGGCGGATCGCGGGCGAGCGGCCGATGATGTCGTGATGCGCGCGCTCCGATGTGATCGCCTCTTGCAGATAGGCGTTTTCCTGTTCCAGCCTGTCGCGCAGGGCTGCGACCTCTTCCATCGCCTCGCGCAGCTTGCGCTCGTTCTCCTTGCGCTCGGTGATGTCGCGGAAGATCACCACGGCCCCTGCCAGCACCTTCTGGTCATAGATCGGGGTCGAGACATATTCGACGCGGATCGGCTTGCCGTCCTTGCGCCAGAACACCTCATCCTCGATCCGGGCGACCTGTTCAAAGCGGAAGGATTGGTAGATCGGACAGTCATGGGAATGATAGACCTCGCCATCCAGGTGATGATGGTGGATCACCGAATGGATGTCCTGACCCAGCAGGTCCTCTGCGGTCCAGCCCAGCATTTCCTGCGCGGCCCGGTTCAGGAACGTGGTCTTGCCATCTGCATTGACCCCGTAGATGCCCTCGCCCGCAGCGTTCAGGATCAACTGGTTCTGCCGTTCCAGTTCGGAAAAGAAACCCTGCGCCCGCCGCCATTCCAGCAGGCCCGAACGGTGCAATTCGGCCGCTTCGGCGATGCGGTCATGCCGCTCCATCTCGTCCAGGTCCAGAACGGTCAGCAGCAGCAGAGAGGGGTTGTCTTCCAGAAGGCGGCCCCGGATCTCGCAGCGCAGGGGTGTGCCGCCTGCCGTGGCCAGGGTGATATCGCGGCTCCAGGCTTCGCCGCGATGTGCGATTTCGTCCACCAGGACGATGAATTGCGGCAGCGTCGCACCGACCAGCGGGGAAAAATTCGTGCTCAGATCCTGCGGCAGGTCCAGCAGGTGGCGGGCGCGGCTGTTGGCGGCGACCGTGCGGTCCCCGGCCAGGTCAATCAGCAACGCAGCCTCGGACAGGGCGTTGAGCAGGGAATCAGGAGGGGTGTGCAGATCCGGCATGAATTGATCAGGCACGCTGCAGTGCGGCAGATCAATACGAAATATCGTAAATTACGAAAAATGGTAATTTAAGGTAAGGCAGATACGAAGTTAACGCATTGCTATTGTTTAATAAAAAACAATGCCTAAATTTTAGGCGCACCCCTTTCGCAACAGGTCGCTGCCGTCCGATGATAAGGCAACGACACTTGACCGAGAGGATCTGACATGACGATGAAAAGCCTGGGCAACCCGTTCTCCGAAAATTCCGACCTGCGTCACGGCGCGGCCTGCGGGTGCGAGACCTGCAAGACCGGACAGCATCAGCGCGCAACCGAGGTGATGTCCTCGGAGGCGATGATGGAGCGCGCAGTGGAAAGCGCGATCGTGCGCTCGGTCTTCGGTCACAGCGATATCGGGCGCCGGTCGTTCATGGGCATGCTGGGTGGTGGCACCGTCGCGGCGGCGCTGGCCTCGGTCTTTCCGATCGACAAGGCCAAGGCCGCGATCCTGGACAACCTGGGCACGCCCGAAAAGACCGATCTGAACATCGGCTTCGTGCCGATCACCTGCGCCACGCCGATCATCATGGCGCAGCCGCTGGGCTTTTACGAGCGTTACGGCCTGAACGCGAGCGTCATCAAGACGGCCGGTTGGGCCGTTGCGCGCGACAAGTCGCTGTCGGGCGAATATGACGCCAGCCACATGCTGACCCCGATGCCGCTGGCCATGACGCTGGGGGCCGGATCGGTCGCACAGCCCTACATCATGCCCGCGGTCGAGAACATCAACGGTCAGGCCATCGTTCTGTCGAACCAGCACCTCGACAAGCGCGATCCCACGATGTGGAAGGGCATGACCTTCGGTGTGCCTTTCGAATATTCGATGCACAACTTCCTTCTGCGCTACTACGTGGCCGAATTCGGCCTGGACCCTGACAAGGATATCCAGATCCGCGTGGTTCCGCCGCCGGAAATGGTCGCCAACCTGCGCGCAGGCAACCTGGACGGCTATCTCTCGCCCGACCCGTTCAACCAGCGCGCGGTCTGGGAAGGCATCGGTTTCATCCACATGCTGACCAAGGAAATCTGGGACGGGCATCCCTGCTGCGCCTTCGCCGCACCCCTGTCCTTTGCCGAACAGCTGCCAAACACCTATGGCGCGCTGCTCAAGTCGATCATCGACGCCACGCAATACGCCTCGAACCCGGAAAACCGGAAAGAGATTTCGGCCGCGATCGCGCCCACCAACTACCTCAACCAGCCGGTCGAGGTGATCGAGCAGGTGCTGACAGGCATCTATGCCGACGGCCTGGGCGAGGTGAAGAACGTGCCCGACCGGATCGATTTCGATCCCTTCCCCTGGCATTCGATGGGGGTCTGGATCCTGACGCAGATGAAGCGCTGGGGCTATATCGAGAACGACATCGACTACAAGGCGGTGGCCGAACAGGTCTATCTGGCGGCCGACGCCAAGAAGGTGATGAACGATCTGGGCTATGCCGCACCGGATGTGACCTACAAATCCCATGTGATCATGGGCAAGACCTTCGATCCCGCACAGCCCGAAGCCTATGTCAAAAGCTTCGCGATCGGGAGGGGCTGATCCATGCCATCCCTGTCACTGAACCAGCGTGCCTTGCTGCTATCGGTGGTCATGCTTGTTGTCGGCCTTCTTGCATGGGAGGCCGCCATTCCCGCCCAGAAAGCGGTGGGCGAGTTGACCGAATACGAGCGTCTGACCGGCGGCGGTGTGCCCAAGGCCGGCGTGCCGCCCCCCAGCCAGGTGATCGCCAAGGCCTGGCAAGAACTGTCGAACCCCTTCTATGACGCCGGTCCCAACGACAAGGGCATCGGCATCCAGATCGGTTATTCGATCTACCGTGTGCTGTCGGGCTACCTGATGGCCGCCGTGGTCGCCATTCCGCTGGGCTTCCTGATCGGCATGTCGCCCGTGGCCTACAAGGCGCTGAACCCGTTCATCCAGGTGCTGCGGCCGATCTCGCCGCTGGCATGGATGCCTTTGGCCCTCTTCATCATCCAGGACAGCGAAGCGAGCGCGATCTTCGTGATCTTCATCTGTTCGATCTGGCCCATGCTGATCAACACGGCCTTCGGTGTGGCCGGTGTCAGGCAGGACTGGGTCAATGTCGCCCGCACCCATGAGTTGGGGCATCTCAAGACGGCCTTCACGGTGATCCTGCCCGCTGCCGCCCCCACCATCGTCACGGGGATGCGGATCTCGATCGGCATCGCCTGGCTGGTGATCGTCGCGGCCGAGATGCTCGTGGGGGGCACCGGCATCGGCTACTACGTCTGGAACGAGTGGAACAACCTCGACCTGACCTCGGTCATCTTCTCGATCCTGATGATCGGTGTCGTCGGCATGATGCTGGATGCGGCTTTCGCCTCGCTTCAGCGTGCCGTGGCCTATGCGGAATAAGGAGAGTTCCCGATGACAAAACCGTTTCTGTCGATCGAAAACCTGACCCAGACCTACCCGGACGGGCAGGGCGGCACCATGACCGTCTTCGAGAATGCGACCTTCGGGGTGGAAAAGGGCGAATTCGTCTGCATCCTGGGCCATTCCGGCTGTGGCAAGTCCACGATCATGAACATCCTTGCCGGTCTGGCCGAACCGACCAGCGGCGTGGTGGTCATGGATGGGCGCGAAGTATCCGGCCCCAGCCTGGACCGTGGCGTGGTCTTCCAGAACTACTCGCTTCTGCCGTGGTTGAGCACGCTCAAGAACGTCAGCTTCGGGGTGGCGGCGCGCCATCCCGAATGGTCCAAGGCCGAGGTGCTGGAGCATTCGCGCAAATATCTTGCCATGGTCGGGCTTGAGGGCGATGTGATCCATCGCAAGCCCAGCCAGCTGTCGGGCGGGATGCGCCAGCGTGTCTCCATCGCGCGGGCCTTCGCCAACCATCCCAAGCTTTTGCTGCTGGATGAACCCTTCGGTGCGCTGGATGCGCTGACGCGGGGCACGATCCAGGACGAGCTGCTGAAGATCTGGGGCGATTCCGGCCAGACCGTCTTCATGATCACCCATGACATCGACGAGGCGATCCTGCTGGCCGACCGTATCCTGCTGATGACCAACGGCCCCTTCGCCCGCGTGGCGGAGTCCGTCGAGATCACGATCCCGCGCCCGCGCAACCGGACCGCCATCGTCGAGCATCCCAACTACTATGCGATCCGCAACCACCTGGTGCAATTCCTGGGCAAGCGGTCGAAGGAACTGGCCGGACAGGCCTCGGATGGCGCAACGCAAAGCCCTGAAACCGTGCGCATCGACCTGACCGATGCCGCCGATGAACCCACCCCCGAGCCTCGGCTTCGGGCCGTGAACACCTGATAGCGACACATTGAATAACTGGAGGACGACATGAAGGACAATCTGGACATGCCCGCACTGATGACCAAGGAAGACGTGACCACGCTCATCCTGATCGCCAAGAAGAAATCCGGGATGAAGTGGGAAGAGATCGCATCGGGCATCGGCATGTCCCCGGTCTGGACCCATTCCGCCTGCATGGGCATGAACGCCATGCCCAAGGCCAAGGCCGAGGCGCTGGTCGCCCTGCTGGACCTGCCCGCCGAGGCGGCATCCGTGCTGGAGGAATATCCCACCAAGATCTGGGAGCAGGCCGTGCCGACCGATCCCTGCATCTACCGCCTTTACGAAATCGTGGGCGTCTATGGCCCCACGATGAAGGCGCTGATCCAGGAAGAATTCGGCGATGGCATCATGTCCGCCATCGATTTCGACATGAAGATCACCCGCGTCGCCAATCCCAAGGGTGACCGCGTCAAGGTCGAGATGTCGGGCAAGTTCCTGGGCTACAACAGCTGGTAATCGGCTGAAGGCTTGGGGCGCCGGGCGTGGCCGATGGGTCATGGCCGGCGCCTTTCTTTTTTGCACCGGGCATATGCGCAGACCGTTCAGCAGCGCAACAGACGCCGATATGGCTTTTTCCGAGGGGCGCGCCTTGGCTTTCCCGCCGTCAGCGGTTACGGGGACAGGCACGAACATGGACCCGGAGCACAGGCGCCGGGTGGCTCTTCCAGCCGCCGATCCGCTGGACAACGCAAGACAGGGACCGCGCCACGCCTTTGCACAAGGGCCAGACCGGGCGCGAATGTAAGCTGAATGATATCATTGGATGCCTATCGCCGGCAGTGGACGGGCAATATCCGCGCTGACCTTCTGTCAGGGCTTGTCGTGGCACTGGCCCTCATCCCCGAGGCCATCGCCTTTTCGATCATCGCGGGCGTGGACCCGAAGATCGGGCTCTATGCCAGTTTTTCGATTGCCGTGATCACCGCGATCACCGGCGGGCGGCCCGGCATGATCTCGGCCGCGACGGCGGCGACGGCCGTTCTGATGGTCACGCTGGTGCGCGATTACGGGCTGGAATACCTGCTGGCGGCGACGGTGCTGGCCGGCCTGATCCAGATCGGGGCGGGGATTCTGAGGCTTGGCTTCGTGATGCGCTACGTGTCGAAATCCGTGATGACGGGCTTCGTCAATGCGCTGGCGATCCTGATCTTCATGGCGCAACTGCCCGAGCTGGATCCGCGCGCGGTGCCATGGATCACCTATCCGCTTGTCGCGGCTGGCCTTGCGATCATCTATCTGTTCCCGCTGCTGACCCGCGCGATCCCCTCGCCGCTGGTGACGATCCTGGTGCTGACCGCGCTGGTCTGGGCGCTGGGCATGGATGTGCGCACCGTGGGCGACATGGGCGCATTGCCCGACACGCTGCCCGTTTTCCTGATCCCGGACATCCCGCTGACGCTTGAGACGCTGATGATCATCCTGCCCTATTCGATCGCGGTTGCGGTCGTGGGGCTTCTGGAAAGCCTGATGACCCAGAACATCGTGGACGATCTGACGGATACGAAATCCAGCCGTACCCAGGAATGCATCGGTCAGGGCCTGGCCAATACCGCGACCGGCTTCATCGGCGGGATGGCGGGCTGCGCCATGATCGGCCAGTCGATCATCAACGTCAAATCAGGCGGCCGAGGGCGGCTGTCGTCCTTCGTGGCCGGGGTATTCCTGCTGATCCTCGTGGTTGGGCTTGGCGATCTGGTCAGCATCATCCCGATGGCCGCACTGGTCGCAATCATGATCATGGTCTCTGTCGGGACATTCTCATGGTCATCGATCACGTCTCTGCGCACGCATCCGCGATCCTCGTCGATCGTCATGGTCGCGACGGTCGTGACGGTGGTCTACACGCATAACCTGGCCATCGGTGTGCTGGTGGGCGTGCTGTTGTCGGGCATCTTCTTTGCCGGCAAGATCGCGCAGCTGTTCAAGGTGACATCGCGCATTTCGCGCGATGGAACCGAACGCACTTACGTGGTCGAGGGGCAGCTGTTCTACGGATCGGTCGAGGATTTCATGAACGCCTTCGACTTCCGCGAGGCGCTGGAGCGCGTCGTCATTGATGTCAGCCGCGCGCATATCTGGGATATTTCCAGCGTGCAGGCGCTGGACATGGCCGTGCTCAAGTTCCGCCGCGACGGGGCCGAGGTCGAGATTGTCGGCATGAACGAAGCCTCTGAAACCATCGTCGACAAGCTTGCCCTGCATGACAAGCCCGGTGCGACGGACAAGCTGATGGCGCATTGAGGGAGGCGAACATGACAGACAAGATCATCGCGCTGGTGGACGGCTCGATCTATTCCGAAAGCGTGTGCGACCATGCGGCCTGGATCGCGGGCCGGACATCCGCGCCTGTGGAATTGATCCATGTGCTGGGTCGGCGCGAGGCCCCCGCGCAGAATGACCTGTCCGGTTCGATCAAGCTGGGTGCGCGCACCGCGCTGCTGGAGGAGCTGGCCGCACTTGACGCGCAGCGTGCGAAACTGATCAGCCACCGTGGCCGTGCCATCCTGGATGATGCCCGTGCCATCGTGGAAAGGGACGGGGTGAGTGATGTGTCCACCCGCCTGCGTCACGGCGACATCGTCGAGGCAGTGGCCGAGGTCGAGGGCGACGCCCGCGTGATCCTGATCGGCAAGCGGGGCGAGGCCGCGGATTTCGCGCAAGGCCATCTGGGCTCGAACCTTGAACGCATCGTGCGCGCCAGCCACAAACCGGTTTTCGTGGCCTCGCGCGCCTTCAGGCCGATCCGCAAGGTGCTTGTGGCCTATGACGGCGGCAATTCGGCGATGAAGGCGGTGGATCACATCGCGCGCAGCCCCCTGTTCCAGGGGCTGGATCTGCACGTGGTGACCGTGGGTGCCGCGACGGCCGGTGTGAAAAAGGGGCTGGAGGATGCCAGGGCCCTGCTGCGGGCCGCAGGCCTTGCGGCGGAAACGTCGATCCTGCCGGGGCAGCCGGAAACAGCGCTGGGCAAACTGGTCGAAGATGCACAGTTCGACATGCTGGTCATGGGGGCCTATGGGCACAGCCGCATCCGCAGCCTGATCATCGGCTCGACCACCACCGCGATGATCCGCTCTTGCAAGGTGCCGATCATTCTGATGCGGTGACAAAAGGACGGGCACGGCCGGGGCGCCGGTGGTCCCGTGCGGCAGCGCCCCCATGCTCCGGGGCGCTTTGAAAGGGCGGGCCTGTGACTTTCCTTGATTTTCTGCGCGAGAATGCCCGCTGGCTTGCTGCGGGCTTTCTGCTGACATTCGCATCGAGTTTCGGGCAGACCTTCTTCATCTCGGTTTTCGCCAGCGAGATCCGCGGCGCCTTCGGGCTGAGCCATGGTGCCTGGGGCGCGGTCTATGCGGCCGCGACCATGGGATCGGCGGCGGTCATGCTGCTGGCGGGCGGGCTGACGGATCGTTTCCGCGTGCGACATATCGGGCTGGGTATTCTGGTAGGGCTGGCCTGCGCCGCCGTCGCCATGGCCCATGCCACCGAAGTCTGGATGCTGGTCATCGTGATCTTCCTGCTGCGGCTTTTCGGTCAGGGTCTGATGGGCCATACCGCGATGGTGGCCATGGCGCGCTGGTTCGTGGCGACGCGCGGGCGCGCCGTGTCCGTGGCGGGGCTGGGCGTGGCGCTGGGCGAGGCGATGCTGCCGATCCTCTTTGCCGCAGCGCTGACCCTTGGCGACTGGCGCAACCTCTGGCTTGTGGCGGCCTGTGCCTTGCTGGCGCTGGTGCCCGTGCTCTGGGCGCTGCTGCGGCAGGAACGCACCCCGCAATCCTTTGCCGCCGCCGCAGGGGCCACGGGGATCGGCGGGCGGATGTGGACCCGTGCCGATGTGCTGCGCCATCCGGTGTTCTGGCTGATGCTGCCCGCGCTGATGGGGCCTGCTGCCTGGAATACGGCCTTTTTCTTTCAGCAGGTCCATCTGGCCGAGGCCAAGGGCTGGGGGCATGTCACGCTGGTGGCCTTGTTCCCGCTGTTCACGGCGACAAGCGTCGGCTTCATGCTGCTGTCCGGCGGGCTGGTCGACCGCTTCGGCAGCACGCGCCTGGCCGGGGTGTACCTTATGCCGCTGGCCTTGGGCTATCTGGGGTTCTGGCTGGCGGGCAGCGTCGGCGCGGGCGCGCTGTCCATCGTGTTGATGGGCGCCGGTGTGGGCATGCATGTCACCCTGATGGCGACCTTCTGGGCCGAGGCTTACGGCACCCGCCACCTGGGCGCGATCCGTGCGATGATGGCCGCGATCATGGTGCTTGGCACTGCGCTGGGCCCCGCGCTGACCGGCACGCTGATCGACCTTGGCATAGACTTTCCGGCCCAAAGCATCGGGATCGCGCTTTATTTCGCAGTTGCCTCCGTTCTGGCGGGGCTGGCCGGACGGCTGGCGCGGGAGGCCACCGGTTTACCGTTGTCGCAACCTTGACATATGTGTTGGCCATTGGATGGATCGGGGCCGGTATGGGGACAGGGTGGTTGGATGCATGACTGACAGGGACAAAGGCGCGCCTGCGCCAGAGCCTGCCGGCACCCCGGCCGAGGTTTTCGTGACTTTCCTCAAGCTGGGGCTGACCTCTTTCGGGGGGCCGGTCGCGCATCTTGGCTATTTCCGCGCAGAGTTGGTGACCCGCCGTCGCTGGCTGACCGATCAGGCCTATGCCGACCTGGTGACACTGTGCCAGTTCCTGCCGGGACCAGCCTCGAGCCAGGTCGGTTTCGCGCTGGGACTGATGCGCGCGGGCTGGCTGGGCGCACTGGCCGCTTTCGCCGCCTTTACCCTGCCTTCGGCGCTGATGCTGCTGGCCTTCGCGATGACGGCGGGCACAATGACAGGTCCGGTGGGAACGGGCGCGCTGCACGGGTTGAAGATCGTGGCCGTCGCCATCGTGGCGCAGGCCGTCTGGGGCATGGCGCGCGCGCTATGTCCGGACCGGGCGCGTGCCACGATCGCGTTGGGGGCGGTGGCGCTGCTGGCCTTTTTGCCCGGCCCGTTTGCCATGGTGGGCGCAATTCTCGCGGGTGCGCTGGCCGGTCTGACACTGGGGGGAGACCCGGCCGACACTGCCGGGGCAGAGCGACGCCACCCGATGGCAACACCCGTTTCGCGCCCTGTCGCCCTCTCAGCCCTGTCGCTGTTCATGGGACTTTTGCTGCTGCTTCCAGTATTGGCGGGGCACGGGCAGGCCCTTGCCCTGATCGACAGCTTCTACCGCGCCGGGGCCCTCGTCTTTGGCGGCGGTCACGTTGTTCTGCCGCTGTTGCAAGCCGAAGTCGTCCAGCCCGGCTGGATCGGCGCGGATGAATTTCTGGCAGGCTACGGCGCGGCGCAGGCGGTGCCGGGGCCACTGTTCACCTTCGCGGCCTATCTTGGTGCGGCGGTGGAGCCTGAACCACACGGGATTGCGGGCGCGGCGCTGGCGCTGACGGCGGTGTTCCTGCCGGGCTTCCTGATCCTGATCGGCGTTCTGCCATTCTGGGACAGGTTTCGCGCCATCGCCCCGGCGCAAGCCGCGATGCGGGGCGCCAACGCCGCCGTTGTCGGTATCCTTGGGGCGGCGCTCTATTCCCCGGTATTCACCAGCGCCATCGGCGATGCCCGTGACTTTGCCTTGGCGCTGGCCTGTTTCCTGCTGCTTGTGATGTGGAAGGCCCCGCCCTGGGCCGTCGTGATCCTGGCCGCCGTCGGGGGCATCGCTCTGGTTCTGATTCAGAACTCTGCCACAGGTTGATCATCGCTTGACCTGAATCAAGGCGCCCCGCCGCCCCTGCAGCGATCCTGACCCCGGGCACACCATCCTGGGGAGGAGGGGACGGCCATGACTTTCGACATCATCCGCAAGGCGGGCCCGGGCGCGGGGGGCCTGCAGGCCAGCGTCGTGCCCGATTGGGACGCGTTGATCGACGGCTTGCCGCAGGGCAGGATCAACATCGCCCATGAGGCGCTTGATCGCCATCTGGCGGCCGGTCACGGTGCGCAGACGGCCCTGCGGTGGTTGCCGAAGGATGCAGGCCCGCGCGATGTCAGCTATGCCGCGCTGGCCGATATGTCCTCGCGTCTGGCGAATGTGCTTTGCGCCCATGGGCTTGTTCCCGGTGACAGGGTGTTCGGCCTGCTGGGGCGTCAGCCGGAACTCTATGCGGCCGCCCTTGGCACGCTGAAGGCGGGCATGGTCTTTACGCCCCTCTTTTCCGCCTTCGGACCAGAGCCGATCCTGACCCGGATGCAGATTGCCGATTGCACCGCACTGGTCACCACAGCTGCGATCTATACCCGCAAGATCGCGCCTTTGCGCGACCGGGTGCCGGGGCTGAAACTGGTGCTTGTTACCGATGATGACGCGCCCGAGGGATGTGTCGCCCTTGGCCCGGCCCTGCGCGCGGCATCGCCGGACTTCACCACATTCGCGGCAGACCCCGAAACGCCCGCCTTGATCCATTTCACATCCGGCACGACCGGACGGCCCAAGGGGGCGGTGCATGTGCATGGCGCGGTGCGGTATCACGCCTTTTCAGGCCGTTACGCCCTGGGCCTGGAACCTGGCACGATCTACTGGTGCACGGCGGATCCGGGATGGGTCACCGGCACCTCCTACGGGATCATCGCCCCCCTCGTGAACCGCGTCACCATGATCGTGGACGAGGCCGAGTTCGATCTGGACCGCTGGTATGCGACCCTCGCGCGCGAAAAGGTCGAGGTCTGGTATTCCGCGCCCACGGCGATCCGCATGATGATGCGGGCGGGCGAGGATGCGGCGCGGGGGCAGGATTTTTCATCGCTGCGCTTTCTGGCCAGCGTGGGCGAGCCCTTGAACCCCGAGGCTGTCATCTGGTCCAACCGTGTCTTTGGCAAGCCCTTCCACGACAACTGGTGGCAGACCGAAACCGGCGGCATCATGATCGCCAATACCGCCGCGATGGATATAAAGCCCGGTTCGATGGGCAAGCCGCTGCCGGGGATCAAGGCGGGGATCGTCGCTGTGACGGACAAGGGAGTGCGCGAACTGGGCGCGGGCCGGATCGGCGAACTGGCGCTGCGGCCCGGCTGGCCCTCGATGATGCGCGCCTACCTGCACGAGGAGGCGCGATACGCCAAGGCGTTCCGTGATGGCTGGTACCTGTCCGGGGATCTCGCGATGCGGGACGAGGACGGGTATTACTGGTTCGTGGGGCGTGCCGACGACCTGATCAAGTCATCGGGGCACCTGATCGGTCCGTTCGAGGTGGAAAGCGCGCTGATCGAACATGACGCCGTGGCCGAAGCCGCCGTGATCGGCCTGCCGGATGAAACCGCGGGCGAGGTGGTCAAGGCCTATGTGACGCTGAACCCCGGCTTTGACCCCTCTGACACGCTGGAGCGTGACATCCGCGGCCACGCCCGCAAGCGGCTGGGGGCTGCCGTGGCCCCGCGCGAGGTCGTGTTCCGCAAGACCCTGCCCAAGACCCGGTCCGGCAAGATCATGCGCCGCCTGCTGAAGGCGCGCGAACTGGGTCTGCCAGAGGGTGACATTTCCACGCTGGAGACCGACGAGACATGAGCGCCGCAGACAAGCCGAAACTGGACCGGGCGCATGTGCTGATGCTGCTGCGCCACATGATCCGCATCCGCCGCTTCGAGCAAAGCTGCGCCGAACTTTACACGCGGGAAAAGATCCGCGGTTTCCTGCATCTCTATGACGGGGAAGAGGCGATCGCGGCGGGCATCATTCCCCTGCTGACCGATCAGGACCGGATCGTCGGCACCTACCGTGAACATGGTCACGCGCTGGTGCGGGGCGTGTCGATGGACACGGTCATGGCCGAGATGTTCGGCAAGGCCACGGGCTGTTCCGGCGGGCGCGGCGGGTCGATGCACCTGTTCGATGCCTCCACCAATTTCTATGGCGGCAACGCCATCGTGGGCGGCGGTCTGCCGCTGGCGGCTGGTCTTGCCTTGGCGGACCGGTTGCGCGGCGATGATCGCGTGACCGCCTGTTTCTTCGGTGAAGGTGCCGTGGCCGAGGGCGAGTTTCACGAGACGATGAACCTGGCGCGGCTCTGGTCATTGCCCGTGCTGTTCGTCTGCGAAAACAATGGCTACGCGATGGGATCGGCCCTCGCGCGCACCGAATCCGAGGTCGATATCCGGGCCAAGGCTGCTGCCTACGGGGTCGAGGCGCAGCGCGTGGACGGCATGGATGTGGTCGCGGTCGAGGTGGCCGCCCGCCGCGCCATCGCCCGCATCCACGAGACCGGGCAGCCCGTATTCCTGGAATGCGCCACCTACCGTTTCCGCGCCCATTCGATGTTCGATGCCCAGCTTTACCGCGACAAGGCCGAGGTCGAGGCCTGGCGCAAGAAGGGGCCGATCCTGCGGTTCCAGACCTGGCTTCTGGACAACGGCCTGATCCACCGTGACGATGTCGACCGGATCGAGGCCGAGGTCGATGCCGAAATAGACGCGGCGGTGGCCTTTGCCGAGGCCGCACCGTGGGAGCCGGTCGAAGACCTTGCACGGCACGTTCTCGGGCCGCAGCCCGCTGCGCCCATCCCGGCTGCGCCATCCGGGCGCACGGTCGAGGTGACGTATCGCGAAGCCGTGAAAGAGGCCATTCGCGATGCGATGATACGTGACGAGCGGGTTTTCCTGATGGGCGAGGATGTGGGTGCCTATGGTGGCTGCTATGCCGTGTCCAAGGGGCTGATGGACGCCTTCGGGCAGGACCGCATCCGCGACACACCGCTCAGCGAGTCCGGTTTCGTCGGTGCGGGCATCGGTGCGGCGGCTGCCGGCATGCGTCCCATCGTCGAGGTGATGACGGTGAACTTCAGCCTGCTGGCGCTGGATCAGATCATGAATACCGCCGCCACGATCCGGCACATGTCGGGCGGGCAGTTCGGCGTGCCGCTGGTGATCCGCATGGCGACGGGCGCGGGCAAACAGCTGGCCGCACAGCATTCCCACAGCCTGGAAGGGTGGTATGCGCATATCCCCGGCCTCAAGGTGCTGGCGCCCGCCACGGTCGAAGACGCGCGCGGCATGCTCTGGACGGCGCTGCAAGATCCCGATCCGGTTCTGATCTTCGAGAACGTGATGCTTTACAACATGACGGGCCAGATCGACGAGGCCGCGGGCCCGGTGGATATCAGCCGGGCGGTGGTCCGGCGCGAGGGCAGCGATCTGAGCCTGATCACCTATGGTGGATCGTTGTGGAAAACCCTTGAGGCCGCCGAGGCGCTTGCCGCCGAAGGGATCTCGGCCGAGGTGATCGACCTGCGCAGCCTGCGCCCGCTGGATGACGCCGCGATCATGGCCTCGGTTGCAAAGACGCGGCGCGCGGTGGTCGTGGACGAGGGCTGGCGCAGCGGATCGCTGGCGGCCGAGATCATGGCCCGGATCACGGAACAGGCCTTCTGGTCGCTGGACGCCCCCTTGGGGCGGGTCTGTTCCGCCGAAGTGCCGATCCCCTATCCCGCGCATCTGGAACAGGCGTCGATCCCGCAGGTGGACGGGATCGTGGCAGCGGCGCGCGCGCAGATGGGGCGGTGACATGGGGTTGTTTACCATGCCATCCCTGGGCGCCGACATGGAGGTGGGGCAACTGGTCGAATGGCTGGTCGCCCCCGGCGATGTGGTCAGGCGCGGTGATGTCGTGGCCGTGGTCGAGACCCAGAAAGGCGCGATCGAGGTGGAAACCTTCGAGGCGGGAACCGTCCGCCGCCTGATCGCCACGATAGGGCAGGATCTGCCCGTCGGCGCGCCCATGGCCCTGATCCTGGCGGAAGGCGAGACCGCACCACCGGACCAGCCCGCAGCGACCTTGCCGGAAGCGGCCGTGCACGCCGAGGCCGTGCAAGTGCCGCCACCCGCCGATCTGCCCGCACGCACGGCACGCACCGATGGGGCAGCGGCCTCGCCCGCGGCGCGCGCGCGGGCGCAGGCGCTGGGCATCGATCTGTCGCAGATCACAGGGAAAGGTCCGGGCGGGGCGATCCTGCTGGCCGATGTCGAAGCGGCAGCCCTGTCCGCGACCAGGCCCGCCAAGGCACCGCGCGCCCAACTCCGGCCAGCCCCCGGCGCCGAGATGCGCCGCGCCATCGCGGCGGCGATGACCCGGTCGAAACAGACGATCCCGCATGTCTACCTGTCCCAGACGATCGATATCCAGGATGTGATGGACCGGCTGACCGCGTGGAACGCGCAACGCCCCCCCGCCGAACGTATCCTGCCGGGTGCGGTGTTTCTGCGCGCGACCGCGCGCGCCGCTGTGGATGTGCCGCAGATCAATGGCCATTGGATCGAGGACGCCTTTGCCCCGGCCAGGGCCGTCAATCTGGGTCTCGCCATCGCCTTGCGGGGGGGCGGGTTGGTGGCGCCCGCCCTGATGTCGGCCGAAACCCTGACTTTGCCGCAGGTGATGGAGGGGATGCGCGATCTTGTCACCCGCGCCCGTGCCGGGCGGTTGCGCGCTTCGGAAATGACGATGGGCACGCTGACCCTCTCCAGCCTTGGCGAGACCGGGGCCGAGGCCATGACCGGAGTCATATTTCCACCGCAAGTGGCCTTGATCGGCATCGGTGCGCCGCATGTCCGGCCTTGGGTTGCACAGGGCGCGGTCGCGCCGCGCCTTCTGATCACCATGACCGTGTCGGCCGATCATCGCGCCCTTGATGGACGCCTTGTGTCGCGCTTCATCGCCGCCTTCGAAACCCATCTGCACAGCCCGGAGGAACCATGACAAAGGATGACATAAGGGACTGTTTCCTTGAGGAACTGGTCAAGGTGGCCCCCGATATCGACCCCGAGACGGTGCAACCCGACGCGCATCTGCAGGATGATCTGGGGCTTGATTCCATGGACATCCTCAACCTTGTGACGGCCCTGCATGCGCGGCTCGGCATCGACATCCCCGAGAAGAGCTATCCGGAAATCGCAACACCCGCCCGCGCCGTCGACTGGATCGCGCGCATGATGGGCTAGGGTTCCGGCCTGCCGCAACCTGTCATTCATGCCTGTTTTCCGCATGCCTTGATCTGCGACAAGGCTGGCCTGCCGTCATTCATCTATAATTCGGAATGTGATCGGGGAGATCACATCAAGGAGGAGAACAGACATGAGACGTTTCAGTGCAGTGGCTTTCTCGGTGGTTCTTGGTGCATGGCCCTTGGCCGGTCAGGCCGATGGTCTTTCGATCGGCGAGGCCGAATATATGAACAGTTGCGCGCAGTGCCATGGCCCTGCGGGCAAGGGGGATGGCGTCATCTCGGGCTTTTTGAACACCAAGCTGCCCGATCTGACCCAGGTCCAGAAAAACAACGGCGGTGTGTTCCCGGTGTCCCAGATCTACGCAACGATAGACGGGCAAGGGGCAAGCGGCGCACATGGCAGCAGCGACATGCCGGCCTGGGGGTTGCGCTATTCCCGCGCGGCGCCCCGGAACCTGGGCTTCTACTATGGCCCGACGGACGAGGAAGCCTTCATTCGGTCCCGCATTCTTGCCCTGGTCGAATTCATCTCGTCCATACAGGAGTAAGCCTGTTGGCGTGGCCAGCCGGGGTGGCGGCCACGCCGCAGGGGGGCGTTGCCCGCAAATGCAAAGGACAAAGCCGGTCGCGCGACCGGCGTGATTGCCTTTGCCGCGCGTCAGGCCGGCTCGTGCGGCCTGACGCAGGAAATGCCGAAGGGGGCCATGGTTCCCGATCGGAAAACAAGAGCTGAAAGCGCAGGCATTAGGCTTGGGTCGCGATCGGTATCATGGTTCGCCTCGTCCTGCTGTCGCATGCGCTGCCGGTGCCCCCGCCGATGCGGTCTTGGCCTGTCGCGGCGATGGCGGGCGGGCCACTCTGGCCGCGCCCCGGCCTTGATGATCCCGGCGGTCGCATGTGGTCGATCCGATGGCTGCTTTTCTTTTTCTGTCGAAAGTTGAATGATCCGGTGACAAGATCGGATAGACCTTCGGGCATTCACCGTTTTCAAGGGCTTGGAAATGGGTGCATCCCGGGTCAGGTATGAGGGCAGGGATTACCAGTGAACGACACGATCAAGAACATGCGGCCATGGCAGCGCCGCGAGCGCGAGCAGCAGATCAGGGACATTGCGCTGGAGCAGCTGACCAAGCCGCGCGCCGGGTTCGACCCCTATGTCTATATTGACGAGCTGGAGCAGCTCTCGCCCGCGCGGCGCCGGACGGTGGAAAACCTCGAGGCCACGATCATGCTTTGCATGGGCGCGCGGATGCGGCCGACCCGGACGCGCCAATCGCTGCGGTTCCTGCGCGACAAGCGGGCCGAAAACGGCGAGCTTCACCTCTTCGATGCCTTCGAAACCTTCCTCAAGGATGCCATCGGCACCGATGTGCTGCTGGCGCATGGTTTTGCCCCCAAGGCCTTCGGGTCGATGGATCACGACGCGATCTGGAATGACCTGCGGGGAACCGTCGCGCGGCTGAACGATCTGGGGCCGGGGGTTTTCCTGAACTCGGGCACGCTTCTGGGGGTGACCCGCGACAAGGCCCTGATCGCGCATGACGACGACATCGACCTGGCTTTCGTGATGAAGGCGCAGGACGCGACGGCGGCCGCGCGCGAGTGGATCGCGCTGCGCGGCACGCTGGTGGGCATGGGCCTGTTCTCGCAAGAGCATTACAACCCCAAGGATATCGCCATCCTCAAGGTCAAATCCGCCGGCGATTACATGGTTGATCTGTTCCCCGCGTGGATCGAGGGGGGCCGTGTTTTCGTCTATCCGCATACCTATGGAGAGCTGGATGTGGCGCAGGTTCTTCCCACCAGGCCTTGCGCCGTGACCGGCCTGCCTGTCCCGGCCGCGCCCGAGGCGATGCTTGCCCTGAACTACGGGCCGGGATGGCAGGTCTCCGATCCCTACTTCAAGTTCCCCTGGGCCCAGGCCAAACGCAATTTCGCAACCTTTCTGGACGCGGTCGAGCGTGAGGCCAGGCAAGCCTGAGCGGACATGATGTCCCAGGATCCGGTCGGCCGACAGATCACCGCGCGGCTTCGGTGCGCGCCATGAGCCCCGCCAAAGCGATGCCGGTGATCACATGCCACACGCCCCAGAAGGCCGCCACAACCGCCATCCCGCCCAGTCCACCGAAGAAGCCGAAGATCAGGATCAACCCGAGACCCGAATTCTGGATGCCGGTTTCGATCATGACGGCGCGACGATCGAATTCGGACAGCCGCATCAGGGTCGCGGTGGCATAGCCGCCAAACAGAGCGAGGGCATTGTGCATGAACACAAGGGCCACGACACCGCCGGTGAATTGCAGGAAAAGCGTCCAGTTCGCAGCCAGGGCCAGCACGATGAAACCCAGGAAAATCCCCATGGATACATATTGCAGCGGCATCCGCAGGCGGGCGGTGATGTCGGGCCGTTTCACGTTCAGCAGCAACCCAAGGCACAAGGGCGTCAACAACATCAACCCCACGGTGATCGCCACCGACACCGGATCGATCGAGGTTTTCTGCAATATCTCGCGGGTGGGGCCATAGAGGCTGCCCCAGAAACCAATGTTCAAGGGCGTCAGAACGATTGCGGCAACCGAGGAAAACGCCGTCATCGACACCGACAGCGCCGCATTGCCGCGCGCCCGATGCGTGATGAAGTTCGAGATGTTGCCACCCGGACAGGCGGCCACGAGGATCAGGCCAAGCGCGATGGACGGCCGCGGCGCGGTCAGCAGGATCAGGCAAAAGGTCAGGGCCGGCAAGACAAGGAACTGCGAAAGCAGCCCGACAAGAAAAGGTTTCGGCGCACGCGCCAGGCGTTTGAAGTCCGCGGGTTTGAGGTCGATGGCGATGGAAAACATCACGATGGCCAGAACCGCATTCAGGATCTGCAGGCTCATGGGCGAGAAGTTCAGCATCACCTCGTCGATGCTTGGGATGACCTGATTGTCCATGACGCCGTTTCTCGATTCAGGCTGCCGTACCGGCAGATGTTGAGGTTTTTCAACCCGCTTGGAAATGATGATACACGCAATGAATCGCTTTGAAACGGCTCATTGCCATGCTGCGCCGCAGCGGGGCGGGGGCCTTGTTGCCCTTCTTGCCTGCGCGGATGGCGCCGCTGCACCTGTGGCCGCGACCGCCTGTCCCGAACCATATGCGGACGGGGGAATGCTGTGCTAGCGTAACCCGAAGATCGATCCGAAGCGCAGGGGACAGCGTGATCAGGCCCAGGAAACAGAACCCCATGGACGAGCTTCTGCGCGCGCGTTTGCGTATTGCGCAGGGGGCCGATTTGCGGCTGAAAGCCCTCAGGCTTGCCATGCAGGGCGTGGACAGCATCTGCCAGGTATTCATGGGACAGGCCTTTTTCGCCCTGCGCGAGACCGAGCAGGTCTTGATCGAACTGGGCGACAGGACCGGGCACGAACTGGTCAAGGCCTTGCTGGCGATGAAGGGGGGCACCCGGATCACGGCGCATGGGCTGGACAATATCCCGCCCTCGGGGGCTGTCGTGATCGGGTCGACCCACCCGATCGGCACATTCGATTTCATCGCCCATGCCGGCGCGCTTCTGGATCACCGGCCCGACCTCAAGGTCGTGGCCAACCGCGAGGCCGAGCGTTTCCTGGGGCCTGGGCGCATCATCGCCGTGGATTTCGATCGCAGGGACAGGGTCCTGTCGTCCCGCCAGACCCGCGAGGGGATGCTGGGCCATTTGAACGACGGGGGCGCGCTGCTGGTCTTCGGTTCGGGACGTGTGCCGGACATGAAAGACGGCCTGCTGGTCGAGCCGCCATGGCGGTCGGGCATCACGCGCACCTCTGCTGCGGCCAATGCACCGATCGTGCCGGCCTCGGCGGACATGTGCAATTCCGTCCACTATTACCGGACGCGGAAACTGGCGCGGGCGCTCAGGGGCGGCGATGATGACTTCGGACGCACGGTGGCATCCCTGCGCTATGTTTCGGAACTCCTGGCCAAGCTCGGCGGCAGTTACGATGTGTATTACGGCCCGATGCAGCCTGCCGGCACTTCTCCCGAAGCGTTGAAGGCCCTGGCCGAAAGTCTGGTGCCCGGGCTTTACGGCGCATCCGCAGGCTGACTCCTGACTGACGCCGGGCAGGCGGCCAGAGCGTTCTGGCTTTGACCATCAACGGGTCTGGAGCCTCAATCCTTGATGCGGGCTATGGGCAAAATCTGATTCAATATTTGTGAATTCTCGGAAAATACTTTCCATACTCATCTATGGCAGCAGTTTTTCTTTGGTCTTCCTGCCTGACTGGCGCAATGACTTTGCGCGGGGCAGGCAGCTCCGAAAATCGATGGCTGTTTTCACGCGCTGACCTGCCATACCCTGTGGTCGCCTCATGGCGCACCCAACGCGCGACCGGCACAAGCCAGCGCCAGACCATCCGGTAAATCGCAACGCCTCTGGTGAGTTGGCTGGGGCGGTAGGATTCGAACCTACGGTACACG
>JANREX010000038.1 GCA_030758115.1 Paracoccaceae bacterium | reverse complement strand
AGCCGCCGGCAAGGCCGCCGAAGCCGCACAGCAAGCCGCGCAGGCGGCATCCGTGCCGGCCAAACCGGCTGCGGCGAAAGCCGCAGGTCCCGCCAAGGCGGCAGGTCCCGCCAAAGCGTCAAGCGCCAAGCCGAAAGCCGCGGCTGCGGCCAAGCCGGCCGCAAAACCCCGGAGCAAGGCAAAAGCTGCCGATCCGACGTCTCAAGAGTAGATCATGACCAAACAAGACGAGATCGACGACAGCAGCGCACCGCTGATCGAGCATCTGGCGGAATTGCGCACGCGGCTGATCCACTCGGCCGTGGCCTTCATCATCGCGATGGTCATCTGCTTCACGGTCTGGAACCCGATCTTCAACTTCCTGACCCATCCCTTGTGTTCGGCCATGGCCGAACGCGGGCATGAGGATTGCGGCCTGATCCTGATCCGGCTGCAGGAAGGTTTCTTCGTCGCGGTGTCGATCTCGCTTCTGGGGGGGCTGATGCTGTCCTTTCCCTATATCGCCTATCAGCTGTGGCGTTTCGTGGCGCCGGGGCTCTACAAGTCCGAGAAGGGGGCATTCCTGCCTTTCCTGCTGGCCTCGCCCTTCATGTTCTTCCTTGGCGCGGCCTTTGCCTTTTACGTGGTCACGCCGCTGGCCTTCGATTTCTTCCTGGGTTTCCAGCAGCCTGGCTCGATCCTGGGGGATGAGGCACCGGCGGGCAACGCGGTGGCGGGGATCGCCTTTCAGGGCTCGGCCCAGGAATACCTGAGCCTGACCATCAAGTTCATCGTGGCCTTCGGCCTCTGCTTCCAGTTGCCGGTGTTGCTGACGCTGATGGGCAAGGCCGGTCTGGTCAGTTCCGAGGGCCTCGGCAATGTGCGCAAATATGCCGTCGTTGCCATCCTGATCCTGGCGGCCCTCGTGACGCCGCCCGATGTCATCACCCAGGTCATCCTGTTCGTCGTGGTCTATGGCCTTTACGAGATTTCCATCTTCCTGGTCCGCCGTGTCGAGACCAAGCGCGAAGAGAAACTGCGCGCCGAAGGCTATTATGACGATGAGGAAGAGGCCTTCGACGACCCCTTGATGCGCGAGTTCGACGAGGACCTGGCGCGCGATGCGGAAGCCGGGGACAAGAGCAAGTGAGCGGAAAGACCCTGAAACGCATCGCCGCCGCGCTGGAGCGGCTGGCCCCGCCACCCGAGGCCGCCCCCGATTTTGACGCGGCAGACGCCTTTGTCTGGCATGTCGAACCTGACCGGCTGGAGCCCGTGCCGCAAGTGTCGCGCGTGCCGCTGGACCTGCTGATCGGCGTGGACCGCGCCCGTGATACGCTGCTGGAGAATACGCTGCATTTCGCGCGCGGCCTGCCGGCGAACAATGCCCTTCTGTGGGGCGCGCGGGGCATGGGAAAATCAAGCCTTGTCAAGGCGGTGCATGGCGCTGTTCAGGCGCGTGGCCTGGCGCTGAAACTGGTCGAGTTGCAGCGCGAGGACCTGCCGTCGGTGGCGCGCCTGCTGAACCTGCTGCGCGCCCGGCCCGAACGCTTCGTGCTGTTCTGCGATGACCTGTCGTTCAGCCATGATGACCAGCATTACAAATCGCTCAAGGCGGTTCTGGATGGCGGGATCGAGGGGCGGCCCGAGAATGTGCTGTTCTATGCCACGTCCAACCGGCGCCACCTGATGCCGCGCGACATGATCGAGAATGAACGCTCCAGCGCGATCAACCCGTCGGAGGCGGTGGAAGAGAAAGTCTCGCTTTCCGACCGGTTCGGTCTGTGGCTGGGTTTCCATGCCTGCGACCAGGATCAGTTCCTGGAGATGATCCGCGGCTATTGCGCGGCCTTCGGGATCACCTTGCCCGAGGAACAGCTGCGCGCCGAAGCCATCGAATGGCAGGCCACGCGCGGATCACGCTCGGGCCGCGTGGCCTGGCAATTCGTGACCGATCTTGCAGGTCGGCACGGCATCAGCCTGACCGGATCGGCCTGAGCGGGGCCAAGGCCGCGCCGGGCAGGCCCGGCGCCGGCTGCGATCAGCGCGGCGCGAGGTAGGGTGTCGGATCGACGCTGTCGAAGCCCTTGCGCACTTCGAAATGCAGATAGTTCGAGCTGCCCGCGCGGATCTGCGCAATCTTCTGGCCGCGGGTGACCTTGTCGTCCTTTTTGACGGTGGCGCCTTCGACATTGGCATAGACCGTCAACAGGTTGTCGGGGTGGCGGATCACGATGATCGGCACCTGATCGGCGCTGGCGGTGATGGCGGCCACGGTGCCTGCCTCGGCGGCGACGATCGGCGTGCCTGACGGGGCCTGGATGTCCAGACCTTCGTTCTTGCCCTTCTGGTAGTCCCGGATCACCGTTCCCTGCACGGGTGTCGCCAGTTGCGCATTGCGCGCGGCGGGCGTCTGGGTGGCACCCAGATTCGGCGCGACACTGGCTGGCGCGGGGGCAGCAGCGGGGCGGGGCGTTTCGGCGGGCAAAGGCGTGGCCGAGGAGGGCGGCACCGGTGTGGCAGAGCCGGTACCGGGGGGCGCAACGACTGCCGCGCTGCGCACGGGCGCTTCGGCATCCGGCACCGGGATCAGAAGGTATTGCCCTTCGCGGATCGTGTAATCGGGGCCAAGCCCGTTCCATTCCGCCAGCGACCGGACCGAGACATTGTAGAGCCGCGACACGGTAAAGGCGGTTTCCCCGCGCACCACCTTGTGGCGTGTGGGTTCGATCCCGACCTGGGGGGCGGCCGTCGCGGCAGCGGCGGGCCGTGCGGCGGGCGTGGCAGCAGCGGTCGTGCCCGAAGCGGGCGGCAGGGTCGTGGTGCTGACCGTGGATCCGCCCGAGCGGTCGATCGCGCTGCTGGCCAGGGCGGTGATATCGGTGCCGGGCGGCTGGATCGTCCCGAAACCGCCTGTGGCGGGCGAAGGTTCGGCCACCCGGCGCGGCAGGGCCACGATCTCTTCGGGGCGCAGCGGATCGGCGGGGCGCAAGCCGTTGAAGCGCGCCAGCTCTTCGGGGCTGACGCCGACACGGTTCGCAAGATCGGTCACGGTGTCGCCCTGGCGCGCCACGGCCACCTGGTAATTCGGATAGGAGATGACGCCGCGCGCGTCCGGTGCGGGGCGATTGGCCACCGGCTGGCGCGAGGCTTCGGCGGTGTCGAGCGTATTGCCGAAATTGCCGCGCAGGTCGAAATCCAGCGGCCTGTCGCAGGCCGCCAGAAGCCCGAGGGCGGTTCCGGTCAGGATCGCACGGCGCAGGAACTGGCCTGCGGGCAGGGCATGACGGTGACGGCGGCTGGTCTGGGGCATCTCGATTTCCTCTGTCCTGCCCCTTGTGCCGGGGCTTTGCTTTTGCGTCGCGCTCCCAGGTGCCCTGGGGCGGTGTCCCGATCCTCTGTCAGATCCGGGCCGGTGTCCTGTCTGTTCCGGCGCCAGTCTGTCGTGTCAGTCGCGTCCCAGCCCCTCGACCAGAGGCACGAAGCGGACGGGGCGCAATTCGTCATAATCAAAGCCCCCCTCGTGACGGGTCACGCGGATCAGGCTTTGCACCGCGTCGGACTGGCCGACCGGCAACACCATGATACCCCCGATTTTCAACTGGGCCAAGAGGGGGCCGGGCGGGTCCTCGGCGGCGGCGGTCACGAGAATGCGATCAAACGGCGCCTGATCGGGCAGGCCATGGCTGCCATCGGCGGTAAAGGCCGTGATATTGGTCAGTTGCATCGCCTCGAACAGGGTGCGGGCCTCCTGCACCAGGCGGCGGTGCCGGTCGACCGTATAGACGCGCCGGGCCAACTGCGACAGGATCGCGGCCTGGTAGCCCGATCCGGTTCCCACCTCCAGCACGGTGTCGCGCGGGCTGATCTGCAGCGCCTGGGTCATGAGGCCCACGACCGAGGGCTGGCTGATGGTCTGGCCGCAGGCGATGGGCAGCGGCATGTCCTCATAGGCGCGTTCGGCGAAAAGACCGCGGATGAACGGACCGCGGTCGATCTTTTCCATGGCGGTCAACACGCGGCTGTCCGTCACCCCCTTGGAGCGCAGGGCATAGAGGAACTGCATCTTGCGTTCCGCCGTGTCGTTCATTCGATGCCTTTCAACTGGTCCAGAAGGTCATGCGCCGTCAGGTCCGCGCGCATCGGCGTGACCGAGATATAGCCATCCAGGTTCACGGCAGCATCGGTGCCGGGCAGGGTGGGTACATGCTGTTCGCCGCCCTTGATCCACAGGAAGCGCCGCCCCGAGGGGGACAGGTGCGGTTCGACCGAAAACCGGGTGTTCCGGCGGAACCCCTGCGGGGCCACGCGCACGCCGCGCACCGCCTCGGCCAGGACCGGGGGAAAGTTGATGTTGTAGAAGACGCGGTAATCGGTGTCGTCCTCAGGTGCGGGCGTCGCCGCCAGCAGCTTGCGGATCAGGGCAGGGCCATGCACGCCTGCGGCCTCGAACGGGTCGGGGGCGGCGAAATTCGACGGGCCGAGGTATTGCGAGAGCGCCATGGCCGGGATGCGTTGCAGCGCCGCTTCCATCGCGCCGCCCAGCGTGCCGGAATAAAGCGCGTTCTCGGCCGAGTTGTTGCCCCGGTTCACGCCCGACAGCACAAGGTCGGGGCGGGCATCGACCATCACGTCATGAATGCCCGCCAGCACGCAATCGGCGGGGCTGCCTTCGGCGGCATAGCGACGCTCGCCCAGCTTGGCGATCATCATCGGATGGGTGTAGCTGATGCAATGGGCCACGCCCGATTGCTCGAAGGCGGGGGCCACGACCCAGACCTCGCCATCGGGGCCTGCCAGATCGGCCGCGATGCGTTCCAGCACGGCCAGACCCGGCGCGTTGATCCCGTCGTCATTGGTAATGAGAATGCGCATGCCCGCCCCGTTCCGCCTTTTTTCATGGTGTAGAGGAGCGGGACGTCAGGGGCAAGAAGGCAGGGCAGGAAAGCCCGCCCCGCGATCAGGCGCTGAGGCTGGATTCCCAATCCGCATAGTCGGGCACGATGCTTGTGCCGAAGGCGGTCAGCGTCAGCAGATCGCCATCGCGCGACAACTGCCCCCGGGCCAGAAGATCCAGGATCGCACGCCGCGCCCTGGCCTGGTCCGTTTCCAGCGCGCGGACCAGCATGTCGACCGCCTGGTCAAAGCCGATCCTGCCGTTCGTTTCGGCCGTGTTCATCGTCAGCTCGAACAGGCAGGCATGCAGATGCCAGCCGATCGCTTGTGCCGTCTCGCGCAGATAGGTCGTGTCAACCCACAGAAAACATTCGGGTTTTTCGCTCATTTTTGCACTCATAACTCATTAACCAGTCAACTTTGCCAATTCGCATACCCAAGGGGCCCGGATAGGGCCACGCTTTCGGCGCCTGCCTGCAATCAGGTCAGGCCTGCCAGAAGGCGCGCGGCCTCGTCACGGGGATGGGCCAGCGGTCCGCGATCCTCACCGGGGAAAAAGCGCGCCCTGGTGGCGGTGGCCATGGGGGCGGGGGTCAGCACATGCACGCGCGGTCCGGTCTTGAGGGTCTCTGCCGCCCAGCTTTGCGCAAGCGCCACCTGTGCTGCCTTGGTGGCGCCATAAGCGCCGAAGAATTTCTGCCCGGCGCGCGGATCGTCAAAGAACAGGGCGGTTCCCGCCTCGCCCAGCAGGGGGGCCACATAGGGGATCAACTGGCCCGTGGCGGTCACGTTGCAGGCCACGGATTTGTCCCAGTCGCGCGCGTCGATCGTATTGGCGGGCGACAGGGGGGCGGCATGGACCGCCGTATGCGCCCAGAGATCGACCTTGCCCCAGCGGTCATGGATCGAGCGGCACAGCTGCGCCATGGCATCGGGCTTGGTGATATCCATCGGGGCCAGCGTGGCCTGGCCGCCTGCCGCCTTGATGCGATCGTCAAGTTCTTCCAGCGCGCCGGTCGTGCGAGCCACGGCCACGACGTGATGGGTGGCGGCCAGGGCTTCGGCCAGGGCGGCGCCCAACCCGCGCGAGGCACCGGTGATAAGGGCGATCTTGTCGGACATGTCAGCTCTCCTTGCGGGATGCGGTCGGGCCGGGTTTGGGCGAGCGCGCGCCCAAGGTCAAGAGGGCATGCCCTGCGCGCCGCTTGTGTCGCGCCGGATCAGCAGGGTCAGGGCATGGCCAGGCGCTGCGCCTTGCCATTGCGGGTCAGGTGGATCAGGCCCGGCTCGATGGCCACCAGCGTGGCCTGTCCGATCCTGTCGCCGGGGCGGATCTGGCTGATCCTGCCATTGCCCGCGCGGATCAGCGCGCGTGATGCGTCGCCCGCCACGACCGTGCCCAGCAGCGTGATTCCGTCCAGCGGCAGAAGATCTTCCAGCGTGGCCGCGGCCTGGGTCTTGGGGGTGGTGGGGGTGGTATCGTCCGTGCTGCTCATGCCTGCGATGCGCCTTGTTCATGCTCTGTCAGGCGGGCGATGTGGCATGGTTGGGCAGGCAGGGAAAGGGCAGGTGCCCCCATGCAGGGGGCATGGGCGGCCGCTTGCCTGTTTGCCGGCGGGATCGGCGCGCCTTTGCGCGCAGCGGCTGCGGCGGATTGTCCGGGGGCCTTGTGGCGGAGGGGCCTGCGCCGCCTATTCGGCGGCCTTCAGCTGAAAGCCCTTTTCGATCATGTCCGAGGGCGCCACGGGGTATTCCCCCGAGAAGCAGGCATCGCAATATTGCGGACATTTCGCATTGCGGCCCTGCGCCTCGCCCACGGCGCGGTAAAGCCCGTCAAGCGAGATGAACTTGAGGCTGTCGACCGCCAGATAGTCGCGCATTTCCTCTTCCGACATGGTGGCGGCCAGCAGCTTGTCGCGCTGCGGCGTGTCCACCCCGTAGAAACAGGGCCAGGATGTCGGCGGAGAGGCGATGCGGAAATGCACCTCCTTGGCGCCCGCATCCAGGATCATTTCCTTGATCTTGCGGCTGGTGGTGCCGCGCACGACCGAGTCATCGA
>JANREX010000037.1 GCA_030758115.1 Paracoccaceae bacterium | reverse complement strand
GACCACCCGCCCCCAGAGATCGTATTCCCCGGCCTCGTCCACCTCGACCCGGACCACGTCACCCACGTTCAGCGCCTCGGTGCCCTCGTCGATGAAAAGGTTTCCGTCGATCTCGGGCGCGTCGGCCCATGTGCGGCAGGTGGCGATGCCGTCCTCGTCGATATCGTCCACGATGGCCTCGATCACGCGGCCCACCTTGGCGGCCAGTTTCGCCTCGGAAATCGCCTGCGCCTTTTCCATGAAACGATCCCAGCGGTCCTGCTTGACCTCGTCGGGGACGTGGTCGGGCAGGGCGTTCGACCGCGCTCCGGCGACGTTTTCGTATTTGAAGCACCCCACGCGATCAAGTTGCGCCTCGTCCAGCCAGTCCAGCAGCGTCTGGAATTCATCCTCGGTCTCGCCGGGATAGCCGACGATGAAGGTCGAGCGCAGGGTGATATCGGGGCATTGGCTGCGCCATGCGGCGATTTCATCCAGCGTTTTCGCCGCAGCCGCAGGCCGGGCCATGCGGCGCAGCACATCGGGATGCGCGTGCTGGAAGGGGATGTCGAGGTAAGGCAGCACACCTGATGCCGGATCGGCCATCAGCGGGATCAGGTCGCGCACATGCGGGTAGGGGTAGACATAATGCAGCCGCACCCAAGCCCCCAGCGATCCCAGATCGCGCGCCAGGTCGGTGATATGGGCGCGGTGGCCATTGGCGCTGGCATGCTTGATATCCACGCCGTAGGCGGAGGTGTCCTGCGAGATGATCAAGAGTTCCTTGACGCCATTTTGCACCAAGCGTTCGGCTTCGCGGATCACGGCATGGGCGGGGCGGCTGACAAGGCGGCCGCGCATGTCGGGGATGATGCAGAACTTGCACTTGTGATTGCAGCCTTCCGAAATCTTCAGATAGCTGTAATGGCGCGGCGTCAGCGACACGGCCGAGGCCGGCAGCAGATCGATGAACGGATCGGGCGCGGGTGGCACGGCCTTGTGCACGGCGTCCAGAACCGCCTCGTATTGATGCGGGCCGGTCACGGCCAGCACCTTGGGATGTGCGCCGGTGATGTATTCAGGCTCTGCCCCCAGACAGCCGGTGACGATCACCCGGCCGTTTTCGGTCAGCGCCTCGCCGATGGCGTCAAGGCTTTCGGCCTTGGCGCTGTCCAGAAAACCGCAGGTATTCACGATCACCGCATCGGCGCCGGAGTAATCCGGGCTGATCGCATAGCCTTCGGCGCGCAGGCGGGTCAGGATCCGCTCAGAGTCCACCAGCGCCTTGGGACAGCCTAGGCTGACCATGCCGATGGTCGGCTGGCCGGGGCGGGGCGCGTCCTTGATCAGGGCACGCGGGGCAAGGTCGGGGCGGAGGCTGGGCGGGTTCTGGGTCATTGGGCGCATATAATGCGCGGCCGCCTGCGTGGGAAGCGGGATTCGGAACATGAGCCTGCGGGCGTGACAAGCGTGATCGGCTGGGCTACCTTGCCCCCATCGACGGAGGATGCGCCCCATGTATCGCGGGATCTGGTTTACCTGAGCACATAGGCCCGAGCATGGGCATTGTGGGCGCATGCTTGCGCCCTAGCTTGTCGTATCCATTTCCTGAAGGCGCCTTTCATGTTCCGTTTCTTCGAAAATCTTGTCGATCCCTATTGCCCCTATCCGCAAAAGGACAGGCCGCCACAGACGCTGTGGCGCTTCATGCTGGACTATGCGCAGCCTTTCCGCCGCGTCTTCTGGGTCACGGGGATTCTGTCCGTGCTTGTGGCGGCGGTCGAGATCGCGCTGATCTGGGTGATGGGCTGGATCGTCGATGCGCTGCAGGGCGATCCCGCGCAGTTCTGGGCCGATCACGGCTGGCAGATGATCGGGCTGGTCGTCTTCATCCTGGTGCTGCGCCCGGCCATACAGGGGCTGGATGTGCTGTTGCTGAACAACACGATCCTGCCGAATTTCGGCACGCTGATCCGCTGGCGGGCCCATGCCCATGTGCTGCGCCAATCGGTGGGCTGGTTCGAGAACGATTTCGCGGGCCGTATCGCCAACCGCATCATGCAGACGCCCCCGGCGGCGGGCGAGGCGGTGTTCCAGGTCTTTGACGCGATCACCTTTTCCATCGCCTATGTTGTGGGCGCGGTGGTGATCCTGGGGCAGGCCGATGCGCGGCTGATGCTGCCGCTGATTGCCTGGCTTGTGGCCTATGCGGCCTTGATGCGCTGGGCGATCAAGCGGGTGCAACCGGCATCCGAGGCCGCATCGGACGCGCGCAGCGCGGTCACGGGCCGCGTGGTGGACAGTTATACCAATATCCATTCGGTCAAGATGTTCGACCAGCACGGGCGCGAGCTGGAATTCGCGCGCGAGGCGATCGAGGATGCGCGCACCACCTTTCAGGCCGAGATGCGGCTTTATACCAAGATGGATTTCGGTCTGGTCTTTCTGAATGGCCTGCTGATCGTGGGTGTCGTGGGTTGGGCCATCTGGCTCTGGATGCAGGGGCAGGCCAGCGTGGGTGCTGTGGCGGCTGCGACGGCGCTGACCCTGCGGCTGAACGCCATGACCGGCTGGATCATGTGGGCGCTGACCACCTTCTTTCGCCAGCTGGGCGTGGTGGCCGAAGGGATGCAGACCATCGCGCAGCCGATCACCTTGCCGGATGCGCCGGATGCGGTGCCGTTGACGGTCGCGAAGGGCGAGATCGTGATGGAGGGGGTGCGCCACAGCTATGGTCGCGCCGGCGGCGGGCTGGAACAGGTCGACCTGCGGATCGCACCGGGCGAAAAGGTCGGTCTTGTGGGGCGCTCGGGTGCGGGCAAGTCCACGCTGATGAAACTGCTGTTGCGGTTCTATGCGGCCGAAGGCGGGCGCATCCTGATCGACGGTCAGGACATCGCCCATGTCACCCAGGCCAGCCTGCGCGCGCATATCGGCATGGTCCAGCAGGACAGCGCGCTGTTGCACCGGTCGGTGCGCGAGAACCTGCTTTATGGCCGCCCCGATGCCACCGAGGACGAGATGCGCCGCGCCGCCGCACAGGCGCAGGCCTTGGACTTCATCCCCGACCTTCAGGACGGCAAGGGGCGGCGCGGCTTTGACGCGCAGGTGGGCGAGCGGGGCGTCAAGCTGTCGGGCGGGCAGCGGCAACGGATCGCGCTGGCGCGTGTCATCCTCAAGGATGCGCCGATCCTGCTGCTGGACGAGGCGACAAGCGCCCTGGACAGCGAGATCGAGGCCGCTGTGCAGGACACGCTCTATGGCATGATGGCGGGCAAGACGGTGATCGCGATCGCCCACCGCCTGAGCACCATCGCGCATATGGACCGGATCGTCGTGCTGGACCGGGGCCGGATCGCAGAGGAGGGGACCCATGCCGGTCTTCTTGCGGCGGGGGGGCTTTATGCGGCCCTCTGGGCGCGGCAGTCGGGCGGGTTTCTGGGGGATGAGCTTGAGGAGGGGGGCGCCTGACGGTCTGCGCCATGGCCCGCACCGCTTTGGCCTTGACGCCTGTGGCGATTCCGCCTAATCACCCCAAACGGAATTCGGGGCGCCGCCGGTCGCGGTGCCCTTATGTGTTGAAGGCGCCCGACGCGCCCCTGATCAAGACGAGGATAAAGCCATGTCGCGCCGCTGCGAACTGACCGGAAAAGGCCCGATGTCTGGCAACAATGTCAGCCACGCCAACAACAAGACCCGTCGCCGGTTTCTGCCGAACCTGAACGATGTGTCGCTGCAGTCCGAAACGCTGAACCGCACCGTGAAGCTGCGGATTTCCGCGGCTGCCCTGCGCTCGGTCGATCACCGTGGTGGTCTGGACGCGTTCCTGGCGAAAGCCAAGGACGACACGCTGTCCGACGCAGCGCTGAAGATCAAGAAAGAGATCGCGAAGGCCCAGGCAACCGCCTGATCCTGTCGCCATGACTTATCGGAAACAGCCCTGCCGGTTCGGCGGGGCTGTGTCCTTTTCTGCGTCCCTGTCCGGACGCGCATGGCAATACCGGCGGCTGCGACCGAATAGGCCCTTTTACGGGTGCGTAGTCTTGCATATATCTCCGCCATGACTTTGCGATCCCGCCCCCTTGTCGCCATTGCGCTGGCCATGCTTCTGGTCCTCACGGCCCAGTCCATGGCCGTGGCGCGCGGCATGCCGGGTGCGGCGGGGTCGATCGTGCTGTGCACGGGTGCCGGGCCCGTCACCATCCTGACGGATGCGGAAGGCCAGCCAATCGCGCCGGCCCATGTCTGTCCCGATTGCACGCTGTCGCTGATCGTGACCGTGGCGCAGACTGCGCCCGAGGCGTCCCGCCCCATGGGCCGGGCCGAGGCACTGGTTCTGCCCCCTGCGATCACGGTGCTCCAGCGCAGTGTTCATCCCTTTTCCGCGCGCGACCCGCCTGCGCAGGCCTGATCCGGAACACCCAAGATCAGACCAAACAGCAGACAAAAGGGAGAGACGCGATGTCTTTCAAATCCACTATTCTTGCGGCCAGTGCTGCCGCTTTCCTGGCCCTTCCCGCATTTGCCGCAGGCATCGAAGTGCATGACGCCTATGCCCGCAGTGCATCCGAGATGGCCGTGACTGGCGGCGCCTTCATGGTCATCCATAATCAAGGCGGGGAAGCCGACCGTTTGATCGGCGCATCGTCGGATGCGGCCGAAAAGGTCGAACTGCATACGCACAAGGAAGACGCCAATGGCGTGATGCGCATGATCCATGTCGAGGAAGGCTTCGATCTGCCAGCCGATGGCGAGATCGTTATGGAACGCGGCGGTCACCATGTGATGTTCATGGGCCTCAAGGAACCCATGAAACAGGGTGACATGATCGACCTGATCCTGACCTTCGAAAAGGCGGGCGATGTGGCCGTGCAGGTCGAGGTGGATCTTGAGCGCATGCCCCAGGCCGGGGCGCATGGCGGCATGAACCATGGCGGCATGAACCATGGCACGATGAAAAAGAACTGACGGCGACAGCTCCGTTACGGTGACAGGCCGGGCCCCTCGGGGTCCGGCCTTTGCCATTCAGTCGCCCAGGATGTCCGCCACCCAGGCAGGCACCTCGCGCGAGGCGGGGCCAAGGCGCGTTTCCGCGAAATCCGACACCACGGCGGAAGGCTCGAGGTTGATCTCGACCGTATGTGCGCCCGCGCGATCCGCGTCCTGCACGAAAGCCGCCGCCGGATAGACCTGGCCGGATGTGCCGATGGCGGCGAAGATGTCGGCGGCGCGCAGCAGGTCCCAGATTTTGTCCATGTGATAGGGCATCTCGCCGAACCAGACCACATCGGGGCGCGCGGCGGGGGCAGCACAGGCGGGGCAGGGATGGCCTGGCTGCATCTCGGCCGGGGCCGCCCAGCGATGCCCGCAGGCCGCGCAGAGCGCGCCTGCAAGCGTGCCATGCATATGCAGTACCCGGCGCGACCCTGCCGCCTCGTGCAGCGCGTCCACGTTCTGCGTCACGATCGTGACCTCGCCGGGATAGCACGCCTCCAGCCGTGCCAGCGCATGATGCGCGGGATTGGGCCGGGCCGCTGCGGCCTGCACACGGCGCGCGTTGTAGAAGCGGTGCACCAGTCCGGGATCGCGGGCAAAGCCCTCGGGTGTGGCCACGTCCTCGATCCGGTGTTGCGACCACAGCCCGCCTTCGTCCCGGAAAGTGCCAAGGCCGCTTTCGGCGGAAATGCCCGCGCCTGTCAGGATCACGATCGGTCCCATCTGAAAGCCTTTCCCCTCGCGGTGATCCGTCCAGCCTATCGGCTTTGCACCGGGTGGCAATATGCCTTGTCATGCCACCGGAACGGCGCCGGGACCGTCGCGGTTTCAGGTTTCCCGAAACGCTGTTTCACGGCTTTGAAAATGGGTTTCCGCCCTGATGGAAGCCCCTTGTCCCGTAGCGGGATATTCCGCTCAATACATCGGGAAAGGACCCCCGCCATGGCAATCAGACATCTGAAATCCGCGCACCCACAGCCCCATGGGGCCCAGGCCGACACCGCCGATGCGGTGCGCATCCTGCTGGCGCAACTGGCCACAGGCGGCGAGGACAAGGCCCTTGACCTGGCCCGCAGGCTGGATGGCTGGACCGGTCCCATCGTCGTGCCGCCCGAAGCGGTGGCCCGCGCGATCGCGACCGTGCCGCAAGGGCTGCGCGACGACATCGCCTATGCCCATGACAACATCCGCCGCTTTGCCGAGGCGCAGCGCGCCACCTGCGCCGACATGCAGGTGGAATTGCGCCCCGGCCTTGTCGCCGGGCAGCGCTATGTCCCGCTGGCCGCTGCAGGGGCCTATGTGCCCGGCGGGCGCTATGCGCATATCGCCAGCGCCCTGATGACGATCACCACCGCCAAGGTGGCGGGTGTGGGCCATGTCACCGCGGCCTCTCCGGCCCGCGCGGGGCAGGGGATTCCGGCGCCGATCCTTTATGCGATGCATCTGGCGGGGGCCGATCACATCCTGGCGCTGGGTGGGGTGCAGGCCATCGCCGCCATGGCGCAGGGGCTCTTCGGGGCGCGGCCTGCCGATATCATCGTGGGGCCTGGCAACCAATACGTGGCCGAGGCCAAGCGCCAGATGTTCGGCCCCCTTGGCATCGACATGTTCGCGGGTCCGACCGATTCGATGGTCCTGGCGGATGAGGGCGCGGATGCCGACCTTGTCGTCTGGGATCTGGTGGGGCAGGCCGAACATGGGGCGAATTCCCCGGTCTGGCTGGTCACCACCTGTGAAAGCCTGGCGCAAAGGGTGATGCAGGCCGTCCCCGGCTGCCTGGCGCAACTGCCCGAACCCAACCGCAGCGCCGCCGCCGAGGCCTGGGACAGCCTGGCCGAGGTGATCCTGTGCGACACGCCCGAGGAGATGGCCGCGGTCGCCGACCGTTTTGGCCCCGAACACCTGCATGTGCAGGCGCATGACCTTGACTGGTGGCGCGGGCGCCTGTCTTCCTACGGATCGCTCTTTCTGGGGGCCGAGGCGACCGTGGCCTTCGGCGACAAGGCATCTGGCCCCAACCACGTGCTGCCCACCTCGGGGGCCGCGCGCTATACCGGCGGGCTGTCGGTGCACAAGTTCCTCAAATGCGTGACATGGCAGCAGGTCAGCGCGCAGGCGCTGCCCGATCTGGCCCGCGTGACCGCCAGCATCAGCCGCGCCGAGGGGATGGAGGGCCATGCCCGCAGCGCCGAGATCCGGCTGGACAAATTCTGCGCCATGCCCAGACTGGCCGCCAATACCTGAGGAGGAGCCATGATCCCCGGCACAACCCGCCCGTGCGACCCGGACCCGAGGGCCTGATGGCCGAGGTGGCAGCGATGCGCCCCGTCGGCATCCTTGGCGGCATGGGGCCAGAGGCGACGATCCTGCTGATGCAGAAATGCCTTGCGGCGGTCACCTCGGGCGCGCAGGGCGCGCTGGATGACGCCGATCATATCCCCCTGATCGTGCACCAGAATCCGCAGGTGCCCAGCCGCATCGCGCGGTTGATCGAAGGCCATGGGCCCGATCCCGCCCCGGTGCTGGCGCAGATGGCTTGCGATCTGGCGGCCGCCGGCGCGCAGGCGCTGGCCATGCCCTGCAATACCGCGCATCACTATGCCGATGCCGTGCGTGGCGCGACCGCGCTGCCCTTTCTTGACATGATCGGGGCCACCGCCGACCATCTGGACAGGGCGGGCGCGCGGCGCATCGGCATGCTGGCCTCGCCCGCGACACGTCTGACGGGGCTTTTCGACAAGGCGTTCCGCGCGCGCGGCATGATGCCGGTCTGGCTCTCCGATGACGCGCCGTTGCTGGAGTTGATACGCGCCGTCAAGGCCGGCCACGCCCTGGACGGGCTTGCACCCCGCATGGCGGCCCTTGCGGGTCTTGCGGTGACGCAGGGCGCCGATCACCTGCTGGTGGCCTGCACCGAGCTTTCGCTGCTGACCCATGCCATGCCCGAAGGCGTGCCATGGACCGACAGTCTTGACTGCCTCACGGACCGGATCGTGGCTTTCGCCCGGCCCTGAGGTTCTTCTTGCTGCAAATATCCTCGGGGGGAATGGCCCCGCAGGGGCCAGCGGGGGGCAGACGGCCCCCCGTCGCGCGTATCATCATCCGGGCCTAGCTGCACATGGCAGCCGCGGTTTCCCCGAAGGCGCGATACTTGCGCCAGAATGTCTCGTGATTTTGGCTGTCCGACTGGCGGATGTCCTGCGCCTTCTGCGGGTCGCGAAAGAATTTCGCGGCGATCCGCTGATCGCTGCGCGACAGGGTCTGATCCGCGACCTGCTGGATGCAGCTGCACAGCCGCGCGGACCGCGCCTTGCGATCCGAGGACATGCAGGCCCGGTCGATCGGGCCGGCCATGGCCATGCCTGGCGTGATCACGACGGCCACGGGGGCCAGCATACCGGCCAGGGCGGCCGCCAACAGCATCTTCTTCATCACGTGCCTCTTGTCTTGTTCCGCTGCCTTGCCTTTGCGGCAATGTGTCATGCGGCTGCTCTGCTCTGGTGCAATATGCCGGAAAAACGGCCTCTGTCAAAGGGATGAAATGCCGCGCCGATGCGCGGGCAGCAGGTTTTGCGCGGCGCGCATTCCCGTTGTTCCGGCCGCCGCGGATGCCCCGGCGCTCCGGGCGACGGGACGCTCTGACGGGGCCAGGCCACGGGCAGGCCGGGCCATGATCCGGTCGGGAACCGCCTTGCCCTGCACCGGTGGCAGCGTCGATCATGCGCAGCCCCTCAAGCCACCTTGACCAAAGCCGGTTTCCCCATCATATCCCCCTGCATGACAGAGCTTTCGCGCATCCGCAATTTCTCCATCGTTGCCCATATCGACCACGGGAAATCCACCCTGGCCGACCGGCTGATCCAATCCACCGGCACCGTGCAGGACCGGGACATGAAGGAACAGCTGCTCGACAGCATGGATATCGAACGCGAGCGCGGGATCACGATCAAGGCCAACACGGTCCGCATCGACTACAAGGCCGATGACGGGGAAACCTATGTGCTGAACCTGATCGACACGCCCGGTCACGTCGACTTTGCCTATGAGGTCAGCCGCTCCATGCGGGCGGTCGAGGGCTCGCTGCTGGTCGTCGACAGCACCCAGGGCGTCGAGGCACAGACACTGGCCAATGTCTATCACGCGCTGGACGCGGATCACGAGATCGTGCCGGTCCTGAACAAGATCGACCTTCCGGCCGCCGATTGTGACCGCGTGGCCGCCCAGATCGAGGATGTGATCGGGATCGATTCCTCCGACGCGATCCGCGTCAGCGCCAAGACAGGCATCGGCATCCACGAGACGCTGGAGGCCATCGTCAAGCGGCTGCCCGCGCCCAAGGGCGACCGCAACGCGCCCCTGACCGCCATGCTGGTGGACAGCTGGTATGACGCCTATCTTGGCGTGGTCGTGCTGGTGCGGATCATGGATGGCGTGCTGAAAAAGGGCGACCGGATCACGATGATGCAGAACGGGTCCGTCCATCAGGTGGACCGGATCGGCGTGTTCCGCCCCCAGATGCAGAACGTCGATGCCCTTGGCCCCGGCGAGATCGGGTTCATCACCGCCCAGATCAAGCAGGTCCGCGATACCCGCGTGGGCGACACGATCACCCATGAAAAGAAGGGCGCGACCAAGGCGCTGCCGGGCTTCAAGCCCTCGCAGCCGGTGGTGTTCTGCGGTCTTTTCCCGGTCGACAGTTCCGAATTCGAGGATCTGCGCGACGCCATCGAAAAGCTGGCGCTGAACGATGCCTCCTTCACCTTCGAGATGGAAACCTCGGCCGCACTTGGCTTTGGCTTCCGCTGCGGCTTCCTTGGGTTGCTGCACCTCGAGGTGATCCGCGACCGGATCGAGCGGGAATATGACATCGACCTGATCACCACCGCGCCGTCGGTGATCTATCATGTCTACCTGCGCGACGGCACGATGAAGGAATTGCACAACCCTGCCGACATGCCCGATCTGACCTATGTCGATCACCTGGAAGAGCCGCGCATCAAGGCCACGATCCTTGTGCCGGACGACTACCTTGGCGATGTGCTCAAGCTCTGTCAGGACCGGCGCGGCATCCAGCAGGATCTGACCTATGCGGGCAGCCGCGCGATGGTTGTCTATGACCTGCCGCTGAACGAGGTGGTGTTCGATTTCTACGATCGTCTGAAATCGGTGACCAAGGGTTATGCCAGCTTCGACTATCAGCTGACCGGTTACCAGCAGGACAACCTCGTGAAGATGTCCATTCTGGTGAATGACGAACCCGTCGATGCGCTGTCGATCATGGTGCACCGCGACCGCGCCGAGATGCGGGGCCGGTCGATGGTGGAAAAGCTGAAAGAGCTGATCCCCCGCCACATGTTCAAGATCCCGATCCAGGCCGCCATCGGTGGCAAGGTCATCGCGCGCGAGACGCTGGCCGCCCTGCGCAAGGACGTGACCGCCAAGTGTTACGGCGGCGACGCCACCCGCAAACGCAAGCTTCTGGACAAGCAGAAGGCGGGCAAGAAGAAGATGCGCCAGTTCGGCAAGGTCGAGATCCCGCAGCAGGCCTTCATCAACGCGCTGAAGATGGACACGTGAAGGGACGGGGCCTTGCGCCCCGTCCTGCACATTCGTCAGCCCCGCATTAATGTGGCGTTAACCCCGCATTTACCAATCCGAGCCGATACTCGCACACAGCGCGCCGCATGCCGCCGCGCGCCTGAACCGAGTATTGCCCATGCACAAGATCATCCCGGCCGCCCTTGGCCTTGTGGCTCTGGCCGCCTGCGAGGTCCCGGCACAGGACCCCGTGGTGACCGCCTATAATGGCGACAGCGTGAACATCATCCAGCCGGCCTTCACCTCGGCCACGGATGCGCAGCTTCTGGCGTTGGCCAACAGCATCTGTCAACGTGGGTCCAAGAAATTCGCCGAACGTGTGTCGCAGCGGGCCTTGCCCGACCTGCAGGGCACGGAATACCTGTTTTTGTGCCTCAACCGGCCTTGATCCCGGTTTCGCTTGGCGACGGCCACGGGATATCGTATTCTGATGGTCGAATGTGTCAAAGCGAGGGCCGCAAATGCCGACACCCGTTCCAACTGCTTATTCGCGTCTTCAGATCCGGCTGCACTGGCTGGTTTTCGGTGTTCTGGCCTTGCAATACATCCTGCACGAACCGATTACCGAAGCCTTCGACATGCTTGAGGACGGCCTGATCCCGGATTTCGATCCGCTGGTGGCCGCGCATGTCTTCGGCGGTTTCCTGCTCTTCGTGCTGACGGCCGCGCGTCTCTATCTGCGCAAGGAACGCGGTGTGCCGCCGCTGCCCGAGGTCGATCCGCCGCTGCAACGCATGGCCGCGCATGTCACCCATTACAGCCTCTATGCCCTGCTGATCGCCATGCCGATCAGCGGTGCCGTGGCATGGTTCCGCGCCAACGAGGCTGCGGCGGACGCGCATTCGGTCATGCGGGTGATCCTGCTGGGTCTGATCGCCCTGCATGTCGCGGGCGCCCTCTATCATCAGTTCGTGCTCAAGGACGGGTTGATGCAACGCATGCGGAAAAGCGAATCCGTCTGACACAGATCAAGGTGAAGGGTGCCCTGCTGTCCTAGACTTGATTCAAGTCGGATTCGTCACGGAGAGTGCACCATGCTGCGACTGGGCTTCATCCTTCACCTGTTCATCGGATCAACCCTGGCGGGGGTCGGCGTGATCGCCGCCTTGGCCACGGGCTATGACACGCTTTACCCGATCCTGATCGCGGCACTGATCGGGTTCCTGGCGGCGTTTCCCGTCACCTGGGCGGTGACACGCAAGCTATACGAGAACGGCTGACACGGGTTTGTCCCGCTCTGCCGAGCGGGCAAGGATCCTGTCCTTCGGGACAGGCGGGACGGAGACGGTGCGAGGGAGGGGTCCCCGTTGGGGCCGTCACCGTCCCGATAGATGGCAGGGGGTGCGCTGATGCGGCCCCCTGCCTTTTTCATTCTCAGGCGGCCAGCCAGGCCCGCACCGCCGCTTCGAACTCGCGCGGTTTTTCGGCATGCAGCCAATGGCCGGCACCGGGTATCTTGGCAAAGCGCGCGGCGGGAAACAGCGCCTTGATCGTGGCGCGATGTTCGGGTTGCACATAGGGCGAATTGGCCCCGGTCAGAAACAGCGCGGGCTTGCCGAAACTTGCGTCAACCTGCGGAAAGCCCAGGATATGCGGCATCTGCCGCGACAGCACATCCAGGTTCAGCCGCCAGCGTTTTTCCTTGAGATCGAGGGACTGGGTGAAGAAGGCGGGCAGGGTGGGGTCATCCACCAGTGCCGCAAGCTGCGCCTCGGCATCCGACCGCTTTTCGACCAGCGACAGGTCCACCGCCTGCATCGCGGCGATGTATCGGCTCTGATCATGGGCATAGCCGACCGGGGCGATATCGCCCACGATCAACCGTTCCACCAGGTCGGGATGGGTCAGGGCCAGGATCATCGCGGCCTTGCCCCCCATGGAATGGCCCAGCACCGCCATCGGCCCGCCCTCGGCCCGGATCACGGCGGCGAGGTCTTCGGCCATGTCGGGATAGGTGTGGCTGTCCATCCAGGGGCTGATCCCGTGGTTGCGCATGTCCACCGCGATCACGGTGCGATCGCTGGACAGCCGCTTGGCGATCACGCCCCAGTTGCGCCCCGACCCGTAAAGGCCGTGGGCGATCAGCAGCGGGGTGGGGCCATCGGGGCCGTCATGGCGAATGATGTTCAGCATGCGCGGGGGCATAATCGCTTTCGCAGGGTCTGTCCACGCCATCAGGGGCGCGCGGCATCCACAAGCGCGGAACAGGGCGCGCTGCCTGCGCGCATGGAGCAGGTCTTCCGGATGCCATTGAACGCCCAGGGCAAAGGGCGGCGTGCTGCGCGCGACCGCCTCGATCATGCCGCCGCCATCGCGCGCGGCGACCCGCAGGCCGGTACCCAGCCTGTCCACCGCCCGCGAATGCAGCGCGTTCACCCGCGGTCGTCGCGGCGCAACCGCAGCCGGGACAGGGGCCGCATCGCCTGTTCGGATATGCGACTCTGACCGATCCCCGGAACAGGCCCGCGCGGACAGGCTGATCGACCCCAAGCTGGTGCTGTCCTGGCTTTTGTCCGCGCTGGATGCGCCCGGTGCGGTCATCGGTGCGCCGGTGCCGGTCCGCGAGGCGCGATCCTTGCCGCCAGGCTGGATGAGGTGCAGCGCCCCTGACCGGGCAGGCCGCATCGCACCGCCAGCGGTTGCAGAATCGTCAAGTGATTGATCTGCTGTATCTATCGTGCGCAATGCGACACCGGATCCGGCCGCCCGCAGGAAGGCTTTCTCATGACATTTTCGCAGATGATGATCTTCGGCATCCTGGCCCTGACGATGGGCCTGTTCCTCTGGGGGCGGTTGCGCCATGACGTGGTGGCGCTGGCGGCGCTGATGGCCTGTGTTGTCGTGGGCCTCGTACCGGCGGCGGATGCGTTTGCGGGCTTCGGTCATCCTGCGGTCATCACCGTGGCCTGCGTTCTGGTTCTAAGCCATGGGTTGCAACAATCCGGCGCTGTAGACCGGTTGGCGCGCAATGTTCTGCCGCGAGATGCGGGAAGGATTGCAACACTTGGTGCGCTGATGGGGTTGGGCGCGCTTTTGTCCGGCTTCATGAACAACGTGGGCGCCATGGCCTTGCTGATGCCGATTGCCGTCCAGGTGTCGGGGCGTCTGGATCTGACGCCGGGGCAGGTGCTGATGCCGCTGGCCTTCGGCACGATCCTGGGGGGCATGACCACCCTTGTCGGCACGCCGCCCAACCTGATCGTGTCCGGGTTCAGGGCCGATGCAGGGCTCGGGCATTTCGGGATGTTCGATTTTGCCCCCGTGGGCGTATCGGTTGCGGTGCTGGGTGTGATCTTCGTGGTGCTGCTGGGGTGGCGCCTTGTGCCCGCGCGCAAGGCCTCCGGCGCCGAGGGCTTCGAGACGGGTGCCTATCTGACCGAGGTGCGCGTGCCCGCCAAGGCCAAGGCCATCGGGATGACGCTGCGCCAGATCGAAACCGATATGGCAGGGGCCGATGCGCAGATCGTCGGGTTGATCCGCAACGAGGTCAAGATGATCGCGCCCCATGGCGGACGCCGGGTGCGCGAGGGCGATATCCTGATGCTGGAGGCTGACGTTGAAGGGCTGGCCGAGGCGCTGTCGGCCTTCGGCATCAAGCTGGAAGAGCAGGGTTCGTCCTCGGACAGGGAAGAAAAGTCCGAAAAGGCAGGCAAGGCCAAGGCCGCGGATACGGGCGAAGGCGACAAGGATGACAAGGACGACAAGGATGAGGACGAAAACCGCCGCGAGGATGAGATCCTTCTGCGCGAGCTGGCGGTCTTGCCGGGGTCGTCGGTGGTGGGACGGTCGGCCAGCGACATGCATCTGCGGTCGCGTTACGGTCTGAACCTGCTGGCCGTCGCGCGCGAGGGCCGCCGCCCCCGGGCGCGTCTGCGTACACTCAAGCTGAAATCGGGCGATCTGCTGCTGATGCAGGGGCCGGGTGACGTGCTGTCGGATTTCGCCAATGAAACGGGATGTGTACCGCTGGGTGAACGGGACCTGCGGATCCCTGACGCGCGGATGGCGGTCCTGTCCACGGCGATCATGGGCGGGGCCATTGCCTTGGTGACCTTCGGCGTCCTGCCGGCGGCGGCGGCCTTTGCGCTGGGGGTGCTGGTGTCGATGGTGGTGCGTACCGTTCCCCCGCGCGAGGTCTATACCGCCATCGACTGGCCCGTGATCGTGTTGCTGGCCGCATTGATCCCGGTTGCCGGGGCGATGGAGCAGACAGGCGCCGCCGATGTGCTGGCGCGCGTGCTGGTCGACACCGTGGCGCAGGGCAATGCCATCGCGGCCCTTGCGGTGATCCTGATCGTCACGATGTTCCTGTCCGACGTGATGAACAACGCGGCGACAGCGGCGGTGATGTGCCCCATCGCGCTGGGTATCGCCGCGACGCTGGGCGTCAATCCCGACAGCTTCCTGATGGCGGTGGCGATCGGTGCCTCCTGCGCCTTCCTGACCCCGATCGGGCATCAGAACAACACGTTGATCCTGGGGCCGGGCGGTTTCCGCTTCGGCGACTACTGGCGGCTTGGCCTGCCGCTGGAAGCGCTGGTGGTGGCCGTCAGCCTGCCCCTGCTGCTGATCGTCTGGCCGCTGTGACGGGCGGGGACTTGGCGCAGGGCGCAACCGGGGCTAGAGTGACCGCATAAAGGAACACATGCCATGCATCATTTTTCGCTGCTCGACCTGTCCCCCATCCCCGAAGGCGCCGAGGCCGCGCAGGCGCTGGCCAATACCGTCGATCTTGCGGTGAATGCGGAACGCTTCGGCTATCATCGCTACTGGCTGGCCGAGCATCACAACATGCCCGGCATCGCCAGTGCGGCAACGGCGGTGGTCATCGGGCGGGTCGCTGCGGCGACCTCGACGATGCGGGTGGGATCGGGGGGCATCATGCTGCCCAATCATGCGCCGCTGGTCGTGGCCGAACAGTTCGGCACGCTGGATGCGCTGTTTCCCGGCCGGATCGACCTGGGTCTGGGGCGCGCGCCGGGCACCGACATGGGCACCGCCCGCGCGCTGCGCCGCTACATGGACGGGGCCGATACCTTTCCGCAGGATGTGTCCGAACTGCTGGGCTACCTTGCCGATGCGGCCCCCGATGCACGGGTGCGCGCGGTGCCGGGGCAGGGCAGCCATGTGCCGGTCTGGATCCTTGGGTCCAGCCTGTTCGGGGCGCAATTCGCGGCCTATATGGGGCTGCCTTACGCCTTTGCCTCGCATTTCGCGCCACAGATGCTGGACGAGGCGCTGCGGACCTATCGCGCCACGTTCCGCCCTTCGGCCTATCTGGCCAAACCCTATGTGATGGTGGCGGCCGGTGTCTGCGCCGCCGATACCGATGCCGAGGCGCAGTATCTGCGATCCTCGCAGATACTGTCCTTCGCGCGGCTGCGCACCGGTCAGCCGGGCAAGCTGCCGCGCCCGGTCCATGACCTCGCGGCCCATGTGCCCGCCCCCGTGATGCGCATGGTCGAAGAGGCGATGTCGGTGTCCGCAGTGGGCGCACCCGATACCGTGCATCGCGGTCTGGCGCAGATCGTGGCGCGCTATCGCCCGGATGAGTTGATGGTGACCGGCATGATCCATGACCACGCCGCAAGGGTCCGGTCTTTCGAGATCGCCGCCACCGCCCTTGCCGATATCCAGATGGCGACGCAGGCGGCCTGAGCGCGGTTTGCCTGCCGGCTGTTGCTGTCGCCACTTGCCCGGCAAGGGGTTACGGTTAGGATGGGCCCATTGCCGGAGCCCGCGTTTTGCACAAAGATGATATTTCCCACATGGCGCAGGACCTTTGCGCCCTGCTTGACGAAAAGCTTTCGCTCAGGCGTGGCCCGCTGCAGACGCGCTTGAACCGCGCCGGTCGCCGCCTGCCCGCGCGTATCCGTGCGCAGGCGCAACTGGTCGCAGAGGCCGAGACGCTGGCCACCCATCCCAAGCTGTCCCTCAGGATCGACCGTGACAGGGTCGCCCGCGCCCATGCCGAGGTGCGCGCCCACCTGCGCGCGATCGATGCCGCCGACAGGCGGCGCGGCGCGGTCCTTGGGCTGCTGGGCGGGCTGGCATTCAACATGTTGCTTCTGGCGGCGCTGACGCTGGCCTTTCTGCGCTGGCGCGGTCTGGTCTGAAACGCAAGGCGCCGCGCCCTTTGGGGGACGCGGCGCTGGTTGTCAGCAGGGGCTGAAAGCGGATCAGAGGCCCGGATAGATCGGGAATTGCTTGCAAAGCGCCTCGACCTCGGCGCGGACTGCGGCCTCGACCTCGCCGTTGCCCTCTTCGCCATTGGCCGCAAGCCCGTCCGTGACCCGGACGATCCAGCGCCCGATCTGGCGGAACTCTGCCTCGCCGAAGCCGCGTGTCGTACCGGCGGGGGTGCCCAGACGCACACCGCTGGTGATCATCGGCTTTTCGGTATCGAAGGGGATGCCGTTCTTGTTGCAGGTGATATGCGCGCGGCCAAGCGCCTTTTCCGTGGCATTGCCCTTCACGCCCTTGGGACGCAGGTCCACCAGCATCAGGTGGCAATCGGTGCCCCCGGTCACGATGTCCAGACCACCCTTCATCAGCTCATCCGCCAGCGCCTGGGCGTTCTTGATCACCTGTGCCTGATAATCCTTGAACTCGGGGCGCAGCGCTTCGCCGAAGGCCACGGCCTTGGCCGCGATCACATGCATCAGCGGGCCGCCCTGAATGCCGGGGAAGATGGCCGAGTTCACCTTCTTGGCGATATCCTCGTCATTGGTCAGGATCATGCCGCCGCGCGGGCCGCGCAGGGTCTTGTGGGTCGTGGTGGTGGCCACATGCGCATGCGGGAAGGGCGAGGGGTAATGCCCGGCCGCGATCAGACCCGCGAAATGCGCCACATCGGCCAGCAGATAGGCGCCCACGCTGTCGGCGATCTCGCGCATCTTGGCAAAGTCGATGACGCGCGGGATGGCCGAGCCGCCCGCGATGATCATCTTGGGCTTGTGCTCGGCGGTCAGCGCGGCGATCTGGTCATAGTCGATTTCCAGATCCTGCTGGCGCACGCCGTACTGGATCGCGTTGAACCATTTGCCCGACTGGTTGGGCTTGGCGCCATGGGTCAGGTGCCCACCCGCATCAAGCGACATCCCCAGGATCGTGTCACCGGGCTGCAGCAGCGCGGTATAGACGCCCTGGTTCGCCTGCGAGCCCGAATTGGGCTGCACATTCGCGAAAGAGCAGCCGAACAGCTGGCAGGCCCGTTCGATGGCCAGGTTCTCGGCCACGTCCACGAACTGGCACCCGCCATAGTAGCGGCGGCCCGGATAACCTTCGGCGTATTTGTTGGTCATCACGCTGCCCTGCGCTTCCATCACGGCGGCGGATACGATGTTTTCCGAGGCGATCAGCTCGATCTCGTGGCGCTGGCGGCCCAGCTCGTCGGTGATGGACTTGAACAGCTCGGGATCGCGCGCGGACAGCGCTTCGGTGAAGAAACCGGTATCGGTCATGTCGGGCTCCGTTTTCGGGGTCAGCGTTGTCTCGTGTCCTAGTGCAATCTGGCCAAGGGGGGAAGGGCCGAAAGCGACGCAGGCCGGGGCGCGTGCGGCGCAAAGGGTGGCAGGGCTGGCGCTGCGGTGCGGTTTGTGCTTCCATCGGCGCGCGACGACGCGCATTGGAAACAGGACGGCCCCCGGAATGACCCTCAAGATCGCCTTTTGCGCCAGCCCCGTTCCCAGTGCGCAGGAGGCGATGGAACGGCTGGTCGCGCTTTACGGCGCCGCACCCGAGGACAGCGCGGATGTGATCGTGGCCCTGGGCGGCGACGGCTTCATGCTGACCACGCTGCACCGCACCCAGAACCTGGCCGCGCCGGTCTATGGCATGAATCGCGGCACCGTCGGTTTCCTGATGAACGAATATCACGAAGACACCCTGCTGGAACGGCTGGCCGAGGCCGAGGAGGCGGTGCTGAACCCGCTGGCGATGCGCGCGACCTGCGCCGACGGGTCCGTGCATGAGGCGCTGGCGATCAACGAAGTCTCCCTGCTGCGGCAAGGGCCGCAGGCGGCCAAGCTGCGCATCACCGTGGACGGGCGGTTGCGCATGGCCGAGCTGGTCTGCGATGGCGCGCTGGTCGCCACACCTGCGGGATCGACGGCCTACAACTACAGTGCCCATGGCCCGATCCTGCCGATCCGGTCGGATGTTCTGGCCCTGACCGCGATTGCCCCCTTCCGCCCGCGGCGCTGGCGCGGCGCGCTGCTGCCCAAGACCGCGCTGGTGCGCATCGATGTCGAGGAGGCCGACAAGCGCCCCGTCATGGCCGATGCGGATTCGCGATCCGTGCGCGATGTCATCAGCGTCGATATCCGCAGCGCGCCCGAGATCGAGCACCGCATCCTGTTCGATCCCGGTCACGGGCTGGAGGAGCGGCTGCTCAGGGAGCAATTCGTCTGAGAGGGCTGACGGGCCTTGGCGCCGTGTGACCGGCCCGGATCAGTAGAACCCGGCCCACATCACCTGCAGATCGGCGCTGTGATCGCGCCCGTATGCCACGATGCCGAGGCTGCGAATGCCCTCGGGGGGGACGGCGCTGCGCAGCAGGTTGCCCGAGGCCTTGAAGGACGTGAAAGGGATGAGCAGCTCGACCCAGTCGGGCGTGGTCGGGAAAGGCGCCTGATAATACTGCCAGGGCAGGACCGTGCCGGATGTCCGCAGGTGCACGAAATACCCCTCGCCATTGCCGCGCACCCGCAGCGCAATGCCTTGGCTGGTGGCGGGCGGGGGGCTGTCCAGCGTCACGCGGGCCTGGATGAAGCCACCGCGATTGGCGGTGCTGACCTGACCGGTCAGGTGCAGGACGGGCTGCCCGTCGACGGTGACGAGACGCGCCGCCCCCTCTGAGACGCCGCCCATCACCTGGTCGCTGACATAGGTCCAGCTCTCGTTCGGGATCAGGCGGTTTTGCACGGTCATCTCGGCCCTCGCGGTCAAAGGCAGAAGCAGCGCCAGGCATGTCAGGCCGGCAAGGATGGGTCTGGTGATCATACCGGGCATATGGGCACGGCGCCGCGCCACTGCAACGGGGCACAGCCTGCAAGGTTGCGATGGATATTTGGGGCAAGAAGAAAGCAGGCCTTCCGGGTGGGATGCGCCGGAAGGCCTGCGGCGGTCATTTCGCGTAGCCGATCGTCTGCAGGGCCGTGCGGATTTCGTCGAGGATCGCAGGGTCGTCGATCGTGGCGGGCATCTTGAAATCCTGCCCATCCGCGATCTTGACCATCGTGGCGCGCAGGATCTTGCCCGAGCGTGTCTTGGGCAGGCGATCCACCACAAGCGCCAGCTTGAAGGCGGCGACCGGGCCGATCTGGTCGCGCACCAGCTTGACGCATTCCTTGACGATATCGGCATGCGGGCGGTTCACGCCCTTGGTCAGGCACATGAAGCCCATGGGCAGCTGGCCCTTCAGCTCGTCCGTGACCCCGATCACGGCACATTCGGCCACATCGGGATGCCCGGCCAGAACCTCTTCCATGGCGCCGGTGGACAGGCGGTGGCCCGCCACGTTGATCACGTCATCCGTGCGCGCCATGATGTAGAGATACCCGTCCTCGTCGATCATGCCGGCATCGCCCGTCTCGTAATAGCCGGGGAAATGCGACAGGTAGGACTTGCGGTAACGGTCCTCGGCATTCCAGAGCGTCGGCAGCGTGCCCGGCGGCAGCGGCAGCTTGACCGCGATGGCGCCCAGCGTGCCCGCAGGCATCGGATGCCCCGCCTCGTCCAGGATTTGCACGTCCCAGCCCGGCAGCGCCACCGAGGGCGACCCGATCTTGACCGGCAGCGGGTCGAGGCCCAGCGGGTTCGCCGCAATCGGCCAGCCGGTTTCGGTCTGCCACCAATGGTCGATGACCGGTACTTTCAGCAGATCCTGTGCCCAGATGATCGTGTCGGGATCGGCACGCTCGCCCGCCAGATAAAGCGCGCGCAGGCAGGTGAGGTCATATTTCGCGCGGAACTCGCCCTTGGGATCCTCGCGCTTGATGGCGCGGAAGGCGGTGGGCGCGGTAAAGAAGCTGCGCACGTTGTGGTCCTGGATCACACGCCAGAAGGTGCCGGCATCCGGGGTGCCCACGGGCTTGCCCTCGAAGACCACGGTGGTGTTGCCATGGATCAGCGGCGCATAGCAGATATAGCTGTGCCCCACGACCCAGCCCACGTCGGAGGCGGCCCAGAACACGTCGCCCGGATCGACGTTGTAGACATTCTTCATCGTCCAGTTCAGCGCCACCAGATGCCCGGCTGTGGGGCGGATCACGCCCTTGGGCTGGCCCGTCGTGCCGGATGTGTAGAGGATATAGGCGGGATGATCGCCGGACACTGCCACGCATTCCGCGGGCTCCACACCGTATTGGAAGCCGTGCCAGTCATGGTCGCGCCCCGGGATCAGCTGTGCGACTTCCTGTTCGCGCTGGAAGATCACGCAGAAATCGGGCTTGTGGCTGGCCTGTTCGATGGCCGCATCGACCAGCGGCTTGTAATGCACGACGCGGCCCGGCTCGATCCCGCAGGAGCCTGCGATGATCGCCTTGGGGGTGCAGTCGTCGATCCGCACGGCCAGTTCATGCGCGGCAAACCCGCCGAAGACGACCGAATGGATCGCACCCAGACGCGCACAGGCCAGCATTGCCTCCAAGGCCTCGGGCACCATGGGCATGTAGATGATGACGCGGTCGCCCTTGGTCACGCCCTTGGCGCGCAGCGCACCCGCCAGGCTGGCGACGCGGGTCTGCAATTCGGCATAGGTGATCTTGTGGACCGTATTGGTCACCGGGCTGTCATGGATGATGGCCACGCGGTCACCGTTGCCTGCCTCGACATGGCGGTCCACGGCGTTCCAGCAGGTATTGACCTGCGCGTCCTTGTACCATTCGTAGAGCGGGGCATTGTCGGCAAACAGGGCCTTGGAGGGCGGCTTGACCCAGTCGATGGCACGGGCCTGTTCCATCCAGAAACCCTCGGGATCGGCCTTCCAGCCCGCGTAGACGTCTTTGTATGCCATTGTATTCCTCCTCCGGCGCTTGGGGATGGCTTACTCAAGGTCATGGTCGTCGCGCAAGGGGCTTGTCCGTGCCACGGGGCCCGTCACATGCGCGCTATGGTCACGTTTCGCGCTAACACCGGCCTCAGCGGGGGCCAGCGACGATGCCCTGATCGAAAAGCTGCGCGATCTCATGCCCCGGCAGACCGACGACATCGCCCAGCACCTCCTCTGTATTGGCGCCCAGAACGGGGGCGGCCGCAGGCGGCGGGGTCTGCGCGCCCGAGAAGGTGATCGGCGAGGCCGGCACGGGATAGCGGCCGATGCCGGGCTGGTCCACATGGGCGAACATGGGGTTTTCGCCCGGCTGCAGGTCCGGATCCTCGTGCACGGCACGGGCGAAGCTGCGAAATTCCGACCATGTCAGGCCCTCGGCCTCGAAGAGGGGGGCGATCTCGGGCAGGGTGCGGGCACTGAACCATGGGGTCAGGGCTGCGGTGATCAGCGCGCGCGCCTCCCAGCGCCCGGCCTCCTTTGCCAGGTCAAGCCCGGTCTGCCGCGCGATCCCCTCCATTGCCTCGGCGCTGCCGGTCACTTTGACCAGCCCGCGCCATTGCCGGTCGGTCAGGCCGATCACCATGATCCGCCGCCCATCCGCACAGAGGAAATCCTGCCCATAAGCACCATAGAGCGCATTCCCGCCCTTGGGCCGGTCCACGCCATTCACCGCAACCTCGCCGATGATGCCCAGATGCCCCAGCATGGCGGCGGCCACATCCTTGAGCGTCAGGTCCACATCCTGCCCCTCACCCGTCCTGAGGCGGTGCCGTTCCGCCGCAAGCAGGGCCGAGACCGCCATGTTGCCCGCAATGCAATCCCAGGCTGGCAGGACATGGGCCACGGGATCGCTGCTGCCGACGGGGCCTGTCGCATCGGGAAAGCCGAGCGCGGGGTTCACGGTGTAATCCACCGCAGGCCGCCCATGACGGTCACCCGATAGGGTCACCATGATCAGATCGGGGCGATGCTGGGTGAGGGTGGGGTGATCCATCCAGCCGCGCACCCGCAGATTGGTCAGGAACATGCCCGCATCCTTGCCCGGCGCGGTGATGATCTGGGTCACCAGTTCGCGCCCGCGCGGCGATTTCATATCCACCGCGACGGACCGTTTGCCCTTGTTCATGCCCGCCCAGAAAAGGCTTTGCCCCTGCGCGGTCACGGGCCAGCGATGCGCGTCCAGCCCGCCTTCCAGCCGGTCGAACCGGATCACGTCGGCCCCCATCTGGGCCAGCGTCATGCCCGCCAGCGGGATCGCGACGAAGGCCGAGCCTTCGACAACGCGCATGCCTTGCAATACGCCGTTCATCAGGACCAGCCTGCGGTGGCCTGTGTGCCGATATGGCCTGCGGGTGAGGCGGTGCAAAGGGTCATGGTCTGGTCCTCGGACATGGTTCCGATCAGGCGCAAGGCATGTGTGTCGAACATCGGATGCACACCCCTGTAGCGGAAAGTTTCAGGGGGGTGGCCCGCATGGCGGGTGGCGGCATCGATCAGCAGCGTGGCTTGCAGCGGCCCATGCACCACAAGGGCGGGGTAGTGTTCCACCCGCGTTGCATAATCGCGGTCGTAATGGATGCGGTGGCCGTTGAAGGTCACGGCCGAATAGCGAAAGAGGCGCACGGGATCCATCGCGACGGTCTCGTCGAAATCGGCGTTCTCGGGTGCGGCGATCGGTTTGGGCGGGCTGTAGCGGTCGGGCAGGGGCAGGTAGACGATTGTCTGATCTTCCTCGATCGCGGTGCCGCGCGCCGTGTCGATGCGGTGGCGCAGGGTCAGCACGGCCATGGGCGTGGTCCCGGCGGTCTTGTGTTCAAGGCTGATGATCTCGGAATGGCGGTGCAGCGCCTCGCCGACATGCAGGGGGGCCAGAAACCGCAGGCTGCCCCCGGCCCACATGCGCCGCCCCAGCCCCAGATCGGGCAGAAAGCCGCCAAGACGGGGATGGCCGTCAGGGCCCATGTCCTCCATCGCGGCGGTGGGCGCAAAGCCCGCCCAGTGCCAGAGCAGGGGCAGCGTATCGCCATCGCGCAAGGTTCCCGCCTGCCAGTGCGGGCGCAGGGTCGCGCCGATCTGGTCGGCAAGCTGTGCCGTGACCGCACCGGATGCAAAGGCGCTGCGGCCTACTGCCGTGGTCGTGCCATCCATGGCTGATCCCCCTCCCAGAATGATCCTGCCGGAAACATTCAGTCAGGGAAATATTATTACCTATGTGCTTGTCAATGCGTAATTTTTTGTATGCCGAGGTGCACCGGACGGGTATGCAAATGCATGCCGTGCGCCGGTGTCGGGCGGCGGATCGAGTATTTGAGGAACGGTGAAACGACAGGCGTGCCCTGTTGCCGAGGCGCGCCTGTCGTTGGTCCTGTCGGCCTCAGCCGTAATGGGCGACGGGGGTTCCCGCGATGGCGGCCATGTTCAGCAGTCCGCGCGGCGTGATCGAGGGGCTGACGATATGGGCCCGGTTTCCCATGCCCATCAGGATCGGCCCCACCTCGAGGCCGCCGGCCTTCATCTTGAGGATGTTGCGCACGCCCGAGGCCGCATCCGCATGGGCGAAGATCAGCACATTGGCGGGGCCTGTCATGCGGCTGTCCGGGAAGATGCGCGCGCGCAGGTCCGAATCCAGCGCGCTGTCGACGTTCATCTCGCCCTCATAGGTGAAATCGCGCGGTGCCGCGTCCAGGATGGCAAGGGCCGCGCGCATGCGCTGGCCTGCATCCGTGTCCATGTTGCCGAATTGCGACTGCGTGCAGAAGGCGACAGAGGGCACAAGGCCGAAGCGGCGCACGTGACGGGCCGCGCCGATTGCGGCCTCGGCCAGCTCCTCGGGTGTGGGCGTGGCGCGGACATGGGTGTCTGCAATGAAGAGCGGACCATCCTCGAGGATCATCAGCGACAGTGCGCCATGCGGGCGATGCGTGGCGCTGCCCAGCACCTGGTTGACGTATTTCAGATGCCAGCGGAATTCGCCGAACGTGCCGCAGATCAGGCTGTCGGCCTCGCCGCGATGGACCATGACCGCGCCGATGGCGGTGGTGTTGGTGCGCATGATGGCGCGGGCAAGGTCCGGCGTCACGCCGCGCCGCGCCATGATCTGGTGGTAGCTGCCCCAGTAATCGCGGTAACGCGGGTCGTTTTCCGGGTTCACGATCTGCACGTCGCGGCCGGGCTTGATCGACAGGCCCGCGCGGGCGCAGCGCGCCTCGATCACCTCGGGGCGGCCGATCAGGATCGGCTTTTCTGTCGTTTCCTCGAGGATCGCCTGGGCCGCGCGCAGAACACGCTCGTCTTCGCCTTCCGCAAAGACGATGCTGCGGGCCGCGGTCGCGGCGGCGCTGAACACGGGCCGCATGAGCAGCGCGGATTTGAAGACTGATCCATCCAGTTTCGCCTTGTAGGCCACCAGGTCTTCCAGCGGGCGGGTGGCGACGCCCGTGTCCATCGCGGCGCGCGCCACGGCGGTCGACACGACCCCGGACAGGCGCGGATCGAAGGGCTTGGGGATCAGGTAATCGGCGCCGAATGTCATCTGCTCGCCCTGGTAGGCGGCGGCGGCCTCGGCGCTGGTGGTCGCGCGGGCCAGGGCCGCGATCCCCTCGATGCAGGCGATCTGCATCTCGTCGTTGATCTCGGTTGCGCCGACGTCCAGCGCGCCCCGGAAGATGAAGGGAAAGCACAGCACGTTGTTGACCTGGTTGGGATAATCCGACCGGCCCGTCGCGATGATCGCATCCGGCACGACGGCGCGCACCTCGGCGGGGTCGATCTCGGGCGAGGGGTTGGCCAGTGCGAAGATGATCGGCCGCTTGGCCATGCGGACCACCATGTCGGGTTTCAGAACGCCGGGACCGGAAAGACCCAGGAACATGTCGGCACCGTCGATCACCTCGTCCAGCACGCGCTTGTCGGTCTTCTGCGCAAATGCGGCCTTTTGCGGGTTCATGTCGATCTCGCGGCCCTCATGGACCAGGCCGTGGATGTCGCAGAGCCAGATGTTCTCGCGCTTGACGCCCAGCTTGAGCAGCATGTTCAGGCAGGCGATGCCCGCCGCCCCGCCACCCGTGCTGACGATGCGGATATCCTCGAACCGCTTGCCGGCCACATGCAGCGCATTGGTCGCGGCGGCACCCACCACGATGGCGGTGCCGTGCTGGTCGTCGTGAAAGACCGGGATGTTCATGCGCTCGCGGCAGATCTTTTCCACCACGAAGCAATCGGGGGCCTTGATGTCTTCCAGGTTGATCGCGCCGAATGTCGGCTCCAGCGCGCAGACGATATCGGCCAGCTTGACCGGGTCAGGCTCGTTCAGCTCGATGTCGAAACAGTCGATGCCCGCGAATTTCTTGAACAGGACGGCCTTGCCCTCCATCACCGGCTTGGACGCCAGCGCCCCGATATTGCCAAGCCCCAGCACGGCGGTGCCATTGGTCACCACGGCCACAAGGTTGCCGCGCGCGGTGTAGCGGCTGGCATTGGCGGGATCGTCGCGGATTTCCAGGCAGGCCTCGGCCACGCCGGGGGAATAGGCGCGCGCCAGGTCGCGCCCGTTGGCCAGAGGCTTGGTCGCGCGGATCTCGAGCTTTCCGGGCTTGGGGAATTCGTGATAGGCCAGAGCCGCCTGACGCAGTGTTTCCTTGTGGCTGTCCGACATCCGTCCTCTCCTCTTTCCCAGATAGTTTAGCGTTAAACTATTCTTTGACGGAAGGGAAGATGCCGTTTTTGCGCAGGCCCGGTCGCCCTGTCTTGCAAATCCCCGGTCGCAGGGCCAAGCTTTCGCCCAGGACATCAAGCGCCCTGGCGCGGGAAGGACAAAGCCATGACGGATACCATTGCAGAGGTCTGCCTTGCCACGGCTGACCTGACCGGCGATATCGGCTTTTTCACCAAGGTGCTGGGGTTCCGGATGGACATGATCTATCCCGCCGATGACCCCGCCGTTGCCGCGTTCTCGGGGCATGGCTTGCGGTTCCGGCTGGAAAGATCCGATGCGCCCGCGGGACATCTGCGGCTGCTGTCCGGGACGCCGGCCGCGGTTGCGGGGGGCGAGACCGCCCTGACTGCGCCGGGCGGCACGCGCATCACCATCGCCGAACGCAACCCGCCGCTGGTCCTGCCGCCCACGATCCACAGTTTCGTGGTGCGCCGCCTGGCCGATCAGGCGCCATGGGTGATCGGGCGCGCGGGCATGCATTACCGCGACCTGATTCCCGACCGGCTGGGCGGGTCGATCATTGCCAGCCACATCCGCATTCCCGATGGCGGGCCGGTGCCCGACATGGTGCATTACCACAAGGTCGGGTTTCAGCTGATCTTCTGCATCAACGGCTGGGTCGATGTGGTCTATGAGGATCAGGGCCCCCCGATCCGCCTGACGGCGGGCGATTGCTTCATCCAGCCGCCCGAGATCCGCCACCGGGTGCTGGAGGCCAGTGACGGGATCGAGGTGATCGAGATCGGCGTGCCTGCCGAACATGTGACCGCGATCGACCATGACATGACCCTGCCGACCCCGCACCTGCGTCCGGACCGCGAATGGCAGGGGCAACGCTTTGTGCACAACGTCGGCAAGGGCGCCGCATGGCAGCCCTTCCGCATTCCGGGCTTTGTCGCCCGTGACACCACGATTGCCGCCAATACCCGTGACGTGGCCGGGGTGCAGGTGGCGCGGCCCGATGGCGGGCCGACCGCCTGGACATGGCATGACAGCGACATCCTGTTCACATTCGTGATGCAGGGCGGCATGCTTCTGGAGGGGGAGGGGCGCGACCCTTTCCGCCTTGAGAAAGGCGATGCCTTCGTGATCCCCCCGGCGATGCCGACGCGCTATTCACAGGCGACACAGGATCTTGAACTTCTCGAAGTGTCCCTGCCGGGGCGTTTCACCACCCATATCGGAGAACCGACATGACCTTGATGGACCAAGCCCGCGCCGTGCGCGAAAACGCCTATGTGCCCTATTCGCATTTCAAGGTGGGGGCCGCGATCCGCGCGGCATCCGGCACGGTCTATGTCGGCTGCAACGTGGAAAACGTGGCCTACCCGGAAGGCACCTGCGCCGAGGCGGGGGCGATTGCCGCCATGGTCGCGGCGGGCGAGACCGAACTGACCGAAGTCGCCGTGATCGCGGATGGCGAACATCCCGTCACACCCTGCGGTGGCTGCCGCCAGAAACTGGCCGAGTTCGGGCGCGGATCGGTGCCGGTCACCATGTCCACGCTGGACGGGCAGGAGCTGCACATGACCCTTGCCGAATTGCTGCCCGGCGCCTTCACCACGGCGCATATGACCCTTGCCGGAGGGGGCGCGTAACCCTTGGACGCCCGTCGCATCATCACCCGCTTGCGCGACCGCATGCCCCTGACCCGGGACGAGCTGGACTGGTTCGCGCGGGGTCTGGCCGATGGTGCGGTCTCGGACGCGCAGGCGGGGGCCTTTGCGATGGCCGCCTTGCTGAACGGTCTGGGCGATCAGGGCCGCGTGGCCCTGACGCTGGCGATGCGGGATTCAGGCCATGTGCTGGGCTGGGATCTGGACCGGCCCGTGCTGGACAAGCATTCCACCGGCGGGGTCGGCGATTGCGTGAGCCTGATCCTTGCGCCCGCATTGGTGGCTTGCGGGGCCTGCGTGCCCATGATCTCGGGGCGCGGTCTGGGGCATACGGGCGGCACACTCGACAAGATGGAGGCGATCCCCGGTCTGCGCACGGACCTGGACGAGGCGCGGTTGCGCGCCGTCGTGGCGCAAGCCGGGTGCGCCATCGTCAGCGCCAGCGCCGCGATTGCCCCGGCGGACCGGCGGCTCTATGCGATCCGCGATGTGACCGGCACGGTGGAAAGCCTCGATCTGATCACGGCGTCGATCCTGTCCAAGAAACTGGCGGCCGGGCTGGATGGTCTGGTGCTGGACGTGAAAACCGGCAGTGGCGCCTTCATGACCACGCCCGAAGCCGCAGGCGCCTTGGCGCGCGCGCTGGTCGAGACGGCCAATGCCGCCGGTTGCCCCACGACGGCGTTGATCACCGACATGAACCAGCCGCTGGCCCCCGATCTTGGCAACGCGCTTGAGGTGGCATCCGCGATGCGGGTGCTGACGGGGCAGGTGGGCGGGCGGTTGCTTGACGTGAGTGCGGCGCTGGGCGGCGCGGTTCTGGCCGGTGCGGGACTGGTGGCGGATGCAGCACTTGGCGCGCAGGCAATCGCCGCCAGCATCGCGGACGGGCGCGCGGCCGAGTGTTTCGGCCGCATGGTCGCAGCCCAGGGCGGGCCCACGCGTTTCGTGCAGGACTGGGCGCGCTTCCTGCCAGAGGCCAACGTGATCCGCGAAGTCAAAGCCCCGCATGCGGGCTATGTCGCCGCGATGGACGGGCATGCGCTGGGGCTTTGCGTGGTCGAACTGGGCGGTGGGCGACAGGTGGAAAGCGACCGTGTCGATCCCGCCGTGGGCCTGTCCGACATGGTCGAACTGGGCGCATGGGTCGAGGCGGGCCAACCGCTTGCGCGCATCCACGCCGCCCGCCCCGAGGCTGCGCAAAGGGCGATGACGCAGGTTCTGGGCGCAGTCACGATTGCGGATGACGCACCGGACCTGCCGCCCCTGATCCATGACCAGGTGGCACCATGACACGCGCCTTTCTGGTGGTGATGGATTCGGTCGGCATCGGCGGGGCGCCCGATGCGGATCGCTTCTTCAACGGAACCCGTCCCGATACGGGCGCGAACACCCTGGGCCATATCGCGCAGGCCTGCGCCACGGGGCAGCTTGGCCGTGGCCCGCTGCATCTGCCGCACCTCGACCGTCTGGGTCTGGGGGCCGCGCTGCAACTGGCCAGCGGCATGGCCCCGCCGCCGGGATTGGGCGCGACGCCGCAGGGGCGCTGGGGTGCGGCGACGGAAATCTCGAAGGGCAAGGATACGCCTTCGGGTCATTGGGAACTGGCCGGTGTGCCCGTGCCATGGGACTGGCACTATTTCCCCGACACGCAGCCCGCCTTTCCGCCCGACCTCAGCGCGCGGATCGCCGGACTGGCAGGGACGCAGGGCATTCTTGGCGATTGCCACGCCTCTGGCACCGAGATCATCGCGCGTCTGGGCGCGGACCACATCCGCACTGGCTGGCCGATCTGCTACACATCGGCCGATTCCGTGTTCCAGATCGCGGCGCATGAGGACCACTTCGGTCTGGATCGTCTGCTGGACCTCTGCCAGCGCGCCGCCCCCATCCTGCATGCCATGCGCGTCGGCCGCGTCATCGCGCGACCTTTTGTCGGCTCGGTCGAACAGGGCTTCACCCGCACCGCCAATCGCCACGACTACGCCATCGCGCCGCCATCCCCCACGCTGTGCGACTGGGCGCAGGCCGATGGCCGGCGCGTCCATGCGGTAGGCAAGATCGGCGACATCTTCTCGATGCGGGGGATCGACGATGTGGCCAAGGGCGACGACGCCACGCTGACGGGGCATCTGGCGCGGCTCGTGGATACCGCCGAGCTGGGCAGCCTGACCTTCGCCAATATCGTGGAATTCGACAGCCTTTATGGCCACCGCCGCGATGTGGCGGGCTATGCGGCAGCGTTGGAGCGGTTCGACGCGGCGCTGGGCCCCATCCTTGCGGCCCTGCGCCCCGGTGACATGATGGTACTGACCGCCGATCACGGGAATGATCCCACATGGACCGGCACGGATCACACCCGCGAACGCGTGCCGGTCCTGATCGCCGGGCAGGGCGCGGGGGCACTCGGCCATCTGGGCTTTGTGGATGTGGCGGCCTTCATCGCCACCCATCTGGGCCTGTCCCGACGCGGACCGGGAAAGGCTTTTGCATGAGCTGGCAATCCACCCCCAAGATCGAGTTGCACCTGCATCTGGAAGGGGCCGCGCCGCCCGACCTGATCCGCCGTCTGGCACGCGAAAAATCCGTCGATATCGCCGGTATCTTCGACGAACAGGGCAACTACACCTTCGAGGATTTCCCCCATTTCCTGCAGGTCTACGAGGCCGCGACAAGCGTTCTGAAACGGCCCGAGGATTACGCCCGCCTCACCGCCGCCGTGCTGGAACAAAGCGCCGAGGATGGCGTGATCCATACCGAAGCCTTCCTCAGCCCCGATTTCTGCGGCGGCGGGGATCTTGCCGCATGGCGCGAATACCTGCATGCGATCCGCGAGGCGGCCGATCATGCCGAGGCCGCTTACGGCATCACCATGCGCGGCATCGTCACCTGCATCCGCCATTTCGGCCCCTATACCGCCCGCCAGATTGCCCGCTGTGCCGCGGAAACCGCTGGCGACTTCATCACCGGTTTCGGCATGGGCGGGAACGAAACGATGGGAAAGCAGGGCGATTTCGCGTGGTCCTTCGACTGCGCGCGCGAGGCGGGGCTGCAGCTGACCACCCATGCGGGGGAATTCGCGGGGCCGGACTCTGTCCGGCAGGCGCTGGACGACCTGCGTGTCGCCCGCATCGGGCACGGTGTGCGCGCGGCCGAGGATCCGGCCCTGATGGACCGGCTCGCCGAGGCGGGCACCGTGCTGGAGGTCTGCCCCGGATCGAACATCGCGCTGGGCCTTTATCCCGATTGGCGCGCCCATCCCATTGCGAAACTGCGCGCGGCAGGGGTAAAGGTGACAGTGTCCACCGACGATCCGCCCTTCTTCCGCACGACGATGACGCGCGAATACCAGAGGCTGGAACAGGCCTTCGGCTGGGACGAGAGCGATTTTGCCGGGCTCAACGGCACGGCACTGGATGCGGCCTTCTGCGATGCCGCTTTGAAAGACCGCCTGCGGGACAGGCTGAAGACAGGAACGGAACCGACATGACCGATCATCTGACCATCGTCACCCACCCGCTGGTGCAGCACAAGCTGACGCTGATGCGCGACAAGAGCACCTCCACCGGCGAATTCCGCGCGCTGCTGCGCGAAATCTCGGCCCTGCTGGCCTATGAGGTCACGCGCGAACTGGAACTGACAACGCGCGCCATTGAAACGCCGATGCAGGAAATGGACGCGCCGGTGCTGAAGGGCAAGAAACTGGCGCTGGTGTCGATCCTGCGGGCGGGCAACGGTCTGCTGGACGGGGTTCTGGAATTGATCCCCTCGGCCCGTGTCGGTTTTGTGGGCCTCTACCGCGACGAGGCCACGCTGAAGCCCGTCCAATACTATTGCAAACTGCCCGAAGGGCTTGAGGATCGTCTGGTGATCGTGGTCGATCCGATGCTGGCCACGGGCAATTCCTCGGCCGCCGCCGTTGACCTGCTCAAGGCGGCAGGGGCCACGAATATCCGTTTCATGTGCCTGCTGGCCGCCCCCGAAGGTGTTGCCCGCATGAAAGAGGCGCACCCCGATGTTCCCATCGTCACGGCGGCGCTGGACAAGCGCCTGAATGACAAGGGCTATATCCTGCCGGGACTAGGTGATGCGGGTGACCGCATGTTTGGCACTAAATAAGCCATCCACCCTTTACGCGCGTTTCCGATTCAGGCACAGTGCGTCCACGCTATGTTGGGGGCGCTTATGATGTCTGTACGGGTTTTCTCGATGGTGGCGTTGATCGCTGCCGCAACCGCAACCTGGGTTCTGCCGGTCGACGCGCAGACGACCAGGTTTCGCGAACCGGCCGAATTTCCGCCGGCCTCTTTCACCGGAACGCAGTATGTCGACAGCCGTGGCTGTATCTTCGTGCGGGCGGGTGTGGCCGGGACCACAAGATGGGTGCCGCGTGTCACGTCGAACCGTCAGAACCTTTGCGGCGCGCAGCCGACCTTTGCGAACGGAGCGCCTGCCAGCGCCGGTACGACAGCGCAGGCTGCATTGCCACCCGGCGCCACGCTGATCACCGCCCCGCCGGTTGCGGCAGCCGCAGGCGCTGCCGCGTCCACGCCGCCCGCCGCCAACACGCCGGTGCGCCCCGTGCAGCGACCTGCCGCCGCCCGCGTCGAACCCGCGGCCCCGCCAAGGCCAGCAGCGCGTGTGAATGCACGCGTCTCGCCGCAGCAGCCCGTGACAGCGCAGCGGCCGGGCGCGCCGATGCGCACAATTGCCTCGATCACGACCCCTCCCACGCTGAACCGGGTGCCGCAGACGGTCGCAGCGCGTCCTGCCGCGGGACAGCTGGCATCCGCAACCACCCGCTGCGCGGCCGGGGTGCGCTGCGGACCGCAGACCCAGGACCCGATCACCCGCGCGGACGGGACCGGACGGCGCGTCGAGGCGCCGGTCATCACCCTGACCCGCCGCGAACAGGCAAGTCTGAACCCGCAGACACGCATCGTGCCGCGCCACGTGGCCCAGGCGCAGGCCAACGCCGCAAACGCCGCGGTCGTGCCGCCGGGCTACCGGCCCGCCTGGCAGGATGACCGGCTGAACCCCTATCGCGCGCATGGGACGGTGGCAGGCAAGGCCGCCATGGACCTGATCTGGACCCAGACCGTCCCGCGCCGCCTGATCGATCGGCGCAGCGGGCGCGACATGACGGCCTATAATCCGAACCTTGTCTATCCCTATACCGATCTGGCCACCCAGGTACGTGCCGGTGTGCCGGTCGCCCATCGTGCGACCGTATCGACCAGCGGCACGCAGAAGGCCAAGCCGCAACGGCAGGTGGCGGCCGCGCCGCGTGTCTCGACCCGGGCGACACCGCCATCGGCCCCCAAGGCCGTGACCGGCCGCTTCGTGCAGGTGGGCGCCTTTGCCGATCCCGCCAATGCGGATCGCACGATCCGTCGGCTTCAGGCGGCAGGTTTGCCCGTGAGCATCCAGCGCAGCAGCAGCAAGGGCAAGCCGGTACAGGTGATCCTGGCGGGTCCCTTCGCCAATGCCGCGGCCCTGTCACAGGGGCTGGGGGCTGCGCGGGCTGCGGGCTTTCGCGATGCCTTTGCCAGGAACTGAGGCCTAGCCGCCGCAGATCGCCTGCAGCCTCAGCCAGTCGCCATCCGACATCAAGGGTTGCGGCGGCGCGCTGGCGAAGGGATCGGCCTCGATCAGGGCCAGGGTCCTTTCGCCGGTACGATCCAGCGCATAGGCATAGGGTGTCGCCCGCACGGACAGCCGCTGAAACCCCTGTTTCAACACCTCGTCCGTCAGCGGCAGGGGCGGTGCTGTCAGCAGCGTCTCGGCATAGGTGCGCAGCGTGTCATCGGGCAGGGTGCCGGTGGTCAGCAGGCGAAAGCTGGCCATGATCCCGCCCCAGTCCAGCAGGCGGCCCAGGGGATCGCTGGCCTCGGCGCGCAGCTGTTCGGCGATGATATAGCCCGCCAGCACATCGGGTTCTTCGTAATCCTCGACCAGCCCGCGCCCGATCAGCAGGATGCGGCCGGGCAGGCGCACGGTGTCGCGCACACCGCTGCGGAACACGATCAACGCGTTGCGCTGCCCCGAGGCTTCGGGCAGGCGGGCGGCCAGCTTCTGCAGCACCTGCAGGCCCTCGGGCGCGACGCAGGGCAGGCCGGTCACCCGTTCCAGATGGGTCATGAGGGCGCGGCCCAGATCCTCGCGCTTCACATCGGGCACGACGGTCAGCGTGTGATCGCGCAGGGCACCGGGCAGCCAGAACACCGCCAGCAGCGCGACGGCAGCCAGCGAGGAGGCAAGGCCGATCCCGCGCAACCGGCCGGGGCGGGGGCGGCGGCGCTCGACCGCGGTGCGCAGCTTTTCGATGGCAGCGATCATCGCGGCCTCGTCGGCGGCGAGTTCCAGGGTTTCCGACGGATCGCCCTCGGGGTGGTAGATCGCGGGGGTTTCATCCGGGTTGGCGCGCGCGATGGCGGCCAGCGACCAATGGGTGAGGGGGCGGTCCTGCAGGTCGGAAATCACCAGCGTCGCCTCGCCGATCGAGACGATCACCTCGCGCCGCTGCTCCTCGGGCGCGGGGCGCCAGAGGGCGGAGGCCTCGAGCCGTTGATACTCCTGCAATGCCGTCATGGATGGGGCTGCCCTGCCTCTGTTTGGCCAAGTTTAGCATGAGGTGGGCCGGGGTGGTAGGGGGCAGGGAC
>JANREX010000036.1:29215-35216 GCA_030758115.1 Paracoccaceae bacterium | reverse complement strand
CCAATGACGCGGCTGACACCGCCTTGATCGCGCCCAGCCCGTTGCGTTCGATGCAAGGCACCTGCACCAGCCCCTTGACCGGGTCGCAGGTCATGCCCAGGTGATGCTCCAGCGCGATCTCGGCGGCATTCTCGATCTGCTCGGGGCTACCGCCCAGCACGGCGCAAAGCCCGGCGGCGGCCATGGCGGCGGCGCTGCCGACCTCGGCCTGGCACCCCGCCTCGGCCCCCGAGATCGAGGCGTTGTATTTCACCAGACCCCCGATGGCGGCGGCGGTCAGCAGGAACTCGTCCACCCGCGCGGGGTTGGCACCCGGCACATGATCCAGCCAATAGCGGATCACGGCCGGCATCACGCCTGCCGCGCCATTGGTGGGCGCGGTCACGACCTGACCGCCGGCGGCGTTTTCCTCGTTCACGGCCATGGCATAGGTGCTCATCCAGTCGTTGATGACATGGGGTGCGGTCAGGTTCAGGCCACGCTCGGCCAGCAGCGCCTGGTGGATGCCGCGTGCGCGGCGGCGCACTTTCAGGCCACCCGGCAGGATGCCGTCATGCTCCAGCCCGCGATCGATGCAGTCGTTCATCACCTGCCAGATGCGGGTGATCCCGCTGTCCAGCGCCGCGCGCGGGCGGCGCGACAGCTCGTTCGCGCGCTTCATCTCGGCGATGCTCTTGCCCGAAGCGCGCGCCATCTTCAGCATTTCGTCGGCGGATTTGAACGGATAGGGCACGGGCGGGCCATCGTCCGTGTCCTTGCCCGCGGCCAGTTCGCCTTCCGTCATCACGAAACCACCGCCGATGGAATAATAGGTCTCGCGCAGGATCACGTCGCCTTGCGCGTCGGTCGCCATCAGCTTCATCCCGTTGGCATGTCCCGGCAGGGCGGGGCCGAAGTCGAAGACCAGATCGGCCAGGGGATCGAAATGCAGCGGCGGCAGGCCCTCGACCGCGATCATCTTGGTGTCGCGGATGCTGATCATCAGCGCCTCGGCCTTTTCGTGATCATAGGTGTCGGGCTTCAACCCGGCCAGGCCCAGGATCGTGGCGCGATCCGTCGCATGGCCCACGCCCGTGAAGGCCAGCGACCCGTGCAGCGAGGCGCGCAGCCCATGCGCGGTGAAGGGCTGGCTGCGCAGCAGGTCCAGAAACCGCGCGGCGGCGACCATCGGCCCCATGGTATGCGAGGACGAGGGGCCGATGCCGACCTTGAACATCTCGAAGACGGACAGGAACATTAGAGAGCACTTCCTTCGGGGGGTGTGGGATAGGCAGGTCGGGTAAAGGGATGGGACCCCAGACCTTCGGCTTTGGCGCAGATCGCGGTTGCCGCGCGCGCCTCGATCCGGGCGCAAAGCGCCTCCAGATGCGGTGTGGCGGCGCGGTCCCACCACCCGGCCTGATCGACCGGGTAAAGCGTGATCCAGCGCAGGCAGGTTGCAAGGTAATAGTCCAGCATGCTGGGGTCCGGCCCGTTCAGCCAGGAATGACCCGCAGCCGCGGCGCTGTCCAGCTGCGCCAGATGGGCGCGCAGCGACTGGCGCAGACGCGCGCGCAGCGCGGCCTGATGGGTGGCATCCTCGCCCACGTAGAGCGCGGGATAGAACAGCATCCTCAGTTCGGCATGCAGCGTATTCGACAGGAAAAACAGCCATTTCAACGCATGTCCCCGGTCGGGATGGTCGGGCGGCGGCATCATCGCGCCGTGACGGTCGGCCAGCCACAGCAGGATCGCGCCGGTCTCGAAGATCGCGCCATCGGACGTGTCCAGCACCGGGATGCGGCCATGCGGGTTCAGCGCCAGGTAGGCTGCGGATTTCTGCGCCGCCACCCGCCGGTCCACCAGCACGGCCTCGTAGGGCAGGCGCATCTCCTCCAGCGCCAGCCGCACGATCAGCGAGGCGTTGTCAGGGGCGTAATGCAGGCGGTAGGGTTGCGTCATGCGCGCAATCTGACGCCAAATCGGCGCGGATGCACCACCGGAAAACGACGCCTGCCGCAGCTTTCGCGCAAATCGGCGCGATTGCCCCCTCGCACCGAGAGCGCAACTTTCCTATAACCGCCCCCAACAGCCATCCAACCAGACGGAGTCGCCGCCATGCCCGGAGAATTGTCACCCATCGACAAGGCCAAGTTCGTCGCCGCCAAACGCGCGGTGGATTATGTCGAGGACGGGATGCGCGTGGGTCTTGGCACCGGATCGACCGCCGCATGGATGGTGCGCTGCCTGGGCGAGCTGGTGCGCGATGACGGGCTCAAGATCAAGGGCGTGCCCACCTCGACCCGCACGGCGGCGCTGGCGCGCGACGTGGGCATCGAGGTGATCAGCCTGGACGAGGCCAAATGGCTGGACCTGACCATTGACGGCGCGGATGAATTCGACGGCGATCTGAACCTGATCAAGGGTGGCGGCGGCGCGCTGCTGCAGGAAAAGATCGTGGCGACGGCCTCGGACCAGATGATCGTGATCGCCGATGTCGGCAAGGAGGTCGAGACGCTGGGCGCCTTCCCGCTGCCGATCGAGGTGATCCCCTTCGGCTGGCAGACCACCCGCGCCCTGGTCGAGGAGATGCTGATCTCGATGGATGTTCTGGGTCGCGACGTGACGCTGCGCATGAATGGCGACCGGCCCTTCATCACCGATGAAGGCAACCATATCCTGGACCTGCACCTGAACCGCATCGGCAATGCGCGCCAGCTGGCGATGGTGCTGAACCAGGTGCCGGGCGTGGTCGAGAACGGGCTTTTCATCGACATCTGCGATATCGTGATCGTGGGCTATGGTGACGGGCGGGTCGAGACCCGCGACATCAACCAGGGCACGATCGAACAGGATCGGCTGGATTTCGTGGAAAATGACAACCTCTTTACCGATCTGGCCGACTGAGGACTGTCAAAGGACGGCCGCAGGGCCTGTCATGCGGCGGGCGGCTGCGGGGTGAAAGTGACCTCGAACCCGGACGCCTGACCCTTGCGGGGGGATGTCACGACCAGCGCGGCACCCAGCCTTGCGGCGATGGCCGCCACGATGGACAGCCCCAGCCCGCTGCCGGTTGACGACGCCGTCCCGCGTTCGAACCGGCGGGTCAGACGCTTCAGGCTGTCTGGCGCGATGACCGGCCCGTCATTGGCCACCCGCAGGCTGCCATTCGCGCCCAGTTCGACCGCGATCGGCCCATCCGGCGCGCCATGGCGCAGTGCGTTTTCGACAAGGTTGCGCAGCACGATGCCCACGGCATCGGGGTCAAGATCGGTCGGCACCGCCTGTTCGGGCAGCTGCGCGGCGATGCGCCCGCCGCCCGGCAGGCGCGCAAGATCGTCCACAAGCATGCCGAAGACAGGCCGCAGGTCATAGGTCCGGGCGCTGCGCAGAGGCGCGCCCTCGGCCCGCGACAGTTCCAGCAGCTTGGCCGACAGGCCGGTCAGACGCTTGAGCGAGACCTCGATTTCAGCCGCGCGCTGGCGCGTCGCGGGGTCCGTGGCCTCCGATTGCAGGCGCTGCACCTGTGCGATGGCCCCGGCCAATGGCGTGCGCAGCTCATGCGCGGCATTGGCGGCGAACCCGCGTTCGGCCTGAAAGGCGGCATCGAGCCGGGCCAGCAGTTCGTTCAGCGTGGCCCCCACCGGCGCCAGTTCCGCCGGAAGGTCGCTGATCGGGATCGCGGACAGATCATGCATCGTGCGGTCGGCCAGCCGGTCACGGAACCGGTTGAGCGGCGCGAGATTCGCACGCAGCGTCAGGATGATCGCCACCAGCGCCAGCGGCACCACGACCAGCAAGGGCAGGCCAAGACCCAGCTGGATCTCGCGCGCGACCGAGGCGCGATGCGCCAGCGGTTCGGCCACCGTGACGCGGATCGTGCCTTGCAGGGCTGCGACGCCATAAAGACGATGGGTGGCCGTTTGGCGGAAACCCGGCCCGTCCCAGTCGGGAAAGCTGGCAGGTTCGGCCGAAAAGGATTGCAGCAGGATACGGCCCTGATCATCGCGCACCAGATAGGTGAAATAGGCGTCATTCTCGGGGATGGCGGCCAGCCGCTGGGTGATGCCTTCCTCTTCGCGCCCGATGATGTCCACCACCACCAGCGGCAAAAGGCGCTGGGCCGTCGCGGCCAGGGCGGAATCGAACACCTCGTCCATCTGGCGGCTTGCCAGCAGCGCCGTCACCGAGGCGGCCGCGATCCACAGCGCCATCAACCCGGCGCCCAGCCAGAGCGCCAGCCGTCCCTGCAGGCTGCGCGGCACCCTCATCCGCGCCCCAGCCTGTAGCCCAGGCCGCGCTGGGTTTCGATGATCCCGGCCCCCAGCTTCTTGCGCAGGCGGCTGACATGCACCTCGATCGTGTTGCTTTCGATCTCGGTATCGAAGGCATAGAGCTTTTCTTCCAGTTGCGCCTTGGACAAAAGCTGCCCCGGCCGCGCCAGAAACGCCTCGAACAGGGCCCATTCGCGCGCGGTCAAGACGACCGACCGCCCGTTCAGCAGGATGCTGCGCGCGGCCAGGTCGATCTGAAGCGGGCCATGGGTGATGATCGGGTTCGGATTGCCGCTGTAGCGCCGGGCGACCGATCCGATCCGCGCCGACAGTTCCGACAGATCGAACGGCTTGACCAGGTAGTCATCCGCGCCCGCGTTCAGCCCCTCGATCCGGTCCGAGACCTGGTCGAGCGCGGTCAGGATGATCACCGGGGTCACCCCGCCGCGCGCGCGCATGGTCTTGAGAAAGCCGATCCCGCGCCCGTCGGGCAGCATCAGGTCCAGCAGGATCAGATCGAAGCCCGTGGTGCGGATCGCATCGCCCGCCGCATCCAGCCGGTTGACCCAGTCCACCGAATGCCCGTCCGCCGCGATCTGGTCGCGCACGGCCTGGCCCAGGATGGTGTCGTCTTCGATCAGAAGGATGCGCATGGTCGGTTCCGCCTTTCCGGTTGTGATCTTCCATCGCGCGCGGGGCTGACGCAAGGCTGACGGCTTGATGCATGATCCGTCAGGTTCCCGTCAGCTTCGCGGCGCAGATATGGGCCATGGTCGCGGAACGGAGTGTGAACCATGAAAAGCCTTCTGATGATTCTCGCCTTTCTGGTGGCCCTGCCGCCTGCGGCGGCATGGGCGGGCGATGACGATTGCTATGCCCCCCTTGCCGATTGGCAGCCGCGCGACCGCGTGGTGCAGTGGGCGCAGGAACAGGGCTGGACCCTGCGCCGGATCAGGATCGACGACGGCTGCTACGAGCTTGACGGCACCGATGCCCAGGGCCGGCGGATCGAGGCGATCCTCGATCCTGCGACACTGGCGGTGATCGAGATGGAATTCGATGATGATGACGATGACGACGATGATGACCACGACTGGTCCCGCAATCGTGGCGGAAAGGATCGGTATGATGATTGATGGCCTGGCGGCCCTGCATGTCGGCGGTGTTGTCCTGGCGTCTTTCCGGCATCACCAGCATCCGCCGCTTGCCATGGTCACCGGTGACAAGCACGCGCCGGGCCCCGGCGATAGCGCCTGAACCGGCACAACTTTCCGACAGGGGGCGCGTCCCCGTCGCCCCTGGAACCTGACCCCGCCATATCCTGGCGGGGTCTTTTTTTGTCACGCAGGCCCTTTGCTGACGGTTGGCTGAAGCAGAATCGTTGCCGCTGTCAGGAACCGCTCAGCCCGGTGGGTCAATCTGTCCTCAGCAGAGACAGAAAAGGAGACCTGCGATGACGATGACCAAGATGATGACGACCCTTGCCCTTGTTGCCCTGATTCCCGCAGGGGCTGCGCTGGCCAGCGATGACGATTGTTTCGTGCCGCGCGAACAGTGGCAATCGCGCGAGGCGGTGATGAAGCTGGCCCAGGACAACGGCTGGAGCATCCGCGAGTTCAAGGTCGATGACGGTTGCTACGAGATCGAGGGCCGCGACCGCGACGGCCGCAAGATCGAGGTCGAGCTTGATCCCGGCACGCTGGCGGTGATCAAGATGGAAACCTACGGGCAGGGCTATGGCAGCCGGT
>JANREX010000036.1:20330-29115 GCA_030758115.1 Paracoccaceae bacterium | reverse complement strand
CCCTGATATCCGCCTTTCGGCATCACATCACCGCGCGGCCCATCCCGTCACACCGGGGTGGGCCGCGCCTTTGCGACCCACACGACTGTCCCCGCCAACACGCCCCAGAACGCGCCCGAGATGCCCCAAAGCGTCATCCCGCTGGCCGCGATCAGAAAGGTCAGGGCCGGTCCCTCCAGCTGGCCCGGCACGCTGAAGGCTGCCGACAGCGATCCCACCAGCGCCGGGATCAGCGCCAGCCCCGCCACCGCGGTGATCAGCGCCGCAGGCGCCACGCTGGCCAGCGTGGCGACCAGGCCGGCCATGCAGGCAAGGCCGATATAGGCCATGCCGCTGATCATCGCCGCCCAGTAGCGGCGCGCCGGATCGGGGCCCGCATCCTCGCCCGCCATGATCGCGGCGGTGATTGCGGACATGTTGACCGGCACCGCGCCAAAGGGCGCGATGGCCAGACTGACCAGCCCGGTCTTGACCAGCATCGGCTGGCGCGCGACCGCATAGCCGTTCAGATCCAGCACGGCGAAACCGGGGATGTTCTGCCCCGCCATCGTCACCAGGTAAAGCGGCAGCGCGACCGAGATCATCGCCTGCCATGTGAAGATCGGCGTCACCAATGCCAGTGGCGGCAGCACCGCACCGCTGTCCGGGGCCGCTGCGCGCCCCGTGTCCACCCCGAAGATCAGCACCAGCCCGAAGGCCAGCACCGCCAATGGCATCGCCGCCAGCCGGTTCCAGCGCAGCCCCACCAGCCAGGCCAGCAGCACGGGCAGCACCAGCGCCGGGATCTGGCCCAGGGCCAGCGCGGGGGCGAAACACAGTTTCAGCAGAACCCCTGCCAGCAGCCCGTTTGCCACGGGCTTGGGGATCGCCGCCACCGCGCGGCCCATGGCCGGCACGAGCCCGGTGATCATGATCAGCACGGCGCAGGCGATCATCGCGCCCGCCGCCTCGCCAAAGCCGCCGGGCAGCGCGCCACTGCCCGCCAGAAAGGCCGCGCCGGGCGTGGACCATGCCACCGCCGCCGGGGTGCGCGTGGTGATCGACAGCCACAGCCCGCAAAACCCCATCCCCAGCGTGGCAAAGAACAGCCCCGTCGCTGCCTGCGCCGGGCTTGCCCCCATCGCCGACAACCCCGCCAGCACGATGGCAAAGGACGCGGCATAGCCGACGAAGGCTGCCAGCAGCCCCATCGCCACCGCGCGCATGGTGATGTCCCTGATCATACCCTCGGCCCCGCTGTCTGCCTGTGTCGTCCTGCGCGCGACCATGGCAAAGCGCGCGGGCGGATACCAGAGGGTGCACGGTGATCGGACCGCCTGCTTTCTCTGGCCCTTCCGTTCCCGATGTGAAATACCTGTCGCCGACTAGGCTATGGGGTTCGGATGAGCGATTTCGACTATGATCTCTTTGTCATCGGCGGCGGCTCGGGCGGGGTGCGCGCGGCGCGCGTCGCGGCGCAACGCGGCGTCAAGGTCGCCCTGGCCGAGGAGGATCGTTACGGCGGCACCTGCGTGATCCGGGGCTGCGTGCCGAAAAAGCTGATGGTCTTTGCCAGCGAATATGGCGGTCTGGCCGAAGAGGCGCGCGCCTATGGCTGGGACATGCAGGCCGGCGGCTTTGACTGGTCGGCCTTCCGCGCCAAGCTGCATGCCGAACTGGACCGTCTGGAAGGCATCTACCGCAACATCCTGAAATCGAACGGCGTCGAGACTTTTGACGCCCGCGCCACGCTGGTCGATCCGCATACGGTCGAACTGGCCGATGGCACCCGCAAGACCGCCCGGCATATCCTGCTGGCGATGGGTGGACGCCCGGTCAAGCCCGACATGCCCGGGGCGGAGCTGGCCATCACCTCGAACGAGATCTTCCATCTGGATGCCTTGCCGAAATCCATCCTGATCATCGGCGGCGGCTATATCGCCTGCGAATTCGCCTGCATCCTCAACGGTCTGGGCGTCGAGGTCACGCAATACTATCGCGGTGCGCAAGTGCTGCGCGGCTTCGATGACGAGGCGCGTGGACTGGTGGCCGAAGAAATGCGCCAGGACGGGATCGACCTGCATCTGGGCACCAATATCCTGTCGCTTGAACGCGAGGGTGGGGCGATCCGCACCAAGGCCACAAATGGCGATGAAAAGCTTTTCGACCAGGTGATGTTCGCAACCGGCCGCGCCCCCAATACGGCAGACATGGGGCTTGAGGCGCTGGGCGTGCACCTGGGCCGGGGCGGCCAGGTGATCGTGGACCAGTATTCGCAATCGGCCATCCCCTCGATCTATGCGGTGGGCGATGTGACCGACCGGGTGAACCTGACCCCCGTCGCCATCCGCGAGGGCATGGCCTTCGTGGAAACCGTCTTTGGCGGCAATCCCACGCCCGTGGATCACGATCTGATCCCGACCGCGATCTTCACGCAGCCCGAGATGGGCACCGTGGGCCTGTCCGAAGAGGCCGCGCGCGAGATCGAGCCGGTCGAGATCTACTGCACCTCCTTCAAGCCGATGCAGAGCGCCTTTGCCGGAAATCCGCGCCGTGTGCTGATGAAACTGGTTGTCAGCAAGGCGACACGTCGGGTCATGGGGTGTCATATCGTAGCACCCGGCGCGGGCGAGATGATCCAGCTTGCGGGCATCGCGATCAAGATGGGCGCCACGAAAGAGGATTTCGACCGCACAGTCGCGGTGCATCCGACCATGTCGGAAGAGATCGTGACGATGAAATCGCCGGTCCGTACCGCTTGAAATTTCGCGCCGGCCTCACAGGTTAGGGGCAGGTATTCAGAAGCATTCAAAAGAAGACAACAAGGGGAACACAGGTCAATGGCTGGAAATTCGGGCGGCCCATGGGGCGGCGGCGGCGGCAACAAGGGCGGCGATGACGACCGCCGCAACAACGGTGGCGGGCGGCGTCCCGGCGAAGAAGGCGGGCCGCAGATCCCGGAAATCGACGAACTGATGCGCAAGGGCCAGGAGCAGCTGCGCGTTCTGATGGGCGGCCGTGGCGGTCGCGGCGGTCAGGGCGGCGGCGGTGAAGGCGGGCCGCGCGGACCGCTCTTCACCAAGTCCACCGTCGGACTTGGCGTTCTGGCGGCCGTGGGCCTCTGGGCGTTCAGCAGCTTCTACACCGTGCGGCCGGAAGAACAGTCGGTTGAGCTGTTTCTTGGCGAATTCTACAAGATCGGCAATCCCGGTCTGAACTTCGCGCCCTGGCCGCTGGTCACGGCGGAAATCGTCAATGTCACATCGGAACGGACCGAAGATGTCGGTCAGGCGCGCGGCAACCAGGACATGGGCCTGATGCTGACCACGGATGCCAATATCGTCGACATCGATTTCCAGGTCGTCTGGAACATCAACGACCCGGCCAAGCTGCTGTTCAACCTGCGTGATCCGCGCCAGACCGTGCAATCGGTGTCGGAATCGGTCATGCGCGAGATCATCGCGGCCTCGAACCTGTCGCCGATCCTCAACCGTGACCGTGGTCTGATCGCCAATACCGCGATGGAGAACATCCAGGCGACGATGGACGCCTATGACAGCGGCATCACCATCGTCCGTGTCAACCTCGACAAGGCGGACCCCCCGCGCGAGGTGATCGACAGCTTCCGCGAAGTGCAGGCCGCCGAACAGGAACGCGACCGTCTGCAACGCCAGGCCGATGCCTATGCCAACCGCGTTCTGGCGGAAGCCCGTGGTCAGGCGGCGCAGATTCTGGAACAGGCCGAAGGTTATCGCGCCCAGGTCGTGAACCAGGCCCTGGGTGAGGCAAGCCGCTTCACCTCGGTTCTGGCCGAGTATGAAAAGGCCGAAGACGTGACCCGCAACCGTCTCTATCTCGAAACGATGGAGCGTGTGCTGGGCCAGATCGACAAGACCATCCTGGACAACTCGATCGTCGGCGGCGAAGGCGGGCAGGGTGTCGTGCCTTATCTGCCCTTGAACGAATTGCGGCGTCCCGCAGAGCAGGGGAACTGAGATCATGCGCAAGACAACTTATCTTCTCCCGATCGTAGTGGTCGCGGTGGCAACCGCGCTGTCCTCGATCTTCGTGGTGGACGAGCGTGAAAAGGCGCTGGTGCTGCAATTCGGTCAGATCAAGGCCGTCAAGCAGGAACCGGGCCTCGCGTTCAAGATCCCGCTGATCCAGGAGGTCGTGCGCTATGATGACCGTATCCTGTCGCTGGACACCGATACGATCGAAGTCACCCCTTCGGACGATCGCCGTCTGGTGGTCGATGCCTTCGCGCGTTATCGCATCGCCGATGTGGTGCAGTTCCGCCAGGCCGTTGGCGTGGGTGGCCTGCGCGCCGCCGAGGATCGTCTGTCCTCGATTCTGAACGCACAGATCCGTGAGGTTCTGGGTGCGGATCAGGTGACATCCGACACGATCCTGTCCCAGGATCGCCGGATCCTGATGAACCGGATCCGTGACCAGGCGCAGATCTCGGCGCGTGGTCTGGGTCTGGACGTGGTCGATGTGCGCCTGAAGCAGACGAACCTGCCCGCGCAGAACCTTGATGCGACCTTTGCCCGGATGCGGGCCGAACGTGAGCGTGAAGCCGCGGATGAGATCGCGCGCGGTAACGAGGCCGCGCAGCGGGTGCGCGCGCTGGCCGACCGGACCGTGGTGGAAACACTGTCGGAATCCGAGCGTGAAGCCCAGATCACCCGCGGTGAGGCCGATGCCGAGCGCAACGCCATCCTGGCCGAGGCATTTGGCGCAAATCCCGAGTTCTTCAGCTTCTACCGCTCGATGCAGGCCTATGAAAACGCACTGCAAGGCAACAACTCGTCGATGGTAATGACGCCGGACAGCCAGTTCTTCGACTACCTGCGCTCCGACCGTCCGACGCGAGATCAGAACTGATGATCGCAACGGCATTTCTGGCCCTCGGGCTGGTGCTGATCGTGGAGGGGCTGGCCTATGCGCTGGCCCCTTCGCTTGTGGAGAACCTGCTGGCGGCCCTGCGCGAACTGCCCCTGTCCGCGCGGCGCACCCTCGGGCTGCTGGCGATCGTCGCGGGTCTGGCCTTTGTCTGGCTGGCCAGTATTCTGGGGGCGTGATCGCGGGCTCATCACACCCTGTTGAGCGACAGCGACCTCTCTTGGCGTTGCGTCAGGCGCGCACTAGGTAAAGGATATACATGCTGCGCCAAGCGTCGACGTGATGCCGACCCCGCTGCCGCAGTGATCAAGGACAAAGGAGTTACGGGTGTGAGCAACAAAGCGGTTTCCATCCCCGACCATCAAACCGGCCTGATCCGCGCGTTCTGGATGGGCCTTGTCGCGACAGCGTTCATCCTGATGACGGCGCTGCAGGCGCAGGCGCGCCCCGAAAGTTTCGCTGACCTTGCCGAAAAGATCAGCCCTTCGGTGGTGAACATCACCACATCGACGACCGTGGCGGGCAATGCCGGGCCCAATCCGATCGTGCCCGAAGGCAGCCCGTTCGAGGATTTCTTCCGCGAATTCCAGGATCGCAACCGCACGCCGGGTGACCGGCCGCGCCGGTCCTCGGCGCTGGGGTCGGGTTTCGTGATCTCGGAAGACGGCTATATCGTCACCAACAACCATGTGATCGAAAGCGCGGACGAGATCACCATCGAATTCTTCTCGGGCGAGGAACTGGTGGCCAAGGTCATCGGCACCGATCCCAACACCGATATCGCCCTGCTGAAGGTCGAGGCGGACAAGCCCTTGCCCTATGTCAGCTTCGGTGACAGCGATACCGCGCGCGTGGGCGATTGGGTCGTGGCGATGGGCAACCCGCTGGGGCAGGGGTTTTCGGTCAGTGCGGGCATCGTCTCGGCGCGCAACCGGGCGCTGTCGGGCAGCTATGACGACTACATCCAGACCGATGCCGCGATCAACCGTGGCAACTCGGGCGGGCCGCTGTTCAACATGGACGGTCAGGTGATCGGCGTGAACACGGCGATCCTGTCGCCCAATGGCGGCTCGATCGGGATCGGGTTCTCGATGGCGTCGAACGTGGTGACCCGCGTTGTCGACCAGTTGCGCGAATTCGGCGAGACGCGGCGCGGCTGGCTGGGCGTGCGCATCCAGGACGTGACGGATGACGTGGCCGAGGCAATGGGCCTCGAGGCGACCGCAGGCGCCCTGGTGACCGATGTGCCCGAAGGCCCCGGCAAGGAAGCGGGCATCCAGCAGGGTGACGTGATCCTGAACTTCGATGGTCGGGACGTTGTGGATACGCGCGGCCTGGTGCGTCAGGTCGGCAATACCGAAGTGGGCAAGGCCGTCCGCGTCATGGTCTGGCGCGATGGCAAGACCCAGACCCTGATGGTGACCCTTGGCCGCCGCGAAGAGGCCGAAAGCGCCGTTCCCGCCGCGCAGACCGCCCCCGCGCCGGACGAGCCGGTCGAGATGATGGGCCTGACCCTCAGCCCGGTCACAGAAACCCTGCGCGGCGAGCTTGATCTGCCCGCCGGTGCCACGGGCCTTGTCGTGGTCGATGTGGATGAGGCCAGCGAAGCCTTCGAAAAGGGTCTGCGCGCCGGTGACCTGATCACCGAAGCGGGCCAGCAGAAGGTGGAAGCGGTCAGCGATCTGACCGACCGCATCGACGAGGCGCGCGAGGCCGGGCGCAAGTCGCTGCTGCTGCTGGTGCGCCGCGCCGGCGATCCGCGCTTCGTGGCGCTGTCGCTGGACTGAACCGCGCAACACTGACAACCGGGGGAGCGTCGAAAGACGCTCCCTTTTTTCATGGCGGGGGTTGCCTTGGATATAATCTGTTATGTAATAACATTACATATCTTGCCGGTTGGAGAACCCCATGCCCCCTGTCGACACACGTCTTCCCGTGACCGTCCTGTCCGGCTTTCTTGGCGCGGATGACGCCGGCCCCGACCGCCATGATGCGGCGCGCGAGATCATCCGCGCGCGCCGCCCAAATGCCGCCTGAAGGGGCAAGGAACATGGTGCGCGCCAACCTGGCCAGCAGCCTCAGCCGTCGCCGCAAGCCGCGCCCCGCGCGTGATCCCATGGCTGAATTCGACCGCCTGCCGGCCGAATTGCGCCGCTGGCTGGCCCAGGCCGCCTTGCCATGGAGCCCGCGATCCGCGCTGCGCGCCTGGCAACGGGCCTTGGCGCAGTCGCGGGGGCCACAGGATGCGCTGGCGCGGCTGGATGCGCTGCAAGCCGCGCGCCTGGCGCGCGACGGCTTGCACCGTCAGCCTGTCGGTGCGCAGGCGGCTCAGTCCTGATCCAGTTGATCCAGCGGTGTCGCCACAAGCCCCAGTGTCCGGGCGGCGGCCAGCGACAGGACGGGGCTTTCCAGCCCCGTGGCCGCCTGGTAGCGGCGCACCGCTTCGCTGGTGGCCCGGTCGATCTGCCCGGTCACCGTCCCCGCATAGAGCCCCCGCACGGTCAGCGCCCGCTGGAGCGAGGCGATGACATCCGGCGTCAGATCGGCCGGGCAGGGGGTTTCGAACCATGTCACCTCGCGTTCCGTGACGATGCGCTGGCGGGTTTCGGTGCGAAAGATCGCGGGCGTGGCCAGGCTGCCGTCAGCGGCCTGCCGTGCGGGCTCGACCAGGACCTGTTCGGTCACGGTCTCGATCAGGGCGGGGCTGACGATCTTGCCCCAGCAGGTGCCTGCAGGCGCGCCCGGCGGCGTGTCCAGCATCGAGCCCAGAAACGCATCGGCGGGGTTTTCCGCCGGGGGCGGGGTGCAGCCTGCAAGCGCCGTCAGCGCCACGAGTGGCAGCGCCAGGCAAAGGGCGGTTCTGGATCGGATCATGCGCGTGTCATCTGCCCTGCTGGACCCGGGTTGCGCCCGGGCTGTCATCCCGGCGTCATCCGGTTCGCGCGCAGCCTAGCGGGTTTTGGGCAGGGCGCAAAGCGCCTTGGCAGGGGGGGGGCACCGGTCCGCGGATCAGCCTGTGCGCCCTTCCTGCTGCAAGAGAAGGTCCAGCATCGGGGATATGTCCTCGATATATTCGGCGATCAGGTGGGTGACGCCGCCCTCATGCTGCAACCGGCCCGTGACGCGCAGCAGGCGGCCCGCGATGATGGCGCGGCGGAACTGTTCGTAAAGCTTGCGCCAGACGATGACGTTGATCACCCCGGTCTCGTCCTCCAGCGTCAGGAAGATCACGCCCTTCGCCGTGCCGGGCCGCTGACGCAGGATCACCAGCCCCGCCACGGTGACACGGTGGCCGGTGCTGACACGGCCCAGCATCGCCGCCGGGGTGCAGGCGGGCGCAGGGCGCGACAGGGCAGGTGTGGAGGATGCTGTCATGAGAACATTATAGGAACATTCCCGATCTGCCGCAAGCCGGGATCGCCGATCCGCGCCCGACCCGGCGCTGGCGGATGGAAAACCGGTCGAAAGGGGCTGGAACGCCCTGCGATGCTTGTCTAGGTAAGGGGGGAACTGGATACCAACCGGAGTCTGCACAGACATGGCGAAAATCACCTATATCGAGCATAACGGAACCGAACATGTCGTGGACGTGCCCAACGGCCTGACCGTGATGGAAGGCGCGCGCGACAACAATATCCCCGGCATCGAGGCTGATTGCGGCGGCGCCTGCGCCTGCTCGACCTGCCATGTCTACATTCATCCCGACTGGGTCGAAAAGCTGCCCGCCAAGGATGACATGGAAGAGGACATGCTGGATTTCGCCTATCAGCCCGACACCGCCCGGTCGCGCCTGACCTGCCAGATCAAGGTGACCGACGCGCTGGACGGCCTGGTCGTGCAGATGCCGGAAAAGCAGATCTGATCACGGTCAGCCCCAACCCCTGCGTGTTGCGCCGTCGCG
>JANREX010000036.1:14935-20230 GCA_030758115.1 Paracoccaceae bacterium | reverse complement strand
CGGTGACCGGGCGGGGATCAGCTGCCCCCGGACTTGGGATGCATCTACACCCTGCGTGTCGGCGACCGCGGGGCCTGCCTCGGTCGCGCGCGGTCAAACCGCCCCAAGCTCGGCGATCAGCTGGGCCGGGGTGCGGGTTGCGATCCGGCGACCCGGCGCATAGCTGCGCATCATGGCCATCCCCAGCAGGCCGATCAGCGTGACGGGAATCGCCCAGTTCACGAAGGCCATCAGATCCTGCCCCGTCAGCAACGCCAGAACCGGTGCCACCAAAGCCCCCGCGAAAAACGCCATGCCCAGCACCCGCAGCGCCACCGATGTGCCGGCCGAAGGCCCGCTTTGCACATCCAGTCCCGGCTGCACGGCCATCACCGCGCGCAGCACATCGCTGACGCAGGCGCGAAACGCCATGTCGTCAGGCCCGCCTACAAGGGCGCGACGGTAAAGATGCTGCCGGATCGCGCGGGTCCGGGTGCCGTCGTTCAGCCGCAGCACGCGGGTCAGGCTTTGCCCGGCGCGCGATTCCGTCCAATGGGCCGACCGGACATCGGCCAGCGCAAGCCGCCAGAGCGTGCCGCCCTTGGCATCCTCGCAGATCAGCACGCCATCCTCCAGCGCATAGGTCAGCGGCGACTTGATCAGCGCGGGCTTGACCCTGTGGGTGCGGCGGCGGTTTTTCTTCACAGCGCGCGCCAGCCGATATCGCGGCGGCAGAACCCGCCGGGCCAGTCGATCGCATCCACCATGGCATAGGCGCGGGTCCGTGCCTCGGCCAGGGTGGCGCCGCGCGCGGTCACGTTCAGCACCCGGCCGCCATTGGCCGTGATCTTGCCGTCCTTGAGCGCGGTGCCCGCGTGGAAACACATGTTGAAACTATCCTCGGGCAGGGCCTCCAGCCCGCCGATCACGCTGCCCTTGGCATAGTCGCCCGGATAGCCATTGGCGGCCATCACCACGGTCAGCGCATGGTCATCCGCCCAATGCACCTGCGCATCCGCCAGCCGCCCCTCGGCGCAGGCCAGCATCAGGTCCAGCGCCTGCGCGCCCAGCCGCATCATCAGCACCTGGCATTCCGGATCGCCGAAACGCACGTTGTATTCCACCAGGCGCGGCTGGCCGTCCTTGATCATCAACCCGGCATAGAGCACGCCCTGGTAGGGCATGCCCCGCCGCGTCATTTCATCCATGCAGGGCTTGACGATCTCATCCATCGCCAGGCGCGCCACCGCATCCGACAGGACGGGCGCGGGGCTATAGGCGCCCATGCCGCCCGTGTTCGGCCCGGTGTCGCCATCGCCCACGCGCTTGTGATCCTGCGCGGTCCCGATCGCCAGCACATCCTTGCCGTCGCAGAGCACGAAGAAGGATGCCTCCTCGCCCTCCATGAATTCCTCGATCACCACCTCGGCACCCGCCGCGCCGAATTCGCCGCCGAACATGTCATCGACAGCGGCCAGCGCCTCGGCTTCGGTCATCGCCACGATCACGCCCTTGCCTGCGGCCAGACCATCGGCCTTGACCACGATGGGCGCGCCATGGGCGCGGATATGGGCGCGCGCGGCCTCGGCATCGGTGAAATGGCCGTAACCGGCAGTGGGCGCGCCCGCTGCGGCGCAGATTTCCTTGGTAAAGGCCTTGGACGCCTCAAGCTGTGCGGCCGCCTGCGACGGGCCGAAGACGTTGAAGCCCGCCTCGCGCAAACGGTCGCTGATGCCGGCGGCCAGCGGCGCCTCGGGGCCGACGATGATGAAGTCGATCGCATTCTCGTCGCAGAAATTCACCACCGCCGCGCCGTTCAGGACATCCAGGCTTGCGCATTCGGCGATCTGCGCGATGCCCGCATTGCCCGGCGCCACGATCAGCTTGTCGCATTTGGGGTTCTGCATCACCGCCCAGGCCAGCGCATGTTCGCGCCCGCCGCCGCCGAGGATCAGGATATTCATGGCGCTCTCCCGCTTGGCCTTCGTCGGTCACCGCTTTAAGGTGCCTCAACCGCAGAAACAAGACTGTGACACGCCAGACAGAAGGCCCGCCCGCATGTCCGATCTTCTTGACGATGACGCCCCCGCACCGCAGGGCGGGCAGAACAACCCCGAATATACCGTCTCCGAGATTTCGGGCGCGGTGAAACGCGTGCTGGAGGGCGAGTTTTCCCATGTCCGCATCCGGGGCGAGTTGGGCCGCGTGACCATGCCGCGCTCGGGGCATGTCTATCTGGACCTCAAGGATGACCGTTCGGTTCTGGCGGCCGTGATCTGGAAAGGCGTCGCCGCGCGCCTGTCGGTCCAACCCGAAGAGGGGATGGAGGTGATCGCCACGGGCCGCATCACGACCTTCGGCGGGCAATCGAAATACCAGCTGATCATCGAGGATATCGAACCCGCAGGCGCAGGCGCCCTGATGGCGATGCTGGACAAGCGCCGCCGCGCCCTGGCCGCCGAGGGCCTGTTCGACGAGGCCCGCAAGCAGCCGATCCCCTATCTGCCCGAGATCATCGGCGTCGTCACATCCCCCACCGGGGCCGTGATCCGCGACATCCTGCACCGCTTGCGTGACCGGTTCCCGCGCAAGGTGCTGATCTGGCCCGTGGCCGTGCAGGGCGCGAATTGCGCGGCGGAAGTCGCCCGCGCGATCCACGGCTTCAACGCGCTGACGCCGGGCGGGGCCATGCCGCGCCCGGACCTGATCATCGTGGCGCGGGGTGGTGGATCGCTTGAGGACCTGTGGGGTTTCAATGAGGAAATCGTGGTGCGCGCGGCCGCCGCCTCGCGCATTCCGCTGATTTCCGCCGTGGGGCATGAAACCGACACGACCCTGATCGACTTTGCCGCCGACAAGCGCGCCCCCACACCCACGGCAGCCGCCGAAATGGCCGTGCCCGTGCGGCTGGAGCTGCTGGCTTGGCTGGACAGCCAGTCGGGCCGCCTGACCCGTGCCTTGACCGGCGGCGTATCCCTGCGCGCCCAACGCCTGCGCGACCTGTCGCGCGCCTTGCCGCGGGCGGATACCCTGCTGGACGGCCCGCGCCAGCGGCTGGACGTGCTGTCCGACCGTCTGCCCGCAGCCCTGATCCGGTCGGTTCAGTTGCGCCGCGTGGCACTGTCCGATCACGCGGGCGCGCTGCGCCCCGCGTTGCTGCGTCGCGCGATCCAGACCGAGCGGCGCAACCTTGCCGTGGCCTCGGACCGCCTGAGCCTTGATCGGTTCCGCGCCGATCTTGAGCGCAAGAACCGCGATCTTGCCAGCCTGTCGCGCCGCCTGTCGGACGCAGGCCAGCGGCAGGTCAGGACATGGCGTCAGCGCATCGAGGAACAGGATCGCCTGCGCCTGACCCTGGGATACGAGGCCACGCTGGGCCGCGGCTATGCCGTGGTGCGCGACGAGACGGGCGAGGTGCTGACCACGAAAGCCCAGGCCGCCAAGGCCCGCGCGCTGGAAATCCAGTTCGCCGACGGACGGCTGGCCCTGGGCGGCAAGCCCGCACCGAAACCGGGCGGCAAGACCCCGCCGCCGGAACAGGGCAGCCTGCTCTAGTTCTCCATCCAGCGCCGCGCGCGCCGGTCCATCATCCGCCGCCAGAGCGGCGGGATCAGGGCCGCCACGGCCATGACCGGCACGGCGCGCGGCAGCATCGGCATGTCATCGTCCAGCCGCAGCGCGGGATAGGGGCGGGACGGCTGCGCGTGATGGTCCGAATGGCGCGGTGCGTTGAGCATCATCGCGCTGGACCAGGCCTGCGGTGCGTTCCAGGAATGGCGCGGCCCCACCGGTTCCAGCCGCCCGTCAGGCAGGCGCGTGCGGATCAGCCCGTAATGCTGGATGTAATCGGACAGCAGTATCTGCAACTGCGCATAGGCGGCGATCCCGATCAGCGCGGCCATCCCGGCGATGCCCGCAAGGGCGACAGCACTCAGAAGCGCCAGGGCCGCGCCAAGGGCATGAGCCAAATAAGGATGGCTCCACCATGCCGGGTGCACCGCCGCCCGCGCGCGCAGCGCGCTTTCCGCCCTGAACCCCGCCATGAACGACCCGCCCCATGCCCGCGCCGCATAGCGCCAGAACCCCATGCCGATGGGGGCCGAGGCCGGATCCTCCGGCGTGCCCACATGGACATGATGCACCCTGAGGTGGCTGGACGCGTGATGCCCCATCAGCACCGCAGAGTAGACCGCGCGCCCCAGTCCCCGCATCCAGGCCGGGCGGCGATGGATCAGTTCATGCGCGACCGGATGCCCGATCTGCCCGAAGGCCAGACCCCAGCCGATCAGCAGCCCCGCACGTTCGGGCGTTGAAAACCCGTCCTGCCCGAAGGCCCGCAGCGCCAGCACCAGCCCCGCCAGCAGGATCAGCGCCAGGGCGACCGCCAGCGCGTCGCCCGAGGGAAATTCATCCGCGCTGCCCGTCGCGGCGGCGGCCCGGCGCATCAGGTGATCGGCGGCCCAGGTGAAAAGCGTGATCATCGCCACCGCCCCCGCGATCCACCACCCGCCCGCAAGGCTGCCCGCGATCAGCAGGGCAAGCGGGGCAAGCGTGGCGAACTGGAACAGGAACATGGCACAGGGTCCGAATGGTATCAGCACAAGACAGATAGGATGGCCGCGCCTGCTGTCACGTGCCCACCTCGGGGCCGAGGCAGATCATCGGTTCGGGGCTGCGCGTGATCTCGTAGAGCGTGGTCTGTGTCGGGTCGTCCTCGAACCGGGCGACGATGCCGCCGGGCGTGCGGTAGAAGCTCCAGCATTGCGGATCGGGATTGTCCTCATAGACAAAGCAGATCATGCCATTGTCCTCGTACCATTCCCCCTCCTGGCAGCGCCCGTCCAGAAAGGACCAGCGCACCCGCCGATTGTCCAGGTATTCCTCGGCCCCGTAGGGGGCAAGTCCCGTGCCATAGGTGAAGGTCTGCCCCAGCGTATAGGCGTCGAATTCCGCGCCCGTCATCGGCGGGCCGGACTGCGCGCGCAGGGGCGCGGCCGCCAGCATCAGGACCAGCATCAGAACGGGGGCCAGAAGGCCGAACAGGAAACGGGGCATGTGCAATCGTGTCATGGGGGCAGTTTGCCCTGCCGCGCCCTGATTTGGCCAGTGATCAAACCGTCGCGGAGGCGGCTGTCAGCGGAATTCCCCCAAGCCGCAGGACCCGCATGCCGGTGCAGAACTTGCCCCCGGGGGCTTTCAAAACCCGCCAAGAGGGTCTAGGTGAAAGCAAACATCCCCGGAGGCAGGCATGTCATTCTTCGGCAAACTCAAGCAGCGACTGTTCACTTCCTCGTCCCGTCTGGACAAGGGGCTGGA
>JANREX010000036.1:0-14835 GCA_030758115.1 Paracoccaceae bacterium | reverse complement strand
AACCCGCGCCCGAGGAGCCCGTCGAGCCGGAACCCGTCGAGCCGGAACCCGCGCCGCAGCCCGAGGAACCGCAGGAGCCCCAAGAGCCCGAAGAGCCCGAGGAACTGCCGGACGAACCCGAGGAACTGCCAGAGGAGCTGCCCGGCGAGCAGCCCGAGGAAATGCCGCGTGACTGGCCGCTTGAGGCGCCACAGCCGCAGGGCGACAGCCTGCCCGAACCTGCGCCCATGGAAATCCCCGTGGGCAATCCGACGGAAATCCCGCTCGGCTCTGCCTCGGCCACCGCCGCTGCCGCCAGCGGGACCGCGAAGATCGGTCTTCTGGGCCGCCTTCTTGGCCGCTCCTCGGCCCCGGCCGCGCCCGAGGCGGCAGCCGTCGCCAAGGCCCCCGCGGCACCGGCTGGCCCTGTTGTCCGGCGCGTGCTGGACGATGCCATGCTGGAACAGCTGGAAGAGCTGCTGATCGCCTCGGACATGGGGGTCGATACCGCGCTGCGCGTGACCGCCAACCTGGCCGAAGGGCGCTATGGCCGCAAACTCTCGGTCACCGACATCAAGCGCGCCCTGGCCGACGAGATCGCGCGCATCATGGAACCGGTGGCCCGCCCCATGCCGATCTATACAAAGACCCCCCAGGTGGTGCTGGTGGTCGGTGTGAACGGATCGGGCAAGACCACGACCATCGGCAAGCTGGCCAGCCAGTTCCGCGCGGCAGGCAAGTCGGTGATCATCGCGGCGGGCGACACCTTCCGTGCTGCGGCCGTCGAACAATTGCAGGTCTGGGGGCAGCGCGCGGGCGTGCCCGTGCTGACCGCGCCCGAAGGATCGGACCCCGCCAGCCTGGCCTTCGACGCGATGACTCGGGCCGAGGCCGAGGGCGCGGACCTGCTGCTGATCGACACCGCAGGGCGGTTGCAGAACCGCGCCGACCTGATGGAGGAACTGGCCAAGATCGTGCGCGTCATCCGCAAGAAGGATCCGACCGCACCGCATAACACGCTGCTGGTGCTGGATGCGACCACGGGGCAGAACGCGCTGAGCCAGGTCGAGATCTTCCGCAATCTGGCCGATGTTTCGGGCCTGGTGATGACCAAGCTGGACGGGACCGCCAAGGGCGGCGTGCTGGTGGCGCTGGCCGACAAGTTCGGCCTGCCGATCCATGCCATCGGCGTGGGCGAGCAGATCGACGATCTGGCCCCCTTCGATCCGCAGGATTTCGCGCGCGCGCTGACGGGTCTGGATGCTTGAGAATTGGCGCTGATGCTTGAGATAAGACGCACAACCGATTTCCAGCCGGATATCACCGCCCTCGAGACGGTGATCGACACCGCGCGGCTGCGCGCGGCCGACGAGGTCGAGGATTGGCCCGATGATCGCCTTGTCATGAGCGAATGCGTGGTGCTGAACGACGGTCAGGTCGTGGGCTTCGGGCGGCTGATCTGGGATGCGCATCTGGACGTGGCGCCGCGGATCTTCGACCTGTGCCTTCTGCCCGAACATCGCAACCGTTTCGTGCTGGACACGCTGGAGCAGGAATTGATCGACGAATACGCCTTTGCCGCCGAGGGCGGTGACATCGTGATCGGACGCGAGGGCGACGAGATCGACATCTCGCGCCGGGCACGCGAGTTGCATGACGAAAGCCTTGGGCGCAGCCCCGGACGGCTGCGCGCATGAGCGCATGGCTCGTCTCGCTGGAGGGGACTCCGGCGGGCAGTCACGTGGCGATGATGCTCGCGCTGCTGGCGGCGGTTTTGCATGCCATCTTCGGCGCGATGCAGAAGGGCCGGCACGATCCCTGGCTGATGCGCGGGGCCATCGACATCAACTATGCCGTGATCGCGGCCCCCTTCGCCTTTTTCGTGGTGCCCTTTCCCGAACCCCACATGTGGCCGATCTTTGCGGGCGCTTTCGTGATCCACACCGCCTACAAGGTGCTGCAGGCCATGGCCTATACGCGCGGGGCCTATACGGTGGTCTATCCGGTGGTGCGCGGCACCGGGCCGCTGTTCGCGGTGATCGGGGCCTGGCTGATCTTCGGCGAGGTCTTCAGCCTGACCCAGTGGATGGGCGTGCTGGTTCTGCTGACGGGGATCTTCGGGCTGGCCGTCTACAACCTGATCCATGTGACGCTGAACCGCGACACGCTGAACATGGCGCTGGGCCTTGCGGTGGTCACGGGCTTGTTCGTGGCGCTTTACACCACATATGACGCCTACGGCATTCGCGCGACGGCAGACCCCTTCACCTTCCTGATGTGGTTCTTCATGATCGACGGGCTGGTCATGCCGGTCGTGGCAAGCCTGCGCTGGCGCGCCATGTCTATGCATCTGCGCCCGCCCGTGGCGCCCTTGATGAAACGCGGTCTGGTGGGGGCGATCATCGCCTTTTTCAGCTTCGGGTCGATCATGCTGGCGACGCGACTGGACAAGGTCGGCGAGGCGGCCGTTCTGCGCGAGACCTCGACGGTCTTTGCCGCGCTGATCGGCTGGCTGGTGCTGAAGGAAACCGTGGGCCCGCGGCGCGTCGCGCTGATGTGCCTGATCGCGCTGGGCGCGGTGATCGTGCAATTCGGAGGCTAGGAGGCCCGGACATGGCTGACAAGGATATCAACCCCATGACCAAGACCGCGCTGGAGCTGGGGCCGGTCATTGCCTTTTTCGTGGCCTACCTCTGGGCCAAGGACCGCATCTTCACCATCGGCGGCACCGAATACGGCGGCTTCATCCTGGTGACGGCGGGTTTCATCCCGCTGATGATGCTGTCCACCGGCCTGCTGTGGAAGCTGACGGGCAAGCTGTCCAAGATGCAGGTGATGACCCTGGTGCTGGTCGTGGTCTTCGGCGGCCTGTCGGTCTGGCTGAACGACGACCGTTTCTTCAAGATGAAGCCCACGATCATCTATCTGCTGTTCGGCGGGATCCTGGGCTTCGGCCTGCTGCGCGGGCAATCCTACCTCAAGCATGTGATGGAAGAGATGATGCCGCTGGCGCATGAAGGCTGGATGATCCTGACCCGGCGGCTGGCGCTGTTCTTCTTTGGCCTTGCCGTGCTGAACGAGGCGATCTGGCGCACGATGAGCACCGAGATCTGGGTCTATTTCAAGACCTTCGGCCTGACCGCCGCGATCTTTGCCTTCTTCATCACGCAAGGAAAGCTGTTCGAGACCTATGGCACGAAATCCGATGACGAGGCCGGTGGCGACAGCTGATCGGGCCCTGTGCAGAGCCTTGATGGCGGATGCCTGCGGCGCGGATATTTGAAGCAAGAAGAAACGGGGGGCGGGCAGGCCTATCAGGCCGGCATCCCGCCGGTGTCGGGGGCAGGGGCCGAGCGGCGCGCCATCGGCAGTTTCGGCATCCCTTGCCGCAGCCATGACCAGCGCGGCGGCTGGTCCTGCGGCAGGCTACGGCGCAGCAGGTCCAGCGGCAGCCGGTCCGCAGACCACAGCAGGGCGCGGTAAAGATCGAAGACGCCCGGACGCAGGTAGGGCGACCAGTGGCAGATGCGCGCCATGGGGCGTGCGATGTCATGGCCCAGCCGGGCAAGTGCTGCCAGGGCGCGCGGATCGTCAAGCCGCAGGGTCACGAACCTCTGCTGGCCGGGAAGCCCAGCACCCAGGCTGCGATCGTCGCGGCAGGGCGCGGGGACCAGCGTTTCCAGCAGCAGGTCGAAAAGATCGTTTTCGCCCGATGTGACGCTGATCACCTCGGTCTCGCGCCCCTGCATCGCGGCCAGCGCGCGGCGCGCCTGGCTCTGGTAGGCGGCGGGGTTCATCAGCACGGCCCGCGCAAGGCCGGGGCCGCGTGTCGTTTCCAGTGCGGACAGGATGACGCGCGCGCCCATGGAATGGCCCATCGCCTGCACGGGGCGATGCGGGGCGATGCTGTGCAGCGCCTCGACCAGCTTTGCCAGCACCTGACCGGCCCCTGCGGCATTGTCCCAGGCGCGCCGCACCGGACCCATCCCCTGCCAGCCGAAGGCGATGGCGCGGATCGGCTGACCCGGTGCAAGGCCAAGACCGCGCGGCCAGCTGACCGCCCTGGGATCGCGCACCGATGGGGCGAGCGACAGGATATGGCGATGCGGGCAATCCTCGCCCCGGCCGGGGGCGAATCTGTAGCCATGCACCATGATCACGATCGGCCCGCGGCCCGCTGCCAGCGGCGCAGCCGCGGCCCCCAGGTCGATGGGGGTGTCCTGTGCGCCCGTAACAGGCGCGTTGATTTGCAGCAGTGGCATCGCGCCGTCCCCACAAGATCTTGTGCTGCCTTGGTAGAATGGGGGTGTGACCAGCGGATGAAGCCAACGTGACGGAGGGGTAACGCAAGCCAAAGGCCCGTTGCGGCCAGTTGACGATGCGCTGTGACGGGCGTATCAGGCGCTTGTGGCGATTTGTTACCGGATTGCGGGCCACGTTAAACACACCGCTAAAGAGGTCAGGATGAGGGAACCCCCTTTCGCTTGACCGCGACGGGGGTTTTTTTATTCGGGCCCGAGGGCCCCATGGAGAGCAGGATGAGCAAGGACTGGAACAAGCGGACCACCCTGGTGCATGGCGGGATCCGCCGGTCACAGTACAACGAGGTATCCGAGGCGATCTTTCTGACGCAGGGCTTCGTCTATGACAGCGCCGAACAGGCCGAGGCGCGGTTTCTCAAGGCGGGGCCGGACGAGTTCATCTATGCCCGCTACGGCAACCCGACCGTGGCCATGTTCGAGGATCGGATCGCGGCGCTGGAAGGGGCCGAGGATGCCTTTGCCACGGCATCGGGCATGGCGGCCGTGTCGGGCGCGCTGACGGCGATGCTGCGCGCGGGCGATCACGTGGTGGCCGCAAGGGCGCTGTTCGGTTCCTGCCTTTACATCCTCGAGGAAATCCTGACCCGCTACGGGGTCGAGGTGACGCTGGTCGATGGTACCGATCTGGACCAGTGGCGCGCCGCGATGCGCCCCGGCACCAGGGTGGCCTTCTTCGAATCGATCTCGAACCCCACGCTCGAGGTGATCGATATCGCGGCGGTTGCGGAAATCGCCCATGCGGTGGGCGCGACGGTCGTGGTCGACAATGTCTTTTCAACGCCCGTGTTCTCGCGTGCGATGCAGCAGGGCGCCGATGTGGTGATCTATTCGGCGACCAAGCATATCGACGGGCAGGGCCGCGCGCTGGGCGGCGTGATCCTGGGCAGCCGCGACTATATCCGCGGCACGGTCGAACCCTACATGAAACATACCGGCGGCGCGATGAGCCCCTTCACCGCCTGGATCATGCTGAAGGGTCTGGAAACCATGGACCTGCGCGTGCGCGCCCAGGCCCAGACCGCCCTGACCGTGGCCGAGGCGCTGCAGGATCATCCCAAGCTGGCGCGCGTGATCTATCCGGGTCTGCCCGGCCATGCCCAGCATGCCCTGGCGATGGAGCAGACGGACAGCGGCGGCACGGTGATCGCGCTGGACCTGAAAGGCGGGCAGGAGGCGGCGTTCCGCTTCCTGAACGCGCTGCAGATCGTCATCATCTCGAACAACCTTGGCGATGCGAAATCCATCGCGACTCATCCTGCGACGACCACGCATCAGCGCCTGCCGGCCGCGCAGAAACAGCATCTTGGCATCACGCCCGGTCTGGTGCGCCTGAGCCTGGGGCTGGAGGATGCGCGCGATCTGGTGGCCGATATCCTGGCCGCGCTGGACCAGGCCTGAGGCTGCCGCCTCAGATGTCCAGCCAGAGCTTGCCGTCCCGGTAGCCGCCCTTGATCAGGCTGTCGGCTTGCGTGACATCGGGAAATTGCCCGACCCAGTCGCGGAAGCGGTCATTGGTGACGATCCGCGCGCCGTGATCGCGGGCGGCGGTCAGGATCAAGGGATCGGCCGGTTCGCCCTTGTTCACGACGATGACCCGCTTGCGCGGCAGGCCCAGCACGCTGCTGAATGTGTCGTCATGCAGATACCGCCCCGTCAGCTTGTAGCCGGCATTGGCGTCAAAGACGACGCCGGGCGCAAAGCCCGCCTGTTCCAGCGCCGCGATCACCTCGCGCAGGGTTTCGATCTGCGGGGTGTTGTCGCGCCAATGCATGACATTCGATCCGTCCACGATCACCGCGGGCAGGGCCGCGGGCCGCGCAAGCCGCGCGCGGAGCAGCAGGATCAGGCTGGCCAGAAGGCTGGGCAGGCTCAGAAGGATCCAGTCCGACGCGCCTGGCAGCAGAAGGGAGGCGGCAACGCCGCAGAGGGACAACAGAACAAGGAACCAGGGAAGCATCATGCGCACAGAGTATCGCGGCGATCAGCCCTGTCCATCAGTGCCGCGACGTCGCAATCGGCGTTTCCTGCATGTTTTCTGCCGGGGCGAATGATCCGACCTGTCGCGTCCGACGTAAATATCTTCGTAAGTGGTAATCAAGGAACAACCATCCTATTTTAGGATGGCATCATGACGCGAAGGGGCCCCTCATGAACATTCACACGCCCGATCTGGATCGCACGCCCAGCCGCGAGGACGCGGCAGAGGCGCTCGAGCGGTTGCGCCAGTGGGCCGCCCGCGCCTCCGAGGCCGAGATCGCCGATCTTGACCCTTCGCTTGCGCGTCTTCTGCCGGGGCGTGAGCCTGCGGCCTATCCCGTGCTGTCGCGCGCCTATCCCTACGGGTTCGAGGTCGACACGGATTACAAGGACAGCCTGCCTGACCTGCAGAATGGCCCCTCCAGCCTGATCCGGGGCGCGCGCCAGCAGATCCAGCATGTGGGCATCTCGAATTTTCGCCTGCCGATCCGCTTTCACACCCGCGACAATGGCGACCTGACGCTGGAAACCAGCGTGACCGGCACCGTCAGCCTTGAGGCCGACAAGAAGGGCATCAACATGTCCCGGATCATGCGGTCCTTCTACAAGCATTCGGACAAGACCTTCAGCTTCGAGGTGATCGAGGCCGCGCTTGAGGATTACATGACCGATCTGGACAGCTTTGATGCGCGCATCCAGATGCGGTTTTCCTATCCGGTCAAGATCACCTCGCTGCGTTCGGGTCTGGAAGGCTATCAGTATTACGACATCGCGCTGGAACTGATCGAAAAGGCGGGCGTGCGCCGCAAGATCATCCATCTGGATTACGTCTATTCCTCGACCTGCCCATGCTCGCTGGAACTCAGCGAACATGCGCGCCAGACGCGCGGACAGCTGGCCACGCCGCATTCGCAGCGCTCTGTCGCGCGCATCTCGGCCGAGGTTCTGGATGGCGCCTGCCTGTGGTTCGAGGATGTGATCGACATGGCCCGCAGCGCGGTTCCCACCGAAACGCAGGTCATGGTCAAGCGCGAGGATGAACAGGCCTTTGCCGAATTGAACGCCGCCAACCCGATCTTCGTCGAGGATGCGGCGCGCCTGTTCTGCGCGCAGCTTCAGCAGGACGAGCGTGTGGGCGATTTCCGCGTCATTGCCAGCCATCAGGAAAGCCTGCACAGCCATGACGCTGTCAGCATCCTGACCGAAGGCACCACCTTTGCCAGCGACAGCGTCGACCCCAAGCTGTTCAATACCCTGTTTCACGTCGGTTGAGGCCTCGGGCCGGTACGCCTGCCGGCCTGAAGACCCTGTGACGTCGCCGCCGCCCGGTCGAGACCCGGCGGCGGCCTTTTCATGCCAGCCGATCGGTGCCGGAAATGCTGCATTGCAGAAAACGCAGGGCGGGGTTGCCGAATTGGCGGTAGTCGCCCCGCCAGTCCTTGCCTATCTGATCCCTGACCCCGCACACGGGTGACGACACAAGGATCAAAGACATGAGCAGCAACACCACGAATATTTCATTCACGCATGGTCTGGATGCAACGGGCCTGCGCGCCTGGTTCGCCCGCGCCTTCGAGGCCTATACGCGCCGCCGCAGCCGGATCGACCGGGTCGAGGCCCTGCAGGGCATGACCGATGCAGAACTGGCGGGTTTGGGCATTCAGCGCGATCAGATCGTGCATCACGTCTTTCGCGACCTGTACTGGACGTAACGCGCGCCGCGCCTGCAAGGGTCAAACCTTGTGCGTTGGAAAAAAGGGCTGCCCGACGGGGCAGCCCTTTGTCGTTGTCCCAACCGGTTAAGGGCCGCAATCAACCGCGGGCCTTGCATCCAGTGCATTGCCGCATTGCAGCATTGTCGGTGGTAAAGTCATTAATGCTGACCTAAATTCAGTTGCAAGGGAGACAACGAACCAACGCGAACGAGGTTTCACATGGCTACCCAAACGACCAATCTGCACGATACGGCAATCGACACGCGCGCCCGCCTGATGGCACGGATCGACGCTTTCCTTTCGACCCTGGGCCAGAGCGTCAATGCCTACATGCATCGCAAGTCCCGCATGGACGAGATCGAGGCCCTCAATGCCCTGTCCGACGTCGAACTGGCGAAGATCGGCATCACGCGCGACGATATCCCGCGCCATGTCTTCCGCGACATGTTCTACATCTGAAGGTTCAACGCCGGAAACGCGGCCGTGGCGGCGTGACGCTTGACAGCGTCGCGCGCTGCGGCCAAGCCTTGCGCCATGTTGGACCTGCGACCCGTCGGATATGTGATCGGCCTTCTGGTCGCGGCCCTTGGGCTGACCATGATCCCGCCGCTCACCGTGGACCTTGCCGAGGGCAGGGGGCACTGGCCCGTGTTTTTCGAAAGCGCGGTGCTGACCTTTCTGACCGGCAGCCTGATCGCGCTGGCCTGCAGCAATGGCGCGAAAGAGGGGCTGACGCTGCAGCAGACCTTCATCCTGACCAGCAGCGTCTGGCTGGTGCTGCCATTCTTCGGATCACTGCCCTTCATGCTTGGCGCGACCGAGGCGCGCTTTGTCGATGCCTTCTTCGAAGCGATGTCCGGCATGACCACGACCGGATCCACCGTCTTTGTCGGGCTTGACGATCTGCCCAAGGGATTGCTGCTGTGGCGCGGCATCCTGCAATGGCTGGGCGGGATCGGCATCATCGTCGTGGCCATGGTCTTTCTGCCCGAATTGCGTGTGGGCGGCATGCAGGTCTTCAAGTCCGAAGCCTTCGAGACGATGGGAAAGATCCTGCCGCGCGCCAGCGCCATCGCCTCGCAGATCTCGATCATCTATGTCGGGCTGACCATCGCCTGCATGTTTACCTATCTGGTGATGGGGATGAACGCCTTCGACGCCACGGTGCACGCGCTGACGACCATATCGACGGGCGGTTTCTCGACCTATGACGCCTCGTTCGGGACGTTCTCGGGCAACATGGAATATGCCGCATCCGTCTTCATGATCCTCGCGGCGCTGCCTTTCGTGCGCTATGTGCAGCTGTTGAACGGATCGGCCCGCCCGCTTTGGCGTGACAGCCAGGTGCGCTGGTTCATCGGAATCATCACGGGGCTTGCGGTGGGAACAGCCGCGATCCTGACGACCATTTTCCCGCATCACCCCGAACAGGCCTTCCGCGAGGCGCTGTTCAACATCACCTCGATCATGACGGGCACGGGCTATGCCAGCGTCGATTACATGGGCTGGGGCAGTCTTCTGGTGGGGATGTTCTTCTTCATCGGGCTGATTGGCGGTTGCGCCGGATCGACGGCCTGTTCGGTCAAGATCTTCCGCTACCAGATCCTGTTCTCCTCGATCCGGGCGCAGATCCGCAAGACGCAATCGCCCAACGGCATCTTCATTCCCCGTTTCGAAGGCGCGCCGATCACCGATGACGTGATGGATTCGGTGATTTCCTTTTTCGGCTTTTTCGTCCTCACGCTGGGGCTTGTCGCCGTGGCGCTGTCGCTGACGGGGCTGGATTTCATCACCTCGGTCTCGGGGGCGGCCACCGCCATGGCCAATATCGGCCCCGGCCTTGGCGATCAGATCGGCCCGGCGGGCAATTTCGCCGGGCTGAACGATACCGCCAAATGGATCCTGAGCTTTGCCATGTTCGTCGGCCGGCTCGAGGTTCTGGTGGTCTTCGCGGTCTTCACCGTCAGTTTCTGGCGCGCCTGAGGGTCTGGCGCGCCTGAGGGGCCGGATCAGTCCCAGCAGCCGACCAGAACGGTCATCGCGCTGGCCTGGCGCGTCAGGTCCACGGGATGCAGCGCACTGGTTGCATCCGACAGGGACGAGGCCAAGCCAAGGCTGTCCAGCAGGGTGCGGATTGCGCTGGCATCCACGCTGAAGCTGACGCTTGGCGGCAATTGCCGGCCTTCCAGAACCGGCGCGCTCAGCATGCCGACCACAGCGCCGCTGGCATCCAGGACAGGACCGCCCACATCGCCGGGCAGGGCTTCCATCTCGAGCCGCTTGAGGTTTTCCTCGCCGTTCAGCCCCTGCAGGTCGGCCAGCCGGCCAAAGGTCAGCGTCGGCGCGCTGAGAATGCCCCCGTAGGAGAACCCCGCGACCGACACTTCGGATTGCAGCCGTGGCGTCACGGTCTGAAACGCGGCTGTCGCCATCGGGGCCAAGGGCTGATCGGGCCGCAGCACGGCGATCCCCAAGGCCGCATCCTGCCCCAGAACGCTGGCCCCGATGTCATTGTCCAGCGTGATCCGTCCACAACCCGCGACCGCATCGCTCGAGGTGACGACGGTGCCCTGCCCATCGACATAGAAACCCGACCGCGTCAGACGCGGCTTGCGGATCTCCAGGCCGGCCACAAGGTCGATGCGCTGCGCGCCCGGCGCATCGGCGATGACATCCAGCACCCCGTCGATCCGGGTAAAGCTTTTCTGCATCTCGCCCAGCAACCGCTGGCGACGGTCCTCGTCACCGGCGGGCCAGACAAGCGTAAAGCCCTTGATCCGCCCATTGCTCAGCGTGACTTCGGTATGCGACACGAAATCGCCCCCCTGGCCGATCAGGACGAACCCGTCCTCGCGCCGTTCGCGCGGGCCTTCGGTGGGCACGATCCGCAGGGTCTGCATGATGTCGTAAAGGCCGAACATCGTGGCGCGGTCGCCTTCCTGGCTGATCAGCAGGACGCGCGCGTCGATATCGCCGCTGGCCTCGTAATGCACGAAAGGCGGCTCGATCCGGTCAAAGCTGACAGCACCCAGCGGCAGGACCATTTCGATCCCCGCGGTTTCGTCGCGCACGGTCTGCAGGTCCAGCCCGGACAGAACGGCATTGTATTGATCCAGCAGCGTCTGGCGCTGCAGCGTGGTCAGCACGCCGGTGGGCTGGAAATTGTTGGCGGTCTGCCATGCGGACATCGAGGCGCGCGTGCCGCGCCCGAAGGCGCCGTCGATCGCCCCGTCATAGAAACCGGCCCATTTCAACGCGACCTGCAGCGCCTCGCGCTCGGTGCGCGACAGCTGCCCCTCGCTGGCGCGCGCCTCGTTGGGGGACTCGTCTGGCAGGGGCGGCTGCGGGATGCCGGCCTGATCGGTGACCACGGGCTGGGCTTCGGGCTCCGGCGCCACAGAGGCGTCGGGCGGCGTGGCGGGCTGTGGCAGGCTCAGCAGGTTCGCACCGATCGGCCAGAACTGCTGCCGGAAACTGTTTGTGAAGGCGATGAAACTGTCATTGGGGATCGTGCCCTCGCCGCGGTAGACGCGCAGCACCTGGTCGGCATCGCCGCGCGTATAGGGCCCCAGCGCCAGCGCGTACCAGCCGCTGGGCAGGACGAAACCGTTCACGTCAGGCAGTCTTGCGGCATAGCTGCGTGCCCGTTCCTGCGCTTCTGCAAGGGTGGGGCGGGCTTCGATCTGCACCCATACCACCTCTTCCTGCGCCCAGGCGCCGCGCACCAGCAAAAGAACAATGAAAACGACCGCGAAAACCTGTCTCAACATGAAAATTCAGTACCCCTGCCTGTATCAATTTGTCCCAATCGGGTCTCAACCGCCCTGTTTTAACAAATCCCGACCGGCATGCATCCGAATAATGCGTGATCGCGCAATTGACCCCATCCGGCGCGGGCAATAGGTAGAGCGCGCGATCTGCAGGCCGAGAACGGGCGGGCAGGGCGCCGGGGCAACCGATCAGGAGCATTGGACGCATGAGCATGGCAGGAACAGGCGGCACGCCGCGCAGTTTCCAGGAAATCATCCTGAGGCTTCAGGCCTATTGGGCCTCCAAGGGCTGCGCCGTGATGCAGCCCTATGACATGGAAGTGGGCGCAGGCACCTTCCACCCGGCCACGACATTGCGCAGCCTGGGCACGAAAGCCTGGGCCGCAGCCTATGTGCAGCCGTCACGCCGCCCGACCGACGGCCGCTATGGCGAAAACCCCAACCGGTTGCAGCACTACTACCAGTACCAGGTGCTGATCAAACCCAGCCCCCCCGATCTGCAGGCGCTCTACCTGGGCAGCCTCGAAGCGATCGGCATCGACATGGCGCTGCATGACATCCGCTTTGTCGAGGATGACTGGGAAAGCCCCACCCTTGGTGCCTGGGGCCTGGGCTGGGAGGTCTGGTGCGACGGGATGGAAGTGTCGCAATTCACCTATTTCCAGCAGGTCGGCGGGCATGATTGCCATCCGGTGTCGGGCGAGCTGACCTACGGGCTGGAACGTCTGGCCATGTATGTGCTGGGCGTGAACCACGTGATGGACATGCCCTATAACGACCCCGACGCGCCGATCCCGCTGACCTATGGCGATGTCTTCCGCCAGACCGAAGAGGAATACAGCCGTCACAACTTCGACGCCGCCACCACCGAGATGCTTCTGCGCCATTTCGAGGATGCCGAGGCCGAATGCGCCCGCCTGCTGGCGCTGCCCGCCGAGGACCCCAAGACCGGCCGCCGCATCATCATGGCGCATCCGGCCTATGACCAGTGCATCAAGGCCAGCCATCTTTTCAACCTGCTGGACGCGCGCGGCGTGATCTCGGTCACGGAACGCCAGGCCTATATCGGACGGGTGCGCGCGCTGGCCAAGCAATGCGCCGATGCCTTCGTGCAGACCGACGCTGGCGGGTGGGCCGCGTGATGGGAAAATTCCTTGCAATCCTGATCCTGTCTGCGGCGCTGATCGGTGGTGCGGCGATGTATTACCTGCAGGTCTACGGCTTTTATGAAGAGATCGCGGCAAGCGGCCCGGATGACGTGCAGATCGTGGCGCTGGCCACGGGCCAGTCCGAACCGCTGCCCCATGCCGCGTTTCAGGCCATCGATTCCGACAGCAGCCCGATCCGCTACCGCGCCTGTTTCCGCACCGATCTGACGCTGGACCAGATGGCTGCGGCCTATCAACCCTATGCAGGTGCCGTGCCGCTGGTCGCGCCAAAGTGGTTCGAATGCTTCGATGCCCGCGACCTTGGTGCCGCACTGGAAGCGGGCACCGCGCAGGCCTTCATGGGCACCGAGAACATCCGCTACGGCATCGACCGGATCGTCGCGGTCACCACGGACGGGCGCGGCTATGTCTGGCAACAGATCAACCGCTGCGGCGAGGTGGTCTTTGACGGACAGCCCGCTCCCGCCGATTGCCCCACGCCCCCGCAGGAAAACTGATCTCCGCGCCAAGGAAACCGATCCATGCCCGATCTTCTGATTGAACTCTTCTCCGAGGAAATCCCCGCGCGCATGCAGGCGCGGGCGGCCGATGACCTGAAGAAACTGGTCACCAACGGCCTGGTCGAGGCTGGCCTGACCTATGCGGGTGCGGCCGCCTTTTCCACGCCGCGCCGCCTGACGCTGGCCATCGAGGGGGTGCTTGCCAATTCGCCCACCCTGCGCGAGGAACGCAAAGGTCCCCGCGTCGATGCGCCCGAACAGGCGATCGAGGGCTTTCTGCGCGGCGCGGGCCTGACCCGCGACCAGCTGGAAGAACGCGACGCCGGCAAGGCGCGCGTGTTCTTCGCCGTCATCGAAAAGCCGGGCCGTCCGGCGGCCGAGATCGTGGCCGAGGTGCTGGAAGGGGCGATCCGCAATTTCCCATGGCCCAAGTCGATGCGCTGGGGCGCGGGCAGCTTGCGCTGGGTGCGCCCGCTGCAATCCATCCTGTGCATCCTGACCACCGAGGCCGGGGCCGAAGTGGTGCCGATGTCCGTGGACGGGATCACCGCCGCCAACACGACCGAAGGCCACCGCTTCATGGGCAAGGGGCGGTTTTCCGTCACCTCGTTTGAAGACTACGCCGCCAAGCTCAAGCAGAACCGGGTGATCCTGGACCCGTCCGAGCGCGCCGATGCGATCTGGGCCGAAGCCACAAGCCAGGCCTTCGCCAACGGGCTTGAGGTGGTCGAGGATGCAGGCCTTCTGGCCGAGGTGGCGGGCCTTGTCGAATGGCCCGTCGTGCTGATGGGCGCGATTGACGAGGCGTTTCTTGGCCTGCCCCCCGAGGTGCTGCAAACCTCGATGAAGGAGCACCAGAAGTTCTTTTCCGTCCGCAATCCCAAGACGGGCCGGATCGAGCGGTTCATCACGGTTGCCAATATCGAGACCCGCGACCACGGCGCGACGATCCTTGCTGGCAACCAGAAGGTGCTGTCGGCCCGCCTGTCGGACGCGCGTTTCTTCTGGGAAAACGACCTGCGCACCGTCAAGAACGTGGGGCTTGAGGGCATGGCCGCGGGCCTGTCTTCCGTCACCTTCCACAACAAGCTGGGCAGCCAGGCCGATCGCGTCACCCGGATCGAGGCGCTGGCCCGCGAGATCGCGCCGCTTGTGGGCGCCAAGCCCGATCTGGCCGCCGAGGCCGCGCGCGTCGCCAAGGCCGACCTGCAATCCGAGATGGTCGGCGAATTCCCCGAACTTCAAGGGCTTATGGGCCGCTATTATGCCGCCGCCGCAGGCCATGACGACGGCGTGCCCGAGGCCTGCGAGATGCATTACAAGCCGCTCGGCCCATCCGACGCGGTGCCCACGCATCCCATATCCGTCGCGGTCGCACTGGCCGACAAGATCGACACGCTGAC
>JANREX010000035.1 GCA_030758115.1 Paracoccaceae bacterium | reverse complement strand
GGGCGTCGATCGCGACGTATCACGCGACAAAATCCTGACTTTTCGGCCCTGACCCGGTCTTTTTCCGATGCGCCTCTCGATGCGGTGGTGTCCTTGGAACGACAATGCTTGCGACGCAGCCAGGGCCGTCAGCATTTGACTGGCACGCCGCGCCCTCAGGGGTTTGCGCGAAACAGAAAGGCCAGGGTGGCTTGCGCGCCGCCCTGGCCTTGAAACTTGCCGCGCAGACTGGCCGTCGGGCCCTGCCTCGTGCGACTGGCCTTGATCAGGCGGCGGCCATGGCCATGTCCAGCAACGCCTTGATCTCGCGCTTGGATGTGCCGGCCACGATGCGTCCCAGTTCCTCGCGCCCCTTCAGTGCGACCAGGGTCGAGCGGCGCGGGATCTTCAATGATTTCGACAGATCGCCTTTGCCGTATTTGTCCCAGTCGACAATGAAGAAAACGATGTTTTCCAGGTATGCCGGGTTTTCGGCCTTGAGATCGGCCAGGACCCGTTCTTGTGCTGCGCATGTCGAACACCAGCTGGCCCAGAAATCCAGCAGGACGACCTTTCCGGCGTCCATGGCGGCTTCGGCGGCACCGGGTGTATATTGCAGCGGCTCTGCGGCATGCAGCACATGGGGCGTCAGGGATGCGGCTGCGGACAGAACAAGAAAGTCGCGACGTTTCATGAGTATCTCCATTTCAAGGGTCAGATGATGACAGACAGATCGATCAGCCAGGCAGGCAGAGTGTCGATCAGCCAGCTTTCGATGATGTGATTGAGGCCGAACCAGATCGCCGCGCCCACCGCGACAAAGGTGACGCCCATGACCGGTTTCGCGCGTTCGGCGACCGCCCTCAAGGCGACCTGCCTGCGGCGGATCGTGGATTGCGCGCCATAGGCCAGCGCGATGATCAGGGTGGATACGCCGAATGCGAAGGCTGTCATGATCGCCCCGGCCCACCCAAGGCTTTCACCTGTCGAGGCAAGTGCGATGGCGGCGCCAAGCGTGGGGCCGATGCAGGGGCTCCAGACGGCGCCAAGAAGCGCCCCTGACAGGAACTGTCCCCAGAGGCCGCTGTCCGCCGTCTGGTCGATCTGGGCGTCGGCACGGGCGGCAAGCCCGGCGGTCGCGGCCGAGAACTGGCCTGACAGGGCCGGGACCAGCATCACCAGGCCGAAAAACACCATCAGCAGGGCAGCGGTGCGGGCGACCGTATCGGCATCAAGGCCGAGGGCGGGACCCAGCGAGGTGATACCCAGACCGAGCGCCACGAATGACAGGCTGAGCCCGCCTGCCAGGGCCAGCGGCGCTCTTTTGTCGCGATGCAGGCTCGAGGCCAGCACGATCGGCAGGATCGGCAGCACGCAAGGATTGATAAGCGTCAATATCCCGGCAAGATAGGCGAAAACGAACTCCAAGGTCAGACCCTTCCATGGCATCGGGACAGGCGTCACGGGCACAGCGCCATCGCTGTATTTCGATTGCGCGCCCATGATTTCATTGTAAGCCGTTTCGGACAGAAAAGGGGTTCGTTACAGCCTCACGAAGTGGTGATCCGTTTCGGGCGTCCATCGTTGCGATTATTTTTCGTGAACCGCGTAATAAACCGGGCGGGGGCGCGAATTGAAAGGTGAAAATGGAAAGACAGTCAGATGATTGGGAGCAGCTGCTGACAGCTGCCAATGCTGGTGACAGCCGTGCTTACACACGGTTTCTCCATGCTGTCTCTCCGGTTTTACGAGGGGTGATCAGGGCCAAAAGTGGTGGATTGGGCGAAGCCAGCTGCGAAGATGTGATGCAGGAGGTTCTGCTGGCCATACATCTGAAGCGGCATACCTGGAAGGCGGGTTCACCGGTACGGCCATGGCTCTATGCCATCACGCGCTACAAGGTGATCGACGCTTTCAGGGCAAGGGGACGCAGGATTGACCTGCCCATCGAGGATTTCGTCGACAGTCTGGCCGCCGAGCCCGGCCCTGATCCGACAGAAGCGGCCGATATGGCCAAGATGATAGGGATGCTTGAGGGACGGTCCGCCGAGATTGTCCGGAAGATCGGGATGGAGGGGGCGAGTTTTGCCGAAACGGGCAAGGCACTTGATATGACCGAAGGGGCGGTGCGGGTTGCCTTGCACCGGGCCTTGAAAAACCTGGCCGCGCTCAGGGAAAGGCATGTGAAATGAAGACCGAAGATCTGATCCGCGCGCTTGCCGCCGATACGCAGGACACCCGTCCGATGATGTCCCGGTTGCTGATGGGCCTGGTGCCGGCCATGCTGGTTTCGCTTGCGGCACTCTGGGTGGTGCTGGGGTTTCGTGCCGATCTGGCAGAGGCGCTGCGCATGCCGGACTCGGTCGCCCGTTTTGTGCTGACAGGCGCACTGGGCTTGCTGGGCGCGCGTCTGGCCCTGGTGCTGGCCCGCCCCGAGGGGCGGGATGCGGCGCGGCTTTGGCCCCTTCTGGCGGTGGTCGCCGCTGCTGTCGCTCTGCTGGGGTGGGCCTATGTCACGACACCGGCCGAAGGGCTTCAGATGGCGGTGGTCGGCAAGACGCGGACCACGTGCCTGGTCACGATTCCGCTTTTGTCCGTTCTTCCGGTCTCGGCGATCATGTGGGCGCTGCGCCAGGGGGCAACGACTGTCCCGGCGCTGGCCGGCTTTGTGGCCGGGCTTGGCGGCAGTGGCTTGTCTGCGGCGATCTATGCGCTGCATTGCACCGAGGACACCCCGCTTTTCTATGTGCCTTGGTACGGGTTGGCGATCTTGGGCGTCACGCTTGTCAGCACCGTGGTCGGGGCGCGACTGTTGCGTTGGTAGATTGGGGCACAGCTCTGTCGGTTTGACGGGTCTGTAGTGTGACTGTGTGTGCGGTAGACGGTTGATTGGTGGACGAGTGTGGCCCCGATAAGGAAAAGGCCGGTGCGCAAGCCCGGCCTTTTTTCTTCTCATTCCAGTCCTTCGAACCAGTCCAGCAGCATGTCGGCCCAGCCGGGCGGAACCAGATGACCGCCGGGGTGCAGGGCAAAATCGATCCGCGCCCCGGGCTGGCAGCGGGTCCAGCTGCGGATCTGGAATTCAGCCCTGACCGCGAAGCTGTCTGGCGGCAGAGCGGTGCAATTGTTTGCCGCCCGCCAGATCTGCAAGGCCTCGAACACGTCACCCTGGACAAAGCCGGTCCTTATCTCGCGGCCTTCGAGGGGCACGGTCTGATCGGTCCAGCCATGTGTGTGCAGCAGGCGGACCGGCCCCTGGCAACTGTCTGGGTGGGGGCGCCAGAAACTGCCGGCGACCGGCGCATAGGCTGTAAACCGGTCCGGATCGGCGCAGGCCAGATAGCTGACCATCGAGCCGCCGATCGAGAACCCCGCAAGGATCATCCGGTTGCGTGTCAGATCGAAGCGGTGACTGGCATCGCGCGCGACCGCCTGAAGGAAATCCGCCTCGTTCCGGGTGGCGGGGCGCTGCGGGTGAAAATCCCAGCTGCGTCCGGTCTGGCCGGGCCTTGGCTGACCATCCGGCGCGATCACGGCATAACCACGGGCCAGCAGCGCCTCGACCATGGCGGTATTGCGCAGCGCGCCTTCGCCCGATCCGCCGAAGCCGTGCAGGAACATGACGGCGGGAAAGGGCGATGCCCCGTCCGGCGGCAGGGCGACGTGATAGCTTCCGTCAGGCAAGGTGCAGGGCAGGGGATCTTCGCCGCAGGCAGCGCCAGCTTCCGTCGCAATCAGACCCAAGGCCGCAACAAGCGCCCAGACCTTGGTGTGGCGGGGTGGCGTTCCTTGCGGCCGCAGCCAGGCAGTCACGATGCATTCACCCAACGGTTCATCCAGACTTCGGCGGCGCGCCGGCCGCCGCGCCATAGTTCGGCGCGCAATTCGGCGTGACGCGGTTCGCCCTTCACGGTGAAATCCAGCCGCAGGCCACCCGTGCCCGGATTGCGCTGCAGGATGGGGGAGGTGATCCTGCCTGCACTGGTGGTCACCCGCACCTCGATGCGCGCAGGATCATCGCCAAGGGCGGGGTGTGGCGCATAGTCGATGGCAAAGAGCCGCCCATCCTCGAAGACGCGCGCGCCGGCGGAGGTTGCGATGACCGGGGCGACGGCCCCCTCGGCCGGGGCCTTGTCCCCCCAGTAGAGGCGGTAGTCGAAGCGATGTTCGCGCCCCGCCTGAAGGGGGCTGGCCGGTTTCCAGAAGGTCACGATGTTGTCGTTGACCTCCTTGTCGGTGGGAATTTCGATCAGGACGACCGCGCCGGGCCCCCAATCCCCCAGCGGTTCCACCCAAAGCGAGGGGCGGCGATCGTAGCGCGCCTGCAGGTCGTTGAAATCGCCAAGCGCGCGGGCGCGCTGCATCAGGCCGAAGCCAAGCGGCCCCTTGTCCATGAATTCGCTGACTTCGACCTTTCCGGGGTTGTTGAGCGGTCGCCAGAGCGTCTCGCCTGCGCCGTTCATCATCAACAACCCATCGCTGTCATGCACACGCCTGCGGAAATCGTCGAAACGGGACCGGTCGATCCCGTTGAACAGGAACATCGAGGTGCCCGGTGCGATGCCGACGTCGGTCAGATCGACACGGGGGAACAGCCGTGCGGTGACGGTCATGGCCGTGGTTTCGCCCTTCGTGATTGCGAAGGTATAGGCCCCCGCCACCGAGGGGCTGTCCAGCAGGGCATGGACGGTCACCGTCGGTGCGTCCGGTGCGGCCGCCTCGATCCAGAATTCGCGAAAGACGGGGAATTCCTCAAGGGTGCGGCCTGCCGTGTGCAGGGCAAGGCCGCGCGCCGATATCCCGTAGCCATTTCCCTTGCCGATGGCGCGGAAATAGCTGGCGCCCTGAAACACGACATATTCCTGGAAACGGTCCTTGGCCTGCAACTCGCCCAACAGGCGGAACCCGGCAAAACCGGTCCCGTCGCCGGGCAACGAGGGGAAGCGATCGGTCGTGGCGAAAGCCCCCAGATCGAAGCCTATCTGCTGCGATTGCCCCTGTTCGACAGCATTGATCCGGATCTTGTGGGAAAAGAACAGGCCTGCGACGAAGAACTCGGCCCTGACGGCGCCTTGCGTCCCGCGAAACAGCGCGCGGCGGCCGTCGAACCAGATCTCGCGCAGCATGTCATAGGACAGATCACGCCACTCCCGGCTGATCGCCGGTGGCGGCGCATAGGGGGCCGCTGCCAGCGACCGGGCAAGGTCCGCGACACTTTGCGCGCTGAAGGGCATGGCCGGTCCAAGCTGCAACCCTGTTGCGGCCTCGCCGCTGCGGACACCTGCGGGCAGCAGCCCTGCCGTGGCCAGTGCGCCGATCAGGCCCAGCGCTTGACGTCGTGACAGGCGGCTCATGAGCGCAGGCCCAGGGGCGGCGGCGTGTCGGCGGCGGCCGTGGCGCGGGGGCTGGCGGTCTTCCAGGGTTTCGCCTTGAAGAAGGCGGTCATGTGGGCGACGGCGATGATCACTGCAAAACCGGCAAGGTTGACGGCCATGGCCGCCAGAGGGCCGTGATCCGTCAGGCTGAGGACCGCGCCGAACACGCGCGCCAGCACCATCGAGGTTGCAAAGACCGCCAGCGATTGCTGGCCCACGCGCGAAATCAGCCCGATGATCGCACCCGCCCAGCCTTCGCGCCGCAGATGCACACCGCCCGGACCCGCCGCAGCCCAGGCAAGATAGGCCAGGGCCAGGAAATGGACGAACCGCAGGATGCCGAAATCCGTCTTGTCGAACAGAAAGCCCCAGGCGCTGCGCCAGTCGCGGATGAATTCGGATATGCCGATGATCTTGTACCATGCGAAAGGAATCGAAAGAACTACGATCCCCAGCGCCAACCAGATCAGATCGCGCCGCACAGGCGGTGCGGGCACCCAGCCGGACATCAGGGCAAAACCGGCAAAGAACACCAGTTGCCAGGCGAAGGGGTTGAAGAACCATTCCCGCTCCGAGGGGCGGGAAAACCACAGCTCTGCCGGCAGGTTCAGCCCCGCGCCCGCCGCCATCCACAGCGCCACGCTGGCCAGGATCGCAAGCCGCACATCGGCCCGCGCCAGTGCCATCATCACCGGAATGAGGACCAGGATGACAATGTACATCGGCAGGATGTCGAAATAGTTCGGCACATAGGTCAGGGTCATCAGGCCGATCAGGTTCGCGCCGGTGTTGTTGACGAAAGGATAAAGGTTCAGCCGCCCGACCTCATCCCTGGGAAAGACGCCCGAGGCGTTCAGCAGCAGCATCAGCAGAAGCGTGACGAAAAAGACGCCCAGATGCACCCAGTAGACCTGCCAGACGCGATGGGCGATCTGCAGTGTCCCCATGAGCCACCCGGCTCGCCGGAAGACGACGCCGAACGCCAGCGCCGAGGCCATGCCAGAGCAGAAGACGAACATTTCCGTGGCGTCGGAAAAGCCGAAGCGCGCCGGGATCCACAGGGTCCATGGGTTGTCGGTGATATGGGCGATCAGGATGATGAACATCCCGATGCCGCGAAAGAAATCAAGGCGCGGATCGCGCTGCTTTGGTCTTGCGGTCATGTCACACGGCCTGCGTGCGCGCCGATTCAATCAGCGAAATACGGGCGGTCGCATAGCCATCCAGCGTATCGTTGCGGCGCCGTGTCCTGTCGTGCAGCAGGTTTTCGGCGGCCTGCAGATATCCCCCGCGCAAGGCGGCCTCGATGGTGATGCGCTCGAATATGTCGCGCTGGGCATGGCTGCCGCCGATGGATTGCAGATCGGCGCGACCGGCATTCAGATGCAGCCATGCCGATGAATACTCGCCGCTGGCAAAGGCGTGCAGCCCCTTGGCGATCTGCAGGCCGGGATTGGCGATGATGCCCTGTGCCTCGTTCGTGGCGGCGTTGCCGCGGGCGTTCTGCATCCGCGCGATGAAGCTTGCCGCGGCCTGATCCCTTTCGCCGCCGCACAGGGCCAGCATGTAGTGCAGATCGGCGAAGGCCAGGCAGCCATCGGTGGCGCGGGTCTCGGCCAGTTCCGCCAGCTCGTCCCAGCGGTCCCCGACATCCACCCCCTCCAGCTCCAGCCGCGACAGAAGCGATGCGGCATTCGAGATGTCACGGTAATCGTCAGTCTTTTCGGCCCGGATATCGGCATCGTACAGCGCCAATGCGATATCGTATTCGCCAAGGTCCAGATGCATCAGGGCGCGGTGCCACCAGACGTGGAAGCGGAAGTTGTTGCAATGCGCCCATGACGCCTCGCGCCCGCTCAACCAGTCAAGGCCGGCGCGCGCCCGGCCCGTCATGTCAAAGACATGGGCCACCGCATGCAGCCCCCAGGCATCATCCGGCGCAAGGGCAACTCCTTCGCGCCCGGTGCGTTCCGCGCGGGCATATTCGCCGGTTTCCTCAAGGGTGAAAGCGTGGCACCCCAGCAGATAACCCCGGGCAGGATGATCGTGCCAGGCCTCCAGCACCCCTTCGACCGAGGCGCGCATTTCCCGGGGGCGACCCATCACGAAATGGATGGCCTGTATCATCTTCATCGCGAGGGCATCCTGCGGATGCAGGTTCAGCGAGGTCTGCAACCGCGCCGCTGCCCTTGTGGGCAACCCGTCCAGCCAATCGCCAAGTGCATGGACGAAAGCCATCTCGCGCGGCGTGGCGTGTGCGCCCGCAAGGGCAGCGGCGTGGGCTTGCCTGGCTACGGCGAGCATTTCGGCCCGGCCCAGCAACAGACAGGACATGCCCCTGATCGCCTGTCCAAGGGCAAAGTCGGGTGCCTGCGTCAGCAACCGGTTCAGATCGGGTCCCGTGCTGGCCGCATGGGACAAGATGCCAAGGATCACCCGGTTCCAATCGCCGATCAGGTCCGCAGGAAGCGAAGTGGGTATTCCACCCAGGTCGTCGGAAAGAGCCATGGCAGAACCTCTCAGCAAGCAACAGATGCTATGCGGTTCGCTGGCTTTCGGGCTTCGTTACAGGGCCACGGGTCTCAGGGCCGCCGCCTCACGCGGACGTGACCTGAGCCGGTCCCAAGATGACCTGTTCGTGAAGGGATGCCCTATAGTGCCCCATCATAGGCCCGGCGCGGGATCCGTGCTGCGATCAAGGTGAATCGGTCGCGGGTCAGGGCGGCCCTTGCCTCATGGGCCAGGGTTTCGGGGTCCGTCACCTCGACGCCATGACCGCCGAAGGCGCGCGCCAGTGCGGCGAAATCCGTGCTGCGGCCCGGCCCCCCGAAATCCACGCCCAGATTGGGACGCTGGGTGTTGCGCTGCTTGAGTTCGATCAGCGACAGGCTGTCATCGACCAGGACGCAGATCACGATGGGCAGATCGCAGGCCGTCAGCGTGGCCAGCTCGCCCGCGCCCATTTCCAGCCCCGCGTCACCGACGAAGGCAAGAACGGGCGCGCCGGGATTGCCCAGCTTTGCGCCTGCCGCCAGGGGCACGGCACAGGCCATGGTGCAAAGCGCCGAGGATTGCAGCATCCTGCGGGGCGCAGTGCACCCCCACATCTGGCTGACAAGGATGCGATGCGCGCCACTGTCGGCGGTGGTGATCGTCTCGGGCGGCATGATCCGCCGCAGCGTGTCGAAAACCTGGTGCGGACCCCAGTGCGCCGGGGTGGCAAAAGCCGCCTCGAGGGCGGATCGCGCGGCGGCGGGGGCGGCATCGGGCCAGCGTTGCGGCGCGCGGTGGCGCAGGACGGGCAGGGTTTCGTGCAGCGTGCCGATCAACAGGTGATCCGCGTGATGCATCCCGTGGCTGCGCGCCATGGGGGCAACCTCGATCACTGTTTGGCCATGGGTCCAGGGATTGCGCCAACCGATCCGCATCTCGATCGGGTCATAGCCCAGCAGAAGAATGCAATCGGCCTGCGCCATCAAGGGCATCAGGATCCGGTCGGCCTTGGGCGACAGGCCCGCGCCGCCCAGGCAAAGCGCCTGCGTCTCATCCATCAGACCCTTGCCCTTGTAGGTGGTGATCAGGGGGATCCCGTGGTCCTGGCAGAACTGGCTGATCAGCGGGCCGGCATCTTCGTTCACGGCATCGACGCCAGCGATCGCAATCGGGCGTTGGGCCTGCGAAAGCACAGCCAGCGCCGCCTGCAGCGCGGCCTCGGGCGGGCGTCCGGGCGCTGATGGCAAATGCAACGGCACCGGATCCTCATGGGCGACCGCTTCGGCCAGTCCGATCGGCACATCGACATGCACCGGGCCGGGCTGACCCGATGTGGCAAGGGCGATGGCCTTGGCGATCCCCACGCCAACCGCGCCCGGTGCCAGGCGAAAGCTGCCCTTGACGATCGGGCGCAGCATCGCCTGATGATCGAAGACCTGGTGGGTATAGGTTTCGGCCTCGGCGGCATCGACACAGCCTGTCAGGAAGATCAGCGGCACGCGGTCCTGCATCGCATTGGCCACGACATTGACCGCATTGGCGACGCCGGGCCCAAGGGTTGCCACCAGAACCGGCAGCGCGCCGGTCATGTGCCACAGCCCTTCGGCCATGAACCCGCCGCCATTCTCGTGCTTGACCAGGACAAATTGCAGCCCGGCCGCATCAAGCCCCTCGATCAGGGCCAGAACTTCGCCGCCCGGAATGCCGAAGGCATGGGTCGCGCCCGCGTTTGCCAGAGCCTGACCCACGATATCCGCACCGGTCCTTGTGCTTGCCATGTTCATTGATCCAGTCTTCCTTCGATGATGCCGGCCTCTGCCAACGCCTGCAGGTCTTCGGCCCCGAAGCCAAGGTGCCGGCGCAGCACGGCGGCGGTATCCGCGCCCAGCATCGGGGGCGCCCTGTCATAAGTGACCGGTGTTCCCGACATCTTCAATGGGTTCCCGATCAGGTCGACATGTCCGGCCCCTGCGATCGGGTGCGGCAGGCGAACACGCAGGCCGCGCGCTGCGACCTGCGGGCTGTCAAAGACCTGTTGCAGATCGTTGACCGGGCCGGCCGGAACGGTATTCGCCTTGCAGATGTCCAGCCATTCGGCGGCGGGGCGTCCGGCTGTCAGCGCGGCCAGCAACCCGATCAGAACCTCGCGGTTGCGCACGCGGGCCGCGTTGGTGGCAAAGCGCGCATCGGCGGCAAGCCCTGGCGCGCCCGCGGCTGTTACAAAACGCGCGAATTGCGCATCATTGCCGACCGCCAGGATGAAACTGCCATCGCTGGCCGGGAAGGTGCCATAGGGCACGATGGTCGGATGATCGTTGCCGCGCCGTGGCGGCACATGCCCATCGGTCAGATAGGCGACGCCCTGGTTGACCAGCATGGCCACCTGCGCATCCATCAGCGCAATGTCGATATGCTGGCCTTCGCCCGTGGCATGGCGCGCCTCTATGGCGGCCAGGATCCCGACGGTCGCATACATGCCGCAGATCAGATCCGCGATGCCGACCCCGGCCTTCATCGGTGGGCCATCCGCCTCGCCGGTCAGGCTCATCAGTCCGGCTTCGCCTTGCACCAGGAAATCATAGCCCGCGCGCTGGGCATTCGGGCCGGTCTGCCCGAAGCCGGTGATCGAGCAATAGACAAGGCGCGGGTTGCTTGCGCGCAATGTCGGGTAATCCAGCCCGTAACGTGCCAGATCGCCGGGCTTGAAATTCTCGACCAGGATATCGGCCTCGGCGACCAGCGCCTGCACGATGGCCTGTCCTTCGGGGTCAGCGATATTCACCGCGACCGACTGCTTGCCGCGATTGGCGGACAGGAAATAGGCGCTTTCACGGGTGTCGGCCCCAGCGGCGTCGGTCACGAAGGGCGGCCCCCATCCGCGTGTGTCATCGCCATGACCGGGGCGTTCGATCTTGATCACCTCGGCCCCGAGGTCGGCCAGAAGCTGCGTGGCCGTAGGCCCCGCAAGAATGCGCGACAGGTCGATGACACGCAGACCCGACAGGGCCTGCGTGCCAGCGTTTTGCCGATCAGGTGGAACCGTCACGTCCGGTCCGTGATCAATTCGTCACCGGTGCGGTGGAGGTGAAGTTGGGGATCACATCGGTCGAGGCCGCCTTGGCTTCAAGCGTGGTCCAGTTCGACTGGGATTTGGAGAGGTTGCCGGGAATGTCGGCTTCCCAGAACCCGACCACGTTTTTCGTGATGTTCAGGTAAAGCTTGCCATCGACGATGCGCCACAGGGTGGGGTTGCCCGGCACCTTGCCGCCCTTGGCCACACCATAGGCGCAATGCCCGTCATACTGCGGCGCGAAAGTCGCGGGATCCGCAAGGAAGCGGTCGCGATTGGCCTCGGAGGCAAAGGCAAATGTCGCCCCGTTGTAATCCGCGGTGATCGTGGCCTTGCCTGCCAGCGGGGATGGCTGGGCTGCGCCGACCGCAGATTGCGGCAGGTCGAAATACGAGACGACATCAAAGCCGGAAACGGCAAACCCGGTCTTGTCGACATATTGCTCGCCCGCCTGAGCGGCACCGATCATACCGATTGTGAAGGCGAAGGCGAGTGCGGTCTTCTTGAACATGAGAACTGTTTCCTTGTGTGTTTGTGTGGCGCTGTGCCTGTCCGTTCGTTGAAACTGGCTGACTGTTTCATGCCGTGTCGCGGCCTCGCGGCGACGTGATGGACATGTGCGATTGCGTGATCTCAGCCGGGGCGCAATTGCTGCGCGATGGCCTGGCACAGGGCCTTGCGTTGCAGGGCCAGGAAGCGTCGCGCGGCGGGTTCTGTCGGATGGAACGGGTCCTTCACCTGCCCCGAGGGCTTGCGCCGGAAATTGGCCGGATTGCCCATGTTCTCGCGGATGGTTGCGGATGTGAGGCCGGGGACAAAGCTGCAATGGCTGCCTGACGCGGCAAAGGCCTGTTCGATATTGTCCTGTGCCCGCTGGCGCAGGCGGACGACTTTTTCCCCATAGGGCGGGGCCGAGGTCATGAAGATGCAGGGCTGATCCGGGGGCAGGTCGGCCATCAGGGCGGCCACATCCTCGCTGGCGGCTTGCGCGCTGGCGGCCCAACGGTCGGCGGCATTGCCCATCATGAAGAATATCAATAGCCGGGGGCTGTAATATCCCTCAGAAAGCACGGCATTCAGCGGGGACCGGTCCGGGCGGCAGAACTGGAACTGCGCCCCTCTGCCGATCTGGACATAGGGGTTTTCGCCTTGTGACAGCGTGCCATAGGCGCCGGCATTGACCTTCCATGTCGGGTCCACATCGCAGATCGCGCTTTTTGCCCTTTTGGTGCGGCCCGTCCAGCTGGTGATTGCACTTGATCGCACGCCGATCACGCCGGTCGTGGTGTCCGGGTCCAGCCCGCAACTGCCCGCCATGTCGGACAGCAGCGCCACGAATGCCTTGCCCGCGCCGAACGTCAGCTGCGAGTCCCCCAGGATCAGCACATCGGGCGCGCCGGGGGCTTCCGCGCGGGCAGAATGCAAACCGGCCGTGGCCGCAAGGCAGCCAGCCAGAAGCAGGATCGAAAGGCGCATGGGGTGATCTGTCCCGGTTCAGGTCTGTTCCTGTCCATTCGGGCAGCGCACCGGGCATGTTACAGCGCGCGTTCCCGTGGGGCTTGCTGCATCATGCGCGATGCCGAGATGTCAGAAGACCCGCCCGGAAGGTCCGGGGCGGGTCTTTGGCATGACGGTTTCATGCAGGGCCTTGACCGCAGAGGCGATCAGCGACGGGGGAAAGACTTGCCCAGATCCCGGTCCGACGACTTGGTATTGAAGCTGTAGACAGCGACCTTGCCATTGGTTGCGATGGCCTGTTCGCGGGGCAGCAGGACCTTGCTTGCATCGACCAGGCTGGCCGCGGCGCTTTTCACCGTCGTGGTGGCAGCGCCGTAGACGCCTTTGTCACGCTCGAAAACGACGATGTCGCTTGGGGTGGCGCGGCTGGACAGGGTGCTGTCATTCACATCGGCATATGCGGAGGTGCCAAGAACAACGGCGGCGAGGGCGGTGAGGATCGAGGTTTTCATGGTGTGGTTCCTTTCCGGGGTTTGGGTTGCGATCTGTTTTCTGATCTGTTCCCAACCTACCTATCCATCAGCGCACACTCAAAACACCGTTGCTCAAGAGAATGTGCGAAATCCTTGGCTGCTGCCGGTGTAACGAATGCTGTTCTTGAAAAATTCAATTCATAAACAGATTGTTGTCGTATTTTCGTCCGCGACGGGTGACGAAATATTTCATGTCGATAGCGGGGGCGTGTGGTGATTGTCAGGGGTTTCGTGATCAATTTTCACGGCCCGAAAGGATGCCATCGGCGCGTTTTCACATCATGCATGTGCATTTGCGCACTGAAACTGCCCCGCCCCGTTCATCCATGCGGCGTGCCGTCCATCGCGGCGCCTTGGCGAGCCGCTGATGCAGGTCTGTTCCGGGTCAATCCAAAGCGATTCTGGTGCTGCTGCCGGATATGGGCCGCATGTCCAATGCCCGCACCTGTGGCCGCGTGGTTTTTTCTTGCTCCACCCGAACCACAAGATCGGCAAGATCGCATCATGCGGGTTATGGAAAGCGACTGAGCCCCTGGCTCAGCGGGTGGCCCGCGCGCTGTCGGCCGTCAACTCATCGTAGACGCGTGACACATCCCGCAGCTTCACCGCGCCCGAGTTCGAACAGGCATGGAGCATCGACAGGAATTCGTGCTTCATGCTGTGCATCGGGCGCTTTTGTTCCTGCGCAGGCTCGGGCTTGGTCCTGTGCTGCGCGGTGTCTGCATGCTGCGTTGCGGTCTGTGGCCTGTTTCCGGCCTCCAAGGGGAAATTCCGGATCGCCCGCTGGTAGGCGTTCGCCCTTTGCGCTTCGGTCACGATCATCTTGGCGTCCATGGCAGCGTCCTTCGCGGAATTGTAATGGCGCCGGTCCCCCCAGACCGGATCTTATTGCTACACAGCTTCGCCTTGATCGACCAAGCGTCGCCTCAATTCAGCCTCAATTTGACTGGATTGAGGCTTGGTTGCCTGTGCAATTCATGCGGTTTCCTAAAGATTTATGTCTTTTCGGAAACAAAATGCGATCCGATCCGGTGGCCCGCGCGATTCGCGCCGCCACAGGTTTGCCACCTTTCCGCCCAGCCGTTGACGGCCCCGGTTGCGCGGCTATGGTTCGGGTGAACACAGCAGAGGGGACGCAAATGACGCGCCATGAAACACCCGCAGCCGACCCTATCGACGCGGCCAGCCTTGACCGGTTGGCGGAATTGGCCGTGAAGGTCGGGCTGAACCTTCAGCCGGGGCAGGACCTTGTGATGACCGCCCCGATCGAGGCGCTGCCACTGGTCCGGCGGATCACCGAACATGCCTACAAGGCCGGGGCCGGCTTGGTCACGCCGCTCTTCTCGGATCCCGAGGTTGTTCTGGCGCGGTATCGCCATGCGCAGGATGGCAGTTTCGACCGCGCCGCCGGGTGGCTTTATGACGGGATGGGGCAGGCCTTTGATGCCAATGCCGCAAGGCTTGCCATCGTGGGCGACGATCCGATGCTGCTGGCGGCCGAGGATCCCGACAAGGTGGGGCGCGCCAACAAGGCCAATTCCATCGCCTACACACCCGCCCGCGAGCGGATCACGAATTTCGCGATCAACTGGAACATCGTCGCATGGCCGGGGCGGGCATGGGCGCAGCTCATGTTCCCCGATCTGTCTGCCGAGGCGGCTGTCGGCAAGCTGGCGCAGGCGATCTTTGCCGCTTCGCGCGTGGATCAGGCCGATCCGGTCGCGGCTTGGGCGGGCCATAACGCGCGCCTGCGCGAACGGTCCGACTGGTTGAACGGACAGGCCTTCCATGCGCTGCATTTCACCGGACCCGGCACCGATCTGAGCGTGGGGCTGGCCGATGGGCATGAATGGATGGGTGGCGCGTCGGTCGCGCGCAACGGGATTGTCTGCAACCCCAACATCCCCTCCGAGGAGGTGTTCACCACGCCTCATGCGCTGCGGGTCGAGGGGCATGTGTCCTCGACCAAGCCGCTGTCGCACCAGGGCAGCCTGATCGACGGCATCCGCGTGACCTTCGAGGGCGGCCGCATCACCGAGGCGCATGCCACGAAGGGCCAGGAAGTGCTGCGCAAGGTGCTGGACACCGATGAGGGCGCGCGCCGTCTGGGCGAGGTGGCGCTGGTCCCGCATGGGTCACCCATCTCGCAATCGGGCCTGCTGTTCTACAACACCCTTTTCGACGAGAACGCGGCCTGCCACATCGCGCTGGGCCAGTGCTATTCCAAATGCTTCAAGGGTGGAGAAGGCCTGACACCGGCGCAGGTCGCGGCCCAGGGCGGCAACAGCAGCGCCATCCATATCGACTGGATGATCGGATCCGATCAGATCGACATCGACGGCATCCATGCCGACGGCCGCCGCGTGCCTGTCTTCCGCAAGGGGGAATGGGCCTGAAACGCCCCAGGGTTGACGTTGAGGAAGCTGTGAATGATGTTCCCGCGAAAGCGGTTGCACGCGTTACTGTCGCACCGTTATCTTCCGCGCACCACCCGCGCTGCGGGCACGAAAACCATCCAAACGACCGGCGGGCCAGATTTTCGGACCTGTCCGGCATAATGACGGGAGTTGATCCATGCTTTCCAAACTTCACACCGGCGTTTTTGCCCGCACCGGGCGCGCCATGCTGATGGCGGGCGCCGCGCTTGCCCTGACCATGACCGGCGCCAACGCGGAAACGCTGCGCTGGGCGCGCGTGGCCGATGCGCTGACGCTTGACCCGCATTCGCAGAACGAGGGTCCGACCTCGACCCTGCTGCACCACATCTATGAAACGCTGGTCGGCCGGGCCACCGATGGCACGCTCCAGCCGCGTCTGGCGACCGAATGGATGATCAGCGCCGAAGATCCGACCGTCTGGGTGTTCAAGCTGCGCGAAGGCGTCAAGTTCCATGACGGCGCCGATTTCACGGCCGAGGATGTCGTGTTCTCGCTGGATCGCGCGCGCGCCGATAGCTCGGGCTTCAAGGCGCTGCATTCGGCAGTCGAAAGCGTGTCGATGGTCGACGACTATACGGTGCATGTGAAAATGGCCGGGCCGTCGCCGCTTTATGTGCAGAACCTGACCAACACCTTCATCATGGACAAGGGCTGGGCCGAGGCCAATGACGTCGTGCTGCCGCAGAACTTCGCCGCTGGCGAAGAAAACTTCGCCGTCCGCAACACCAATGGTACCGGCCCCTATACGCTGGTGTCCCGTGACCCCGAAGTGCGCACCGTGATGGCGGCCTTTGGTGGCCATTGGGATGCGACCCCCGCCGTGACCGAGATCATCTATACCCCGATCGCCGAAGCCGCGACCCGTGTCGCAGCCCTGCTGTCGGGCGAGGTGGATGTGGTCCAGGACGTGCCCGTGCAGGATATCGCACGGCTTCAGCAGACCGATGGCATCAAGATCGCGACCGGCCCCGAGAACCGGAACATCTTCTTCTCCTACGACATGACCTCGGACAAGCTGATCTCGGCAAATGTGGACGACAACCCGTTCAAGAAGCCCGAAGTGCGCGAGGCCCTGTCGCTGGTGATCGACCGTGACGCGATCCAGCAGGTCGTGATGCGTGGCCAGTCGCAGCCTTCTGCGGCACCGCTGCCGCCCTTCGTGAACGGCTGGACCGCCGAGATGAACGCCTATGGCAAGCCCGATTACGAGCGTGCCGCCGCATTGGTGGCCGAAGCGGGTTATCCCGACGGGTTCTCGGTCGATCTGCATTGCCCGAATGACCGCTACCTGAACGACGAGGCGATCTGCCAGGCGATGGTCGGCATGCTGGGCCGCGCCAAGATCAACGCCAATCTGGTCTCGCAGTCGCGCAGCCTGCACTTCCCGCTGATCGAGAAGTGGGAAACCGACTTCTACCTGCTGGGCTGGGGCGTTCCGACCTTCGACAGCGCCTATATCTTCAACTTCCTCGTGCACACCCGCGAAGGCAGCTTCGGCAGCTTCAACGGTTCGCGCTATTCCAACCCGGAACTGGATGCGAAGATCGAGGCGCTTGCCACGATGACCGATCTTGAGGCACGCGATGCGATGATCGCGGAAATCTGGGACAAGGTCATGGAAGACCGCGTCTTCCTGAACGTGCACAACCAGATGCTGGCCTATGCGATGAAGGACAACATCAACCTGGACGTTCACCCGGAAAACCAGCCCAAGATGACCACGGTCACCTTCGGAAACTGATCCGACTTGATCCTTGCGCCCGTGCAGTTTATCGCTGCGCGGGCGTTTTGTTTTGGACAGCAAAGCTGACCTAATTTTCTGACGGAGAGTAGACACACCATGCTGGCCTATATCATCCGACGTATCCTGCAATCGGTGCTCGTGATGCTGGTGGTTGCACTGGTGTCCTTCGCGCTGTTCCGCTTCGTGGGCGATCCGATCAACTCGATGGTGGGGCAGGAAGCCACCATTGCCGACCGTGAGGCCCTGCGCGAGCAACTGGGCCTGAACGATCCGTTTCTCACACAGTTCGCCACCTTCATCGGGCGCGCGGTGCAGGGCGATTTCGGCATTTCCTACCGGCTGCAGCAGCCGGTGATGGAGCTGATCCTGTCGCGGCTGCCCGCCACGCTGGAACTTGCGCTGGTGTCCGGCTTGCTGGCCTTCGTCTTCGGTGTTGGCTTCGGTGTCTATACGGCCCTCAGGCGCAATGGCTGGCTGTCCAACACGATCATGACAGTCTCCCTGATCGGGGTGTCGCTGCCGACCTTCCTGATCGGTGTCCTGCTGATCTGGGTCTTTGCGGTCGAGTTGCAGTGGCTGCCCAGTTTCGGACGCGGCGATACCGTGCAGATCGGCAACTGGACAACCGGACTTCTGACGCCATCGGGCCGCGCGTCGCTGGTGCTGCCGGCGATCACGCTGGGCCTTTACCAGATGACGCTGATCATGCGCCTTGTCCGGGCCGAGATGCTGGAAGTGCTGCGCACGGATTACATCAAGTTCGCCCGCGCCCGCGGCCTGAGCAATCGCGCCGTGCATTTCGGTCATGCGCTGAAGAACACGATGGTGCCGGTGATCACGATCACGGGCCTGCAGCTGGGCTCGATCATCGCTTTCGCCATCATCACCGAAACCGTGTTCCAGTGGCCGGGTGTGGGTGCGCTCTTCATCAACTCGGTCCGCTTTGTCGATGTGCCGGTGATGGCCGCCTACCTGATGCTGATCGCGCTGGTCTTCGTGATCATCAACCTGATCGTCGATCTGCTCTATTACGTCGTGGACCCGCGCCTGCGCGTGGACCGCGCCGCGACCCGCCATTAAGGAGAGGCCGCCATGAATCGCCTTGCACGCATGTGGGACAGCGACATCGCCTGGTCCTTCCGTCATTCGCCGGTGGCCATTGTCGCCACCGTGGTCGCGCTGATCATCATCATGGGGGCTGTGCTGGCCCCCTGGGTTGCGCCGTTCAATCCGTTCGATTCCGCCTCGCTGAACCTGATGGATGGCTTCACCCCGCCGGGCGTGCCGAACCAGTTCACCGGAAATACCTATCTCATGGGGACGGACAACCAGGGCCGCGACATCTTTTCGACCATCCTCTACGGCGCGCGGATATCGCTTTTCGTGGGCTTTGCCGCCGTGGTCTTTTCCATGGTGCTGGGGATCGGGCTGGGCCTGCTGGCCGGCTGGCGTGGCGGCTGGGTCGACAGTCTGCTGATGCGCATCGCGGATGTGCAGCTGTCCTTCCCCTCGATCCTGATCGCGCTGCTGATCTTCGGCGTGGCGCGCGGCTTCATCCCGCCCACCATGCGCGAGGAAGTGGCGATCTGGGTTCTGATCGTGTCCATCGGGCTGTCGGACTGGGTACAATATGCCCGCGTGGTGCGTGGCGCGGCGATGGTCGAGAAATCCAAGGAATATGTGCAGGCCGCCCGCGTGATCGGCGTGCATCCGACGCGCATCGTGCTGCGGCATATCCTGCCCAACGTGATGGGTCCTGTGCTGGTGATCGCCACGATCGGCCTGGCCCTGGCCATCATCGCCGAGGCGACGCTGTCCTTTCTGGGTGTCGGTGTGCCACCGACCCAGCCCAGCCTCGGCACGCTGATCCGCATCGGGCAGCAATACCTGTTCTCGGGGGAATGGTGGATCATCCTCTTCCCCTCCATCGCGCTGTTGCTGCTGGCGCTGTCGGTCAACCTGCTGGGCGACTGGCTGCGCGACGCGCTGAACCCAAGGCTGAGGTAAGACCATGACCGACGCTCTGTTGTCCGTCCGCAACCTGCGGGTCGAATTTCCCACCCGTCGCGGCATCCTGACCGCCATCGACGATGTGTCCTTCGACATCATGCCCGGCGAGGTGCTGGGCGTGGTGGGTGAATCCGGGGCCGGCAAATCCCTGACCGGTGCCGCGATCATCGGTCTGCTGGAGCCGCCGGGCCGTATCGCGGGTGGTGAAATCCTGCTGAAAGGCCAGCGGATCGACGATCTGGACGCCGAATCCATGCGCCGCATCCGGGGCAAGCGGATCGGGATGGTGTTCCAGGATCCGCTGACCAGTCTCAACCCGCTCTATACGGTGGCGCAACAGCTGATCGAAACGATCCGCACCCATGCCGATCTGTCCGAAGCCGAGGCCCGCGCCCGCGCCATCGCCCTGCTGGACCGCGTGGGCATTCCCGCCGCTGCGCGCCGGATCGATGATTATCCGCATCACTTTTCGGGCGGGATGCGGCAGCGCGTGGTGATCGCGCTGGCGCTTTGTGCCGAACCCGAACTGGTCATCGCGGACGAGCCGACCACCGCGCTGGACGTGTCGGTCCAAAGCCAGATCATCGACCTGATCAAGGAAATCTGCGCCGAACGCGGGGCGGCCGTCATGCTGATCACCCATGACATGGGGGTGATCGCGGAAACGGCCGACCGGGTGGCGGTGCTCTATGCCGGGCGTCTGGCCGAGATCGGCCCGGTGCGCGAGGTGATCACCGCGGCGGAGCATCCCTATACAGCCGGGCTGATGGGCTCCATCCCCACGCTGACGCAGGACAATGCGCGCCTTGTGCAGATCCCCGGCGCGATGCCGCGCCTGAATGCGATCCCGCAGGGCTGCGCCTTCAACCCGCGCTGCGAGCGCGCCTTCGATCGCTGTTTCAGGGACCGCCCCGATCCGATCGACCGTGGTGATGGGCGCAAGGTGGCCTGCTGGCTCTATGATGCCGCAGGCGTGGCTGCGAAGGAGAAGGCCGATGTCTGACGCATTGCTGAAGATCGAGCACCTCACCCGCTATTTCGACGTGTCCAAACCCTGGCTGAACCGTGTGCTGGAGCGTGAGGAGAAGCAATTCCTGACCGCCGTCGCCGATGTCAGCTTCGAGATCAAGCGCGGTGAGACCTTCGCGCTGGTGGGCGAAAGCGGCTCGGGCAAATCGACCATCGCCAAGATGGTCGTGGGTCTGCTGGGCGCATCCGGGGGCACGATCGAATTCGACGGGCACCGCATGACCGGCACCGCCGGGGCCGAGATGCGTGACCTGCGCCGGCGCTTCCAGATGATCTTTCAGGATCCTTTCGCCAGCCTGAACCCGCGCTGGCGGGTGGGTGACATCATCGCCGAGCCGATCCACACCTTCGGCCTGCTGAAAGGCGCGGATGTGTCCAACCGGGTGGGCGAGCTGCTGGACACGGTGGGCCTGTCCGCCAGGGATGCCGAGAAGTTTCCGCATGAGTTTTCGGGCGGTCAGCGCCAGCGGATCGCGATTGCGCGCGCGCTGTCGTCCAAGCCCGAATTCATCGTCTGCGACGAGCCGACCTCGGCGCTGGATGTGTCGGTCCAGGCGCAGATCCTGAACCTGATGAAGGACCTGCAGGACGAGATGGGGCTGACCTACCTGTTCATCAGCCATGACCTGTCGGTTGTGCGCCACATGGCGAACCGGATCGGCGTGCTCTATCTGGGGCGTCTGGTCGAAGTGGCCGATGGCAAGCGCCTGTTCACCGATCCGCAGCACCCCTATACGCGGATGCTGCTGGATGCGGTGCCGGACCTGGCCTTGTCAGGGCGGCGGCGCAAACCCGTGGAGGGCGAGATCCCCAACCCGATCAACCCTCCGCCGGGCTGCGCCTTTCACCCACGCTGCCCGCTGGCGATGCCGCGCTGCAAGGTCGACGCGCCCGTGCCGGTGCAGACCGCAACGGGATATGCCGCCTGCTTCGCGCTTGAGACACAAACCGCCTGATCTGCGGCGCGGTCGGTCCTTTGGATATTTGAAGCAAGAAGAAGCAGCCGACCCCGCTTGCCTGGCCGGACAAGCCATGCGCTCAGGCGTTGGCGCCGGGGCGTTTTTCCGCAATCGTCTGTGCCTGCTGCATCAGCGCGGCCAGGACAGGCGTATGCGGTTCGCGGTAGGGGGCGATCAGGCCCACGGCGTGGTGCGCGTCCGGCGCGGTCAGGGGCAGGGCGACCAGATCGCCCCCGGCCAGAAATATCTCGGCGGCCTTCAGGGGCAGAACCGTGGCCCAGCCCCCTGCAAGCACATGGCTGATCAGAACGATGACGGATGACGCTTCGACCTTTGGCTGCACGGTCACCCCGGCCTCGGCCATATGCAGGTTGATAATGCGGCGATTCTGCATGTCCGGGGTCAGCAGACAGAGTGGCAGATCGCCCAGATCTGCCCATTGCAGCCCATCCTGCGCGGCAAGCGGATCATCGGCGCGCAGGACCACGCAATACCGCTCGTCATAAAGCGGAACCGTCGTCACACGCCCCAGCGGCTCGTTGTCGAGGTAGCTGATGCCCGCGTCGATCTGCAGGTTCTCCAGCAGCGCCAGGATCTCGATCGAGGTGCTGGAGCGGACGGTGAAGCGCACATTCGGATGGCGCAGGCTGAACTGCGTTGTCAGATCGGATACCATCGTCAGAGCCGTCGGGATCACCGCAAGGCGCAGATTGCCGGACAGGCCCTGCTTCGCGGTGCGCATCTCCTCTCGCATCGTGCGCGCATCGCCCACGATCTGGCGCGCCCATTCCAGTACACGCTGGCCTTCGGGTGTCAGCCCCTGGAAGCGCGAGCCGCGCCAGACCAGCATGACGCCCAGCTGATCCTCCAGTTGCTTGATCGCCGCCGAGAGGCTGGGCTGCGTGACGCCGCAGGCCTCGGCGGCGCGGCCGAAATGCTGCTCGCGCGCCAGGGCGATGAACATTTCCAGTTTCTCGATCATGACCCGACTATCGCGGCAAAGCCCGCCCTGTGAAAGGGTTTTCCCGCGCCCTGTTTCTTCTTGCCCCAAATATCCCCGCGCGGAGCGCATCCGGCGTCGCCATCAGATGCCGCGGCGCTATTGTCGCCCCTGCACCGGGGGCAGCGGGCGGCGCTTCTGCATCCTTTCGCGGATGAAGACGAACAGACCCGACCCCAGGATCAGCGCGCTGCCCGCCCATACGACAGGGGCCGGGACTTCGCCCCAGATCAGCCAGCCCCAGAAGATCGCAAGCGGAAGGCCGATGTATTCGAAGGGGGCCACGACCGCCGCATCGGCCAGCCGATAGGCCTGTGCCAGGGAAAAGCCGATGACGGCCGAATTCAGCCCCAGGCCCAGGAACAGCCAGCGGTCGTTGCCTTCCGGCCAGACCCAGGCGCGCAGAAGAAACTGCACCGATCCGTTGTCGACGCCCTCGGCAAAGCGTCCGTCGCCCGCAACGGCGTAGAACAGCAAGGACACCACGATGAAGATGCCCTGGATATAGACTGCCATGGCCGAGGCACGGGTTGTGGCGCCCAGCCGCCGTGTCATGATCTGGTTCAGCGCATAGGTCAGGGCCGACAGCACGGGCAGGAACAGGATGAGGCGCGACACCTCGGTGCTGCTTTCCCAGGGCCGCATCATCAGGATCACACCGCCGAAGCCGACCGTGACCGCGGCCATGCGCAGCGGGCCCACCTTTTCGCCCAGCAGGGGGATCGACAGCAGGGTGATCATCAGCGGCGCCACGAAGAACAGCGCCGTCGCCTCGGCCAGCGGGATCACGGCCAGCGCCGCGAAATATGTCAGGTTCGATATGACGACCAGTACGCCCCGCATCAGGTGCAACCCCGGCGTGCGGGTGCGCAGGATGCCGAAGCCGCCTTCCATCTGCACCAGCATCAGGCTGAAGATGATCCCGATGGCCGACCGGATGAAGACCATCTGATGCAGCGGATAGCCGCCCGACAACTGTTTGATCAGCACATCGTTGATCGAGATGGCCGCCATGCCGGCAAGCACGAACAGAATACCGGCAGCGGTATTCTGCGGGACAGTGACAAGAGGCGTGCGCATGAGGATACCTTTGCAATCATGACATGCCTATCCCCGCCGCGGGCAACGGGCCAGCTTCTTTTTTGCAGCCGCGCCTCACCGCTTGGCGCAGCCTTGACGCTGGGGTAGTCTGCCGCGAAGAAAATGCCGGCATTCGGCGCAGGAAGGACGAGACACCCATGCAGATGAACGACCAACGCGACATCAAGGCTCCCCGCTCCGACGTCTGGGCGGCATTGCTCAGCGCGGATGTGCTGAAGGATTGCGTGCCCGGCGCGCAAGAGGTGACCGGCAACCCCGAAGAGGGTTTCGAGGCGACCGTGGTGCAGAAGGTCGGACCGGTGAAGGCGACGTTCAAGGGCCAGGTCATGCTGTCCGACATGGTCGAGGGCGAAAGCCTGACCCTGTCCGGCGAGGGCAAGGGCGGTGCCGCGGGCTTTGCCAAGGGCGAGGCCAAGGTGCGCCTTGAGGACATCGACGAAGGCACCCGGCTGATCTACGAGGTCGAGGCCAAGGTCGGCGGCAAGCTGGCACAACTGGGCAGCCGCCTCATCGACGGTTTTGCCAAGAAGATGGCCGACCAGTTCTTCGAGAATTTCCAGACCGTTGTCGAAGGGCCGTCCGAGGACGAGGTTGCGGGCGAAGTGTCCGCCGATGAAGACGCGGCCCCCAAAAAGAAAGGCTGGCTCAGCCGCCTGAAGGGGTGAAACCCGCCATCCCGGCAGATCTGTCGGCGCGGGGCGAAATAATCCGCCCCGGCGATCGGTTGTTTGGCGGGCGTGCCTTGTTTGTCAGGGGGGCACATTCTACATGCAGGCCATGAAACGATTTATCCCCTTCATGAAGGCAGACCCGGTTGTGTCCGTCGTGCGGCTGGCCGGCAGTATCGGTGCCGGGCCGCGCAGCCCCTTGAGTGACGAGGTCATCGGCCCCGTTCTGGAGCGCGCATTCCGGCGCGGAAAGCCCAAGGCCGTGGCGCTGGTGATCAATTCGCCCGGCGGCTCGCCCGTGCAATCGGCGCTGATCGCCGCCCGGATCCGGCGTCTCTCGGCAGAGCGCAAAGTGCCCGTCCATGCCTTTGTCGAGGATGTGGCCGCCTCTGGCGGGTACTGGCTTGCGGCGGCGGCGGATGACATCTGGGCCGATACCGGCTCGATCGTGGGGTCGATCGGGGTGATCTCGGCGGGCTTTGGCGCGCATGTGGCGCTGGCGCGGCAGGGCGTGGAGCGGCGCGTCTACACCTCTGCCGAATCCAAGAGCATGCTGGACCCCTTCCTGCCCGAAAAGCCCGAGGACGTGGCGCGGCTGAAGGAGTTGCTTGGCGGTCTGCACGACAGTTTCGTGGCCTATGTCCGGTCGCGGCGCGGCGCGAAGCTGGCCGATGACCCCGATCTTTTCACGGGGCGCTTCTGGTTGGGGGCGCAGGCCGAGGGGTTGGGCCTGATCGACGGGATCGGCCATCTCGAACCCAAGCTCAAGGAGCTTTACGGCGACAAGACACGCTTTGCCCGCTATGGGCGCAGGCGCAGCCTGTTTCAGCGCTTTGGCGCGACGCTGGCGCAGGACGCCCTTGCCGGAATAGAGGAGCGGGCGGCCTTTGCCCGTTTCGGGCTTTGACGTGATCCTGAAAACCGTCGTTCTCTTTCTTGTCGGCATGGGCGTTCTGGCCATGTTCGGCAAATACAAGTTTCCCGGGCAGAAGCGGCTGGAAAACGCCCGCTGCCCGTCCTGCAAACGCTACCGTATTGGGCGCGGTCCCTGTTCTTGCGGACACAAAAAAGGATAAGTCATGGTCTGGTTGATGGCGGCCCTTGGGCTTGTGATCCTGTTGTTTGCCGGCGATGCGCTGGTGAAGGGCGCGGTGAACCTTGCCCTCAGGATCGGGATCCCCGCGTTGATCGTCAGCCTGACCATTGTCGCCTTTGGCACCTCTGCCCCTGAATTGCTGATCTCGATCCAGGCGGCGATGTCCGGTGTGCCGGGTATCGCGCTGGGCAACGTGGTGGGGTCGAATACCGCGAATATCCTGCTGGTGCTGGGTGTGCCGGCGATGATCGCGGTGATGCACACCTCCGAACATGACACGCGCAAAAGCTTTGTCGTGATGATCGCGGCCTCGGTGCTGTTCATCCTGCTGGCCTTTCGCGGCGTGTTCGACTGGATCGCGGCGCTGATCCTGCTGGGTGCGTTGTCGCTGGCGCTGGCCGACATGTTCCGTGACGCCCGTAACCACAAGATCGCGGCGGCGGTGGCCGAAGGCATCGATGAGGCGGACGACTTTGACGACCTCGAGGGCGTTGATCCCGACATGCCCTGGTGGAAGATCGTCATGTTCCTTGTGCTGGGTCTGATCGGTCTGCCGCTGGGCGCGGATATCCTTGTCGACAGCGCGACAGTGATCGCGCGCACCTTCGGCATCAGCGAGACGGTGATCGGCCTGACACTGGTGGCGGTCGGCACCTCGATGCCGGAACTTGCAACCACGGTGATGGCGGCCATCCGCCGTCAGGCCGATGTGGCGCTTGGCAACGTGATCGGGTCGAACCTGTTCAACCTTCTGGCCATCATCGGGGTTGCCGCGCTGGTCGCGCCGATCCCGGTCGACAGCCAGTTCCTGACCTATGACCTTTGGGTGATGCTGGCGGCCTCGTTGCTGCTGATCCCCTTCGTATACCTGCGCCAGAACATCGGGCGTGTCTGGGGTATCGTCTTGATCCTGTTCTATGTGACCTATGTATCGATGATGTTCATCTGACCCCTCGGGGCAGGCAAAGAGGTAAGGGATCATGCAGAAGATCGCGCTGGTGACCGGAGCGGGCAAACGGTTGGGCCGCGCCATGGCGCTTTACCTTGCGGATCGCGGATTTGATCTGGCCTTGCATTATTCCGCCTCGAAATCCGAGGCCGAGGAGGTGGGCGCGCTGATCCGCGCCAAGGGGCGCCGTGCTGTGACATTGCAGGCGGATCTTCTGGAAGAGGCAGCGACACAGCGGCTGATCCCCGAGGCGATGCAGGCCTTGGGCGGGCCCGTGACCTGCCTGGTCAACAATGCCTCGATCTTCGAATATGACAGCATCGCCAGCGCCACGCGCACCAGCTGGGACCGGCATTTCGAAAGCAACCTGCGGGCCCCCTTCGTTCTGACGCAAGCGATGGCCGCGTCCATCCCCGAAGCGGCGCGGGATGAGGCGGGCGAGCCCCTGGCGCAGGGGCTTGTGATCAACATGATCGACCAGCGCGTGCGCAAACTGACGCCCGAGTTCATGACCTATACCCTGGCCAAGATGGGGCTTTGGGCCTTGACGCAGACCTCTGCCCAGGCGCTGGCGCCGCGGGTGCGTGTCAATGCGATCGGGCCGGGGCCGACCTTGCAGGGCGCGCGACAGTCCGACCGGCATTTTGCCGACCAGCGTGCAGCCACCGTTCTGGGGCGGGGGGCGAACCCTGCCGACATCACCGCGGCGCTGGGGTATTTTCTGGATGCGCCCGCCGTGACGGGGCAGTTGATCTGCGTCGACGGGGGGCAGCATCTGGGCTGGCAGACCCCTGATGTTCTGGGTGTCGAATAGGTCCCGGACCACCCTTAAGGGCTATATTCGGCGAAAGAGACGTCAAAGTTTTGCACCGTTCACTCCGCCGTTACGACATCGTTACAAAAACTTTAATGTTTTCAATATTTTGGAACGACGGAAAATAATTTCGTTCAAAATCAATGGTTTATTTATGTGCCTAAAAATTAGGCATCTTAACGAAGCGGGCTGTAACTAAGGAAAATTTCCCGATGCCGAAAACTTATCGGCAGAGTTATCCACAGAAACCGTGGACAGGTTTGCCCTTGCCCCTGCCTGACAAAGATTGCAGAGCCCGAAGAAGAATCATACCTCTGACACCATGACCGACACACCCGCCCAGCCGCTGACCGGACACGCGCTGATCCAGGACTATCTGAAGACGCTCGACGGGTCTCCGGGTGTCTACAGGATGCTGGATGCGCAAAGCCGCGTGCTTTACGTGGGCAAGGCGCGCAACCTGCGCGCGCGGGTGTCGAACTATGCGCGCCCCTCGGGCCATTCGGGGCGGATCGCGCGGATGATCTCGGAAACGGCCGGGATGATGTTCCTGACCACAAGGACCGAGACCGAGGCCCTGCTGCTGGAGCAGAACCTGATCAAGCAGCTCAAGCCGCGCTACAACGTGCTGCTGCGGGACGACAAGAGCTTTCCGAACATCCTGATCACCGGCGAACACGACTTTCCGATGATCACCAAGCATCGTGGCGCGCGCAAGGACAAGGGCCAGTATTTCGGCCCCTTCGCCAGCGCGGGTGCGGTCAACCGTACGCTGAACCAGTTGCAAAAGGTGTTTTTGCTGCGCAACTGCTCGGACGCGATGTTCTCCAGCCGGACACGGCCTTGTTTGCTGCATCAGATCAAGCGGTGTTCGGCCCCCTGCACGGGGCAGATATCCAAGGCGGATTACGCCGACACCGTGGCGGATGCCGTGCGCTTTCTCTCGGGGCGGTCGACGGCGGTGCAGGAAACCCTGGCCGCGCAGATGCAGCAGGCCTCGGACGATATGGAATTCGAACGCGCTGCCGCCCTGCGCGACCGGATCCGTGCGCTGACGCAGGTGCAGACCGTGCAGGGCATCAACCCGCGCGGCGTGGCCGAGGCGGATGTGATCGCCTTGCACATGGAAGGTGGGCAGGCCTGTGTGCAGGTCTTCTTCATTCGGGCCCATCAGAACTGGGGCAATGCCGATTTCTATCCCCGTGTCGGGTCGGATATCGAGGCGCCCGAGGTGCTTGAGGCCTTCATCGGTCAATTCTACGACACCAAGGAGCCGCCCCGGCAGCTGATCCTGTCGCATCCTCTGGAAAATCCTGACCTGATGCAGGCGGCGCTATCCGAGAAGCTGGGCCGCAAGGTCGAGATTCTGGTGCCTCAGCGCGGGGAAAAGGCCGAGCTTGTGGAAGGTGCCGCGCGCAACGCCCGTGAATCGCTGGCGCGCCGCATGTCAGAAAGCGCCACCCAGACCAAGCTGCTGGCAGGGCTGGCCGAGGCCTTCGATCTGCCCGCGCCGCCGCAGCGGATCGAGGTCTATGACAACAGCCACATCCAGGGCACCGATGCGGTGGGGGCGATGATCGTCGCCGGGCCGGACGGGTTGATGAAAGGCCAGTACCGCAAGTTCAACATCCGGGGCGATGATCTGACGCCGGGCGATGATTTCGGCATGATGAAAGAGGTGCTGACCCGCCGCTTCAAACGCCTGCAAAAGGAAGACCCGGATCGCAGCCTTGGCCTCTGGCCCGATCTGCTGCTGATCGACGGCGGCGCCGGTCAGGTCAGTGCCGTGGCCCAGATCATGGACGAGCATGGCGTGCAGGACATTCCGATGATCGGTGTCGCCAAAGGGATAGACCGCGACGCGGGCAAGGAGGAATTCCACCGCCTGGGAAAGCACCCCTTCGCGCTGCGCCGCAATGATCCCGTGCTCTATTTCGTGCAGCGTCTGCGGGACGAGGCGCATCGCTTCGCCATCGGCACGCACCGCGCCAAACGCAGCAAGGCCGTGGGCGCAACGCCCTTGGATGATGTGCCCGGCGTGGGGGCCAGCCGCAAACGCGCGCTTCTGGCGCATTTCGGCAGCGCCAAGGCGGTCAGCCGCGCAGGGTTGGAGGATCTCAAGGCGGCGCCCGGTATTTCGGACGCCATGGCCGAGACGATCTATGCCTTTTTCCATGAAAAAGGCTGACTGATGTCCGGCTGGCCCTTGGTTTTGTACCTTGCCTAAATTGTAGACATCGAAAATCAACCAGCATAGAAATCAGGCATAGAAAGTGTCGGCGCATCGGTCGGGACGGGGGGCACACAGCTTGGTGGTGCAACCGTCCGGCAATGATGCAGAACTGGCACCATTGTCCAACCGGGAGTGACCCATGATCCGTACCACCTTTGCGGCCGCCGCCGCTGCCGTTACACTTGCCACCTCGCTGGCCGCCCAGACCGCGATGCCCTTTGCGCTGGACTGGAAATTCGAAGGCCCGGCCGCGCCCTATTTCGTGGCGGTGGACAAGGGCCATTTCGCAGCCGAAGGCTTGTCCGTCGAAGTGTCGGAAGGCGCGGGTTCGCTTGACGCGATCCCGAAAGTCGCCACCGGCGCCTTCCCCGTGGGCTTTGCCGATATCAACAGCCTGATGAAATTCCTCGATCAGAACCCCGGCGCGCCGGTCATTGCCGCGATGATGGTCTATGACAAGCCGCCTTTCTCCGTGGTGGGGCGCAAGTCCCTGGGCGTCAACGCGCCCGCCGATCTGGCCGGCAAGGTGCTGGGCGCGCCGCCGCCCGATGGCGCCTGGGCGCAGTTCCCGATCTTTGCCGCCGAAAATGGCCTCGACATGGCCTCGATCACCGTGGAGCCCGTCGGTTTCCCCGTGCGCGAGCCGATGCTGGCCGAAGGCAAGGTGGCGTCGGTGACCGGCTTTTCCTTCTCGTCGACGCTGAACCTGATCCGTCTGGGCGTGCCCGAGGATGACATCACCGTTCTGCTGATGGCCGATCATGGCGTGGCGCTCTATGGCAACGCCGTCATCGTGAACACCGATTTCGCCGCCGCCAACCCCGAAGCCGTGACCGGCTTCCTGCGCGCCGTGGCGATGGGCTGGAAAGACGCCATTGCCGATCCCGACATGGCGATCGAGGCGCTGGTCAAGCGCAACCCCGCGGCTGATCCCGCGCTGGAAAAGCGCCGCCTGCAAATGGCCGTGGATGCCAATGTGCTGACCGACTGGGTCAAGGCCAATGGCATGGGCAATATCGACCCGGCCCGGATGGAAACCGCGATCGAGCAGACCAAATCGGTCTACAGCTTCGTGAACGCGCCGGATGCGTCGCTCTATTTCACCCCCGATTTCCTGCCCTCTGACGGTAGCCTGAAGCTGGAGTGAACCTCTCGGCCCAAGACATGGCGCTTCCCTGTCGGGAGGCGCCTTTTTCCATGTGACGCCTATCAGGATCAATCCAGCACATGTCGAACCTCATCGAGATCAAGGGCGTCACCCACGCCTATCGCACCAAGGCAGGTCCTCTGCCGGTGCTGGACAATCTGAATGTATCGGTCCCCGAGGGCGAGTTCTGCGCCGTGGTCGGTCCATCCGGTTGCGGCAAATCCACCCTGACGCGGCTGGTGGCCGGGTTGATGAAACCCGATCAGGGCGAGGTCTGGCTGCATGGCGAACGGGTGACATCCCCGCGCAAGACCGTGGGCATGGCGTTTCAGAACCCGGTTCTGCTGGAATGGCGGACGATCCTGGACAACGTGATCCTGCCGCTTGAAATCGTGGCCCCCCGCATGCCGCAGCGCGACCGCGAGGCGCGCGCGATGCATCTGCTTGAAATGGTCGGCCTCAAGGGGTTCGAGGGCAAGCGCCCCTCGGAATTGTCGGGGGGCATGCGCCAGCGCGCGTCGCTCTGCCGGTCCATCGTGCACAAGCCCGATGTGCTGATCATGGACGAACCTTTCGGCGCGCTCGATGCCTTCACGCGCGAGGATCTGTGGCAGACGATGCGCGACCTGCGCGCGGCGGAACCCTTTACCTGCGTGCTGATCACCCATGACCTGCGCGAATCCGTGTTTCTGGGCGATCAGGTGATCGTGTTGTCGGGCCGCCCGGCGCGCACGCAGCATGTGCTGCGCGTGGATCTGCCCGCCGACCGCACGATCGACAGCCTTTACACGCCCGAGGCCGCCGAGATGCTGCATCTGCTGCGCGACCAGATCCGGATCGCCCAGGGCCGTGACGGAGAGGTGCACTGATGGAAACCCTGCAGAAAATCGCGGTGCCGACGCTGGCCATCCTGGCCTTCCTGGGGCTGTGGGAGTTCATCGTCTGGGTGAATGACTGGCCCAATTACAAGATGGCTTCGCCCTCGGATCTGCCACCCGCCTTCGCGCGTTATTCCAACCTGTTCATCGAAATGGGCTGGCAGACACTCTGGCGGACCGTGGCGGGTCTTGGCTTGGCCGTGCTGTTCGGCACGTTGCTGGGCATGGCGATGGGTTTTTCACGTATCGCGCGCGACGCGCTTTATCCCTTGCTGGTGGGGTTCAACGCCATTCCCAAGGCGACGCTGGTGCCGGTGATCGCGCTGATCTTCATCGGGCAGCATGATTTCAACACGGTTCTGATGGCGTTCCTGATCTCGTTCTTTCCCATCGCCGTGTCGGTGGGTATCGGGCTGTCCACGCTGGAACCCGAATATCGCGATATCCTGCGCAGCCTTGGCGCCTCGCGGGTGACGATCTTCCGCAAGATCGCCCTGCCCAAGACCCTGCCCGAATTCTTCGGCGCGCTGAAGGTCTCGGTCACGCTGGCCTTCATCGGAACCAACCTGGTCGAGATCGTCTCGCCCCATGGTCGGGGCTTGGGCGCGCTGTTCAAATCCGGTGAGACCAACGGCGATTATCCGCTGATGTTCGCGGTGCTGATCGCGCTCGCCGTGCTGGGAATCGTGCTCTATTATGCAGTCGTGGCGCTGGAGCGGATCTTTGCAGGCTGGGCGGAACGGCCACAAAGCTAAGGCAGAAGGGGGCGCGAGACGGCCCCTTCATCGTTCTGCAAATACTCGTTTTTCCGGCCTGATCTTGATGCGGTCCTGCGTGTTAACGCCTTCCCTGCGCATCAAAGACCCGCTAGGAATGGGCCATGACATGGACCTTGCCGAACATCCTGACCGCTGGACGGTTGCTGGCTGCCCCCGGCGTGGCGGTCATGTTCCTCTATTTCACAAGGCCCTATGCTGACTGGTTCGCGCTGATGCTGTTCGTGATGGCCGCCATCACCGATTGGTTCGACGGCTATCTTGCGCGTGAATGGAAGCAGGAAACCAAGATGGGCGCGATGCTGGACCCGATCGCCGACAAGGCGATGGTGGTGATCGCGCTGATGGTGATCGTGGGCTATTCGTCGATGTCGCCCTGGCTGGTGCTGCCCGCGACCGTGATCCTTTTCCGCGAGGTCTTCGTGTCAGGTTTGCGCGAATTCCTGGGCGATGTGGCGGGCACGCTGAAGGTCACGAAACTGGCCAAGTGGAAGACCACCGCCCAGATGGTCGCGATCGCCGTGCTCTTTGCCCAGGGCGTGTTCGAACATTACTTCGGCATGATCGTCTATGGCATGGACGAGGCGACGGTTCTGGCCATCATCGAAGGACGGCAACCGGATCTGCAGGGGCTGCGCTGGAAGCTGGAAGGCATGATCTGGTCGGGCAATATCGGGCTGACCCTGTTGTGGGTTGCGGCGGCATTGACCTTGATCACCGGGGTGGACTATTTCCGCAAGGCCCAGCCGCTCCTGAAGGAAGACAGATGATCGACATTCTCTATTTCGCCTGGGTCCGTGAACGGATCGGTCTGGCGCGTGAACAGGTCGATACGCAGGCGGCGACTGTCGCCGATCTGGTCGAGGAGCTGCGCGCGCGCGAGGAGCGTTATGCCCTGGCTTTTTCCGACCTGTCGGCCTTGCGCGTGGCCGTTGATCAGGATCTGACCGATTTCGACGCGCCCCTTGCCGGCGCGCGCGAGGTTGCGTTCTTCCCACCGATGACGGGCGGCTGAAAAAGGGGGCTGTCATGCGCATCGTTGTTCAGGAAAACCCCTTCGATCTGGGCGCAGAGGCCAATGCCTTTGCAGCAGGCCGCACCGACATGGGCGCGATCGTGACGTTTTCCGGCGTTGTGCGTGACGACCCCGCGCATCCGCTGCGCCAGATGGTGATCGAGCATTATCCCGGCATGACGGAAAAGGCGCTGGAGAAAATTGCGGCAGAGGCGCAGGCGCGCTGGTCACTGGGCGATGTTCTGGTGATCCACCGTTTCGGACCGATGCGGCCGGGCGAGATGATCATGATGGTCGCCACCGCCGCGCCGCATCGCCGCGATGCTTTCGAGGCGGCAGAATACCTGATGGACTACCTGAAGTCCCGTGCGCCTTTCTGGAAAAAGGAACAGGGCGCGGAGGGGGATGCTTGGGTTGCCGCCAAGGACGAGGACGAGGACGCCCTGACCCGGTGGTAGATGACGCTGACGCAAGGTCGTGCTTGGCAAATCGTCCTGCAATCGGTTGACCTGCGCGGGCATCGCCAAGACCTGTCAGCCGGAGTGTGCCTCATGTCCGCCGTCGTCGAAGAATTCATCGCCTTTCTGGGGCCGCGCGTGAGCGGTCAGCTTCAGGGTACCGCCCGGCTCGAGATCACGGGCGAGGGGGCGGTGATGCTGGATCACACAGGTGCCCGCGCCGCCTTGGATGACGAGGTGGCGGATGTGACGCTTGCCGCTGCCGAGCAGGTGTTCCGCAATATCCTGTCGGGCGATCAGAACCCGGCGACGGCATTCATGATGGGCAAGCTCAAGGTCGAGGGCAGCCTGCAGCGCGCCCTCAAGGTCAGTGCGATCCTGACCGCCTGAGCGCGCCACCGGGCACAGCCTGTCACCGCGACAGGGCGCGGGCCTCGTCCTCGGGTGGCATTGCCGCGCTTGCCCCGATTCCGGTCAGGAAGTCGTCGATCAGGCCGACGGCCATGTCGGATGCGGGCAGGAACATGTTCGACGACCCTTCCGAGACCGCAAGCGCCGTGCGCCAGTTGCCCGGTTCCGACCGGCAGAGCACAGCCCGGTCCACGTGGCCATCCGCCCCGTCCACGGCGATCAGGCGGCACAGCCCGATATCGGTGTCGAAGCTGCCAAGCACGCGGGCCGTGCTGCCATCGGCCAGCATCGCGCTGCCCCCTGTCGTCGTGCCGCTCAACGCGATGGCCGCGGTTTCCAGCCCTGCGGGTGCGGGGGTCATGCCGCGCCCGGTCAGGAAACCGCCGATCCCCACGGCCAGGGCCAGTGACGCGGCCAGCGCCATCGGCCAGGCTGACCAACTTGGCGCGGCCTTGGCCCTTGGCCGCAGCGGCGTGACCGTCGTGTCCTGTTCCTGTGCCGGGGCACTTCCCATCGGGGCGGTCAGCACGGTCGAAATCAGGTGATCCGGAACCGGGCCGGGGTCCATCGCGTCGCGCAGGGCGGCAGCCGTTGCGGTGAAAACTGCATAGCGCGCGCTCAAATCCGGGTTGGCCTTGATCTGCGCAAGCAGTTTGCTGGCATCGGGTCCGGTCAATTCGCCATCGGCAAGGGCCATCAGCATGTCATCGCTCACATTCGATTCTGGTTTCTGTGTCATCGGGTTTTCCCCTGGATGTGTCCGGCCGCCTGGCCATCTGAATGGGTCGTCATGTTCAATGCCTGCGCCAGTGCGATGCGACCCCGTGACAGGCGGCTCATGACCGTGCCCTCGGGGATGCAGAGCGCTTCGGCAACCTCGCGGTAGCGCATACCCTCGACGCAGACCAGCATCAGCACGGCGCGCTGATCTTCCGGCAGGGTGTCCATCGCCGCGCGGACCTGCGCCAGGTAGACGCGGTTCTCTGTCACATCGCGCCCATCCTCGCTGATCAACGGTTGGACGGCATCCACATCATCCAGCGTCACGGTGGTGCGGCGCGCGCGATGCCCGTCGATCCACGTGTTGCGCATGATCCGGAACATCCAGCTGTCCAGCCGTGTGCCCGGCTGATAGCTGTCAATGTTGCGCAAACCCTTCTCCACGGTCTGCTGCACCAGATCGTCAGCCTGATCCTGCACTCCCGTCAGGCTGCGCCCGAAGGCGCGCAGGCGTGGCAACATCTGTATCATCTCGTTGCGGATTGCTTCGGACACGAAAATGTTTCCTTTTGGTACCAGCGGCGACATTTAAAACTAGCTATCGGGAAGAAAACGGCAGGGTGGTGACTTTATTCCGGAAAGCGTCAAATAATTTGCAACAGGAGGGAATAGCAAGCTGGTCGCCAGCGTTGTTGTTCCGTGTCATTGTCGTAATGCCTAGCGGCTTGCAGGGCGGCCCTTGTTGTTTTTGGGCCCGTGTCAGGCAGGTCGGGCAGCAATCCGGATCCGTGGTGCAAGGTGCCAGTCCGTTCGTCAGAGGAGCATGAGAGATGCCCGAAAAGAAAACCGTGGCCGGGGCTAAGCAGAGTGCAGATTTGTCGCGGCGCGCCTTGCTGCGGCGGATCGGTCTGGCGGGGACCATTGCCTACACGACACCGGCGCTGACAGCATTGGGCATGGCGCATGCCTCGGGCGGCGGCAGCGGGGGTGGCGGCGACGGTGGCGG
>JANREX010000034.1 GCA_030758115.1 Paracoccaceae bacterium | reverse complement strand
ATCAAAATACTACTTCTCACCGGCGCGCGTGTCGGCGAATTGAGAAACGCACGATGGTCGGACATAGATGAACAAAAACGCATCTGGATCGTGCCCATGTCAAAAAGTGGCCGCTCGCGTGAAATATTTCTGAGCACTGAATCACTGGACACTTTTGCCGAAGTGCGACGGAAATCCATCCGCCTGAAAACCTCGAATTTGCCTGACGGGTATGTTTTCACGAACCCGCGCACAAGGACGAAATACGACAGCTTCTACGCAGCCTGGTACAAGGTCGTCAGGTCTGAAGGCTTGGAAGATGTGCGCATTCATGACCTTAGGCATACCTATGCCAGCATTCTCATAAACAACGAAGTCAGCATCTACGAGGTGCAGCGGCTTTTGGGTCATTCGAATGTCACCATGACACAGCGCTACGCCCATTTGCTCAGGGGCAAATTGCATGAAAAGACGGAAGTTGTGTCCAGAGCCATCGCAGCGCCGTGGACTTGATCACACCGCGTTCATGCATCGCAAAAGAGGCTGAAAAGAAAGACAGGTTTTCAGGAAACACGACACACGCTCTGCAATAATTGGACAATTCCCGATTTTGGATCACCTCCGGGCCGGTACATGCCGCAAGGCTGCCAGCCTGCCGATCTGAACCGCCACCGTCAGACAGATTTCACGCACAAACCGCCAGGCACTCGGGGTGTTCACCCCGACGCTTCGCTTTGCGGCAGATCAACCCGCAGACCGGCGCGATCATGCTAGGGTTGTGGTATGAAGACAATGGCGCGTGCAAGAACACCGGTCCTCTCTACCGAGGCGATCACCAAGGTCTATCGCTCCGGCCCTGTGGCCGTGCACGCGCTGGCCGGGGTGTCCGTCAGCCTGTTCGAAGCCGAAGTCGTGGTGCTGCTGGGCGCATCGGGGTCGGGCAAATCCACCTTGCTGAACATCCTTGGTGGCCTGGACCAACCCACATCGGGGCGCGTCATGTTCCGCGATCAGGACCTGAGCGCGGTCGAAGACGCAGCACTGACAGAGTTTCGCCGCAAGCATGTGGGCTTTGTCTTTCAGTTCTACAATCTGGTTCCCAGCCTGACCGCGCGCGAAAACGTGGCTCTTGTCACCGAAATCGCGGGCAACCCCATGCCCCCGGAGGAAGCACTGGACCGCGTCGGCCTGAGCGGTCGCATGGATCATTTCCCCTCGGAATTGTCGGGCGGGGAACAACAGCGCGTGGCCATTGCCCGCGCCATCGCCAAGCGCCCCGATATCCTGCTGTGCGACGAACCGACCGGCGCGCTGGACAGCAAGACCGGCATCACGGTTCTTGAAGCGCTGATCGGCGTCAATCGCGACCTTGGCACCACGACCGCCCTGATCACCCATAACGCCGAGATCCGCCGCATTGCCGACCGCGTGATCTACATGGCCGATGGGCGCATCACCAAGGTCGAGGAGAACAGCGCCCCCATCGCGCCATCCGAGGTCAGCTGGTGATGCGCGCGCTGGATCGCAAGGTGCTGCGCGATCTGCGGGGGATCTGGGCCCAATGCCTGGCCATCGCCATGGTGCTGGCCTGCGGCGTGATGGTCATGGTGCTGTCGACCGGCACGCAACGGTCACTGACCGAAACGCGCGACGCCTTTTACGAACGCCACCGCTTTGCGGATGTCTTCGCAGGCGCGACCCGCGCACCGCGCGGCCTGTTGTCCGAGATCGCCGCCATCGACGGGGTGGCGCAGGTGGAAGCGCGGATCGTCTTTACCGCGATGGTGGACCTGGAAGGCATGGTGGAACCTGCATCGGCGCGCGTCATTTCCTTGCCGGCGCTGGGGGGGCCAGCCCTGAACCTGCCGCTGCTCCGAACCGGCCGATTGCCTGACCCACTGCAACCGGACGAGGTGGCCCTGTCGGAACCTTTTGCGCAGGCGAACGGGCTTCGGCCCGGCGACAGGTTTCGCGCCGTGCTGAACGGGCGACTGCGCGAACTGGTCGTGACCGGGCATCTGCTGTCGCCGGAATACATCTATACGCTTGGCCCCGCCGCCATGATGCCGGATGACAGGCATTTCGGCCTGATCTGGATGCGCGAACCGGCTGCGGCCGCCGCAACCGATCTTGATGGTGCTTTCAATGACCTGACCCTCAGCCTGTCGCGCGGCGCACATGAGGCGGCGGTGATTGCCGCCGTGGACCGCCTGCTTGCCCCCTACGGCGGCACCGGCGCCCATGGCCGCGACCGGCAGATGTCGCATGTCTTCATCGAGGGCGAGTTGAGCCAGCTTGGCGCCATGGCGCGCGTGCTGCCCCCGATCTTTCTGGTGGTGTCGGCCTTTCTGGTCAACATGGTGCTGGGGCGGCTGATCGCGTTGGAACGGCGGCAGATCGGGCTGCTGAAGGCGATCGGCTATCCGACCCGGACCATCGTGATCCATTACCTCAAGATGACGATCGGGATCGGGCTGGCCGGAACGCTGATCGGTTGGGGCATGGGCTGGTGGCTGGGTCACGGGATGACCGCGCTTTACACCGAATACTTCCGTTTTCCCTGGCTGGACTACAGGCCCGGGGCTGCGCCGATGATCATCTCTGGCCTGGCGGCGATGGGCGCTGTCGTTCTTGGCGCGATGCGCGCCGTATCGGCTGCAGTGCGGCTGGCGCCTGCCGTCGCCATGGCCCCGCCTGCCCCGCCGGTCTACAGGCGCGGCTGGGCCGATGCGCTGGGGTACAGGCTTGGTCTGCGCCAGACCACGATGATGATCGTCCGCTCGCTGACGCGCTGGCCCGGACGCGCCGCCGTCACCCTGTTCGGGGTTGCGGGATCGGTGGCCGTGCTGGTCGCGTCTTTCGTGACCTTCGACATCATCGACCTGGTGATGGAGGACATCTTTGACCGCACCAATCGCCAGCATGCAACGCTGATCCTGCATCAACCGGTCAAGGAGCAGGCGGAACTGGCGGCCCTGTCCCTGCCCGGTGTGCTGCATGCCGAAGGGGTCTATGCCGCACCGGTACGGGTCAGACATGGGCAGGCATCCAAACTTGTCAGCCTCATGGCGCAGGACCCGGATGCTGACCTGACCCGCCTGCTGGACCCCGAGGGCCATCCGATCCCCCTGCCCGACAGTGGCGTGGCCCTGCCAGAGTCGCTGGCTGCCTACCTTGGGCTGATGCCCGGCGACCAGGTCGAGGTCGAGCTTCTGGCACCGCCCCGGCGGCCCTGGAATGTGACGGTAACACGCGTGTTTCGTCAAAGCATGGGGCAGGACATCCTGATGCGGCGTGACACCTTCTTTGCCCTGATGAACGAAACGCCCCAGATCAACATGTTGCACCTGGCGGTCGACACCTCGTCCCTGCCCGCCCTGCAAACGCGGATCAAGCAGACACCGGCCATCACGGGCTTCACCCTCTGGGCGGATGTGCGCGCCTCGATGGAGGCGACGATGAACGAAAGCCTGATCACGATGACCATCATCTTCTCGGGCCTTGGAATGCTGATCACCATCGGCGTGGTCTATAACGCCGCCCGTATCCAGTTGGCCGAACGCGCGCATGAACTGGCAAGCCTGCGCGTGCTGGGCTTTCGACGGGCCGAGGTCGGGTACGTGCTGATCGCAGAACAGATGCTGCTGACGCTGGTTGCCGTGCCGGTGGGCTGGCTGTTGGGCTATTGGTTCGCGATCCTGATGACGCAAGGCTTCTCGACCGACATCATCAGCCTGCCGATGGTCATTTCCCGGTCCACCTATGCCCAGGCTGCGCTGACGGCATTGGCGACCGCTTTCGTGTCGGTCCTGATGGTGCGGCGCAGGCTGGATCGGATCGACATCGTGACAGCCCTCAAGCAGAAGGAATGAACATGACACGCTATATCCGGCTGATCCTTGGCGCTGTCGCCGTGCTGACCGTGATCGGTGGCCTGCTGTGGGCCTTGCTGCCGCAACCCGTGCCGGTCGATCTGGTCACGGCGCGCGTCGCCCCGATGGAGGTGACGGTGACAGCCGAGGGCATGACCCGGATCCGTGACCCCTGGCAGGTGACCGCCCCGGTCACAGGGAACACGACCCGTTCCCCCGTGGACACAGGCGATCGCGTCACGGCGGGCAAGACCGTCGTGGCGGTGATCCAGCCTGCCGAACCCGCCTTTCTGGACGCCCGTGCGCGCCGACTGGCCGAAGCAGCCGTGACCGAGGCCGAAGCAGCCGTGAAGCTGGCCGAGGCGCAGCTGGACCGCGCCGATGTCGAGTCAAGCCATTTCGAGGCCGAGCTTGCGCGCAACAAGACACTTGCCGCACGCGGAACGATCTCCGTGACCGTGCTGGAAAACAGCGCACAGGCCACGGCTTCGGCCCGCGCAGCGCGGCAGGCCGCACAAGCCGAGCTGGAGCTGACGCGCGCCACGCTGGACCGGGCGCGCGCACAGCTGATGGGACCGGAAACACCCGAAGCCGCAGGCGCCATATCGGATTGCTGCATCCGTCTGACGGCACCCGTTTCGGGCACGGTTCTTGAGGTCGCGGACCTGAACGCGCGGCTGGTCCAGGCCGGTGCGCCGCTGTTGAGCATTGGCGATCTCGACGATCTGGAAATCGAGGTCGATCTGCTGTCGGCCGACACGATCGGCATCGCGCCGGGCACCCGCGCCCATGTCGAACGGTGGGGCGGCGAAGGGGTGATCGACGCCCGGGTGCGCCGGATCGACCCTTCGGCCTTTACCCGCGTGTCGGCGTTGGGAATCGAGGAACAACGCGTGCGTCTGCTGCTCGACATCACCTCGCCGCCTGACAAGCGCGCCGGTCTGGGCGACCGGTACCGCGTCTATGTGCGGATCGTGGTCTGGTCCGGGCAGGATGTGTTGCAGGTTCCCCGCGCGGCCCTGTTCCGTCAGGATGGGCAATGGGCGCTGTTCGTCGCCGAGGATGATCGCGCCGCGATCCGCAGCGTCGAGACTGGTCGCATGAATGCGGATTGGGTGCAGATCATCGCGGGCATCGCGGAAGGCGAGGCCGTCGTCGCCTATCCCGGATCGCGGATCGCGGCCGGGGTCCGCCTTGAGGCGCGCAGCATCGGGGCCGACTAGGCCGGGCGCGGCGGCTCGTTCCAGCTACCGGCCATGCGGGCCGCGATCTCGACCACCAGTTCGACGGCCAGGGTATCCGGGCTTTCCAGCCAACTGGCACAGAAGGCCAACGGCGGCATCGTCACCTCGGTCTGGATGCGCTCCAGCTTGCCCTCGCGCAGCTCCGCCTCGACCAGTTCATGGGGGATGACGGCAATTCCGATCCCTTCGGTCGCCAGATGCACCACCGTCGCCATCGAGGCGCTGGCATGCAGGTTGATCGGCGGCAGGTAAGGCCGGTTGAACAGGGATTTGACCTGTTCATAGGGCTGGGTCTTGCGCGCGAAGGTAATCAGCGGAAATTGCGCAAGGTCGCGCACATCGGCCGGGTTGGGCACCTGCAGCAAGGGGCTGGCGATGAAGCCCACGGGATATTCGCACAGCAACCGGTTGCGCAGCAGCGGGGCCGACAAGGGCCCCAGCAGAAAGGCAATGTCGATTTCCTGCGCCAGCAGTCTTGTCCGCAGCGAAGGCGAGATATCCACCTCGATCTCGATCGACAGGTTCGGATAGATGCGGTGCACCTCCTTGATGAAATCGGGCAACCAGGTGTGAACGATGGTTTCCGCCACGCCCAGGCGGATCACGCCACGCACAGCCTCGGCATCGCGCAGGCTGGCCAGCATCTCGGCGCGCATGGCGAGGATCTTTTCGGCATAGACCAGCAACTGCCGCCCGCGCAGCGTTGGGGCCACGTTGCGGCTTTCGCGGGTCAGCAGTTTCGCGCCCACCTCGGCCTCGAGCTGGGCGATCCTGTGGGAGATCGCGGGCTGGGTGGTGTTCAGCTTTTGCGCCGCACCCCGGAAACTGCCCAGGGCCGCGACCCAGAGGAAGGTCTCCAGCCCCTTGAAATCTACCATGACTGCGATCCGATCCGTGAATGCATGCCTTCAGCCATCATGTCAGCACCGCGCATGTCAAGACCGCCCCTGCGCCCGGCGTCGCGCCATCATGGTCATGACCACCGTCGCCAGAACCGAGGCCGCAAGCGCCAGGGCAAAAGCCATCCCGCCGGGCAGGTCCCGCAACAGCAGCGCAAGGCAGAGACAGAAGATGGCCAGGCTGGTCATACCCGTCAGCCCGGCATAGGCGGTCTGGGCGGCGAAGGCACCGCCATGATCAAGATGCAGCGATACGGCGATGACGGTGAACCCGATGGGAAAGGCCATCAGGGCACCAGAGAACCCGGCACCAAGCACCGATGCGCCCAAGGTGACCGCACCGACCAGAATGCCCGCCAGAATGCCGCGCAATGCCATCAGCCCCCATTTCGTGCTGGCCGCCGTTGCATCCGCCCCAGAGACCCAGAAAAGCCCGATCCGTCGTGCCGTGATGGTCATGGCTGCGAACAACAGCGCACCCAACAGCGGCGGATGCGGAAAAAGGCTTAGCGGTATGGCCAGGCAAAGCCATGCAAGCGCGGCGCCCGCCACCGACGCAAAGGGGCCGGACCTTTGCGCAAGAGCCACGAAAACCAGCAGAAAGGCCTGGGTCGCCGCCAATGAGTACAGGGCCCCCGCCGCGGCCGCGGCCACGAAATCCCCGGATTGATCCAGCAGCATGAAGCCCAGGCCCGGCGCCAGCACGATCGGCAAGCCGACGATCACGCCACCAATGCGCGGCCCCGCCCTGACCGAGACCCAGGAAATCGCGATCACGACGAAGGCCGTTCCCAGCATCCGGGCCGTGAACGCGCCCCAGATCCACGGGTCCGTCATTAGTGCAGCAGCGCCTCGCAGCGCGCGGCGATATCCAGAACATGCCAGTCCCGCCCACCCGGTGCGAAGATCATCAACCCGGTCGCAAGACGTTGCGCGCGTTGCATCGGAACCGTCGCGGCACAACCGTCAAGGAAATTGACCAGCGACGGGTTGCGCAGCATCAGCGCGTTCAAGCGGTCGAAATCGGCCTCGACCTCGGCAATCGCAGGCGCGACGGTCGGCACGGTCGGCAGCAGGAAGGCGTCAATTCCATCCGCAAGCGTATGGAACGCCTCCATCGCCCGCGCACGATGCGCCAGCTTGTCGGCGTAATCCGAAGCGGCAAAGCCGGTTGCAGACATGATGCGTTGCAGGACACGCGGGTCGCCCTGGGTTTTCAGCCCTTCAAGGTGATGGGCATGGATGGCATGCGCCTCGGTGGCGACAACGATGCGATTGACGTCGCCGTAGCCCTCAAGCTCGGGCAACTCAACCTCGATCACCTCGTGGCCGGCAGCGCGCAGGACGGTCAGCGCCGCCGCGAAATCGGCCGTCACCTGCGCATCCAGACCCGCCATCAACGGACCTTGCAGCACGGCAAGACGCAAGGGCCGGTGTTCCGGCATATGCGGCGCGGTGGTGCCGGACAGCACCCCATGCACGGCGGCGCATGTCGCGATCCGCGGAGCCAGCGGCCCAATGCTGTCGAAGGTCTGGGACAGCGGAAAGGCCCCTTCCAGCGGCACGGTCGCCTGCGTGGGCTTGAAACCCGCCAACCCGTTCAGCGCGGCGGGGATGCGCACGGACCCGCCCGTATCGGTGCCAAGCGCCACATCCGCCAACCCCAGCGCCACGGACACCGCAGCCCCCGAACTGGACCCCCCCGAGATCCGCGACGGGTCGCGCGCATTGCCCGGATTGCCGGTGTGCGGGTTCAGGCCCACGCCCGAATAGGCGAATTCCGACATCGCCGTGCGCCCGCAAGGCACCGCCCCCGCCGCCTTGAGCCGCGCGACGACAGGCGCATCGGCCTTGGCCGGGGCCGCCGCGCGCAGGATGGTCGATCCGGCCGCCGTCACCTGGCCCGCCTCGTCGAACAGATCCTTGATGGATATGAGCATGCCTGCCAGCGGACCCGCCTTGCGGGTGGCATCCGCATCCAGCGCCTGTGCGGCCTGCATGATCCGGGCCGCATCGTATTGCGTGTAGATCCGGGACATGACCGACATGGGCATGTCCATGGCCCGGTCGATGGCGTGACGCGCGTGATCTTCGGCGCGGTAGGTGATCCGCCCACAAGGGGACGTCAGCGGGGAATGGGTCATGGGACTCCTGATGGTCAAGCGATGACGGGAAGGCTGACCATATGGTAGCCATGTTCGATACGCCGGCCCAGCCTGTCATCAATCATTTCCATGCGAAAGGCATTTGCTGGACGCACCCCGCCCGACAACACCGCGAAGGTGCCGCACATCATCGCGGTCCCCGGCTGCAAACGGGTGCCCCCCTGCGTGGCGGGCGATCCGGCCAGCAGTTCGGACAGCGGCCGGATCGAGGCCAGCGTCCCCTCCTGATAGGCCACCCATTCATCCCCTTCCTTGATGAAGGAACGGATGCGGATCTCGTCCAGATGGCCAGCGACCTCATCGAAATCCCACAGGACCGGGGCCATCGGCTTGGGGCAGATCTGCTTGGAGTGGGCGACGGAATAGGCTTCCAGCTTGCGGTCGGTGTGATCCGACCCCAACCCCAGATACAGCCGTGTGCCGTCGTCGATCAGCGTCGGCTCTGCCTCGCCCGAGGAGGTATCGTCAAGGCACTGGATCACCGGGGCGGTCGTGAACATCAGGTCCGACACGCGATAGTACAGCGGCACGGTCGATGGCGCAGGCACGCCGATCTCGGCCAGTTCGGCGATATGATGGTTGACCGCATCGGCATTGCGCCCGGTCCATCCTGCGATGACACCCTGTGTGATCTCGATCTGCACCGGCCCGTGGCCGGCCCGTTCAAAGGTTACGCGGTTGCCCATGATTCTGGTCTTCTCCGTTCTTGAGTGTTGGTCTGTCGCGCCTCAGCTTGGTGCGAAAAGCAGGGCGATCGACGGAAACGCGATGAGCAGGCCCACCATCACCAGCATCACGAAGACGAAGGGAATGGCCCCCAGCATCACATCGCTCAGCCGGCCCTCCTTGCGCGCGCCTTGCACCACGTAGAGGTTCAGGCCCACAGGCGGGGTGATCAGCGCCATTTCGATCAGCACGATCAGCAGGATGCCGAACCACACCTTGTCAAAGCCAAGGCCGATCACGATGGGCACCACGATCGGAATGGTCGCGATCATCAGGGCCAGCGTCTCGATGAAAAAGCCCAGCAGGATATACATCAGCACGATCATCAGAAGCATGCCGTAGGGGCCAAGGCCCAGCCCTTCCAGAAAGCCCGACAGCGCGCGGTTCAGCCCCGTGGCCCCCAGCGCGAAGTTCAGGAAATACGCGCCCACGATCACGAACATCACCATGGATGTGGTGCGGATCGTACCCAGCAAGGCCGCGCGCATGTTGGTCCAGGTCACAGCGCCATAGAAGGCCGCGATCCCCAACGCCATGACAACGCCGATGGCGGCGGCCTCGGTCGGGGTGGCCCAGCCGGTGTAGATCGACCCGATGATGATGGCGAAAACCATCAGAACCGGGATCAGATGCGGCAGGCCGGCCATCCGTTCGGCCCAGGTGAAGCTGCGGCTTGGGCCGCCCCATTCGGGCTTGATGGAGCACAGGATCGCCGTGATGATCATGAAGCCCAGGGCCATCAGCAGGCCGGGCACGATACCGGCCATGAACAGTTGCGGCACCGATGTCTGGGTCAGAAAACCGTAGACGATCAGGTTGATCGAGGGCGGCAAGAGGATGCCCAGCGCCCCCCCGGCCGCAATCGCCCCGGCAAAGAGGCGTTGATCGTAGCCCTGTTTGCGCGCTTGCGGCATCGCCACGGTCGCCACAGTCGCAGCCGTCGCGACGGATGATCCAGACGTGGCCGAAAACATCGTGGCGGTGCCGATATTGGCATGGACCAGTCCGCCCGGCAGCCAGGAAAACCAGGTATCGAGCGTGGCATATGTACGCTCGGCGATACCGGCGCGCACCAGGATTTCACCCAGCAGCACGAAAAGCGGGATCGCGATCAGCAGGAAACTGTCGGATGAGGAATAGACCATCTGCCCCAGCCCGCGCATCAGCGGCATGGGCGAGAAGAAAGCATCAAGGCCGAAGCCAAGGATGAACAGCGCCGCACCTACCGGCACCGACAGCGCCAGCAGAACGGCAAGGCCGATCGAGACATACCAGATCATTGCACTTCTCCAGTCTCGACCGGGATCGACGCGATCTGTTCCACCATGTCCCAGCGCCGCAGCAGCGACAGGATCACCGTCGCCGCCAGAAGCAGGGCCGAGGTCAGCGTCAGCCAGACCCATCCGCCGAACCAGATGATCTGTGGCATCCACAATGGCACGCCCAGCGGCGTGTTCGACCGCGATCCCCGCGCCAGCGACTTGGCCAGCACGTCATAGGCGTAGGAGGCGACCAGAACGGCCACCAGCAGAACAGAGGCCATGGCGATCACGTCCAGCACCGCGCGTCCACCCACAGGCATGCGTGCATGCACAAGGTCGATGCGCACATGCGCCCGTTCGACCAGCGCATAGGAAAAGCCCCATGTGGCAATCGCGGCCATGATGTAGCCAGACAGCTCGTCCGCGCCGCCCAGATGCAGCGCGGGGAACTGGCGGCCCAGCACCTCGATGATGATGAGGACGACCGCCCCCACCAGCACCATGCCGCAGAGCAGGGCAATCCACCTGTTGGCAGTTCTCAGACCATTGACGAGCGTCATCACCCGCGTGGCCAGCCTGTCCGAACCTGTCATATTGCCCTGCTCCTTTTCATGATCGGTCTCAGTTCCCGATGCTGACGCCCAGCGCCGCACCGACACTGGCGTTCCAGCGCTCGGCCCAGTCGCCACCTGCGCGCTCGGCCCAGTCGGGCAGGATCTTCTGCTCCAGCACCTCGACCGCGCGGGCCTTGTCGGCATCGCTCAGTTCCACCAGCGTCATGGATGCGGCGGCGCCAGCGGCACATTCGCCCGATCCGGTCAGGCAGGCAATGTCACGTGCCAGCGCACCGGCGGCATCGTCCCATGCGGGATCCTCGAACCCGGTCTTGACCTGCTCGGTCAGGAAGGCCTGCACGGCCGGATCCATCGCGTTCCAGGCATCCAGGTTCACGGCGGTGATGACCGGGTCCCAGCCACCCAGCGGCAGGTTGACCAGATGGGTCGAGGATTCGAACCACCCCGAGGAATAGCCCGAGCCCGCGCCGGTGACGGCGCAATCGATCACGCCCCGCTCAAGCGCGCCCGGCACTTCCGAGAAGGCCATGGTGATGCCCTCGGCACCCAGCGCCTCGAGGAACAGGGTGGTCATGCGGCCGGAGCCACGGATCTTCTTGCCACCAAGGTCATCCAGGCTTGCGATCTCGGCATTGCAGAACACGACCTGCGGCGGATAGGGCGCGATGGCCAGCATATGCGCATTGAAACGGTCGCGCATGATATCGGCGACCATCGGCTTGGCCGCGGCCACCATCTTGCGCGCGTTCTCGGCGTCGGTCGCCAGCAGCGGCACGTCCAGCCCTTCCAGCTCGGGCGCATCGGCCACGGTATAGTCGCCCACGGTCATGCCCACTTCGAACACGCCATCGCCCAGCATGCGGAACACGTCACCGCCGGACACGCCCATCTGGTTGAAGGTGGTCATGTTGACCGTGATCTTGCCGCCCGAGGCTGCGGGCACGGTTTCTTCCCAGAAGACGCGCTCGAACTTCTGATAAAGCGGAAGGCTGCTCCAGCTGCCCACCACCGACAGGGTGGTTTCGGGCAAGTCCTGCGCCGAGGCAGCCATCGCCATCGGCAACATTGCGGCCGAGGCCAGTAGGGTACGGAATACGGGTGTCATCATTGGTCTCCTTGTTGCGTTTGAAGTCTTGTCTTTGTGATTGGATGCAAGGTCACCCCCGGAAGGGGTCACGCATCGGTCGGAAGATCGGTCACAAGCATGTGGCCGGGTTCATGCATGATGGCGATCTCGGGCTTCGCCTTGCGAATGGCCGATTGCGGGGTCACGCCGCAGGCCCAGAACACCGGCACGTCGCCGGCTTCAAGAATGGGCGCATCGCCGAATTCAGGCGCGTCGATATCCCTGATCCCGATCGCCGCAGGATCGCCGAAATGCACCGGCGCCCCGTGGGCTTGCGGCATCTGCGCCGACAACACCATGGCACGGATCGCATCCGCTGTCGAAAACCCGCGCATCGACACGACCATCGGCCCGCCGAAAGGCCCGGCGGCATGGGTCTGCAGATTGGTCACATACATCGGCACGTTCCGCCCCGCTTCGATATGCCGGACAGGGATTCGCGCCTGCAACAGTGCCGTTTCGAAGGAAAAGGAACAGCCGATCACGAAGGTCACGAAATCATCGCGCCACAGCGCGCCGATGTCGGTCAGGCATTCGGCGGGATCGCCGTTGCGAAACACCCGGTAGCGCGGCACGTCGGTACGGATGTCGATCCCCTCGCCCAGCATCGCCAGGGCAGGATCGCCCGGCTCTGACACGCCAAGGATGGGTGCGGGCTTGGGATTGACCACGCAGAACCGCAGAAAGTCACCGGCAAGGTCGCGTGGCAGGATGACTACATTCCCCTGCTGATATCCCTTGGCGTGCCCGCTGGTCGGCGCGGCGAACCGGCCTTCGCGGCAGGCCAGCCGCAGCGCGGCGGCGGTCTGGAACGGGGATGAAGGGGACGCAGGCGTGTCCAGCATGATCGTTCTGTCCTTGTCAGTCACAACAGGCCGTCTGGCTGACAGCCTGCAGGACCAGTAAGCCTGACAGACGAAAATTAGTCGAATTTTAGTTTTTCATCGCTTTCGATCAATTTTTTTGATCGCATATCCTGATCATCAGAAGATGTTTGACCGCTCGTACTGCACCGGCCAGGCGACATTCTGCGCCTTGAGGGCGGCCGCCGCCTTCAGGGGCCAGTGCGGATCCGCAAGCAGACCCCGCCCCAGCAAAACCAGATCGGCATCGCCATTGGCGACGATGGATTCGGCCAGATCAGGCGCGTTGATCAAACCGACCGCGCCCGTGGCCAGACCCGTCTCGGCCCTGATCCTGCGGGCAAAGGGCACTTGGTATCCGGGATGGATCGGGATCTGCTGACGCGGGTCATTCCCGCCAGACGTACAGTCGATCAGGTCCACATCGCCGCGCGCCTTCAGGATCTGGCACAGACGGATGCTATCCTCGATCGTCCAGCCACCATCGACCCAGTCGGTCACGCTGAGGCGCACGAACAGCGGCAGATCATCGGGCCATTCGCTGCGCATCGCATCCAGCGACTCGATCAGAAAGCGGATGCGATTATCGAAGCCACCGCCATAGCCATCACCGCGCGTGTTGCTGAGAGGCGAGTAGAACTGATGGATCAGGTAGCCATGCGCGGCGTGCAGCTCGACGATCTGAAAACCCGCCTCGCGCGCACGGCGTGTCGCCTGGGCCAGCGCATCCAGTTCAGCCTGGATACCGGGCTGGTCCAGCGCCTCGGGGGTTGGCCAGCCATCGGCATAAGGCTGGGCTGAAGGGGCAACGGTGCTCCACCCACCCTCCGATGGCGGCACGGGGCGCGTCCCTTCCCAGGGGCGCCCGACCGACGCCTTGCGCCCCGCATGGCCCAGCTGGATCGCCGGCACCGCCCCTTGGGCCGCGACAAACCCGGCGATACGGGCCAGGCCGTCGCGCTGCGCGTCATTCCACAGGCCAAGATCATGCTGCGTGATCCGGCCACGCGGCGCCACATGCACGGCCTCGGTACAGACGATGCCCGCACCGCCCGCAGCGCGCGCGCCCAGATGCATGAAATGCCAGTCATTCGGCATCCCCTCCTGCGCGGAATACTGGCACATGGGCGACAGCATGATCCGGTTGCGGACCGTGATCGATCTGAAGCTGATCGGACGGAACAGATGCGGATGAGGATCACGGCGCAGGATTCGCCGGGCATTTTCGCCCGTCACACGGGAATCGGCGGATGCGGGGGTATCGGTCATGATCTCTCCTTCGGGGACGGGCCGCGGCAAGCGGCCAGCGCATGACGCAGGGGGCCGCGCCAGGGACATGACTCTGGCTACCCCGGAGAGGAAGGATATGTCGAATTTTATAAATTTATCCGGCGCGATCAGTTCTGATGATCGCAGATCGCCCAGGGGCATCTGCGATCATGAACCGCCTACCGCAGCCGGTTCGGACAGGACAGAAGCTGCGCATCATACATCACGGCGCGATCCTGCACCGTGCCTGCAATCCGCAGCAGCCAGCTTTTCTGATTGTAGGACCCGCGCGAGAACCCGGTGTGCCCCTCGTGATAGGCAAGGTACTGGTTGCGCGCATCGCTGAGCGAGATACCGTTACGCTCTCGTGAGCGGTTCATGTACCAGCCCATGAAATCGGTTGCATCGTCGATGCGGTCGCGCCGCGCGCTCATCCGGCGCTGATCCACCTGGTATTCGCGCCAGGTTCCGTCCAGCGCCTGGCTATAGCCATAGGCCGAACTCTGCCGCCCCATCGGGATCACACCCAGCGTGTATTGAAACGGCGTACGCGCATTCCCGATGAATTTGCTTTCCTGGTAGATCGTCGCCATCTGCACGGCCACGGGCACACCCCAGCGGCGTTCGGCCGCGCGCAGGGCGCGGGCGTAATTCGGGCGCTCGCTGAGAATGGCGCAGGCGTTATCCAGATTGCGTGGCGCCGAGAACTCACGGCTTCCACAGGATGCAAGAACCATCAACAGGATGAAGGCGCGAAGAAGTCTGCTCATCTGCCTCTCGTTTCACTGATCTTTTTTCTTTTTTTGAAATTCTAACGGAAAGACGTGAAAGAAGAAATGACAATTCCGTGGATGTTGCCCCGCAGGGGGCTTTTTGCCGCCGCTTCCCGACCTGCCTTGAGATTGTCGCAAAGTTCTCCGGGGGCTGGCGGAATTTGTGGCACTGTTATGGCAAGCACCACACACTGTTTCCCTGCTTTCACGCCCAAACGTTGGACAAATACCCCTTGAAAGGTCTAATCAAGGGGCATAGGGGCCGAATTGTTATGTTGAAGACACGCGCAAAATATCACCTCGGACAGGTCGTTCGCCACAAGAAGCATCCGTTTCGTGGCGTGGTGTTCGACGTTGACCCGCAGTTCAACAATACCGAGGAATGGTATGACTCCATTCCCGAAGACAGCCGTCCTGTAAAGGAACAGCCGTTCTACCATCTTCTGGCCGAAAACGATCAAAGCTACTACGTGGCCTATGTCTCGGAACAGAACCTGATCGCCGACTATTCCGGCGAACCCGTGGACCATCCCGATATCCCGGACCTGTTCGGCCCGTTCCAGGACGGTCACTACCCCCTGCATTTCCAGCTGAACTGACAGGGTGCCGAAAGGGGCGGACCATGGCCCGCCCCCGCCGTGTTCAGTAGCCCAGCGCGCAGCCGTCCTTGCGCGGATCGGATGCACCTTCAAGAACGCCATCCTCGCGGATCAGGATCGATTGCGCCCCGCCGATCGGGCTGTCGGCCAGCATGACATCATGGCCCATCTCGACCAGTTCCGCACGCACGGCATCCGAATACCCGCTTTCCACCTTGAGGATCGACCCCTCGGCAAAGGCGCGTGGGGTATCGATCGCGCTTTGCGCATCCATGCCGAAATCAACCATGTTCGACACGAACCGGGCATGACCCGTCGACTGATAGGCACCCCCCATCACGCCGAAAGGCATGGTTACGCGCCCATCCACCCGCAGCATGCCGGGGATGATCGTATGCATCGGCCGCTTGCCCGGCGCCATTTCGTTGGGGTGCCCTTCTTCAAGCGTGAACCCCGCACCACGGTTTTGCAGCAGGATCCCGAACTTCTGCGATCCGATCCCCGAACCGAACGGATGAAACAGCGAATAGATCAACGACACCGCCATCCGGTCGCGATCGACCACGGTGATATAGACCGTGTCCTTGTGAATGGCTTCACTGGCCTCATGCGCCGAAGCCATGGCCTGTTTCGGGTCGATCAGCGCCGCCAGACGCGCCGCGGTTTCAGGCGCCAGCATATGCCCCAGCCGCGTGGTGTGATCGGGGTCTGCAATGAACCGGTTGCGCGCATCATAGGCCAGACGGGTCGCTTCGGCCTCGATATGAATGCGGGTGGCGCTCAGCGGATCCATGCCGGCAATGTCGAAATGCGACAGGATGTTCAGCAACAGGATGGCGGTCGCGCCCTGCCCATTGGGCGCGTGTTCCACAAGTTCCGTTCCCTTGTACAGACCGCTGACAGGCGCGCCGTAGTTGCAGCGCTGCCCTGCGAAGTCGGCAAGGTCATGAATGCCGCCAGCCTCGCGCAGGGCGGCAACCAGATCTTCGGCCACTTCACCCTCGTAAAACCCGGCGCGACCCTTCTGCGCGATCAACCGCAAGGCCTTGGCCTGGGCTGGTGCGCTGATGACGGGAACCGGGTCGACCGAATAGTGCTTGGTCGCATGCCCCTGCAGAGCCTTGGCCGCACCGGGCCAATCCAATGCCACGCGCGGGCCCATGGGCACACCCTCTTCTGCATAGCGGATCGCGGGCGCGAGCAAGGCATCGATCCCCAGCCGGCCGTGATCTTCCGACAGGGTGCAGAATGCATCGACGGCGCCAGGGATCGTCACGGCTTCGGGACCGCGCAGGGGGACGGTGTCCAACCCGCGCGCGCGCAGCGCGGCCGCGCTGGCTGCGGCGGGCGCACGGCCTGAACCGTTCAGCGCCACGATATCGGGCTGGCCCGGCTTCGAAATCAGGACAAAGCAATCGCCCCCGATGCCGCACATGTGCGGCTCACACATCCCCAGCAGAACCGCGCCGGCAATCGCCGCATCCATGGCCGACCCGCCACGCTCCAGCGTTTCGATCGCAACCTTGGCAGCCAGCGGGTGCGATGTGGCGCACATACCGTTCATCGCCATGACCGTCGATCGGCCTGGCATCTGGAAATCTCGCATTCGGGAACCCTCCATTTGTTCGCCTCGCACAGTAGGTGGGTCCCGTGCGCTTGCCAACTGTCTGAAAGAGGAGAATTAAGTTCCCGACGCCGCGACTGGGTGGGGGCTATTTTCACGCGGCGCCGGGAGAAGCCATGCAGCTACAGACTTCCTTATCTGCGGTGATTCCGGCGCCATTCGGGTGGGATTGCGGCATTTCTGCGAAAGCGCGCATTTTTTGCGGATGAAGCCCGGCCGCGATCAGACAGGTCTTGCCTGATTGGCGGGCGCAGCAGGATCCGCCACATCATCGGGTTTGCAAAGGGGCACCACAAAGCTGAGCCGGTTGCCCGCCCCATCCGAGACCAGGTTCAAATCGCAGGTCAATTCCCGGATCAGGCACCAGCCGAACCCGCCCTCGGGCAGGCTGTCCATGTCTTGCGCCGCAAGCGATACGGGGGGCAGCCCCCCCGCAAGGCACCTGTCGGCCGGAACAGGCCACCCCTGGTCGACAACCATCACATGCAGACCCCGGACCGACATCCGGCACCGCAGGGCGATCGGCGCCGGGACACCATCCCGTCCGACATAGCCATGTTCCGAAATATTGTTCAGAACCTCGGCCAGAACGATCTCTGCCCGGCTCACAAGATCGGAACAGGCATTGACCCCTTCGATCCAGCGGCGCCACTCCAACAAGGCCACCCTGACCGCATCATATCCGACAGGCACATCCATTGTCAGGACATCAGGGGCGCGTACGCCGGATATGGCGGACCGCTGCACGCGCTCAGCTATCATCGGACAGAAGCGCAGCCGCCACGCTGGCATGGATCGGAAAGACAAGGTCCATCCGCGTCAGGCTGAACACCCTTTCGACATTCGGTGTCAGGGCCGCAAGATGCAGCCGCCGCTTTCCACCAAGCGTCTTCATGGCCGCGACGATCGCGCCAAGTCCGCTGGAATCGACAAAGTCCACCTGACCCAGGTCCAGGATGACCGGACCTGTCAGGCCTTCCGTCAGGTTGCGCATGGCTTCCTTGAAGGAAATGGCGCCTGCCGCATCGATTCGACGCTCCTCGACCGTGACAACGCACCAATTCCCCTGTTCCTGTAAAGTCAGCTGCATTCCTGCCTGCCCCGCTGCAATTTCGACCTCGCAACGCTAGACGGGATTCCTTACCATCCGGTATGCAAGGGTCAGCCACAGCGCGGGCCAGACCGCAGGAACGAAAAAGGGAGATCCACCATGAAAACCGTAGTGATCGCAGGGGCCGCACGCACCCCGATGGGTGGCTTTCAGGGCGTGTTCAACGGAATCGAGGCATCCGTTCTGGGTGGCGCCGCGATCAAGGCGGCCCTGTCCGATGCGGGAATCGGCACCGTGGACGAGGTCCTGATGGGCTGCGTCCTGCCAGCAGGCCAGGGCCAGGCCCCGGCCCGCCAGGCCGGATTCGCCGGCGGCCTTGGCGAAGAGGTGCCCGCCACCACGCTCAACAAGATGTGCGGCTCGGGCATGAAGGCCGCGATGATCGCTTTCGACCAGATCGCGCTGGGACATACGGACACGATGATCGCGGGCGGCATGGAAAGCATGTCAAACGCACCCTACCTGCTGCCGCAGATGCGTGGCGGCGCCAGGATCGGCCATGGCCAGGTGATCGACCACATGTTCCTCGACGGGCTGGAAGACGCCTATGACAAGGGGCGCCTGATGGGCACCTTCGCCGAGGATTGCGCCGAAACCTTCCAGTTCACGCGTGAAGCGCAGGACGCCTATGCGCTGGCATCCCTGTCGAACGCCCTCTCGGCGCAGGCGTCCGGCGCCTTTTCGCGCGAAATCGCCCCCGTCGCCCTGGCCACCCGGACAGGCCAGATCATGGTCGAGGCCGATGAGCAGCCCGCCAAGGCGAAGCCCGAGAAGATCCCGCAGCTCAAGCCCGCCTTCCGCAAGGATGGCACGGTCACGGCGGCGAATGCCTCGTCCATATCGGACGGGGCCGCAGCCCTCGTGCTGGCCTCGGAAGACGCGGCAAAGGCGCAAGGCATGAACATCCGCGCGCGGATCCTGGGCCATGCCAGCCATGCACAGGCGCCGGGGCTGTTCACCACCGCCCCCGTGCCGGCGGCACAAAAGCTGCTCAAGCGCATCGGCTGGAGCGTGGATGACGTCGACCTGTGGGAGGTGAACGAGGCCTTTGCCGTCGTCCCCATGGCCTTCATGCAGGAAATGGGCATCCCCCGCGACAAGCTGAACGTGAACGGCGGCGCCTGTGCGCTGGGCCATCCCATCGGCGCATCGGGTGCACGGATCATGGTCACGCTTCTGAACGCGCTGGAAACACGGGGCCTCAAACGCGGTATCGCCGCCATCTGCATCGGCGGTGGCGAAGGCACGGCCATCGCGATCGAGAGAGTCTGACCCCGGTTTCTTCTTGCCCGAAATATCCTCGGGGGAGCCGTTCAACGCAGTTGGACGGCGGGGGCGGAAGCCCCCATGCCCCCTGTCCATGAAAGCCACGCCATGCCTGTCGATTACACGGACCTTGCCGCCACGATCAAAGCCCTGACCGAGGGCGAGACCGATACCGTCTCGCTCATGGCCACGGTCACCTGCGAGGTGCATCACAGCGACGACCGCTTCGACTGGACCGGGTTCTACCGCGTCACCGCGCCGGAGTTGTTGAAGATAGGCCCCTACCAGGGCGGTCACGGCTGCCTGGTCATCCCGTTTTCGCGCGGTGTGTGCGGTGCAGCGGCACGGACGGGCCAGATCCAGCTTGTCGCCGATGTCGAGGCTTTTCCCGGCCATATCGCCTGTTCTTCCTCGACCCGGTCGGAAATCGTGCTGCCCGTGTTCAATGCCGCAGGCAAGTTGCTGGGCGTGTTCGACATCGACAGCGACCAACCCGACGCCTTTACAGCGCAAGACGCAAGCGCGCTGCAATCCATCCTGGCCGATGTCTTCAGCGATGCGGAATGACGGCACTTGGCCCGGTGACGCATGAGCTTTGAGGGCTGGACCGTCTTTGCCCTGTTCTGGGTGGTCTTCGTCACCACGCCAGGGCCGAATGCCGTGAACTGCATCACCAACGGCATGACGCATGGTTTCGTCCGTAGCCTCTGGGGTGTGCTGGGCATCCTGACACAGGCAACGCTGTTCCTGTGCCTGTCGGCCCTGGGGGTGACGGCCCTGATCGCGGCATCGCCCCAGGCCTTCGGCATCGCCAAGCTGGCGGGTGCGGCCGTGCTGATCTGGCTGGGCCTGCGCGGCTGGATGAATGCGGGCAAACCGGCACCATCGATCACGCCGCATCCGGGGTCGATCTATTCCCGCGCCTTCATGATCGCCACGATCAACCCCAAAAGCGTGGCGGGCTACCTCGCCGCCTTCAGCCAGTTCGTGCAGCCAGACGTGCCGATCAGCGCCCAGATGTGGGCGATCTTTCCAACCGCGCTTCTGATCACCGCGGCCAGCTATTGCACCTATACCGCGCTTGGCGCGCTGCTGGGCCGTGCCGCCCTCGGGGCGGTGTTCAACATCTGGCTCAGGCGCGGGATGGCGTTGTGCTTCATCGTCTATGGGGTCCTGCTGGGTCTGTCCTCGCCGCCGTCATCGCCTGCCGGGGGTTGAACCCGCAGGGCGGATACGCCAATTGAGGGCGCATGGACAGCGCATATTGCCCCCCGACAGACCCCCTGCACATCCTGCATGAGGATCACGAGATCATCGTTCTGGACAAGCCTGCGGGGCTTTTGTCCGTGCCCGGACGCGGGCCCGACCTGGCCGATTGCCTGATCACCCGGCTTCAGGCGGCTTTTCCGCAGGCGTTGCTGGTGCACCGGCTGGACCGCGACACATCAGGCGTGATCGTCTTTGCCCTGACGCCTCATGCCCAGCGCAACCTGTCGATGCAATTCGAGGAAAAGCGCACGAAAAAGACCTATCAGGCGCGTCTTGATGGGCTTCTGGAACCGCGCGAAGGTACCGTGGATCTGCCACTGATCGTCGATTGGGAAAACCGCCCCCGCCAGAAGGTCTGCCATGACACGGGCCGTCCGGCCATGACCGATTGGCGCGTCTTGCGGCATGAAGACGGCACGACACGTGTGCGCCTGATGCCCCGCACCGGGCGGACCCATCAACTGCGTGTTCACATGCTGGCGCTGGGACATGTCATTCTTGGGGATACGATCTATGCAACAGGACCGGCGCGCGATCATGCCCGCCTGATGCTGCACGCAGAGGAGTTGCGCCTCAATCACCCCGAAACCGGGCGCGGCATGACATTCCGCGCACCGGTACCGTTCTGACGGATCAGATCAGGCCGGCCTGCCGGAACAGCGCCTTCATGTCCGCCTCGGGCCGCGCACCGAAATGACCGATCACCTCGGCTGCAGCCACACAACCCATGCGGCCCGACACCTCAAGGCTTTGGCCCGTGGCCAGACCGTAAAGAAAGCCTGCCGCGAACTGATCGCCCGCACCGGTGGCATCGACCGGCACCACCTCGGTCACGGGGACGCTGACCATCTGGTCGCCCTCGACCAGCACGACATCATGGCCGGACCGGGTGCAGACGATCAGACCGGATTCGGCTGCCGCCTGTTCCAGCGCCGCGCCAAGGTCGTCGGTCTCATAGAGCGATTTCCACTCGTGCTCATTGCCGATCACGTAGTCGAGGGATGTGACCAGACGCCGGAAATCGGCGCGGTGCCGATCAACGCAGAATGGATCGGACAAGGCGATGCCGGCCTTGCCACCGCCTTTGCGGCAGGCGGCGGCGGCAGCCTCGAACGCCTCTTTCCCCTTGGGCTTGTCATAGAGGTAGCCCTCAAGGAACAGGATCGCGGCCTGACCGGCCACATCGGCGGGCACGTCATCGGGACCCAACTCGGCCGAGATGCCAAGGTAGGTATTCATCGACCGCTCGCCATCGGGCGAGACGAAGATCATGCTGCGCGAGGTGGGCAGCTCGCCCCCCGCTACCGGGTCATTGACGAAATCCGTGCCGCCCTTGGCCATTTCATCGGCATAGAACCGGCCCAGCGCATCGTCATGGACACGCCCGATGAAAGCGGTCTGCAGCCCCAGGTTGCCCAGGCCCGCCAGCGTGTTGGCGACCGACCCGCCGGGCGCCTGCCGCCGGTTCTGCATGGCATCGTACAGCAGCTCTCCGCGCTCCTGCTCGACCAGTTGCATGATCCCTTTCTGGATGCCCATCCGATCAAGGAAAGCATCATCGGACTGGCTGATGACATCGACGATGGCGTTGCCGATACCGACAACCTGGTAGGTCTTCATGGAGTCTTCTCCTCGTACTGGCACAGATCACGGATCAGGCAAGCGTTGCATTTGGGTTTGCGCGCGACACAGGTATAGCGGCCATGCAGGATCAGCCAGTGATGGGCATGGTGCTGGAAATCGGCAGGGATGTTGTCTTCGATCGCGCGCTCGACCGCGTTCACATCCTTGCCCGGACAGATGCCGGTGCGGTTGCCGACACGGAAGATATGCGTATCCACCGCCTGCGAAGGCATGCCCCACCACATGTTCAGCACGACATTGGCCGTCTTGCGCCCCACGCCGGGCAGCGATTGCAGCGCGGCACGGGAATTGGGGACCTCGCCGCCATAGTCATCCACAAGGATACGGCTGAGCTTGATGACGTTCTTGGCCTTGTTGCGATAAAGCCCGATGGTCTTGATATGTTCGATCAGGCCCTCTTCGCCCAGGTCCAGCATCTTCTGCGGCGTATCGGCGATCTGGAACAGCGCGCGGGTGGCGCGGTTGACGCCGACATCGGTGGCCTGCGCGCTCAGCGCGACGGCGACCACCAGCGTATAGGCGTTGACATGCTCCAGCTCTCCCTTCGGTTCGGGATCTGCCGCCTGGAAGCGGGCAAAGATGTCGCGAAGCGCGTGATAACCGAGTTGCTGCACCATGACCGGTCTATGCCCTGACAGACTTTGCCCGACAAGAGCCGCTTGCACCTAAATCGCCAATGCCAGGCGCAATGCAGGTTTTGTCGCGGGCTTCACGGTCAATTAACGTGACTGCGCCAAAGTCCATGGAGGGGAATCAACAGGACACGAGGACGCAATGAGAGCGGATTCAACCATCAGCCTGACAGGTGCGCTGGACAACGGCAGGCAATCGGGGATCGGACCGGGGGCCATCGTCCTGACAGCCGATGGCGAACTGCCGGTCGAATGGCTGTCGGTCGGCGACATGCTGGTGACCCGCGACAACGGCGCGCAGCCGGTTCTGGCCATCGTGCGTCAGCGCGGCCTGACGACATCCGGCACCGCTCTGCCCGATCCCGTGGTGCTTTTTCCCGGCGATTGCGTCACCACGATCAAACCCTGGGAAAAGCTGCGCCTGGCCCCCGGTCATCGCGTTCTCTTGCGAACGGCCCTTGTCCAATTGACCTTCGGGTTTGACGAAGCCCTGGCGCGGCCCGGCGATCTGACACGACGGCGCGCGCCTCGGCCCGATCCCGCCATGGGACCGCTGACCTATTTTCACCTGATCATGCAACGCCATGAACTGATCATGGCTGGCGGTCTCTGGCTGGAAAGCACCTGTCCGGATATGGTCAGACGGCTGGGCAAGGACGTGCCGCCCGCGGCGGCGCAATCCCTTCTTGCCAGACCGCACCAGGCGGTGCGCCCAAGCCTGTCCCGGCATCAGGCCAGCCTGTTGCGGCAAAGCATGCCACGCGACCTTGCCCTGACAGACCTGTTCGCCGCCTGATCCTTGCGCGCCATTGCGCCCGATCCGGTGAAACCGCAACATTCGGGTCGCGGCAGCATGCGGCTCTGCGCTAGGATCAGGGACGAAGCACAGGAAAGCCAGGCCCATGACAGCACATGCAGTCCCCGATCCGGCCGCTGCGCCAGCAGACAGCGGCAGCTACCATTACAACGTGATGCGCCGGGCCATCGACATCATCGACAGCGCGGACATGCCCCTGCCGCTGGATGAGCTGGCGGCAAGACTGGGCATGAGTGCGCCGCATTTCCAGCGGGTTTTTTCCGCCTGGGTCGGCGTCTCGCCCAAGCGCTATCAGCAATACCTCGCGCTGGATCATGCGCGGTTCCTGCTGTCGCAACGGATGACCACGCTTGAGGCCGCACTTGGCGCCGGGCTGTCAGGATCAAGCCGCCTGCATGATCTGTTCCTGCGCTGGGAAGCGATGAGCCCCGGCGAATTCGCCAAGGGCGGTGCAGGCCTGACGATCCGGCACGGCTGGTTCGACAGCCCCTTCGGTGAGGTGCTGGCCATGGGAACAGCCCGCGGCCTGTGCGGCCTGGCCTTCAGCGCGGAAACCGGACGGGATGCGGCCATGGCCGACATGACCGCGCGCTGGCCCGCCGCGACCTTTGTGCCGGATCCCGACGCGCTGCGCCCCTGGGTCACCGCCGCTTTCGGCGGTCAGGGCGAGGCGGCGTTGCACCTGATCGGTGCACCCTTCCAGATCAAGGTCTGGGAGGCGCTTCTGGCCATACCATCGGGACATGTCACGACCTATTCCGAACTGGCCAGCGCGGTGGGCCATCCGCGCGCAGTCCGCGCCGTGGGCACGGCGGTCGGACGCAACCCGGTTAGCTGGCTGATCCCCTGCCACCGCGCCCTGCGAAAATCCGGCGGGCTTGGCGGCTATCACTGGGGCCTTCCCGTCAAACGCTCCATGCTGGCCTATGAAGCGGCCCGCACCGACGCGTGATCGCCACCACACGTGGATTGCGCGATCACTTCTGCCTGATCATGGGCGATTTCCCGCCCAATCCCGACCAGGCGCCGCTTGGGTGGAAAGAAAGCTTCGGCTATAACGTTGTCAGGCAGAAATGCTGCATGCAATCGAGAGGCATAGAATGATCCGAGCTCAAAAACCCCTTCTGCTGCTGGCAGGACTTTCGCTGGTGACCGTGACGGCCTGTACGGAACCGACCGGATTGGGCGATCCGAACGATCCCAACCGCAACACCCGCCAGGGTGCTGTCCTCGGCGGTGTGCTGGGTGCGGCGACGGGTGCGATCGTCAGCGACAACCGCGCCCGTGGCGCGGTGATCGGGGGCATCCTCGGGGCCGGGACAGGTGCCATCGTGGGCAACAACCTGGACAAGCAGGAAGCCGAGCTGCGGCGCGACCTGGGGAACCAGGCGCGCATCACGAACACCGGTGACCGGCTGATCGTGTCCATGCCCCAGGACATTCTGTTCGCCACCGACAGCGCGACCCTGCGCCCGGACCTGCAGGGCGATCTGCGGACCATCGCCAGCAGCCTGAACAGCTATCCCGACACCACGATCCAGGTGGTCGGCCACACCGACAACACCGGGACCGCCGCCTACAACCAGTCCCTGTCCGAGCGGCGCGCCGGCGCGGTTGCCGGTGTTCTGATCGGTTCGGGCGTCTCGGCCGGCCGCATCCGCACCTTTGGCGCGGGTGAGGATCAGCCGATCGCATCGAACCTGACCCCGGAAGGCCGCGCGCAGAACCGCCGCGTGGAAATCGTGATCGTTCCGAACCAGTAAGACCGTCAGGTATCTTTACCGACCATGAAACGCCCCGCCTGCCCGGCGGGGCGTTTCGCGTCATGGTGCCTTGCGCGCGGTCACAGGCCTTGTGCATCGCTGCACCTTGCCCTGCTGCGTCAAAGTCTTACGTGTCCTTGTGACCGCCACAGACCAGAAAGTGACCTTCATGCCCCAACAGACCCTTCTGGGAATCTCCGGCTCGTTGCGCGCCGGTTCCTTCAACCGCAAGCTTCTGGCCGAGGCGGCGCGCCTTTACGGCGATGCCGCGTATGTCGAGGCCGATCTGAACCTGCCGCTCTATAATGGTGATCTGGAAGAGGCCGAAGGAATCCCGGCCGCCGTGCAGAAGCTTGCAGATCAGATCGCTGCGGCGGATGCCGTGCTGATCTCGACCCCGGAATACAACAAGGGCATTTCCGGGGTTCTGAAGAACGCGCTGGATTGGGTCAGCCGGACCAAGCCGTCGCCCTGGCCTGGCAAGCCCGTTGCGATCCTCTCGGCCACCGCAGGCCGCGCCGGGGGCGAACGCGCCCAGGTGATGCTGCGCAATTGCATGGTGGCATTCCGCCCGCGCATCCTGCAGGGCCCCGAGATGTTGCTGGCGCAGACCGCCGACCAGTTCGACGAGAACGGGCATCTGACCGGAGAGATCTACATCAAGACACTCACCGATCTGATGGAGGCACTGCGCGCCGAAACTGCACGCGGCTGATCGTCAGGCAGCGTGGCGGATCAGCGATCCTGCGCGCGGCGATCTGTTTCGCGCTGAATATCGAAAAGACGCGCCGCCAGCGAGGTGCCTGTGCGCATGTCGCCCAGCACCACGGTGGTGCTGTTGCCGGCATCATCGTTGATGATCCATTGGCGCAGCTGGATCGGATTATCCGTGAAAACCAGCTGGATATTGCCCAGATCGGGATTCTGGGGATCCAGCGCCGTCACCGTCGTCGCGGTGCCGTCATAGCTGTGGCCACGCACCATGCGCGCCTGCTCCAGGTTCACCCGGTCAGCAAGGATGATCGACAGGGGTGTGCGCGACAACGGATAGGTCTCGGGCCCGGTGTTCGACTTGGGATCGAAAATCGCCACGCTCCCAGCCCCGGCAAGCACCAGCGTGCTGTCGGGCGGGGCATATTCGAAGCGGATGTTGCCCGGCCGGCTGATATAGATCGTCCCGGTCGAGATGCTGCCATCCCCGTTGATCTGGGTGAAGGCCCCGGTCGCGGTGCGCAGGCTGTTGAGATACTGAGACAGGGCCGACAGCGGAAGTTTTTCCGCCACCGCCGGAACGGCCATCGCCATCACAAGGACAGGGGCCGCAAGAATACGCATCATGTTCATGGTGTAAGTATAATCCCGATCGCCACGCTCTGCACCGTGCTGCACGTCACAAAAGCGAGACACCGCCGAGAGGCCCGCGTGATGGCCCCGTGAACATTCCTTGACGCCCGGTCGCTCAGCGCTCGGGCACCAGGACTTCACGCTTGCCCACATGGTTGGCTGGGCTCACGACACCCTCTTCCTCCATCTGCTCGACCAGGCGCGCGGCCTTGTTGTAACCGATGGCCAGCTTGCGCTGGATATAGGAGGTCGAGCATTTGCGATCCTTCACCACGATCGCCACGGCCGTATCGTAAAGCGCGTCCTCCAGATCGGTGTTGCCGCCACTGGCCAGACCAAGCACCGCGTCGATATCGGCCTCGCGATCCTCGTCCGGGCCATCCAGAACCGAGTTCATGTATTCCGGCGGTCCGAAGGCCTTGAGGTGGTTCACCACTTCCTCGACCTCTTCGTCGCTGACAAAGGGACCGTGGCAACGGGTGATCTTGGCACCGCCCGCCATGTAAAGCATGTCGCCCATGCCCAGAAGCTGCTCTGCGCCCATCTCGCCCAGGATAGTGCGGCTGTCGATCTTCGAAGTCACCTGGAAGGAAATCCGGGTCGGGAAGTTCGCCTTGATCGTACCGGTGATCACATCGACCGAGGGCCGCTGCGTCGCCATGATCAGGTGGATGCCGCTGGCCCGCGCCATCTGCGCCAGACGCTGGATGCAGGCTTCGATTTCCTTGCCGGCAACCATCATCAGGTCGGCCATCTCGTCGACGATGACGACGATATAGGGCATCTTTTCGGGCATCAGCTCTTCGGTCTCGAACACCGGCTCGCCGGTTTCGTCGTCAAATCCGGTCTGGACCGTGCGGCTGAACATCTCGCCCTTGGCCAGGGCGTCCGCCACCCGGCTGTTGTAGCCGTCGATGTTGCGCACGCCCATCTTGGACATCTTGCGATAGCGTTCTTCCATCTCGCCCACGACCCATTTCAGCGCGACAACCGCTTTCTTGGGGTCGGTCACGACGGGCGAGAGAAGATGCGGAATCCCGTCATAGACGCTGAGTTCCAGCATCTTGGGGTCGATCATGATCAGGCGGCATTCCTCGGGTGTCAGGCGGTAGAGCAGCGACAGGATCATGGTGTTGATCGCCACCGATTTACCCGACCCGGTTGTCCCCGCGATCAGCAGGTGAGGCATCTTGGCCAGGTTCGCCACGATGGGATCACCGCCGATATCCTTGCCCAGCGCCAGCGGCAGCTTCATGTTGCTGTCGCCATAGTCGCGCGCCGACAGGATTTCGCGCAGGACAACCTTTTCACGGTTCTCGTTGGGCAGTTCGATGCCGATCACGGTGCGGCCCGGCACGGTCGAGACACGCGCCGAAAGGGCCGACATGGACCGCGCGATGTCATCGGCCAGGCCGATCACGCGGCTGGCCTTGAGGCCGGGGGCGGGCTCCAGTTCGTACATCGTGACCACGGGGCCAGGACGGACCGAGACGATATCGCCCTTCACACCGTAGTCATCCAGAACGGATTCCAGCATCCGGGCATTCTGTTCCAATGCCTCGTCGCTCAGGTGATGACGCTGGATCAGCGCGGGGTTGGACAGCAGCGACAGCGGCGGCAACTCATAGGACGTATCATCCTCGTCGAATTTCAGCGCGGGTTGCGCCTCGGCGCGGGCGCGGGTCGAAGGCTGCACGGGTTTGCGCGGCGGGTGCTGCACCACGCTGCGGGGCTGGGCCACGGGGATCGGCATCGGTTGCGGCGCAGGCATCGGATCGGCCTGATAGGTCTGGACCTGCCAGTGATCGTCACCGGCGTCATCCATGGCATCGAAACCGGCTTCCATGTGCTGATCATAGGCATCGTCAAAGATGTTCTCGGCATGGTAATCATCGCTGTCATGCGACCAGGCGGCCGGTGCCTGCATCGTCGCGGCAGTACCCGCCGCCACGACGGTCGAGGCGGCGACCACACCCTTGTGCGCCGCCGTCAGCGGCGGTTCGGCCTTGAGGCCCACAGACCGCGACGGGTTGAAGACAAGCGGATCAGGCCCACGGCCACGTCCCCGCGTCAGGGGCGCGTGTTGCACAGGGGCCAGGGGCGCCACGGGGCGCACGCGCGACTTGATCACATCGGCGATCTTGGCGCGGATGCGGTCATCGCCGGGCATGATGTCATGCGCCTCGTCATAGGCATTGGGATAGGCTTCCACCAGTTCGGGTTCCGGCATCGCCTCGGCGCGGCGGCCAAAGCCGGGCACGCGCGACAGCAGGCCCGTCTTGATCTTGCCGATCGGACCCGCAGGCTGGTCATAGGTGTCACCCTCATCCTGCCATGTGTCGTCCTCACTCCATTCGGAAGCGGGGGCCGGGGGCAGTTCGTTGCGGCGCGCCACCAGAGGCGCACGACCAGCTTGCGGCATGGCCGCGTGATCCGTCAGGGCTTGCGGCGCGGCATAAGCGGCCTGCGTCTCGGCCCATGCCGCGGCTTCCTCGGCCTCGCGCGCGCGGATCAGGCGGCGTTCGGCGGCGCGCGCCTGCACGGACTGCGCCATCTGCACCGTGCCAGAGGCCCCGCGCCCCATGATCTGCATCAGCCGCGCATAGGACAGGATCATGCCAACCAGCAGGAAACGCCCGATCCGCTTCAGCTCGATCCGCGTGAAGCCCAGCACGAAAGCGCCCAAAACAAGCATGCCAACAGCCAGCACCAGCGAGGCCAGTTTGATCCCCACCGAAGAGCCAAGCGGAACGGCGGTCAGAAACATCCCCATGATCATGTCGCCAAAGACACCGCCCAGACCGAAATGATGGGTATCCTTCCAGACAGCCCCGGGCACCAGCGAGGCCGCATAGACCGAGCACAGCGCCACGGCGATCGGCGCAAAGATCAGACGGCCCATCGCGCGTTCTTCGCCGATATGCAGCGCAAAGCGGATACCCCATGCAATCAGCACCAGCGCAATGGCCCAGCTGCCCCAGCCCGCGATCATGAAAAGCGGCGCGGCGATGGTGGCGCCCATCCGGCCCATCCAGTTCTGCACAGGCGCATCGGTGGCCGACAGGAAGGACGGATCGGCGGGATTGTAGGACATGACCATCGCGGCCGCGGCACAGCCCAGAACGATCAGGACCAGCCCCAGCAATTCCTTGCCACGCTTTTCGATTGCCGCCTGAACGTCACTGTCGAACAGCGGATCGCGCCCTCGGGTCTGATATGCCATGCCTGCCCTCGTCCTCTTAACCATAGATGCAGTCGCGCAGGGCCGTCAGCCCTGCCTGCATTTCATTGATCGGGGCCACCATGGCGACCCTGATATATCCTTTGCCGGGGTTGTCCCCGTTCACATCGCGGCTCAGATAGGCGCCGGGCAGAACCCTGACGCCGGTCTGCTGCCACAGCTTCAAGGCCGCGGCCTCGCCATCCTCGACCGGCAGCCACAGGAAGAAACCGGCCTCTGGGCCGGCGTAGCTGTTCACGCCCGCGAAAATCGCATCGGCCGCAAGATACTTTTCGCCATAGAGCCTGCGGTTCTCGATCACATGGGCCTCATCGGCCCAAACCGTCTGCGAGGCGTGCTGCAACGGCAAGGGGATCGGCGTGCCGGAATAGGCGCGCAACTGACGCGCGCGCGCGATGCTTTGCGGACCACCTGCCATGAAACCAGACCGCAGCCCCGGCAGGTTCGACCGTTTCGACAGCGAATGAAAGATCACGACCCGTTCGGGATCGGCGCCCATCTCGGCCGCAACCTGCATTGCCCCCACAGGCGCATCACCGCGATAGATTTCGGCATAGCATTCATCGGCGAAGATCTGGAAATCATACTGCTCTGCCAGCCCGATCAGCGCACGCCAGTAATCGCGGCTGGCCACGGCGCCCTGCGGGTTGGCCGGCGAGCAGATATAGGCGGCAGCAGTTCGGTTCAGCACCTCGGCAGGAAGGCTGGTGTAATCCGGCAGATAGCCCCCGTCGCGCGTGGCAGGCACGAAGACGGGTTCGGCCCCGACCGAAATCGCACCGATCATGTAGACCTGGTAGAACGGGTTCGGCATCAGCACCACCGGCCTTGCCCCGCCCTTGCGTTCCGGCACCAGTGCCATGCAGGCGTTGTAAAGCCCTTCACGGCTGCCGTTCAGGGCCATGACCTGACGTTGCGCGTCGATCTGGACACCGTAACGCCGACCGATCCAGCCGCCGATCGTGTCCAGCAGCTCGGGCAGGCCGTCATTGGGCGGGTAACGCCCGAAATCCGAGACATTTTCGGCAATGACACGCCCGACCCAGTCAGGAATGGCGTGCTTCGGCTCGCCGATGGTCATATGCACGACCGGACCACCGGGCGCATGCGCGTCCAGAAGCTCCCGCAGACGCGGGAACGCATAGGCCGGTAGGTTCGAGAACCGCTCGGGGAACATGCTTCAACTGCCTCAATCTTCGGGATCGTAGCGTCCCGTTTGATGTCAAACTATCCAACTGCGGGGCTTGCGTCCAGAAAAAGCAGCGGCATTCCGGCCTCTTGTGGCATTTCCGCAAAAGCCATGCGGCAATTATGCCCGACCCTGCACGCCCTGCCCGTGACGCGGCTCAGCCAAGGGCGGCCTCTGCGGCTGCGGACAGGCGCAAAAGCCCCTCTTCGGCCATGGGTGCGCCCAGCAACATGAGGCCGCATGAAGGCGTGCCCGTGGGCAGGGTCGTGGCGCAAAGCCCCATCAGGTTGCCCGCGCGGGTATTGCGCAGCGTCAGCAGGTTTTCCGTGACGTAATAGTCGTGATCGGACATCAGACGTTCCAGATCGGGCGGCAGGTTCGGGGCCGTGGGACAGATCACGGCGTCATAGCCGGCCATGCGCGCGTGCCATGTGCGGCGCCCCTCCTCCAGACTGCGCCAGGCCGCGACGTAATCGGCGCCCGAAAAGGCGGCACCGCTGCGGAAACGTTCAAGGATCTGGTCGAACATCAGATGTGGCGCCGCCTCGATCGCATCGCGCCAGATGCCATAGGCCTCGGCGGTGAAAAGGATCGGCGCCAATTTCAACGCCTCTGCCAATTCCGGCGCCTCGACCTCGGTGATGACGGCGCCAGCGGCTTCAAGCCGGGTGACGGCAGAGGCAAAGGCCCCGGCCGGCCCATCGCGCAGATCGTCCATCACGACGGTTTTCAGGATCGCCAACCGCCGCCCGGACAGGCTTGCACCGCGCAGATCGGCGGGCGTTCCGCCCTCCAGCGCGGCCAGCATCAGCGCCGCATCCTCGACCGAGCGGCAAAGCGGGCCGACCGTATCGAATTTCTCGCACAAGGGCACCACACCGACAGAGGATACCCGCCCCGCCGTGGTCTTGAGCCCGACAAGATCGTTCCAGGCCGCGGGAATGCGGACAGAGCCGCCCGTATCCGTACCGATCCCGGCCGCCGCCAACCCGAAGGCCACCGACGTGGCCGCACCGGAACTTGATCCACCCGGCACGGCCGCATGGTCGTTCACATTGGGCGGTGTGGCGGTGATCGGGTTCAGGCCAAGGCCGCTGAAGGCCAGCTCGCTCGTGTGGGTCTTGCCCAGACAGATCAGCCCTGCGGCGGTGGCATTGCGCAAAACCTCTGCATCGCGCGCAGGCACGCGCCCCTTCAGAAGCGCGGTCCCCGCTTCGGTCGCGACACCTGCAGTGTCGAACAGATCCTTCCAGCTGATCGGCACACCGTCCAGCAATGACAGGCGCATGCCGGCCTTGGCGCGCGCGCGCGCCGCACCTGCCTCGGCCAATGCCCGGTCGGGCGTCGTGCGTGCATAGATGCGGTCGGCCATAGGATGCGCGGCAATGGCATCCAGATAGGCCTGTGTCAGATCGACAGGGTCAAGATCGCCCGCGCCGATGGCCCGCCCCTGATCTGCCGCCGTGCGGCCCAGCCAATCCTGCATGTCATGCCCCCTCAAGTGATGATGAAAGGGACGGTAGCGGCAGACAGGCGCATGGACAATCCCGGCCATTCACCCATATTTGCGTCATGACATATGACAGCGATATCCTGATTGTCGGCGGCGGTCTGAATGGCCCGCTTCTGGCGCTTGCCCTGGCCCGATCCGGCCTGACCTCAACCGTGGTCGACGCGCAGCCGGCGGAACGTTTGGCCGCCACGGGGTTTGACGGACGCTCCTACGCGCTGGCGCTGGCTTCGGTGCGGCTGCTGCGCCGGCTTGGCCTCTGGGACAAGCTGCAGGACGAGGCCCAGCCGATGCTGGAAATCAAGGTCAGCGACGGGCGCGCGGGTGAAGGCCCGCTGTCACCCTTCCATCTGCATTTCGACCATGCCGAGATCGAGGAAGGCCCGATGGGCCACATGGTCGAGGATCGCCATTTGCGCCAGACCGTGCTTGCGGCGATCGCGGAACATGCGCTGATCACGCGCATCAATGAAGAAACCGTTGTGGCGCAAGAGGTTGACACCAAGGGTGTGACCCTGACCCTTGCCTCTGGCAAGACCCTCACAGGGCGCGTGCTGGTCGGCGCGGACGGGCGCCGCTCGGGCACGGCGGAACGGGCGGGGATCACCCGGACGGGATGGGACTACGGGCAGACGGCCATGGTCTGTGCGATCGAACACGACCTGCCCCATCACGGGATCGCGCACCAGTTCTTCATGCCACCCGGACCGCTGGCGATTCTGCCGCTCAAGGGCAACCGCAGTTCCATCGTCTGGTCGGAAACCCATGCCAATGCGGCCGCTTTCAATGGTTTGCCGGACGCGGAATACCTGGCCATGCTGCGCCCGCGCTTCGGGGATTTCCTGGGCGAGATCCGGCTGGCCGGGGCGCGCTACACCTATCCGCTGAACCTGACCCTGGCCAACAGCTTTGTCGCGCAGCGCCTGGCGCTGGTGGGCGATGCGGCCCATGGCGTGCATCCCATCGCGGGACAGGGGTTGAATGCGGGCCTGCGTGACATCGCGGCACTGGCGCAAGTCATGGCCGAGGCCCGGCAACGCGGCGAGGATATCGCCTCGGATCTGGTGATGGAGCGCTATCAGCAGTGGCGCCGCTTCGACACGGCAACGCTGGCTCTGGCGACGGACCTGACAAACCGCCTGTTTGCCAGCGACAACCCCCTGTTGCGGCTGGGCCGCGATATCGGAATGGGCGTGGTCAACGCCCTGCCCGGGCTTCGCCGTGGTTTCATCCGTGAGGCAGCGGGCCTGACCGGTGACCTGCCCGACCTGATGCGCGCATAGCCACGCGATCAGTCGCCCAGCTTGGCATGCACCTCGTCCAGATCGATCTCGCCCAGCGGCATCTTGTTGCCGGGGTTTTCGAAGTCGTATTTGAACAGCTCGAAATCGCGTTTGTAGATTTCATAGACCAGGTGCATCGACAGATCGTCGAAATAATCCTCGACCGGGTGAAGACGCTTGGGCCCATGCCCTTCGGATTCGTTGAAGCGCGGGATCGTCGCAAGATCGACCTTGTGGGGTGTTTCGATCGCGTCCAGCACCTGCTGCATGCCTGCATTGAAGGACTCGGTCCAGAAGATGCTGTCATAGCGGCCACCGTTCACGATGAAGGTGGATACATGCCCCGCCATAGCCGACCAGTGGATGTCGGGTTCCATCGGGCGCCGCCAGCGGATGGTATCGCGGGCGAACAAAAGGAACCGGCGGAAGCTGGCGATCTGGTCGAACTCCTGCTTGCCATCCTCGCCGCCGACCTCGATCCCGTATTTCTGGGTCAGCATCGGCACCAGGTTACCACGATACCGCCGCCCGTTCCGCTGGATCCCGCAGATCTTGTCGAAGAAAGAGGACAGGATCCGGGTGTAGGGATTGCGCACACAGGTAAAGGCGTAGGAGCTATGCTCCTTCACGTTCCTTTCGATCAGCGCCTGGCTGTCAGGCTGCGCCCATTTGTGCAGACCGCTGGTGGAATCGTGGATATCCCCGTCAAAAAACACGCCATGATCGGAATAGAACAGGATCTGTCCGATCGTCGAACAGGCGCATTTCGGCACCACGCGGTAGACCACGCTTTCGCTTTCCGTCATCCAGGTGCCCGGAAACCCCATCTGATCCGCCTCCAAAATCTGCGTCTTTTTTATGAGACGTCATATACCAACTTTGCAAAATCGAAAGAAACCCTGTTTATTCATCCTTCGAGGGCAGATAACACTTTAGCGTATACCTGTAACCAGAGGCTTTCGGTTTCCTGAATGGCAAGAATTGCATTCATTCTTCTGTGCCACAAGGACCCGGAAGCGATCATCGCTCAGGCGCGGCGCCTGACGGCGGTGGGCGATTACATGTCCATCCATTTCGACGCGCGCGCCAGCGAAACCCAGTACCGCAAGATCCGCGATGCGCTGCGCGACAACCCCAACGTGACCTTTGCGAAACGGCGGATCAAATGCGGCTGGGGCGCGTGGTCGCTGGTGCAGGCCACGCTGAACGCCGTGCAGGCCGCGGTCGAGGCATTTCCCCGCGCCACCCATTTCTACATGCTGTCCGGCGATTGCATGGCGATCAAGTCAGCCGAATACGCGCATGATTTCCTGGATGCCGACGATGTCGACTATATCGAAAGCTTCGATTTCCTTGAAAGCGACTGGATCAAGACCGGGATCAAGGAGGAACGGCTGATCTATCGGCACTTCTTCAACGAACGCACCCACAAGCGGCTCTTCTACCTGTCACTGGACATGCAGCGGCGGCTGGGCCTGAAACGCGCGATCCCCCATGATCTGCAGGTTCAGATCGGCAGCCAATGGTGGTGCCTGCGGCGCCGCACGATCGAACGGATCCTCGATTTCGCGCGCAAGCGGCGCGATGTGATGCGTTTTTTCAGCACGACCTGGATCCCGGACGAGACCTTTTTCCAGACCCTGGTACGCCATCTGATCCCCGAATCCGAGATCCGCTGCCGGACACTGACCTTCCTGATGTTCTCGGATTACGGGATGCCGGT
>JANREX010000033.1:5252-7396 GCA_030758115.1 Paracoccaceae bacterium | reverse complement strand
ATCGCGCGGTTGTTCTTGACGTAGCTCAGCTCGTTTTCGCCGATGGCGCGGACCTGGCCTCCGTCGAGGCGGTCTCCGACCTGGACTTTCTGGTAGCGGCCGTTGGACAGGCGCACCAATGCGCGGCGGTTCGAGGGCTGGCCGTAGACCCCGATCAGGTTGACCTGCCGCAGGTTGATCGCGCCCCGCACCGTCGCCTGTTGCGCGACCGAGGCGGAGGAGGGGATTTGCGGCGCGGCATTGCGTTGCGGGGCCAGTGCCGCGGCGGAGGCGACGCGCTGCTGCGCGGGCGCGGTGCTGTCGTTGCCTGTCGTCAGGTCGCGCGGGCGCGCCAGCGGCTTGAGCGAGGTGGCGATGGCCTGATCGGTGCCGGTGTCCTGGGCATCGGCCTCGTCCGCCTCGACCTCGGCCGCATCGGCCTCGCGCAGGGCAAGGGCCACGGCGGCCAGGGTTTCGGGGCGCGCGCGCGGGCGCAATCCGGCCAGTTCGTTGCGGCTGAGACCGCCCAGCGTGGCGCGTTCGTTGCTTTCGATCAGCGTCTCGGGGCGCAGTCTGGGGCGGACCCCGGCCAGATCCGGTTCGGGCTGCGTATCGGCGCTGGGGGTCTGCGCGAAACGTGTGGGGATGCCCGGCGGCGTCAGCGGCGGGCGGCCGCTATAGACGATCACGCCCTCGGGCGTTTCGGCCCCTTCGGGTGTGGCGATCACAAGGCCGCGTTCATCGAGGTCGAACTGCTTGCCCGGTGCCGCGGGGTTCGATTGCGCCTCGGGCCGCACATCGCTGAGCGCGCGGCTGATGTCGGGCAGGGCGACCGCATCGAGGTTCTGCAGGCTGGGGTCGATCGAGGCAAGATAGAGCGTGTCGAGCGATTGCGACACCGGCGCCTCGGGCTGGTCGGGTGCGATCTGCCAGATCCCCGTCGCGGCATAGGAGGAGAGTGCGGCCTGCCGCGCCTCCTGCGCAGTGGGGGGGGGCCGTTGGGCCAGATCCGGCTGCAGGTCGTCCGTGGGCAGCGGGGCGGGCGTGTCGGCGGCTGTCGGGATGTCGGCGACGATGGGGTCGCGCGGCGCGGTCGCGGTTTCGGTCTGGGGCAGGGGGGCGGGCGTGGCCTGCTGGATGTCCTGCGTCATCGCCACGGGTTCGGCGGGCGTTTGCGGTGCCGTTTCCGGGGTGGCGACGGCATCGGCGATTTCGGGCGGGGTCTGCCCGAAAAGGCCGCGCAGCCCGGTGTCGCTGAACATCGCCGACCAGGCGCCGACCGCGGCCAGAAAGAGCAGGAGGATGCCTGTCAGCACGACGCCCAGATAGCGGGGCTTGCCGCCGACGGCCGCGGCCTTGCCCTCGGGGGCGCGTGCCCCGAAGACGGTGAGCCTCTGGCGTTCGCTATCGGTGGGTTTGACCTTGGTGCGGGCGGCTTTCCGGGGCTTTGGGGCCGTGGTTTCCGCCTCGGCCTCGGGATCGGGGGTGCCCTTGCGGGCCAGTCGCGCCAGCAGCGCGCCAGTGAGACCGGCGTCCGTGCCACCTTGCGTCGCAGGCTCGGGCGCGGGTGGCGAGATGAAGGGCGCAGGCGTCAGGGCGGCGGCATCGTCCGGGTCCCGTGCCGCGCCGTTCTTTCTGGCGACAAGGGGCGGGGTCGGGCGCGCCGTGGCTGCGTCCTCTTCGGTTTCGGTATCCGTTGTGCCCCACAGATCGCCGGGCAGGCCGGTCCATCCCTCTGCGTTCAGTTCGGGCAGCGGAGGCAGTTCCGCCACGATGGGCTTTCTGGCGGACAGGGGCGGCTCGGCGCGGTCGCGCCGGGTGGAGAACCGGGGCAAGGGGGGGGCGTCTTCGGGCGGCGAATCCTGGTCGTCGGCCGTGACGACGGGATCGACGGGGCCGGGCTGGTCCGGCGCTTGCGCTGTTGTGGACGCCTCGTTGTCCGACACCTCCGTGTCTGCGGCAAGGGCCTCTGTCACCTCGGGCACGGGCGGCTCTATCAGGGAGAAGCGGCCGGCCTGGATCTCGGCGGCCAAGGGTGCTTCGGGTGCTGCGCTGGCGGCAGGCGGGGCCGGTGTGACAGCTGTCGCGGGCGCTGCTTCCGCGCGCGGTTCGGCAGCTTCCGGCTGGGTGGTTTCGGGGGGTGCTGTCGCTTCAGTGGTCGTTTC
>JANREX010000033.1:3510-5152 GCA_030758115.1 Paracoccaceae bacterium | reverse complement strand
GTCCGCAGGCCCAAGGATCCGGATGGCATGGGTGTCGCGCAGCAGCCTGTCGCCGGGGCGGATCAGTGCTGCGGCCTCAGGTGTCAGGCCGAAGAAAGGCTCTCCGGGGAAGGTGTCGGCCGGGGGTATGGCGACATAGCTGACGGGGCCAAACCCATGTTCGGCGGCAAAGCTTGACGCCTCGTCCAGCGTTTCCACGGCCACGGCCGCCACATGCAGCTGATCGCCGACGCTGACCCAGTCGAACCGCAGGTCGGCCACGTCATAGGGCGTGGCCCCGTCGAGGCAGGCCGCGACATGGGCCGCCATATCCGTGCCACGCATTGGCGCCGGCAAGGTCAGATAGCGAATCTGTTCGTTGGGAATGACCAGCTTGCTGCGCAGCCCCTCGCTGTCCAGCCCGGTGGCGGTGCGCCGCAACACGGCCAGCGCCGATGCCAGATCGGAGGCGTCCAGCGCCACTTCGCCCACCATATGCCAGCCATCCGGGGCGCGGTGAAGCAGCCCGATGCCGTCAAAGGACAGGACAAGTGCAAAATTCGGTTTCATTCACGCCTGACTATCATTCGGTATCACCACACGGGAGTCCTTGCCGGTCTCGAAAGACATTTACAGCAGCTTCTTGCCGAGGGGAAGAAAAACACCCCTGAGCAGAGCAGCGCCCTCTTGGTGGCATGCCATGGCTGGTGCAAGCTGGGTCAGGGGGCCGCATGGCCCGGTTTCGAGACGTGAAAGGACACCCGATGCGACTGATGGCCAAACCGATGATCCTGACGGGCGGCGTGTTGGCGGCGCTGCTGCTGGCGCCGCTTCAGGGCGGGCTGCCGGGCGAGATGCGCCCGGTCTGGGCGGGGGCCGCCATGGCGCAGGGGGCGAGCCTTGCCGAGGCGTCCCGCACCCTGAGCGTTGGCGGGACCGGGCGCGTGGATCTTGCGCCCGACATGGCGATGGTCCGGATCGGGGTCACGCATCAGGACCCTGTCGCAGCCACGGCCTTGCGCATGACGTCCGACGCGGTAGCGGCCATGCTGGCGCGGCTGGAGGGCCTGGGCGTCGCGGCACGGGACATGCAGACCGCGGGCCTGTCGCTGAACCCGGTGTGGCGCGACCGGTCCGGACAACAGGGCCAGCCCGCCCCCTGGGGGTTCGAGGCCAGCAATGTCGTCAGCCTGCGCCTGCGGGATATGGCCGCGCTGGGCACGGTTCTGGATGCGCTTGTCTCGGACGGGGCCAACCGGCTGGACGGGGTCAGCTTTGGCCTGCAGGACCCGGACCGCGCCATGGACGAGGCGCGGCGTCTGGCCGTGGCCGACGCGAGGCGCAAGGCTGCGCTGTTTGCCGAGGCTGCGGGCGTGAGCCTAGGGCCGGTGATCAGCCTGTCGGAAACCGGCGGAGGGATGCCACGGCCGCAGATGATGGAAATGGCCGCGATGCGCGCAGATTCCGTGCCGATCGCGGCGGGCGAGGTGGGGGTAGCGGCCTCGGTTCAGATGGTGTTTGCGCTGCAATAGCAGGCGCGGGGTGGGGGGGGCGCTGCCCCCCGCGTTCAACGGCGTTGAACGCCCCCCGGGATATTTTGGGCAAGAAGAAGGGGGGCGCCGGTTTTGTCGGCGCCCCCGTTCCGGTTCAGGTCCGGTTCAGG
>JANREX010000033.1:0-3410 GCA_030758115.1 Paracoccaceae bacterium | reverse complement strand
TCCGGTTCAGGTCCGGTTCAGGCGGAGGCTTTGTTCAGTGCCTGATCCAGATCGGCGATCAGGTCCTTCGCATCCTCGATCCCGATGGAGATGCGCACCACGTTCGGCCCGGCACCGGCCGCGACCTGCTGGGCCTCGGAGAGCTGGCGGTGGGTGGTGGAGGCCGAGTGGATCACCAGGCTGCGCGTGTCGCCGAGGTTGGCGACATGGCTGAAGAGTTCCAGGCTGTCGACGAATTTGACGCAAGCGCCGTAGCCGCCCTTGAGCGCCACGGTGAAGAGGCCGCCTGCGCCCTTGGGGCAGATCCGCGCCACGCGGTCGTTATAGGGCGAGGACGGCAGACCTGCGTAGGTGACGTAGTCGACCGCCGGATGCGTTTCCAGCCAGCCTGCGACGGTCACGGCGTTTTCCACATGGCGCTGCATCCGCAGGCTGAGGGTTTCGATCCCCATCAGCGTGTAATGCGCGGCTTGCGGGTTCATCGTCATGCCGAGGTCACGCAGCCCGATGGCGATGCCGTGGAAGGTGAAGGCCAGCGGGCCGAAGGTCTCGTGGAACTTGAGGCCGTGATAGGCGGGTTCGGGCGCGGACAGCGAGGGGAACTTGTCCGAGGCCGACCAGTCGAAGCGGCCGCTGTCGACCACGGCGCCGCCCGTGACGGTGCCGTTGCCGGTCAGGTATTTCGTGGTCGAATGCACCACCAGCGTCGCGCCATGGTCGATGGGGCGGCACAGGTAGGGCGTGGCCGAGGTGTTGTCGACGATGAGCGGCACGCCGGCCGCGTCGGAAATCGCGCTGATCGCGTCCAGATCCGTGATATAGCCGCCGGGGTTGGCGATCGCTTCGCAGAAGACGGCGCGCGTGTCATCGTCGATGGCGGCCTTGACCGCGTCCAGATCGTCGAAATCGACGAATTTCGCGGACCAGCCGAAGCGCTTGATGGTCTGGCTGAACTGGGTGACGGTGCCGCCGTAAAGCCGGGTCGAGGCCACGATGTTGCGCCCCGGCGCCATCAGCGGGAAGAGCGCCATGATCTGCGCCGCATGCCCCGAGGAACAGCACACAGCCCCCACGCCACCCTCGAGCGTGGCGATGCGTTCCTGCAGAACGGCCACGGTCGGGTTGGTCAGGCGCGAGTAGATATAGCCCACTTCCTGCAGGTTGAAGAGGGCTGCGGCATGGTCCGCATCGCGGAACACATAGGCCGTGGTCTGGTAGATCGGTGTCTGGCGCGCGCCTGTGGCGGGGTCGGGCCGGCTGCCGGCGTGGATCTGCAGCGTGTCGAAACCGTAGCTGGGTGCATCTGTCATTGAACTCTCCTCCCTTTTGTAATGGATTGCGCAAATCAGTAGGACATCGCGCGCCACATCACAACGGGGCTGCGCGCGGCAACAGTCGGGCAGGTGCCCGGAAAGGAAAAAGCATGCGTTCGGTCTTCCATCTTGCGATTCATGTTCACGATCTGGATGCGGCACGGGAATTCTATTCCGGCATCATGGGTGCGGAAGAAGGCCGCAGCACCGACACATGGGTGGATTTCGATTTCTTCGGCCATCAGTTGAGCCTGCATCTGGGCACGCCCTTTGCCACGGCGAATACCGGCAAGGTCGGCGAGCATATGGTGCCGATGCCGCATTTCGGGATCGTGCTGGGGCTGGCGGACTGGAAGGTTCTGGCCAAGCGGCTGGAGGATGCGGGCGTGGATTTCGTGATCCCGCCCTCTGTGCGTTTCGAAGGCCAGCCAGGCGAGCAGTGGACGATGTTCTTCCGTGACCTGTCGGGCAACCCGATCGAGGTGAAGGGCTTTGCCGACACCACGGGAATTTTCGCATCCTGACAACGGATTGCGGGGGGACGTTGAGATAGGCTGCATGCATTGTGGCGTGCATCCGAGCGATGCGCGCCACGCGCCTTTCAGCGCATCCAGAAGCCTGCCTTCTTGATCTGGTTGCGGATCATCTGTTCGCGCCGCGGCAGGGCGTCGCGGTCGAACATCTCGCGCACCTTCTGGCCGCGCCCCTGGTAGATCATCCGCTTGGCGGGCTCGTATTCCTTGAGGACGCGCTTGACGCGATTGGGCGAGGTCACCGCCTCGAGCACCTCGACCGCCCTGTCGCTTTCGCGTGCATAGAGCAGCGGCAACAGCCGGTAGTGACAACTGACGTCGCCGTCGAGAAGCCCCTCCGGCAGGGTGTCGCGCCCGCCGCCAAGGCCATGGATCACCAGCGGCAGCGCTACCTGATCCAGCCAGGGATCCAGCGACTGGCAGACCAGTTCGGGGGGCGGGGTGTCGCGGATCGACAGCGCGATGTCCAGAAACCTCTGTCCGAAGACATGGGGGCAGCGGTAGAAGAAGAAGCCCGCGTTGAAATAGAGGTATTTCTGCCAGTATTCATCGGGTTGCGCGGGATCGAGCGAGCTTTCGAAATCCAGTCCGAAGCGGTCGTAGAGCGATTTCCAGATCGCCGTGTAGCCGGGGCCGTAAAGTTCGATCTGCGGCCATGTCCCCTCGCGGCGCAAGGACGCGGTGGGGCGGTCGAAGTCGAAGGGCACGGCGCCCAGATCGCCGGTGATCAGCGTGTCCGTGTCGAAAAAGACGAAGGGTTCGCCCTTGGGCAGGGCGAATAGCGCCTCGATCTTGTTGCCATAAGGGTAGGCCGCGCCGAAATGGCGGCTTTCAAAGGGGATCACCTTGGCGCCCAGCTCGTCCAGCAGGGCCAGCACATCTGCATCGATCACCGAGGGATCATTGGGCCAGAGCGGGCCGGGTTGCGGCACCGCCACGCAAAGCTGCGCGGCCTGATCGGGGCAGCAATGACGCAGGCTGGCCGCGAAAAGCAGCGCCTCGTATTGCAGCCGCCCGCGCTGGGCCACGATGAGGATGTTGAAAGGTTGGGATTTGCCTGCCCGCTTCGCCATACTCTCGCACCCGTCACTGTCTGTATTCGGGGTGAACTATAGGCGGGTTCCGGCCGGTACAGAAGGGGGGATCGGGCGCGCTGCGGCAGGCCTGGGCGCAGCCTCTTGCAATAAGGGCGCGGGATGGGCACTTTTGACCGGATGCAGGGCCCGCCAGGGGCCGGGATGTCCGGCTGGACGCCAAGTTACATATCGACCCTCTTGGCCCAAGCTGCTAGGGGAGGCCGCATGACAGGCCCGAGAAATATCGGTAACGGACGCATGACACAGAAGATGCCTTGGAACGAACGCCTGCTTGCGCGGCTACCCTCCGACAGGCTTCTCCTGCGGTTGCTGCTGGAAAGCTTCCATGAGCATCGATGGAAGTATCTGGCGGCATCCGCGGCGATGGTGCTTGTCGCTGCCTCGACCGCCCTTTCAGCTTGGATGATGGGCGAGATCATTGACACACTGTCCACCCCGGAAGATCGCACCCGTGTGATGATAGTGGG
>JANREX010000032.1 GCA_030758115.1 Paracoccaceae bacterium | reverse complement strand
TGACTGGCTGTCCGGGGGGGCAGGCGCGGATCACTTCGTCTTTCGCGCGGGCTTCGGGCGCGATGTGATCGCGGGGTTCGAACAGGGCCAAGACAGGATCGTTTTCGCAGATCAACCGCAGGCTACCGGCTTCGCAGGCCTGCAGATTGTCCAGTTCAACGCGGATACCGTGATCCGCACCACGGCGGCCGGTCCGGACCTCGTGATCCTTGCGGATTTCGATGCGCTGCGTCTGACGGCGGATGATTTCCTGTTCTGATCCGGCAAGATCGCGCTTTCCGGACCTGACCAGCCGCCTTCCGGTCACGCAGGAACAATTTCATCCTTCGTGACCGCCGGGCAGAATGAACTCTGGACGTCCGGGCCGCTTGTCTGTTTGACTTGAACCATGTCAGGGAGGGGGCATGAGGATGGGCTTTGACTATGTGATCGTTGGAGGGGGATCGGCCGGATCAACCCTTGCATCGCGTCTGACCGAGGATCCGAACGTTACCGTTTGCCTGCTGGAAGCAGGGGGAACGGGCAAGAGCCTGCTGGTCAGGGCACCCGCAGCCGTTGTGGCCGTTCTGCCGGGGCGGCCCAAGCTGGGCAACTGGGCCTATGAAACCGTGCCGCAACCGGGCCTGAAGGGGCGTAAGGGTTATCAACCACGCGGCAAGGGGCTGGGTGGGTCGTCGGCCATCAATGCCATGCTTTACGTGCGCGGGCATCGCAAGGATTATGACAGCTGGGCCGCACAGGGCTGCGAAGGCTGGTCATGGCAAGAGGTCCTGCCCTATTTCCGCCGGGCCGAGAACAACGAACGCGGGACAAATCCGGATCACGGCGGCAGCGGACCGCTGCAGGTCTCGGATCAGAAAAGTCCCCGCCCGATCACCCATGCCTTTGTCGAGGCCGCAAGCCAGATGCAGCATCGGTTGCGCGACGACTTCAACACAGGCGAGACCGAAGGTGTGGGCCTCTATCAGGTCACGCAATATCACGATCCCGCCCGCAACGGTGAACGCTGTTCGGCGGCGGCGGCCTATCTTCACCCGGTGATGCACAGGCCGAACCTGACCGTTCTGACCGGCGCCCATGCAACGCGGATCCTTTTCCAGGGCAAGCGGGCCACCGGCGTCAGCTATCGGCAGGGACGAGAGGACAGGAAGGTCGAGGCCCGGCGCGAAGTGATCCTCTGCGGCGGTGCGTTCAACTCGCCGCAGCTGCTGCAGCTTTCCGGCGTTGGCCGCGCCGAGGACATCAAGAAGCACGGAATCGCCATGGTGCACGAACTGCCGGGCGTGGGACAGAACCTGCAGGATCACCTTGATTTCATCCTGGCCTACAAATCAAAGGACAAGGACAACTTCGGGATCGGTCTGACAGGCACCGTCAATCTGCTCAGGCACATGCTGCAATGGCGCAAGGACGGGACCGGCATGATTGCGACCCCCTTCGCGGAAGGGGCGGGTTTCCTCAAGACCGACGCGGCGCTGGATCGCCCGGACATCCAGCTGCATTTCGTCATCTCGATCGTGGACGATCACGCCCGCAAGCTTCATCTGGGCTATGGGTTTTCCTGCCATGTCTGCGTGCTGCACCCGCACTCGCGCGGCGCGGTGTTCCTGCAATCCGCCGACCCGATGGCGGCCCCCGGGATCGACCCGCAATACCTGTCGGATCCGCGCGACCTTGAGACGATGATCAAGGGCGCAAAGATGACCCGCGCGATCATGCAGGCCCCGGCCATGGACATGTATCGACACAAGGAACTGTTCCTGCCGGAAACCTTGACCGACGCGGAATGGGAGGATCACATCCGCAGCCGGGCCGACACGATCTATCACCCGGTCGGAACCTGCAGAATGGGAACGGACCCCCTTGCCGTGGTCGATCCCGAATTGCGGGTTCACGGACTCGAGGGGCTGCGCGTCGTCGATGCCTCGGTCATGCCGACCTTGGTTGGCGGCAACACCAACGCGCCCACGATCATGATCGCCGAAAAGGCCGCCGACATGATCCGCGGGATACGAGCCACGGCGCGGGCGGCCGCCCGCTGAACCCTGTCAGTCGAAGCGTACGGGCAGGCGGAAGCTGTAGGACGGATCGGTCAGGGCCGTCGGTGCGGCAGGCAGCGGGCCAGCCCTCTGCACCGTGCGAAGGGCTGTCTGATCCAGGGATGGCTGGCCTGAGGACCGGGCGATGCTGACACTCTGGATCACACCGTCGCGCCGAACGGTCATCAGGACCGTCACTGTTCCGCGCCCGGACCCCTGTGGCCTGGCGCGATCAATACGGTTGCGTATCTTTCCGCCCCATTCCGCCAGCAAGGACTGACGCGCCGAGGCGGTCAGCGTGGCCGTATCGGACGGCCCGCTGGTCCCGCGTGCGGATGCAGCACCACTGCCGGCCGCGGTTCTGGCGGGCGGGCTGGCCTGCGCGCGCTGCGGCGACGGTGCAGCCGCCGTGGCGGACGCCTTCGCCTTTTGACGTGGCACAGGCTCCGGTCGCGCCTTTGGCCGCACCGTCGCTTGTGGCGGTTCCTGGGCAACCGGCGGCTGGTCCGGCTGCGCAGAGGAGATATCGGAAAGCGGACGATCCGGCGCTGGCGGCAAGGGCAAGGCGGGCTGCAACGGTGCAGAGGGGCGCATTTGCGGCACCGGCGCGGGCATGGGCGGTGTGTCCATCCCGGGTGGCGAAACCGACGGCAAGGCCGCCGGCACAAGCTGATCCACCGCAGGCGGGCGATCCCATGCGGCAACCATGTCGGACAGGCTGGCCGAGGCGGACACCACGGTCACAAGCGCGTCGCCCCCGGACCCTGCACTCTGGCTGCCTTCGGGAAGGCCCTGAAACGCCGCCACATGAAGCGCAAGCGCAAGTCCCGCAAAGCCTGTGAATTCGAACAGCCCCTTCATCTGTGGTTCACCGTCAGGTTCACATCCGCGATTCCCACCGCCGCAAGCCGCGCCAGAATGCCCGCGAATGCGGCCCCATCAAGCCCTTCGTCGGCCCTCAAGACAACGGTTTCCGGGCCACCTTCCCCGGCTGACAACAAGGCCGCGAATGCCACATCCCCACGCAGATCGCCGTAAGCCACCTCTCCATCGGCCGCGACATGCAGAACGACAGGGCCTGATGCATCGGCGCTATCGGTTACCGCTGCGCCCGGAAGGGTCACATCGAACGGATCCGGCGGCGCAATTGTCGCGCTCAGAAGGAAGAAGATCAGCAGCAGGAAAACGATGTTGATCATCGGCACCAGGGTCTCGGCAGGTGCCCGGCGTCTGCGCGCAACTGATATCTGGAAGCGGCCCTGCATCATGGCAGCACCGCCACCGCGGTATGACCCGCCTCGCGCAGCGCCGTGATGACCGAGACAAGATGCTGCAATTCCGCACCGTTGCGCGCCCGCAGGATGATCGTATCCCTGGGCGACGCGGTCAATTCGGCCAGATCGGCAAGCATGTCATCCATGCTGCGATCGACACCGTTCAACCGCTGGCCATCGGGCAGCACGTCGATCAGGCGGGGCGGCCCGGAATAGGCGTTGACCGCACCACCAAGGACGATGGGCATCTGCCCCTCCTGCCCAAAGCGCGAGGCCAGCATGAAGAACACCAGCAGCAGAAAGACCACGTCGATCATCGGGGTCAGGCTGGGCTTGCGCCGTGGCCGGGGGGTGTCGATGACAAAGATCATGACCGCACCTGGCGTGACGGGTCGCGGATCAGCAATTGCGTCACCGCATCCTCGAGATCGGCTTGCAGCCTATCGGCGAGGCTTTCGAACCAGACAAGCGCGACACCGGCCGGAATGGCCACCGCCATGCCCGCCGCCGTGGTCAAAAGCGCCTCCCAGATGCCGCCGGCCAGAATGGTCGGATCGGCCTGCGCACCTGATGTCTGCAACGCCTGAAAGGCCGTGATCATCCCAAGCACCGTTCCCAGCAATCCCAGCAATGGCGCGATGGTCGAGATCAGTTCGAACGCACGCAAGCCGCTCCGGGCCTCGGCCAGTTCGCGCCGCGCCACCCGCAGGATGTCATCGCGGGCCGCATCTCGGTCCAGGCCAGGATCGCGCAGGGCGCGCATGGCGTGCCCCAGCACGCGGGACCGCACGCCGCGCGGCCGTTCCAGCATCGCCACCGCCCCGCCGTCATCGCCCGAAAGCCACCGGGCAACGGCATCATCAGCCTGCGCGCGCTGCCACATTCCGCCAAGCGCCAGCCGCCACGCCTTCCACAGGATCAGGGCCAGCGTCAGCACCGACAGGGCCGCGATGATCCACATCACGACACCACCGCGCCCGATAAGACTGGTCATGACTCCCAGGTCCATCATCCTGCCATCGCCTTCCCACGTCCGCCCAGGCGGATCCACCGTTCAGCCAAGATCATAGGGTTTTCCCCCTGTCTCGGCGATCCATTGATCCGCACCCTCGCGCACAGCAGCATAGACCGCCGCGGCAATCGCCTTGCCCTGCGGCGTATGAAGCCCGCAAAACGGCATATCACCGGCAGGTGCCGCAACAACGATGCAATCCGTGCCAGTCCCGGTCGCGGGGCCATCCAGCATCATGGCACCGGACTCGAGCACCGCAGCCGTCCTTGCAGCACTTGCAATGCTTTGCGCCTCGATCAGGCCGATATCATCAAGGGGCAGGTCGATCATGACGGCGATGTTGATCGTGCCGTAACCGGATCGCGCCGCATCGCCGGGGGATATGTTGTCTGCCGCGCGTTCGGCATTTGACAGCCCAACGGTCGCCACCGCCTGCGCGCGCACCGTCCCTGCAACGCGCTCTGCCCTGCTGAAGGTCGCGATCTTGCGCGATGTCAGCATGGCCACGGCATCCGACATGCCCCGCGCTTGGCATTCCTGCTTCAGCCAGGCCAGCACATCGAAGTCTTCGGTCAGATCCGCATTGCGCACCTCGCGCCACAGGATGTGACGTGCGGTGGCAAACCCGCCGCGATGCGGTGCCCAACTGATCAGGCGCATCTCTTGCCCAAGATCCAGGGTCAGCCAGGGATGATCGAGACAAAGCTGCATCAGAGCACATCCATCGGCTGAAACACCGGCCCCATCGGACTGTCCTGCCGCCAGATGGAGACACCGAAAACCTGCGCCACAAGATCCGGCGTCAGGACCTCTTCGGGTTGCCCATCCGCCACGACGCGCCCTTGATGCATCAACACCAACCGCGTGCAATGACGCGCGGCCAGTCCCAGGTCATGCAGGGACACGACAACGGCACGCCCCTCATGCGCCAGCTGCGCAAAGACCTGCATGGTCGCGATCTGTTGCGCGGGATCAAGCCCCGCAATCGGTTCATCCGCCAACAGCAGCGGGGTTTGCTGGGCCAAGGCGCGCGCGATCAGTACGCGCCCCTGCTCGCCACCCGACAGTTGCGTGGCGATCCGCTGACGGAACCCGTCCAGACCAAGGCGATCCAAGGCTTGCTCGATCGCGTCCCGGTCCGCCGTGCTGAGCGCACCGCCCCGCGGCAGATGCGGCACACGCCCAAGGCTGACCAGCGTTTCGACATCGACAGGCCAGGCGATCTGCCGGGATTGCGGAAGAAACGCGGCCGCGCGCGCACGATCAGGCGCGCTCATGTCCGCAAGGCTGGACCGGCCCTTGAAGCGCTCCAGCCCAAGCGCCGCCCGCATCAGGGTTGTCTTGCCCGCGCCGTTCGGCCCGATCAGGCCGACGCATTCGCCAGGTCCGACCGACAGGTCGACATGATCGACGACAGGGCATTCGCCCCGCAGCACGGTCAGCTTTTCAATGGCAAGCAGGGTCATCGGATCTCGCCCCGCGTCTTGTAGATCAGGTGCAGGAAGAACGGCGCGCCGATGATGGCCATCAGGACCCCCAGCTTGAGATCGCGATCCGGCAGGATCAGGCGCACCGCAAGGTCGGCCGCCAGCACCATGATCGCCCCGCCCAGCGCCGAGGCCCACAGCAGCGCCGAAGGCCGCGCCCCCACGAAAGGCCGCAGCACATGCGGCACCACCAGCCCGACAAACCCGATCGCGCCCGCCACCGCCGTCGCCGCCCCCACGCTTGACGCGATGCCAAGCACCAGAAACATACGTGTCCGTATGCTGGAGACTCCCATCGTCACCGCCGCATCCTCACCCAGGGTCAGAACATCAAGCGCGCGCCCAAGCGACAGCATCAGGACCCAGCCGATCAGCATGAACGGCAGCGCGACCAGCACATGGTCGAATGACCGGTCCGATAGCGAGCCCATCATCCAGAACACCACCTCGCTGGCGGCGAAAGGATTGGGTGACAGGTTCAGAACCAGCGTCGTCATGGCCCCCGCCAAGGCGCTGACCGCGATGCCGGCAAGGATCAGCGTCAGGGATGAACCGCGCGGACCTGCCAGCAGCAGGATCAGCAGAACGGCAACCAGGGCGCCCGCCAGCGCGGCCAGCGGCAGCGCCAACCACCATGCGGCAACCAATCCGGTCTGCAAGGCGATCACCGCCCCCAGCGCAGCGGACCCGGACACGCCGATCAGCCCCGGCTCGGCCAGCGGGTTGCGCAGGTAACCCTGCATCGCAGCCCCGGCAAGCCCAAGCGAGGCGCCCACCAGAACCGCCAGAATCGCACGCGGCAGACGGATCTCGCGCATCACAAGGGTCGCAGCCTCGCCCTGGCCCAGAAACAGCGCGCGCAGCGTGTCGCCCATGCTCAACCCGGCTGGCCCGACAAGGATCGACAGGCCGAACAACACAACGCATAGCAGGATCAGAACAAGGGCAAGGGGCTTCGGCGCAGTCACTGCATACGCCTCCGTATGTCAACAAGCCGCGCAACCGCACGCAGCACCAGCGGGGTGCCGCAGACCCACTCCGCATCGGTCAGCGCCGCACCGTCCTGACGCGCGCGCAAGCTGCGCAAGGCGGGATGGTGCAACACCTCTTCGGCGCGCGACGCACCCGGATAGACCTGCCCCGACACCACCAGATCCGGCATCAGCAGCACCAGCTGTTCCAGCGGCACGGACCCGGCAAAGGTCATCCCGGCATCCACCGTGACATTGCTCAGACCCGCGGCAATCAGGATTTCATGGGCCAGCGACTTGTCGCCCGAGGTGTAATTGTTGGCATAATGCAGCAAGGCCGAAGGCACCGGCCCGCTGTCCGCTTGCAGCAGGGCCAGATCGCTGTCGAACCGCGCCACCATGGCCTGCGCCTGATCTTCCCGCCCAAGGACCGCGCCCATCGTGAGAATGTTGGACCGGATCGCGTCGAAATCCCGCTCCAGCGGGAATTGCACGACCGCGACACCCAGACGCCGCAACAGGCCCACGGTATAGGGGTCACTATAGACACCGGCCAGAACAAGATCGGGGCGCAGCGCAAAGATCTGTTCGGCCTGTCCGTGGTTCACGGGATATTTTTCGGCCTCCGCAACCATGGGCGAGGCCAGCGGATCCAAAGCGATATGAGAGACCGAGATCAACTGCCCCTCCCCCGCCAGCATCATCGCCAACTGATCGGTGCACAGGTTCATCGACACGACACGCGCAGGCGCATCGGCCTGCGCCGC
>JANREX010000031.1 GCA_030758115.1 Paracoccaceae bacterium | reverse complement strand
GTGGCGGAGACGATGGGATTCGAACCCACGAGACCCTTTCGGGCCTACTCCCTTAGCAGGGGAGCGCCTTCGACCACTCGGCCACATCTCCGCGGACGGGTGTAATCATCACGCGGGCGGGGGACAAGGGGAAAATCAGCGCGAATGCACATCTCGCGGGCGGGCCGGTCACAGGGGCAATGCAGCCCTTTGGGCCCACGCGGGCCAAGGGGCGGGCCCTGATTGTCTGCTTGCGGGCACAGTGCGGTCGTGAAAGCGGGGGGCGCGGTTGGCGGGCATGGACATGATCACGCGTTTCACCTAGGCAGATAGGGTGTAGTGTGTGAACAGGGATGGTCCCATGAAGCTTGCGGAATCTGGCTGTCGCATGATCGGCAGAGCGCTGCTTCGCGCGCGTCCGCAAGGATGCCATGGCCCGGTGGTGCTGGCGTTTTGCGTGACCTTGGCGCAGCCCCTGCAGGCGCAGGACCTGGCGGACCTTCCGTTTTCGACTGACGCCCGCGACATCCCCGGCTTCAACCTCAATGGCGCACCGGGCCTGATCGAGATGCCCAGCGCCGCGATGGCGCCGGATGCCACATTGTCGGGCAGCCTGTCGCGGATCGGGGGCATCACGCGGGGCACGCTCACCTTTCAGATCGCACCGCGCCTGTCTGGCAGCTTCCGCTACGCCGCACTTGACGGCCTGACACGGCTGGGCGGCCAACCCCTGCCCGGCCTTGACGGTCAGACCTATTACGACCGCAGCTTCGATCTGCGCTACCAGGTCCTGCGCGAAGGGCGCTATCGTCCGGCCGTCACCATCGGCTTGCAGGATTTCGCCGGCACCTCGCTTTACGGGGCGGAATACATCGTGGCCAGCAAGAGCCTGACGCCGCAGTTGCGGGTCACGGGCGGTCTTGGCTGGGGGCGCCTTGGCACCCGCAACCCGATTGCCAGCACCGGCACGCGGCCCAGCGAACTGCTGGAGCAGGGCGGCGTGCCAAGCTATGACCGCTGGTTTCGTGGCGACATGGCCGCCTTTGGCGGGGTGGAATGGGCGGTGAATGACCGGCTGACGCTGAAGGCGGAATATTCATCCGATGCCTTTTCGGAAGAGGTTGCGAACGGCCTGCTCTCGTCCAGGACGGCCTGGAACATCGGGGTGGATTACCAGATCGCCGAGGGGGTCAAGGCCTCTGTGGTGGCATTGCAGGGCACGACGATCGGCGCGCAGATCACGGTGCATACCAATCCGCGCAGCACCGGCACACCGGGTGGCACTGAAACGGCCCCGGCGCCTGTCTATCGCCGCACCGCGCCCGAACGGCGGGATCTTGGCTGGCAGCAGGACAGCGGACAGAAGGACGCCCTGCCCGCGCAACTGGCCCAGGCGCTGAGCCGCGAGCGCCTGGTCATGGATGGGCTGACCCTGTCGGCCGATCGCGCCACCCTGCGACTGATCAATCCGGTCTACGCCTCGGAGCCCCAGGCCATCGGGCGCAGCGCACGGATCATGTCGCGCATCCTGCCCGGATCGATCGAGACTTTCGTGATCGTGCCCGTGGTCAATGGCATGGCCATGTCGGCCATCACCCTGCGGCGCAGTGATCTGGAAAACCTTGAAAACGCGCCGGCCTCGGCCCTGCTGGATGTCACGCGGATCGCGGAGGCCCCGGATACGGCCCGCACTCCGGCGCAGGATGCCACCCCGGCGCTGACATGGTCTTTCGGCCCGAACCTGCGCTACAGCCTGTTCGATCCGGACAGCCCCGTGCGCGCCGATCTGCTGGCCACGGCCCGGGCGGATCTGCGCCTTGCCCCCAACCTGATCCTGTCGGGTGCCGTATCCAAACGCCTTGCGGGCAATCTGGACCGCATCGACCGGCTGGACGCCTCGGCCCTGCCCCGGGTCCGCACCGATTACGCGCTTTATGCCCGCGAGGGGGATCCCTCGATCGACCATCTGACCCTGACGCATTACATGCGACCGGGGCGCGATCTCTATGCGCGGGTGTCGGCGGGCTATCTGGAACAGATGTATGCGGGCCTTTCGGCCGAACTTCTGTGGAAGCCCGTGGACAGCCGTCTTGCGCTGGGGGTCGAGGTGAACCAGGTCCGGCAGCGCGATTTCGACCAGCTGTTCAGCCTGCGCGACTACGAGGTGACGACCGGCCATGTCTCGGCCTATTACGATCTGGGACAGGGCTTTCACGGCCAGCTGGATGTCGGCCGCTACCTGGCCGGGGATGTCGGTGCAACGGTCAGCCTGGACCGGGAATTCGCGAATGGCTGGCGGCTGGGTGTTTTCGCGACCCTGACCGATGTCACGCCCGAAGATTTCGGCGAAGGCTCATTCGACAAGGGGTTCCGGATCACCGTGCCCATCGGTCACGTGCTGGGCCAACCCTCGCGGCGACTGGGCAACCTGACCGTCCGCCCCCTGACGCGTGACGGTGGTGCGCGCCTGGATCTGCGGGACCGGCTTTATGAACAGGTACGCGACTATCACCGGCCGGAGCTTGAAAAGAAATGGGGGCGTGTCTGGAGATGAGGATGGCGGATCTCTTGCCGAACCGGTCCATTGCGGCGCGCCTGATGGCAGCAGCGCTGGTGGCCACGCAACTGGCGGGCTGCAGCAACGACCCGACAAGGATCGACTATGGCGCGCTGTCCAAAGGGGTCGCCGCGCAACTGGGGGGGGCGCTGTCGTTCGGCCGATCCGCCCCCGCCGCGCCGCAGGGCATTGCCGCTCCGGCCGTGATCCTTGCGCAGACGAACGCGCCCGTCACACTGGCGCAGCCCACGAACGGGACCGCGCCCTTCTACATGGTGGGTGTGCGCGACAACGGCCCCTGGCGCACCTATGCCACAGGCACCCGGCAGACGCTGGTCCTGCGGCAAGGGCTTGTGACCGCAACGCGGGGGCTGGGGCGTGATCTGATGGCATCCGAGGTCGATCAGACACTTGCGCTGCTGCGATCCGGCAAGCCCGGCCAGGCCAGGCGCGTGATGCAGGTGCTGGATGGCGAGGATCTGACACGCGAGATCGTTCTGGACTGCACCCTTGCCGTTGCGGGGCAAACCCGGACGGCGAGCGGGCTGACGGGTCGCGCCATGACCGAAGACTGTGCGGCGGGCGACTTGCGGTTTCGCAACAGCTATGTCGTCAACGCGGCGGGCATGGTGATCCAGTCCCGGCAATGGCTGCCCACGCTGGTCGGGCCGCTGTCGCTTCAGGTGCTCCGCCCCTGAAACGCCACCCTCCTTGGGCCGGCCCAACAAAAAAGGCACCCAATGGGTGCCTTTTTCTGTTTTCCACGATCCGATCGGGATCAGTTCGTGCCGGTACCGCTGCTGGCCCCTGCGACGGTCAGGGTCACCAGGCTCAGCGTGGCCACTGTCACGACGGTCGTGATCGAGGCGCCGCCAAGAATGCCACCCGCAATAGGGGCGCCCTGCGAGGACAGGATGGTCAGATCATCAGCAGGCTTTGCATCATTCGCCAGAACCGGCGTAACCGATGCAGCGGCGATTGCGGCTGCGAGGGCAATTTTTTTCATAACATTCTCCAACATTGAACCAAACAAAAAGGCATCGCCTCTGCGTCAGGGTTACTACAAAGTTACCCTTCGCGGAAGGTGGCATCTCTCTGCTTTGGGCATTTATGTCGAAAAATCTGTACTATTGATTAAAATTTGCCACGGGGCAGCGCGTACCCCGTCCGCAGACATGCCTTTTGATCCCCTGCCGCCCCCGGTTCACCCGGGGCCAGCCGGTGGATGGATCAGGTGTTGAACAGGAAATGCAGCACATCGCCATCCTTGACGATGTAGCTTTTGCCTTCCGACCGCATCTTGCCCGCTTCCTTGGCCGGCTGTTCGCCGCCCAGCGTCACGAAATCATCATAGGCGATGGTTTCCGCGCGGATGAAGCCACGCTCGAAATCGCCATGAATGACGCCTGCGGCCTGTGGCGCTGCCGTGCCCTGACGGATCGTCCAGGCGCGCGCCTCCTTGGGGCCGACGGTGAAATAGGTCTCAAGGTGCAGCAAGGCGTAGCCCGCGCGAATCAGACGGTCCAGACCCGGCTCTTCCAGCCCCATCTCGGACAGGAACATCTGGGCTTCTTCGTCGTCCAGCTGGCTGATCTCTTCCTCGATCCGTGCGGAAATCACGACATGGGAATTGCCTTGCGCCGCAGCCATCTCGGCCACGCGGGCGGACAGTGCATTGCCTGTGCCCGCGTCTTCCTCGGCCACGTTGCACACGTAAAGCACCGGCTTGGTGGTCAGCAGTTGCAGCATCCGCCAGGCCTTCGCATCCTCGGCGTCGACCTGAACGGTGCGCGCAGGCTTGCCCGCTTCCAGCGCGGCCAGCGCCTTGCGCAGCAGCGTATCCTGCTGCACGGCATCCTTGTCACCGCCCTTGATCTTGCGCACCAGCCCCTGAAGCCGCTTCTCGATGCTTTCCATATCGGCCAGCATCAGCTCCATCTCGATGGTCTCGGCATCGCTGACAGGGTCAACACGGCCTTCGACATGGGTGATGTCATCATCCTCGAAACACCGCAAAACATGGGCGATGGCATCGCATTCGCGGATATTGGCCAGGAACTGGTTGCCCAGCCCTTCCCCCTTCGAGGCGCCCTTCACGAGGCCCGCGATATCGACAAAGGTCATCCGCGTCGGGATGATCTGCCGGGACCCGGCAATCTTTGCCAGCGTGTCCAGCCGATGATCCGGCACCGCCACTTCGCCCACGTTCGGCTCGATCGTGCAGAACGGGAAATTCGCCGCCTGCGCCGCCGCTGTCCGGGTCAGCGCATTGAACAGTGTCGACTTGCCCACGTTGGGCAGTCCCACGATCCCCATCTTGAAACCCATCTGCGGCCTCCTTGTCTGCAACGCTCCGCTCTTAAGCCGGGGCGGCGCGCGGGGCAAGGGCGCAGACTGCATCAAGGATTGAGTTTACCGCGCGTTTACGGCACATCGGGGCAATCGCAGGGAAGGACAGCCGCCAATGACTCGTATCGACGCCAAATTCGCCGCCCTCAAGGCCGAGGGAAAGAAAGCCTTCGTGGCTTATGTCATGGCGGGCGATCCGGATTACGCGACCTCGCTTGAGCTGATCAAGGGTCTGCCCGCCGCCGGCGTGGATGTCATCGAGATGGGCCTGCCCTTCACCGACCCCATGGCGGATGGCGAAACGATCCAGCTGGCCGGTCAGCGCGCGCTCGAGGCAGGGCAGACCCTGCAGAAGACGCTGGATATGGCCGCAGAGTTCCGCCAGACCGACGACACGACCCCGATCGTGATGATGGGCTACTACAACCCGATCTTCAATCGCGGGGTCGACCGCTTTCTGGTCGATGCCAAGGCCGCCGGGATCGACGGGCTGATCGTCGTGGACCTGCCCCCGGAAGAGGATGACGAGCTGTGCATCCCCGCGCAGAAGGCGGGCCTCAACTTCATCCGCCTGGCCACCCCCACCACCGATGACAAGCGCCTGCCCAAGGTGCTGCAGAACACCAGCGGTTTCGTCTATTACGTGTCGATCACCGGCATCACCGGCTCGGCCGAGGCCAGCGCCGCCGATGTCGCCCCCGAAGTGGCGCGCATCAAATCGCAGACCGAGTTGCCGCTGATCGTGGGCTTCGGCATCAAGACGCCCGAGGCCGCGGAAAGCATCGCCGCGGTCGCCGATGGCTGCGTCGTGGGCAGCGCCATTGTCGCGGAACTGGCCAAGGGCCGCCCGGTCGCCGATGTGCTGGCCTTCGTGCGGTCGCTGGCAGACGGCGCGCATCGCGCCTGAGGGCGTATGCCTCTCAGGCAGCCTTGCGGCGCAGGATATGGATGGCGGTGTAACGCATGACCGCGTCATCATCCTGGTTGACCACCTCATAGGCGATGGTGGTGCGCCCCCGGTCGGGGCGCGACGCGGACGGGACCGAGGCCACGACCTCGGCCCGCGTGGTCAGGGTGTCGCCGGGGCGCACCGGTCGCAGCCATTGCACATCGGTCATGCCGGGCGATCCCATCGACGCCTCGTTCCAGATACCGGCCTCCAGCGTCTGGGTGAAGGAGGTCAGCATCGTGTGAAACCCGCTGGCGATGATCCCGCCATAGGGCGAAGCGGCGGCGGCCTCCGCATCCAGATGGAAAGGCTGCGGATCCCAGAGCCGCGCGAAATCGGTGATCGCATCAAGCGGCAGGGTCCGTGCCGCAGTCTGGAACCGAAATCCGACCGGCAGATCATCAAAGAACATGGCATCCCCCTTGTGTTTGGGCCAAGCCTAACCCGGCCCAGGCGCGCTGCAAATGAATGATTGCCTGATAACGCCCCGATTGGTAACCAAAGCTAACCAAATTTGCGAAAGGCTGCAGCCATGCCCGTGATCACGAATATCGCCGATCTCAAGCGCATCTACCGGCGCAAGACGCCCAAGATGTTCTATGATTACGCGGAAAGCGGCAGTTGGACGGAACAGACCTTCCGCGAGAACACCTCGGATTTCGATCAGATCCGCCTGCGCCAGCGCGTCGCCGTGGACATGACCGGCCGCAGCACCGCAAGCCAGATGATCGGGCAGGACGTGACCATGCCGGTGGCCCTGGCCCCCGTGGGCCTGACGGGCATGCAATGCGCCGATGGCGAGATCAAGGCCGCGCGCGCGGCGGAACGCTTCGGCGTGCCCTTCACCCTGTCGACCATGTCGATCAACTCGATCGAGGATGTGGCGGGGGCGACATCCAAACCCTTCTGGTTCCAGCTTTATACCATGAAGGACACCGATTACGTCAGCCGCCTGATCCAGCGGGCCAAGGATGCGAAATGCTCGGCGCTGGTGATCACGCTGGATCTGCAGATCCTGGGGCAGCGGCACAAGGACCTCAAGAACGGCCTCAGCGCGCCGCCCAAGCTGACCATCCCGACCATGATCAACCTGGCTACCAAATGGAGCTGGGGCATCGGGATGCTGTCGGCCAAGCGGCGGCATTTCGGCAATATCGTGGGCCATGTGAAGGGGATTTCCGACACCTCAAGCCTGGGCGCCTGGACGGCAGAGCAGTTCGATCCCAGCCTCGACTGGGGCAAGATCGCCAAGATCAAGGAAGAATGGGGCGGCAAGGTCATCCTCAAGGGGATCCTTGACGCGGAAGACGCGAAGATGGCGCTGAGCGTGGGGGCGGATGCGATCATCGTGTCCAACCATGGCGGGCGGCAGCTGGACGGGGCGATCAGCTCGATCCGCGCGCTGCCGTCGATCCTTGATGCGGTGGGCGACAAGATCGAGGTGCATCTGGACAGCGGTATCCGGTCGGGGCAGGACGTGCTCAAGGCGGTCGCGATGGGGGCGAAGGGCACCTATATCGGGCGGGCCTTCGTCTATGGTCTGGGCGCGATGGGTCAGGAAGGCGTGAAAAAGGCGCTGGAGGTGATCCACAAGGAGCTGGACATCTCCATGGCGCTCTGTGGCAAGCGCCGGATCGAGGAGCTGAACCGCGACGTCCTGCTGGTGCCCGAAGACTTCGAGGGCCGCTGGCAGGCCTGAAGCCCGCATCGCCATCCCCGAAAGTGTCCCA
>JANREX010000030.1 GCA_030758115.1 Paracoccaceae bacterium | reverse complement strand
AGGTCTTCGGGCGGTGTGCTGCTTTGCAAAAAGGCGCAGGCATTGGGGCTGTGCAGAAAGATCGACCCGTCGGAAAAGAAGGTGGTGTTGGTGACAAAAATCACCCGCGCCTCGGGGCGGCGGTAGCTGGAGTAATCGGCGATGGCCAGGGCACTGCCCTCCTGCAGCACAAGGTCCAGGATGATCATGTTCACAGGCAGCGCGCGCAGCAGTTCGAAGGCTGCGGCCTGACCCTGAACCACATGCACCTCGGCGCCCTGTCGTTCCATATGACGCTTCCAGAGCCGCCCGAGATCCGGGTCAGGCTCGACTATCAAGACGATCATCTTTTCCTCATCTGGTCACCAGGATCCGCCGCACCCTGGGGTGCCGGGTTGTCTGATCTTCCCGGCTTGTGCCGACTGTGATGACGCTCAAAACCTAACAAAGTGTTAATGACTGCGAAGGATTTGTTAACTTCTTCGGCACATCGGCGGCTGCTTGCTGTCCTGCTTGCGCTTTGAGCGCGAATCCGCTTGATGGGCCCCATGCAGGAGCAGCCGATGACCGAAGAAACCAACGATTCCGCCTTTGTTGCTGCCCTCCCCCGGCCGTCCGGCGCCCGGCGCGATCACGGCGGCGGCCTTGACGGGGCGGTGGCCTGTTTCGGCGGGGCGCGTGCCGACTGGATCGACCTGTCCACGGGCATCAACCCCTGTCCCTGGCCCGTGGCGCAGGCGGCGATATCCGCCGCCGCATGGACCGCGCTGCCGGACCGCGCCGCGGCCCAGGCGCTGGAGGATGCCGCGCGCGCATTGTGGCAGGTGCCGGATCACCTGGGGCTGCTGGCAGCCCCCGGCGCATCGGCGCTGATCGCGCGGATACCGGGGCTGTTGCCACCCGGACGGGTGCATATCCCGCAGCCCACCTATAACGAACATGCCGCCGCCTTTGCGGGCCACGGCTGGCAGGTCTGCGCCCAGGCCGACGCGGCGCATCAGGCGCGGGTGATCGTGCATCCGAACAATCCGGACGGCAGATGGCATGGCCACGCCGATCTGGAGGGGGTGCCGCTGATCGTGGTCGATGAAAGCTTCTGCGATGTGGCGCCGGAACGGTCCCTGCTGGGGCATCTGCCGCGCGAGGGCGGGATCGTCCTGAAGAGTTTCGGCAAGTTCTGGGGGCTGGCGGGGTTGCGTCTTGGCTTTGCCATCGGCGATCCGGCGATGCTGGCGCGGCTGGCCGAGGGGATGGGACCATGGCCTGTGTCTGGCCCGGCGCTGGCCATCGGTGCTGCGGCACTGGCGGATCGGGACTGGGCAGACGCCACGCGGGCGCGACTGGCGGCGGATGCCCGGAGGCTGGACGCGCTGATGACGGGCGCCGGGGCGGCCGTGACCGGGGGATGCGACCTGTTTCGCCTTTATGCGGTGGATGATGCCGAGGCCTGGCAGGCCCGGCTGGCAGAGGGTCGGGTCTGGAGCAGGATCTTCCCCTGGTCGCCGACCCTGATCCGGCTGGGCCTGCCCGCACCCGACCAATGGGCCCGGATCGAGGCCGCGCTGTGACGCTGATCCTGGCGATGCTGCTGGATGCCTGGCTGGGCGAGCCGCGCTGGCTGTGGTCGCGCCTGCCGCACCCGGCGGTGCTGATGGGGCGGCTGATCGGCTGGGCCGATGCGCGCTTCAACCAGGGCGGGGCGCGGCGGCTGAAAGGCGCATGCGTCATGGCCGCACTGGGGCTGGGCGCGCTGGGGCTGGGGGCGGCGCTGGCGTCTTTCGGCCCCGTGGTCGAGGTGATCGTGGCCGCGATCCTGATTGCGCAACGCAGCCTTGTGGACCATGTGCAGGCCGTGGCGGACGGGTTGCGGCGCGGACTGGCCGCGGGGCGCGGGGCGGTCGCAATGATCGTAAGCCGCGATACCGGCGCGATGGACGACAGCGCCGTGGCGCGCGCCGCGATCGAGTCGGCGGCCGAGAACATGTCGGACGGGGTGGTGGCGCCCTTGTTCTGGTTCGCGGTGGCGGGTCTGCCGGGCCTGATCCTTTACAAGATCACCAATACCGCCGACAGCATGATCGGCTATCGCACGCCCCGGCACGAGGCCTTTGGCTGGGCCGCGGCAAGGTTCGACGACCTGCTGAACCTGTTGCCTGCAAGAGGCACGGCCCTGCTGATCGCGCTGACGCAAGGGGGCTGGCGCGATTGGCGCGGGATCGTGGCGGATGCGCGCCTGCATCGCTCGCCCAACGCGGGCTGGCCCGAGGCGGCGATGGCGCGTGCGCTGGGGATCGCGCTGTCAGGGCCGCGCGCCTATGACGGGCGGATGCAGGATTTTCCCTTCGTCAACGCCGCAGGGCGCAAGCCCCTGCAGGCGCAGGATATCGACGCGGCGGTGCGGGTTCTCTGGAGGGTCTGGGCGGCGGTTTTCTGCCTTGCCGCAGTGCTGGCGCTGTTGTGATCGCAAGGCGGCGACAGGGCTGCTAGGCTCTGGCGGAATTGGCATGATTTTACAGGTATCCGATGTTCAAGACCGCCCTGCCCCTTGCAGCATTTCTTCTGTCGCTTTCCGCCGCGCAAGGCCTTGCCCGATGCGGCGGCAGCTTTTCCGATTTCGTGACAGGCCTGAAGGCCGAGGCGCAGGCGAAGGGTCATGACGCCGACACCGTGGCGCGTTTCTTCGCCGGCGTGCAGCCGGACCCCAAGGTGCTGGCGGCGGATCGGCGGCAGGGTGTGTTCACGCTGGATTTCACCACCTTTTCGCGCCGCCTGATCAGCCAGTCGCGGCTGGATACCGGGCTTGCGAAAGCGCGGGAATGGGATGCGGTCTTTGACCGGGCCGAGGCGGAATACGGCGTGCCGCGCGGGCTCCTTCTGGCCTTCTGGGCCTTCGAGACCGATTACGGCGCCTTTCAGGGTGACTTCAACACGGTCAACGCACTGGTGACCCTGGCCCATGATTGCCGCCGTCCCGATCTGTTCCGCCCGCAGGTCTTTCATGCGCTGACCCTGTTCGCGGCGGGCGATCTGGACCCCGCCACCACCACCGGCGCCTGGGCGGGCGAGATCGGCATGGTGCAGATGCTGCCCGGCGACATCATCGCCAATGGCGTGGATGGTGACGGCGACGGGCATGTGCTGCTGAAGACATCCGCGCCCGATGCGCTGCTGTCGGGGGCGAAGTTGCTGGCGCATTTCGGCTGGCGCAAAGGCGAGCCCTGGCTGCAGGAGGTCACCGTCCCCGCCGAGATGGACTGGCGCCAGAGCGGTATCGTCACCGCCCTGCCGCTGGAGCAATGGGCGGCGATGGGCGTGCGGCCCCGGTCGGGCGACTGGCAGGGCAAGGGGCTGAGCGGCAGCCTGATCCTGCCCCAGGGCCACAAGGGGCCGGCCTTCATCGCCTATCCGAATTTCAGCCGATTGTTCGAGTGGAACCAGAGCTTTACCTATGTGCTGACGGCGGCCTATTTCGCGACCCGCCTGTCGGGCGCGCCGGTCTTCGATCCGGGCAGGCCGGATACCGGGCTGGACCAGGAGGGCATGAAGCGGTTGCAGCAAAAGCTTGCCGCGCGCGGCCATGACGTGGGCGCGGTGGACGGCATCCTGGGCGCGGGCACACGCGCGGCGGTACGGGCGGAACAGGCACGCCTTGGCCTGCCCGCCGATGCCTGGCCCACGGCGGCGCTGCTGTCGCGGTTGTGACGCGCAAGAGGCAAGCGTTTTTCGAGTATTTGGGGAACGATGAAGGCGCGCGGGCTTTGTCGGGGCCGATCAGGCCACGAGGGCTTCGGCCTTTTTCAGATCGACCGAAACCAGCTGGCTGACGCCCTGTTCCTGCATGGTGACGCCGAACAGGCGATCCATCCGCGCCATCGTGACCGCGTGGTGGGTGATGATCAGGAAGCGGGTATCGGTGCGGCGGCACATCTCGTCCAGCAGGTCGCAGAAACGGGTGACGTTCGCGTCATCGAGCGGGGCGTCCACCTCGTCGAGCACGCAGATCGGCGCGGGGTTGGCGAGAAAGACCGCGAAGATCAGGGCCAGCGCGGTGAGGGTCTGTTCGCCCCCTGACAGCAGGCTGAGGGTCGCGAGTTTCTTGCCGGGCGGCTGGCACATGATCTCGAGCCCGGCTTCCAGCGGATCATCGGATTCGACCAGCACCAGATCGGCCTCGCCGCCGCCGAAGAGATGCTTGAAGAGCAGGGCGAAGTTGCTGTTGACCTGTTCGAAGGCGGTCAGCAGACGTTCGCGCCCCTCGCGGTTGAGGCTGGCGATGCCGGTGCGCAGGGTCTTGATCGCCTCTTCCAGGTCGGCCTTTTCGCCGGCCAGGTTGTCATGTTCGGTCTGCACTTCGGCCGCGTCTTCCTCGGCGCGCAGGTTGACGGCGCCCAGCGCGTCGCGCTGCCGCTTGAGGCGGTTCACATCGGCCTCGATCGCGTCCGAGGCGGGCATGGCATCGGGATCGGCGCCAAGGCTTTCCAGCAGACCGGCGGGCGTGGTGTCCTGATCCTCGCTGATGCGCTCGGCGGCATAGGCCACGGTTTCGCGCGCGGCGTCGGCGCGGGCTTCGGCGCGGGCACGGGCTTCGCGCGCCTCGGAGGCGGCGCGTTCGGCGTCGCGTTCGGCCTGCTCGGCGGCGCGCAGGGCGGTTTCGGCCTCGGCCAGGGTATCGGCGGCGCGGCGGCGACGGGCCTCGGCGGTGTCGATGGCGCTGGTCAATTCCTCGCGCTTGGCGGCGATTTCCTCGGGGGCGGCACTGGCCTCCTTGAGTTCGGCAGCCGAGTCCTGCTTGCGCTGCACCAGTTCGGCGCTGCGGGTTTCGGCGGTTTGCAGACGGTGCCGCCAGCCCGAAAGCTCCTTGGTGACTTCCTGGGAACGGCGGGTGCGGGCCTCGCCCTCGCGGCGGATCTCGTCATGGGTGGAGCGGCGCGTCATCATGGTGATGCGCGCGGCCTCGACCGTCATGCGCAGGTCTTCCATGCCGGCGCGGGCGCTGTCCAGATCCTCGAGCCCGGCGACGGCGCGTTCGGCCTCGAGCACCTGGGCACGGGCGGTCATCGCCTCTTCCTCGTGGCGGGTCACGGCAAGGCCCAGCGATTCCAGCCGCGAGGCGGCAAGGTTGCGATCCGCCTCGGCGCGGCTGAGGGCGCGGTTCGCCTCGTTCACCTTGGCGTCGGCGGCGCGGCGGGCGCCGCGCGCGGCCTGGTCGGCGGCAGTCAGATCGGCAAGGCGCTTGGCCAGGCTTTCATGGGCGGCGCGGGCGGCATCGGCGCGTGAGGTCGCACGCTCCATCTGCTGCTTGAGCTCTTCAAGGCGGTTGAGCTGCTGCAGGCGCAGGGCCGCGGCCGAGGGCGCATCTTCGGCCCAGGCGCGGAAACCGTCCCAGCGCCACAGATCCCCCTCGAGGCTGACAAGGCGCTGGCCGGGTTTCAGCAGCGGCTGAAAGCGCGGGCCATCGTCGGGATCGACAAGGCCGATCTGGCCCATGCGGCGCACCAGCACATCGGGGACCGACACGTGGTTGGTCAGCGCCGTAACCCCCTTGGGCAGGGGCTGGGGATCGGCATAGGCGGGCAGCGGCGTCCAGCCTGAGGGGCCATCGGCCTCGACCTCGGGGGCGCGCAGATCGTCGGCAAGGGCCGCACCAAGCGCCTTTTCGAACCCCTGTTCGACCTGCAGCCGGTCCATGATCTGCCCGCCTTCGGCGGTGTCGCGCTGCACCAGTCGGGCGAGGGCCGTGACCTCGGCCCGCAGGGCGTTCAGCTCGCCTTCGGCGGCGGAGCGTTCGGCGCGCACATCGGCTTCGCGTTCCTGGGTCTGGGCGCGGGCGGCTTCGGCCGCAAGCAGGGTTTCATCGGCGCGCCGGGCCAGATCCACGGCGGCGGCCTCCTGGGTCTGCGCCTCTTCATAGGCGGCGATGGCCTTGTCGAGCGCGCCCTTGGACGCCTCCACGGCCTCGCGGGCGCGTGTTGCCTCGGCCTCGCTGCGGGCGCGGGTCTTGAGGCTGTCCTCCAGCAGGCGATGGGCAGACTGGTGGCGCGCGGCAAGACGGGCCACATCCTCGGTCAGCTGGCTCAGATCCGCCTCGCGCTGCTGCAGCACCTCGGCGGCTTCGCGGGCGGCGGCGGCGGCGGCTTCCAGCTTGTCGGCATGGCCTTCACCCGCCTTGGCCAGTTCGCGCGCTTCCCATTCCAGCCGCGCGATGGTTTCGCCCGCGTCACGGTTCAGCCCGGCCTCGCGTTCGATGTCGCGGGTCAGCTGGTCGATCCGGGCCTTCAGCGTCTCGATCGTCTGGCGGGCGCGGGTTTCCTGATCGGTGAGCGTGTCGCGCTGCACCTGCAGCCGTTGCAGGACGGCGGCGGCAATCGCTTCTTCCTCGCGCAGGGGGGGCAAGGCATCGTCACGCGCCACGCGCGCCTTGCCAGCGGCGCGGGCGGCGGTTTCGGCCTGAGCGGCATGGGTGACACGGGCGCGCAGGTCTTCCTCGGCGGTGGCGCGGGCGCCATCGGCCTCTTTCCAGCGGCGATAGAGCAAGAGGCCCTCGGCGCGGCGCAGCTCATCGCCGATGGCGCGGTAGCGTTGCGCCTGCCGGGCCTGGCGTTCCAGCTGCGCAAGCTGCGCGGCCAGCTGTTCCAGCACGTCATCGACGCGCAGCAGGTTCGCCTCGGCCGCGTTCAGCTTGAGTTCGGCCTCATGGCGGCGCTGGTAGAGGCCCGAGATCCCGGCGGCCTCTTCGAGGATGCGGCGGCGGTTCTTGGGTTTGGCGTTGATCAGCTCGCTGATCTGGCCCTGCCGGACAAGCGCGGGTGAATGCGCGCCGGTCGAGGCATCGGCAAAGAGCATCTGCACGTCGCGCGCGCGCACATCCTTGGTGTTGACCTTGTAGGCGCTGCCAGCATCGCGGGTGATGCGGCGGGTGATTTCCAACTGGTCATTGTCGTTGAACCCGGCGGGGGCCAGCCGTTCGGCATTGTCCAGCACCAGCGACACTTCTGCGAAGTTGCGCGCGGGCCGGGTGGCGGCACCGGCGAAGATCACATCCTCCATCCCGCCGCCACGCATGGCCGAGGCGCGCGTTTCGCCCATCACCCAGCGCAGCGCCTCGAGCAGGTTGGACTTGCCGCAGCCATTCGGACCGACCACGCCCGTCAACCCGTCCCGGATCAGCAGATCGGTCGGATCGACGAAGCTTTTGAAGCCGGTCAGTCTGAGCTTGGTGAAACGCAACGGCACGCCTTTCGATTCCGGTCTTGCCGGAAATTTGAGGGGCTTGGGGGGCTTGAGTCAACGAATTTGCACCGGATATGGGGATTTCCGCCGAGTTATCCCCAATATATTGAGTCATCGGCCGGATCTTTCGGGCGAACCTGGCGTGAAAGGACAGCGTTGACAGGGGCTGGCGCGCTGCGTCACGCTGCGACGAACCACATCCAGAAAGGCCCTGATGATGCGCATGCCTGCCCGACTGCTTTTCCCCGTCCTGCTGCTGGGGGCCGGACCGGCCCTGGCGCATCACCCGCTGGCCGGTCTGCCGATGGAGACGGGGGTGCAGGGGCTGCTGTCCGGCCTCGCCCATCCGGTGCTGGGGTTCGACCATCTGTTCTTCGTGCTGGCCGCCGGGGTGGCCGCCATGCTGGCGGGGCGGCAGTTGTTGGGTCCGCTGGCCTATGTGGGCGCGATGCTGGCGGGCTGCGCGCTGGCCTTGTCGGGGCTGGCGCTGCCGCTGGTCGAGGGGATGATCGCGCTGTCGCTGCTGGTGCTGGGCGGGCTGATCCTGTCGGGGCGGGTGCTGGTGCCGGGGCTGATCCTGCCGGTGATTGCCGGGTTTGGCCTGTTTCATGGCGCGGCCTTCGCCACGGGGATCGCCGGGGCCGAGGGGGGCGCGGCGGGGCCTGTCTTTGCGGGCTATCTGCTGGGTCTGGGCGTGATGCAATACGCGCTGGCGCTGGGGGCCGGGGTTCTGGCGGCACGGGCTGGTGGCATCGGCGCGCTGCGCCCGCGCCTGGCCGGGGCCATGGTGGCGGGCGTGGGCCTGTTCCTGTGTCTTGACGCGATGGAGGGGCCGCTGGTGGCGGTGATCACGGGTCTGGCGGGCTGAGGCGATGACGATGCCCTTGCAGATCCGGCCCGGCGATCCGCGCGAACCGGGCGCGCTGGCCCTGTTGGAGGCCAGCCATGCCCTGATGGAAAGCCTCTTTCCGCCCGAGGACAATCACTATCTGTCTGTCGATGCGCTGCGGGTGCCCGAGATCACGTTCTGCGTGGCCGAGGATGGCGGGCAGATCCTGGGCACGATCGCCCTGGCGGACAAGGGCGATTACGGCGAGGTGAAGTCGATGTTCGTCGCCCCCGAGGCGCGCGGGCGCGGGGTGGCGCGGGCGCTGCTGGCGCATATCGAGGGGGTCGCGCGGGCCAGGGGGCTGCCGATGCTGCGGTTGGAGACCGGCAACCTGCTGGAGGCGGCGATCGCGCTTTATGCGGCGCAGGGCTTTGCCCGTTGCGGGGCCTTCGGCGATTATGAGGTCAATGGCACCAGCGTCTTCATGGAGAAATCGCTTGGATGAAACGGTATCACCAGCCACACCGCGCAGGATGGCGCCCGATGAGGACATGCGGCCCGTCCTGTCGCTGCTGACGCAGGCCTTTGCCCATATGGAAGGGCGGATCGATCCGCCGTCATCGCTGTCCCGGATGGGGCCCGCCGAACTGGCGCAGGAGGCCGCAAGGGCGGAGCTGTGGGTGATCGACGGCACGACCGAGCCGCTGGCCTGCATGATCCTGACGCCAAAGGCCGAGACACTTTACCTGGGCAAGCTGGCCGTGGCCCATGCCGCGCGCGGTCAGGGGTTGGCGCGGCGCATGATCGACACGGCGCTGGAGCGGGCGCGCGCGCTTGGCCTGCCCTCGGTCAGCTTGCAGACGCGGATCGAATTGCTGGAAAACCATGTCACCTTTGCCGCGCTGGGTTTCGAGATGACAGGCAGCAGCGCGCATCCCGGCTATGACCGGCCGACAACGCTGGGGTTCCGTCGGCTGGTCTGAGCGCAGGCCTGGCGCATCAGCAATCCAGAATGCCGAGGATCAGGGCCTGATCGCCGCGCACCTCGCGGACGGGGCAACCGCTGACCTGTTCCATGGCACGGGCCGCGCGCGCCCCGATCGGCCCCATGCGGGGGGCATATTGCGGGTTGATGCGCACGGCCTCTGCCAGCCGCCCCTTGACGCGAACGGCGAAAACGCTGCCCTCCACCTCGACCCGCGTGGGTTCGATCCCCATGAAATGCGGGCTGCCGCCGTCGCAGGCGGCAAGGATCAGCAAAAGCGGCGGGAAAAGGATCATCAGGCGCGTCATGGCACCATCTGCGCAGAGATCGGTTAACAAAGCCTGAACCGGAGAAGAGCGACAGGCTGTGCGATCCGGCATATCCTGTCCTTGTGCAACCGACCGCGCCCTGTGCATTCTGACGGCAACCATTGCCCAAGGGAGAGCCCGCGATGATCCAGGCCGTTGCCATCCTGCTGATCTGCCAGCTGACCGGAGAGACACTGGCGCGGGGGCTGGCCCTGCCGATACCCGGCCCGGTGCTGGGCATGGCGCTGCTGCTGGCGGGGTGCCTGCTGTCGTCGCGGCTGGCCGATACGGTCATGCCGACGGCGCAGGGGCTTCTGTCGCATCTGTCGCTTTTGTTCGTGCCGGCGGGTGTGGGGGTGATCAGCCATCTTGACGTGCTGGGCGGATCGGGTCCGGCGCTGTTGGTGGTTCTGGTCGCCAGCACCGCGCTGGCGCTGGTCGTGGGGGTTCTGGTCTTTGTCGCGGTCGCGCGGCTGACCGGTGACGGGGGCGCGCAAGCCTCCGAAGGACCGCAGCCATGAGCCCCCTGCCCCTGCCCGAGATCTGGTCCTACCTCAGCCGCGAGCCGCTGCTGTGGCTGACCGCCACGCTGGTGGCCTATCTGATCGGCGATGCGCTGTCGCGCCGGGCCAAGCGGCATCCGGTGGTGAACCCGGTCCTGACCGCGATGATGCTGCTGGGCGGCTTGCTGTGGATGACAGGCACGCCCTACGCCACCTATTTCGAGGGCGCGCAATTCGTGCATTTCATGCTGGGTCCCGCCACCGTGGCGCTGGCCCTGCCGCTTTATGCCAATCGCGCGCAGATCCGGCCTGCGTTGCTGCCGATGCTGGCGGCGCTGCTGGCGGGATCGGTGACGGCCATCGTCTCGGCGCTGTGGATCGCGCGGCTGCTGGGGATCGAGGGGCCGGTCTGGCTGTCGCTTGCACCCAAATCGACCACCGCCCCGGTCGCCATCGGCATTTCCGAGCAACTGGGCGGCCTGCCCACGCTGACCGCCGCGCTGGTGATCCTGACAGGCATCATCGGCGCGGTGATCGTGACACCGCTGATGCGGCTGATGCGCATTCGCGACTGGCGCGCGCGGGGCTTTGCGGTGGGGGTGGCCGCGCATGGGATCGGCACGGCGCGGGCGTTTCAGGTCAATGATACCGCTGGGGCCTTTGCGGGGATCGGCATGGGATTGAATGCCATGCTGACGGCGATCCTTGCGCCCTATGTCGTGTCCTTGCTGCTTTAGGACGCAAGAATCCCTGTTGTCGGGGATCATTCGTGGTCATATGATTTTACCAATTGATCAGAGGTGAACATATGCCCTTCCGTTCGGTCCAGCCCGAGAAAATATCGACCTCGGTCACCCATCAGATCGAGCTGCTGATCCTGCGCGGTATCCTGCGCCCCGGCGAACGCCTTCCGTCCGAGCGGGAGCTGTCCGAGCGCATGGGCATTTCGCGCCCCTCGTTGCGCGAAGCGGTTGCCGAGTTGCAGCAGAAGGGTCTGCTGACCAGCAAGGCGGGCGCGGGCATCTATGTGGCCGATGTGCTGGGCGGGGCATTCTCGCCCGCGCTGACGCGGCTGTTCGCCGATCACGAGGAAGCCGTGCTGGATTATATCGGCTTTCGCCGCGACATGGAGGGGCTGGCGGCTGAACGCGCGGCGCGTCTGGCGTCAGACACCGATCTGCGGGTGATCCAGGCGATCTTCGACAAGATGCTGGCCGCGCATAGCAAGCGCGACCCGGCGGATGAGGCGCTGCTGGATGCGGATTTCCACCTGTCGATCATCGAGGCCAGTCACAATGTCATCATGCTGCACATGATGCGGTCGATGTATGACCTGTTGCGGCAGGGCGTCTTCTACAATCGGCAACTGATGTTCCGGCAACGCAGCATCCGCGACAACCTGCTGGAGCAGCACCGCGCCATCAACGAGGCGATCCAGGCCCGCGATCCGGCCGCCGCGCGCCGCGCGGTGGAGGATCACCTGACTTTCGTGGAAAACGCGCTGATCGAGCAGAAGAAATCCGAACGTCACGAGGATATCGCACGCCAGCGCTACGAGCATGAGCAGCGTCGCTGACCCCGCCGGGCTGGGTCCATCCGGCATGAGCTGCGATCAAGAGGTGCAATGAAAAAACCCCGCATCTGTCGATGCGGGGTTTTTCTGTCTAATGATCGTGACGCGGCTTAGTGCAGCTTGGCGTCCACAACATCGATGCCTTCTTCGATCAGCTTGTTGCCGTCTGCGGCAGTCATCTGCTTTGCGATGACATCGCGGGCGGCACCGATCGCGATGACGACGGCACGGTCGCGGACTTCCTTGATCGCGGCGGCTTCGGCCGATGCGATCTGGTCCTCTGCGGCGGCGATGCGGCGCGCGATGGACTTCTGCAGATCGGCCTTGGCCTGCTCTGCTGCGGTCGCGGCTTCGTCCTTGGCCTGTGCGATGATGCGGTCGGCCTGCTCCTGCACTTCCTTCTGCTTGCGCTCGTAGGAGGCCAGCAGCGTCTGGGCTTCCTCGCGCAGGGCGCGGGCTTCTTCCAGCTCACCACGGATGGTGTCGGCGCGCTTGTCCAGAAGACCACCGATCAGGCCGGGGACCTTGAAATAGTACAGGACGCCGATGAACAGCAGGAAAGCCAGAAGCACGACAAAGTCGGTGTTCTTCAGCGAGAAGAAAGGACCGCCTGCCGCGAATGCCGGGCTTGCTGCCAGAAGAAGGGCGGGGACGAGGATCAGCTGTCTCATCTTGGTTAGCCTTTCATCCGGGCGTTGACGGCCGCGGTGACGCTGCGCGCATCTGCGGTGCCACCCATTGCGGCGACGATTTCCTTGGCCGTGTCCTTGGCAACGTCGGTGACGTTTTCCAGGGCGCTGGCGCGGATCGCGGCGATGGCTTTTTCGCCCTCGGCCGCTTTTGCGGCGATCTCGGCATCGGCCTTGGCGATGGCCTTGTCCAGATCCGCCTGAATCTCTGCCTTGGTTTCGGCAATGATGCGGTTCGCCTCGACGCGGGCATCGGCCAGCGCCTTGTTGTAGGCGGCTTCCGCCTCGACAGCCTTGGCCTTGAGGTTCTCGGCCGCGGCGATGTCATTCGTGATGGTGCCCTGACGCTCGGCCAGAACCGCGCCGATACGCGGCAGCGCAATGCGCGACAGGATGAAATAGATCACGACAAGCGTGAGCAGCAGCCAGAAGATCTGGTTGCCATAGGTCGAGAAGTCCAGCTGAGGCATGCCCGGTGCGGACTCTGCGCCATGCGGTTCGGTTGCCATGTCGTTCTCCCTAGGGAAACTTGCCTGTTACAACGGATGGGCCGCAAAGGCCCATCCGCGCGTAAGGATATGTTCCGTCAGGGCTCAGACGGCGAACATCAGCAGCAGAGCGACGAGGAACGAGAAGATCCCCAGAGCTTCTGCAAATGCGATGCCGATGAACAGGGTCGCGGTCTGACCTGCTGCGGCCGACGGGTTGCGCAGGGCGCCCGCCAGGTAGTTGCCGGCCACATTGCCCACACCGACTGCCGCGCCGCCCATGCCCATGCATGCCAGACCCGCGCCGATGTATGCGCCCATTTGTACGATATCGCCTTCCATGATTTTCTCCTTACGATGGAATGGTGGTGATCAGGGTACGGGGCGGACACTGCCGCCCCGGTATTCATTATCCCGCGTCAGTGGTGCGGATGCAGTGCATCCTTGAGGTAGACACAGGTCAGGATGGTAAAGACGTAGGCCTGGATGAAGGACACCAGAACCTCGAGCCCGTACATGGCGGTGATGGCCACGACCGACAGCGGCGCGATGGCGGTGATCGCGGCGAAGCCGGCGAAGACCTTGATCACGGCGTGACCGGCCATCATGTTGCCCGCAAGACGGATGGAATGGCTGACCGGGCGCACGAAGTAGCTGATGATCTCGATCAGCGCCAGGATCGGGCGCAGCGCCAGCGGCGCGCTGGACACCCAGAAAAGGCCGAGGAAGGACGCGCCGTTCTTGACGAAGCCCAGCACGGTGACCGCGATGAACACGGCGAAGGCCATGACGGCGGTGACGGCGATGTGGCTGGTCGGCGTGAAGGCCATGGGCAGCAGGCCCAGGAAGTTCGAGAAGACGATGAACATGAACAGCGTCATGATGTAGGGGAAATACTTGACCCCGTCCTTGCCGGTCACGTCCTCGACCATCTTGTAGATGAAGCCATAGGCCAGTTCGCCGATGGACTGGCTGCGCGAGGGGATGATGGCGCGGCGCGAGGTGCCCAGCACCAGCATCGCGGTGATGCCGACGATCGCCAGCACCATCCAGAGCGTCGCGTTGGTGGGGGTGTACCAATGTACCGCGTCGCCACCGAAAAGCGGCTTCACGATGAACTGGTCCATCGGGTGGAACACCAGACCGCCTTCTGCATTTGCGTCCGTCGCCATGACTTGTCCTCTTGCCGTCAGCCCCGCGGGGCACCTGTCTTGTCGGCCTCTTGGGCCAGCTTGTCCTTCTGGATCTCTTGCGCGGAGCGGAGCATCGTCTTCACCCCTGCCGCAAGGCCCAGCAATGTAAAGAGCACCAGGAAGATCGGGAGGGTCCCGAACAGGCTGTCCAGCCCGTATCCGATGCCGAAACCGATCCCCAGACCGGCCACGAGTTCGATCACCATGCGCCAGGCCAGGTTGGCCTGCGAGTAGTGTTCATCCGCGCGGGGCTTGGGCGCCTGGGCCGCTTTCGCCGCCGCGATCCTTGCGTCAAGCTCGGCCAGTTGCCGCTGCTGATCGGGATCGGTCATGCCAAAGCACCCCCTGTCGCACCCCCATGGATGGTTGGCGCATTGCTATGCGCAGGGCGGCCATGAGTCAAGCACCCCTGCCGCAGCGCGGCACCCGGCACAAGCCTTTGTTTTATTGGATATTTATAGCAAGAAGAAACAGGCGCGGGACTCTGTCGCAGCCGCCGTGGCGGATGCGGGCGCGGGATCGGCATATTCAACCATCCGGTTGACGATCCGCCGGGCGCGGGCTTAATGGCGTCATGACCGACCCGCTTGACACCGTCTTTGCCGCCCTGGCCGATCCGACCCGCCGCGCCATCCTGACGATGTTGCTGGAGGATGACATGGCCGTGACCGATGTGGCAGAGCCCTTCGCGATGAGCCTTGCGGGGATATCCAAGCATCTGGCCATTCTGGCGGGCGCCGGGCTGATCACGCAGGAAAAGCGCGGCCGCGTGAAATGGTGCAAGCTGGAACCCGATGCGCTGCGCACCGCCAGTGTCTGGATGCAGGGGTTCGGGCAGTTCGAACCGGTGAACCTGGATGCTTTCGAGCGTTTCCTGGAGGCGGAGCTGCGGCAGGACGGAAGCGAGGCCCCCCTTCAGGGTGACTGAGGCAGCGGCGCTTTCGCCTCGTCGTCGCGCAGCAGCATCAGGAGCGCCAGAACGGTCAGCGCGACACCGCCCAGCACCCAGGGCGTGGGCAGCCCGTTGCCGAGGGCAAATTCCAGCGCGATCACCCAGCTGGGCGTGAGGTAGGTGTAGGCCATCACCTTGGCCGAGGGCAGATGCAGCGTGGCGTATTGCAGCAGCACGAAAGTGCCGGCGCTGGCGAAGATCGAAACATAGGCCAGCGTGATCCAGACGATGCCGGGCAGACCGGCCCAATCGGTCGCGCGGATCGCGGGCCAGCCCCAGGCGGTGACCAGCAGGCCGCCACCGAGGAGCATGCCGAATGTGAAGACCACCGGCGGCTCGCCCCGGTTCAGCCGGCGCACCATGGGCGTGTAGACGGCATGGGCGATGCAGCCGAAGAAGAAGATCGCCTCGCCCTTGCCGATCTCGAACCGGGCGAGCGCCGCCAGATCGGCCCGAAAGATCACCCAGACCGCCCCAGTGGCCCCGATGGCCAGCGCCAGCGCCATGCGCGGCGTGGTCACCTGGCGCAGCAGGAACCAGCCCGCGATCCCCGAGATGACCGGGGTGAGGGTAAAGACAGCCGAGGCCGACACGGCCTGTGCGGTCTTGAGACCTTCGAACATCAGCACGAAATAGATGCCGAAAGTGCCGCCGAGCAGAAGGTAGCGCCAAGGCGCCTGCAGGGCGCGGCGGGGAAAGCCCGTGGTCAGCGCCGCCGCCGTGCCGACGATGGCGGCAGCCAGCCAGAAGCGCAGCGCGGTCAGGGCGGCGGGGTCGATATGGGGGGCTGCCAGCACACCCAGCGAAAAGCTGCCCGCGACCAGGGCCGAAAAGGTCAGCATCGCCAGGTGGCCGCGCGCCTGCCCGGTCATGGCGCGTCGGGTCCGATGGCCGCGCCCGCCTCGGGGTAGAGGCCGCGCGCATGAGCCTTGAGGAAGGACAGGAAGCTTTGCACCTTGGTCGTGCGATGCAGATCGACATGGGTGACCAGCCACAGGGGGGCCTCCCATTCGGGGCGGGCTGGTGCGATTTCCAGAAGCTCGGGATGGGCGTCGGCCTCCCACTGGCTGAGAAAACCGATGCCCATGCCACGCACCACGGCCATTGCCAGCGCACTCATGTCGGTGCTGCGGAAGATGACATTGTCCTGCGGGATCGTGTTCCAGAGCCACTGGTTGAAGGGCGCGCGGTTGGCGCGATCGTCATTGGCGACGAAGAAATGACGGGTCAGATCCTCCGGGGTATCGGGCAGACCGTGCCGGTCCGCATAGGCGGGGGCTGCATAAAGCGCGGGGGACATGCGGATGAAGGGTTGGACCACGTTGTCGGGCTGGTCGGGCACGGCGCCGGCGCGGATCGCCACATGCGCCTCGCCATACTCGAGGCGGAACAGGCGCTCGCCGGTCAGGTAGCGCAGCACGATGCCGGGATGGGCCGCGCGAAAGGCGGACAGCACCGGCAGGATCAGACCGTCGAGGCCGGCCAGCGAGGTGATCACCAGCTCGCCCGTCACGTCCTGACCGCGCCCCTTGATGCGCCCGGCCAGCTGGGCGAACTGGTCATCCGTGGCCGCGGCCACGCGCAACAGATCCTCGCCCGCCTCGGTCGCGGTGTAACCACGCGGGTGGCGCTGGAACAGTTTGACGCCAAGGCGCTGTTCCAATGCGTCGATATGGCGAATCACGGTGGCATGGTGCACGCCCAGCACTTCGGCCGCGCCGCTGACCGTCCCCAGCCGGGCCACGTGATAGGCTGTGCGGATCTCGTCCCAGTTATCCATTGGCGGGGTCTCCTTGGGCTTGGGTCGCGGTCGGGGCTGATCTGTGCGCCAGCGAACATATCGCGATAGAAACGCGGGCAAGGCGCGAAGACAAGGGTGAAAGCGGGGGCAGCGAAAGCGGGGTTCCGGGGCTTGCTGCTTGACTCTGCCCGGCCGCGCGCCTAAAGCCTGCGCCATCCCGGAGGTCTGTCAGAACTTCCGGTCCCATGGGCTTGGCCCGGGATCGCCCCCCGTCAGCGCGTTGCGCCCACGGGGGCCATTTCGGTTTTGACGCCTTGGACATGGGACACGCGGGGCCCGGAACGGGCTGCCGTCTGGCAAATGGGCCGGCACCTTCCTATCTGGGGTGTCATATCGCAACGGGCAAAGGAGCCGTCGAGATGTTTGAAAATCTGTCCGAACGCCTCTCTGGTGTCTTTGACCGGCTGACCCGGCAGGGTGCGCTGTCCGAAGAGGATGTGAAGACCGCCCTGCGCGAGGTGCGTGTCGCCCTGCTGGAGGCGGATGTGTCGCTGCCCGTGGCGCGCGATTTCGTGGCGGCGGTGCAGGCCAAGGCCACCGGCCAGGCGGTGACGAAATCGGTGACACCCGGCCAGCAGGTCGTCAAGATCGTGCATGATGCGCTGGTCGACACGCTGACAGGGTCCGAAGATCCCGGCGCGCTGAAGATCGACAATCCCCCTGCCCCGATCCTGATGGTCGGTCTGCAGGGTTCGGGCAAGACCACCACCACCGGCAAGCTGGCCAAGCGGCTGAAGGAGCGGGATGGCAAGCGGGTGCTGATGGCCTCGCTGGACATCTACCGCCCGGCCGCCATGCAGCAGTTGCAGATCCTGGGTCAGCAGATCGGGGTGGATACGCTGCCGATCGTGGCGGGCGAAAGCGCCGTGCAGATCGCCAAGCGCGCCAAGACGCAGGCCAGCCTTGGCGGCTATGACGTCTACCTTCTGGATACCGCGGGCCGTTTGCAGATCGACCAGACCCTGATGCAGGAGGTCGAGGATGTGCGCGACGCGGTCAAGCCGCGCGAGACGCTGCTGGTGGTCGATGGCCTGACAGGTCAGGTGGCCGTGGAAGTGGCCGAGGAATTCGACGCCAAAGTGGGCATCTCGGGCGTGATCCTGACCCGGATGGACGGTGACGGGCGCGGCGGTGCGGCGCTGTCGATGCGCGCGGTGACCGGCAAGCCGATCCGCTTCGTCGGTCTGGGCGAGAAGATGGACGCGCTCGAGACCTTCGAGCCGCAGCGGGTCGCGGGCCGTATCCTTGGCATGGGCGACATTGTCGCGCTGGTCGAGAAGGCGCAGGAAACCATCGAGGCCGAACAGGCCGAGCGGATGATGAAGCGCTTCCAGAAGGGTCAGTTCAACATGAACGACCTGCGCATGCAGCTGGAACAGATGCTGAAGATGGGCGGCATGGAATCCATCATGGGCATGATGCCCGGCATGGGCAAGATGGCGGCACAGGTGAAGGACGCGGGCTTTGACGACCGCATCCTGAAACAGCAGATCGCGCTGATCCAGTCCATGACCAAGAAGGAACGCGCCAACCCCGCCCTGTTGCAGGCCAGCCGGAAAAAGCGGATCGCGGCGGGCGCCGGGCTTGATGTGTCGGATCTGAACCGGCTTCTGAAAATGCACCGCCAGATGGCGGACATGATGAAGAAGATGGGCAAGATGGGCAAAGGCGGCATGCTCAAGCAGGCGATGAAGGGCATGATGGGCAAGGGCGGCATGCCCGAGGGGATGGATCCCGCGCAGATGGACCCCAAGGCGCTGGAAGCGGCCGCCAAGGCGATGGGCAACAAGTTGCCCGGCGGCTTGGGCGGGCTGGGCGGTCTGGGTGGCATGAAGCTGCCCGGCGGGCTGAGCGGTTTCGGAAAGAAGAAGTAAGTGACGCAAGCCCCTGCATATCCCCAGGCTGCCGCGCCGCTGACTCAGGCCCCGCGCCTTGAGACGCGCAACCTGATCCTGCGCGGGCCGGAGCATGGCGATATCGAGCCGATGATCGCCTTTCTGACGGATCGTGACCGGTCCTGGGGGTTCGGGTCCTATGACAACCGCCATGATGCGTGGCGCTGGTTCGGGCTGAACGTCGGGCATTGGCATATCCACGGCTATGGCTATTTCACGATCGAAGATCGCGAGAGCGGCAAGGTGGCCGGCATCACCGGCATCTGGAACCCCGACGGATGGCCGGAACCTGAACTGGGCTGGGCGCTGTTCGACGGGTTCGAGGGGCGCGGCATCGCCCATGAGGCGGCGACCCGCGCCCGTGAATGGGCCTATACCGAGCTGGGGTTCATGACGCTGACCTCGAATATCGTGCCGGGCAATGACCGCTCGGTCGCCTTGGCCGAGCGGCTGGGCGCGTGGTTGGAGCGGACCTATCAGAATGTCTATATGGGCAAGGAGATGCTCTATCGGCATCCCGGCCCGGAATCGCTGGACAATGACAATGACGGATCGGTGGAGGCCTACGCATGACGCGGTTCGTCTTCGAGATTCCGACGCTGGAGGCTGGTGATGTCAGCCTGCGCGCCATGCAGGAAAGCGATCTGGAGCCGCTGGCCGCGTTCTATGCGACCGAGCGAAGCGCATTCGTCGGCGGGCCGCTGTCGCGTGCGGATGCGTGGCGGTTGATTTCGGGCAACCTGGGCCATTGGGCGCTGCGCGGCTATGGCATGTGGGTGATCGATCTGGATCGGCAGCCAGTCGGCGTGTGCGGCTTCATCTTCCGCGAGGGATGGGACGAGCCGGAACTGGGCTGGCAGGTTTGGGGCGGTTTCGAGGGGCGTGGACTCGCCTATCAGGCGGCCAGTGCGGCGCGGGCGCATGGCGCGCGGGCTTATGGCCTGAACGGGGTGATTTCCTATATCGACCCTCGCAATGCGCGCTCGATCCGCCTGGCCGAACGCCTGGGGGCGGCGTTTGAGCGCGAGACTGTGCTTTTGGACAAACACTGTCACGTCTATCGCCACCCCAAGATGGAGGAAATGGCATGACACAGACCACCGCCGCACGCGCCGCCGAGATCCTGCGCGAGCATCGCGCCTCGATCGACCGGCTGGACGCGATCCTTGTCTATACGCTGGGCGAGCGCTTCAAGCACACACAGGCCGTGGGGCGCCTGAAGGCGCAGCACGACCTTCCCCCATCCGATCCCGATCGCGAGGCGCGCCAGATTGCACGGCTGGAACAGCTGGCAATGGACGCTGATCTGGACCCGGAATTCGCAAAGGCCTTCCTGCAGTTCATCATTCAGGAAGTCATCCAACACCACAAGAAACACCAACAATAACAAAGCAATATGGCGGGACACCCCGCCAGACCAAGCCATCCAAAGGAGAATACTGACATGGCAATGAAAATCCGTCTGGCCCGTGGCGGCAGCAAGAAACGCCCCTTCTACCGCATCGTGGCTGCCGACAGCCGCATGCCGCGCGATGGCCGCTTCATCGAGAAGCTGGGCACCTACAACCCCTTGCTGCCGAAAGACAGCGAAGACCGCGTGAAGATGGACATCGACCGCGTCAAGCATTGGCTGGCCCAGGGCGCGCAGACCACTGACCGTGTGGCCCGCATGCTGGAAGCCGCAGGCGTGACCCCCAAGACCGAGCGCAGCAACCCCAAGAAGGGTGAGCCGGGCAAGAAAGCCAAGGACCGCGCCGAGCAGAAGGCCGCCAAGGCCGCTGCACCCGCCGAAGAGGCTGCAGCCGAGGAATAAGGCCGGGAGGGCCGGGAATGCAGGATTTCGACAAGGCATTCCAGGACCGACTGACCGCGCTGATGCGCTGGCGCCGCGATGTGCGGCGCTTTCGCACCGACCCGGTGCCCGAGGCAATGCTGATGCATTGCCTCGATGCATTTGTGCTGTCGCCCTCGGTGGGGCTGTCGCAGCCCTGGCGGCTGATCCGGGTCGAGACCGCGGCGGCACGCGCGGCGGCGCTTGAGAACTTCGAGACGGCCAATGCGCAGGCGCTGGCCGGCTATGATGGTGAACGGGCGGCGCTTTATGCCGGCCTCAAGCTGTCGGGCATGCGCGAGGCGCCGGTGCATCTGGCGGTCTACTGCGACGAAGGCACTGACACGGGTCATGGGCTTGGCGCGGGAACCATGCCCGAGATGCGCCGCTATTCCGTTGTCGCCTCGATCATGCAGTTCTGGCTGCTGGCGCGGGCGCATGGGCTGGGCCTGGGCTGGGTGTCGATCCTCGATCCGGCGCGGCTGGCGCAGGATCTGGACACGCCCGACGGCTGGCGGCTTGTGGCCTATCTCTGTGTGGGCTGGCCGGAAGCCGAAAGCGAGACACCCGAGCTGGAACGCCAGGGCTGGGAGGTCCGGCGCGATACCCTGGTGATCGAGACGCGCTGAAACAACGAAGAACGAGGTTCGAGATGAGCGATCTGATCTGCGTGGCGGCCATCGCCGGTGCCTTCGGGGTAAAGGGCGAGGTGCGGCTGAAAAGCTTTACCGCCGATCCGCTGGCGATCGGGGAATATGCCCCGCTGACGACCGAGGATGGCAGCCGCACCTTCGATGTGGCGCTGGCCGGGCAGTTGCCGAATGGATTGCTGGTGCGGCTGTCGGGCGTCAACACGAAGGAGGAGGCCGACGCGCTGAAGGGCGTGAAGCTTTTCGTGCCGCGCGACCGTCTGCCCGCCCTGCCGGACGATGAATATTACCATGCCGATCTGATCGGTCTGACCGTGCTGGATACGGGCGGTACCACGCTGGGCCGGGTCAAGGCCGTGCTGAACCACGGTGCGGGTGACATCCTCGAGGTACAGGTGCCGGGATCGTCCGACACGGTGCTGCTGCCCTTCACGCTGGAGGCGGTACCGACCGTCGATCTGGCCTCGGGCCGCATCATCGCGGACCCGCCCGAGGGGTTGTTCTAGCGCACCTTGTCCCGCGCAATGCCCCCGGCGAACGGAAGCCCTGCATTGCGCGCTTGTCTCGCCTCGATTGAAGGATTTCCTCAAGTACGACGCCGTATTGAACACCCGCACGCCAGAGCCAGACAGCATGAGCAATGATCTGGGGGAAACCGGTGGCGCCTGTCGTTGATTTTCTCTGTCTGCATCGACACCGCCCAGGCCCATTAAGGTGACAACACTGCCAGATCCCTCTCGGGGTGCCGCGAAGCGTCCCCCGCCGCTTCCGGCCATGCTGCTGTTGGCCCTGGCCCGGGGCCGCGGGATAGCTGTCGCAATCGGGCATCTTTTGCACCGGCGGAAAAGCCGCTATGGGACGGGCATGACGCAAGAACCCGATCCCGAGGGCCCTGCCCCGCAAAACCCGAGCCCGTCCAAATCCCATGGCCGCATGTCCATCAGGGCATCGCTGCGCCCGCGCGAGCTGATCACGGAAAGTCCGGATCTGGCGGGGGCATGGGTGGCGCAGGTGATCACCTTGCTGCCGCAGGCTTTTCCGGGTGTTCTGGGCGAGAGCCTGACCGGAAAGGCGCTGGCCGAGGGGCGGTGGTCCTTGCGGACGATTGATCTGCGTGAATTCGGTGAAGGCAAGCATCGCAATGTCGACGACACGCCCGCGGGCGGTGGCGCGGGCATGGTGTTGCGCCCCGATGTGCTGGGCCATGCGCTGGACGAGGCGGCCTTGGCCGCGCGCGGGCGCTGGCCGGTGATCTACCTTTCCCCGCGCGGCGCGCCCCTGACGCAGGCCATGGCGCGTCGACTGGCGGCGGCGGATGGGGTGACCCTGCTGTGCGGGCGGTTCGAGGGTGTGGATGAACGCGTGCTTGAGGCCTATGACATCGAAGAGGTGAGCCTGGGCGATTTCGTCATGACCGGGGGCGAGATCGCTGCCATGGCGCTGATCGACGCGACCGTGCGGCTGTTGCCGGGGGTTCTGGGGAATGCCGCCTCGACCGAGGAGGAAAGCTTTTCGGACGGGTTGCTGGAGCATCCGCAATACACGCGGCCCGCGGAATGGCGGGGGCGCGCGATCCCCGAGGTGCTGCTGTCGGGCAACCATGCCAGGATCGCCGCCTGGCGGCGCGCGCAATCCGAGGCGATCACGCAAGAGCGGCGCCCCGATCTGTGGCAGGCCCATGAGACCGACAAGGGCAAGACACAGGGCTGATCCGCCCCATTCGGTTCTTGCCAAAGCAGGCGCAGCCCGGTATGACCCGCGCGTCCGGGACTTGCTGAGTCTATCGGACCTGTCGCTTTTTCCCATGGCCGCCTTCTTCGGGGTCGATAACGGGAGGGGTGCAGAACCAAGGAACGACGATCCGATCTCTGGCGGGCGCACCGATCTTTCGGCAGGCGGACCCGGTTGAAGACCAAGAGCTCTGGGGTTGTGGCAAACTTTGCGGGACAAACCGCAAGCATATAGGAGCAATGCGATGAACCTGATCGCACAGATCGAGGCGGAACAGATCGCCGCCCTCGGGAAAGAGATTCCCGATTTCAAGGCCGGCGACACCATTCGCGTCGGCTACAAAGTGACCGAAGGCACCCGCTCGCGCGTGCAGAACTACGAAGGCGTCTGCATCAGCCGCAAGAACGGCAAGGGCATTGCCGGTTCGTTCACGGTCCGCAAGATTTCCTTTGGCGAAGGTGTGGAACGTGTGTTCCCGCTCTATTCGACCAACATCGACAGCATCACCGTCGTGCGCCGTGGTCGCGTGCGTCGTGCGAAACTGTATTACCTGCGCGCGCGTCGCGGCAAATCCGCCCGTATCGCCGAAGTCGCAAACTACAAGCCCGGTTCGGGCGCTGAAGCATAAGGATCGGCACGATGAAAAAAGACATCCACCCCGATTATCACATGATCACCGTCAAGATGACCGACGGCACCACCTTCCAGATGCACTCCACCTGGGGCAAGGAAGGCGACACGCTGGCGCTGGACATCGACCCCACCGTGCACCCGGCCTGGACCGGTGGCGGCACCCGCCTGATGGATGCCGGCGGCCGTGTGTCGAAGTTCAAGAACAAGTACGCGGGCCTGGGCTTCTGATCCCATCCCCTTGTGCAACACGACAGAAAACGCCGCCCCTCGGGGCGGCGTTTTTGCATGGCGCACAGCGGTCAGCCGCGATGCGCGGGGGCCAGCAGGCGCGAGATGCCGCGTGCCAATGGCCGCAGACTCGACCGGGCGGCCGGAAAGCGGCGGATGATCAGCCCGTATGCCGCCGCAAGCCTGCGATGCAGGCGCAGGGGCCATGTATCGGCAAGGCGATCGAGCTGCGCCATCTGATCCAGAAGGTGATGCGAGGCGAGGCGCGCGGCGAAAAGCTGCATCTTGTATTCCAGCCGGGCATAGTTGCGCGCGGCCTGCGCGGGCGACATCACTTGAAGCACGCGGAACCCGCCAGATTGCGCGACATAGCCGATCAGCCGTTCCTGCACATGGGCAAGGCCGCCATCCACGTGGTTGGGCTCGGGGTTGTAATCCTCCCACCGCCAGGGATGTTCGAACAGGGGGCGCAGCGCGTCGATGCGAAACCAGAACATCGTGCCGTAGGGCGCGACGGGGGTATGGGCGTCCAACGGGACGGGCAGGCCCAGGCGCGCGCAGAGGTCCTGCGCTGCGGGGCGGTTGGCATACCAGGCATGGCCCAGGGTGCCGAACCCCAGATGGATCACGGGCGGGATCATGACGCCGATGTCGGGCTCGTCCTCGAACCGGTCGAGGATCTGGCGGATCGCGGCCGGGGATGGCAGCAGGTTGTCGAAGAGATGCGCCTTGAAGCCGCGCGCCACCTGCGGTGAAACCTGCGGCGTGCGCTTGGAATGCAGGCGCAACCCGATCCGGTAATCGCCCGAAAGGGCCACATCGCGAAAGGTGATGAACAGCGCGGACATGTCCCGGCCCCGGTTCTGGTCGACCAGGCGTATGGTCCGGTCGGCGCGCGGCCAGCCTTGCGCGTCCAGAAAGGCCGCGATGGCGCGTTGGTCATCCGCCGAGGCGGTGCTGATGAACAGATGCGCAGGCATGGGAAAGCAGGCGATCCTTTCCCAGAACTCGGGCATCATTGCGGCATAGTAGGCGTGAATGAAGACGGCGACGCGCCCGAAGCCCCAGGCCACGCGATCCGAGGGGTAATGCGGGCTGAGCACCTCGTATTGATCGGCGATGGTGGTGAAGGTGCGCAGCGGCACCCGCGCGCAGGCAAAGGCGATCACGGCGCGGTAGAGATCGGGGTTCAGGGGGCGCAGCCGGTCAAGAGCCGCGCGCAGGTCGATGCCGTTCAGGTCATGCAGCAGCGGATCCAGCGTCAGGATCGACAGGGGCAGGCAGGGGGCACCCAGCGCCACCAGCCTGTCCACCTCGCAATGGCGGGGATCGACGGTATCCAGCGCGTCTTCGGGCAGGGCATAGGCGATGCGCCGGCCCGTGTCGCGCAGGACGCGCGCCAGCGGCACAAGCCCACGCTCGACCTCGTCCCAGCTGTCGGTGAAGGGCGGCAGGCTGTCCCAGACCCGTGTCATGGCCGGGTCATCCCGCAGATCGGCGGACAGGATCGCCAGATCAAGGCAAGGCAGGCGCGCGGGCATGTCGGGACGATGTTGCAGGCGCGGATCCCCGGCGGCCCTGTGCCAGTAGGGCACCAGCAGATCGGCATCCGTCGGCAACCCCTGCCAGCCGCCGGGGCGGATCGGGCCGAAGACGTGATACCCCGTCAGGATCACCGCGCCGCGCGGCACGCCCTGCCCCGCCAGCGCCCGCAAGCCCGCGCGATAGGCCGACAGGATCGAGCGATCGCGGTTGCACCCGACAAGGCGCATGCGCCCCTCAGGGTCCAGATCCCGCAGGGCGTCTGCCGTGTGTGCCAGCGCCGCCTGATCCGTCACGATCAGAAGATGGGGCACCATCGCCATCAGTTCCCTCAGCGCCAGGCGGACATGCGCCATGGCTTCGGTGCGGTGTCGGATCACGTAGATCGCGGCCACGCAGGCCGTTGCTGCCGGGGCGCCGGTCGCATCAGCGCGCATAGCCCAGCGCCCTCATCCGGTGATGATGCCGATCCCAGAACCGGTCGATCTGTGCCGCGCTGAGATAGCTTGCATGGGTGCCGACCTTGCGTTTCCAGAAGAACCGCCCATCGCCACTGGTCAGCCTGTCCGAGGACTTGCGGATCCGCTCCATCGCGCCGGGGTCGAGGGGCAATTCGAGAAAGGCACAGATCCCTTGCACGGTGGCGTCGAAATCATCGCTCAGATCCTCGTAGCGCAGCAGGTGCACGGGTTGCCCTTGGGCCTGGAGCGTCCTGAACCGGTCGATGCTGTCGAACAGGTTGCCGAAGGGGTTGGCGGCGCGCGGATCGAAGGTGCCGTGGATCAGGAACCTGCGGAAAAGCTGTTCCATCTGGTCGGGTGTCAGATCCTCGACCCGGTCGAAGGCAAAGCCGAAAACCTTGCCGGACAGGGCCGTGACGTTGCCGGACAGGTAATTCAGGTAGGAGGTGAAGACATCCAGCGGGTGGCGATAGATGTAGAGAATGCGGTCGGGATGGATCACCCGCCCGTCCTGCACCACGCAGGGGTCCATGTTGTGGGATTTGTAGAAACACCACGTCCTGCCGGCAAAGCGCCAGGGCCGCTGACCGATGCGCTGGCCCATGTGGATGTCGACCAGGTATTCGGCCATCCGCCCCCTGTCGGTCGGCAGGCCGATGATCCCGGCCAGGATGGCGCGCAGCCATGTATTTCCGCTTTTGGGAAAGGACAGCAGGCCCACCAGCAGATCGCAGCCGGGCATGCCCGCTGGCGGGATCTGCCGGGCATCCGCTGTCGGTTCGGGACAGGGCATCACGATCCGCGGCCCACTGCTCAGGCGCTGGCCCTGGCGGCGGGGTGGCGCAACTGCCGGCCAGACCATCGCGCAAGCGCCATGAGGCCCGCATCAAGCGGGACGCGCGGTGTCCAGCCCAGTTGTGCCGTGGCGCGGCTGATGTCGGCCACCGCATGGCGGATATCGCCGGGGCGGTAGGCACCGGTCACCCGCAGCCTGTCGCGGGATGCGCCCAGGCAGAGCAGCAAGCGGCGCGCCACATCCAGCAGGGTGATGCCCTGCCCTGACCCGATATCAAGTGTCTGTTGCGGCATCACGGGGGTTTCGGCCATCATGACGAAGGCGCGCACCACATCGTCGATCATGACGAAGTCGCGCGTGATCTGCCCATCCTCGAAGATGGCAAGGTTTCGCCCCTCCAGGATCTGGCGGCAGAAGATGGACAGGACCCCGGTATAGGGATTGTCCAGCGACTGGCCGGGACCATAGACATTCTGCAGACGCAGAATGCCCACCTGCGTCGCGCTGCCCCAGAACGCCTGCCGGAGCAGATGCTCCTGCATGAGCTTGGTCGCGGCATAGATCGAGGCGGGGGCGACCGGCCAATCGGCATCGGTGGGCACAGCCGCAAGCGGTTGCCCGTCACGCCCCTGCAAACCGAAACGTCCCAGCGCCAAATCGTCCGACCGGCGCGGAACGGCCTGCGCGCGCCGACCGCTTTCGTCGATACAGGCCCCTTCACCATAGACCGCGCGCGTGCTGGCCAGCACCAGCCGTGGCAAGCCGGGGGCGTGGCGGCGCACAACCTCAGCCAGGTGGGCGGTGCCCAGCACGTTGACCTGGACGTAATGGGCAGGCTGGCTGAAGGATTGCCCGGTGCCGGTTTCGGCCGCCAGATGCAGGATCACATCGGGCCGTGTATCGGCCATGGCCGCGCCAAGGGCGGCAGGATCACGCATGTCGCCGGTGATCACCCTGACCCCTGCCCGCGCAAGGGCGATACGGGTCGTGGCGGGGGCAGGATGCGCCTGAGCCGCGAAATTGTCGAAGACGTGCACCCGGTGCCGCGCGGCCAGCGCAATCGCAAGGCGCGATCCGATGAAGCCCGCCCCGCCCGTGATCAGCATCGTCTGTCCCGTCGCCATGACAGTACCCCCAAAACCGTTGAACGGCAGGGTCGTCAGTACCAGGACGGATCAGGCGGGATCACCCGCCGCCGCAACGCGGCAGGCGATTCCGACAATCATGGCATGAAGACGCAAGCCCGAGCCTGCACCTTGCCAGCCGTGCCTTAAGATCGGGTTAGTCCAGCAGCCGTTTGAGGTATTTGCCGTAATCGTTCTTGGCGAATTTCGCCGCCAGCGCCTCAAGCGCCTCGCGGGTGATCCAGCCCTTGTCGAAGGCAATTTCCTCGGGGCAGCCGGTTTGCATGCCCTGGCGTTTTTCCAGGGTGCGCACGAAATTGCCCGCATCCAGAAGGCTGCCATGGGTGCCGGTGTCCAGCCAGGCATAGCCGCGACCCATGCGCTTGACCGACAAGGTGCCGTCGGCCAGGTACATTTCCAGCAGCGTCGTGATCTCGAGCTCGCCACGCGGCGAGGGTTTGACCTGCCGGGCCTTTTCGGGCGCGGTGCCGTCAAGGAAATAAAGCCCCGTCACCGCATAGTTCGACGCAGGCTTTTCCGGCTTCTCGATGATCGAGACGACACGCCCCTCGGCATCGAAATGCACCACGCCGTAGCGTTCGGGATCGCTGACGCGATAGCCGAAGACGGCACCGCCGACGGCATGGCTGTCCGCCTCTTCAAGCAGTTCAGGCAGCCCGTGACCGAAGAAGATGTTGTCGCCCAGCACCATCGCAGAGGGGGCACCGGCCAGGAAATCCTCGGCCAGGATATAGGCCTGGGCCAGACCGTCGGGCGAAGGCTGCGTGATATAGGTGAAGGACACGCCCCATTGCCCACCGTCGCCCAGCAGGCGCTGAAACTGGTCCTGATCCTCGGGGGTGGTGATGATCGCGATCTCGCGGATGCCCGCCAGCATCAGCACGCTGAGCGGGTAGTAGATCATCGGCTTGTCGTAGATCGGCAGAAGCTGCTTGGACAGGCCCATGGTGATGGGATAGAGCCGCGTGCCCGATCCCCCTGCGAGGATGATACCCTTGCGCTGCGTCATCTCAATTCTCCTTCAAGTCACTCATTACACTGGCCAGGCTGGCGCGCCAATCGGGCCTTTCGATACCGAAATCACGGGTCAAGCCTGTGCAGTCCATCCGGGAATTGCCCGGACGGCGCGCCGGTGTGGGATAGGCCGAGGTGGGAATATCCGTCACCGCGCAGGTCAGGTCTGCCTGCGCGAAGATTTCGCGCGCGAAATCGGCCCAGCTGACATCGGGGGCGCCGCTGAAATGATAGGTGCCGGTGGTCCCCTTGCCTGCATGGAAGGCGCGCGCCATGGTCAGCAGGGCCGCTGCGATATCGGCAGCCGCCGTCGGGCCGCCGATCTGATCGGCCACGATGGTCAGTGTCTCGCGTTCGGCCCCCAGGCGCAGCATGGTCTTGACGAAATTCGCACCATGGGCCGAAAAGACCCAGGAGGTGCGCATGATCGCGTGCGGGCCACCTGCCGCGCGCACGGCCTGTTCACCCGCCAGCTTGGAGCGGCCATAGGCGCCCAGCGGGCCGGTGGCGTCATCGGGCTGCCATGGCTGCGTGCCGCTGCCGTCAAAGACGTAGTCGGTCGAGACATGCAGGAAGGGGATGCCCCGCGCGGCGCAGGCGGCGGCCATGGCACCGGGCGCCGTGCCGTTGATCGTGGTCGCCAGATCCTCTTCGGATTCGGCGCGGTCCACGGCGGTATAGGCGGCAGCGTTGATGACCACATCGGCGTCAGAGGCGGCGATGACGGCGGCGCAGGCGGCAGGGTCCGAGAGGTCCGCGCGGTCGCGGCCCAGACAGGTCATGACCATGTCGGACGCGGCTTGCCGCGCCAGTTCGGTTGCGACCTGTCCGGTCTGCCCGAAAACCAGAACGCGCATCATGCCTTGATCCCCAACCGCTGGCCGACGCCGTGGCGTTCTTGCAGGGGGCGCCACCACGCCTCGTTGTCGAGATACCATTGCACGGTGCGGCGCAGGCCTTCTTCGACGGTGACGGAAGGACGCCAGCCCAGTTCGGCGCGGATGCGGGTGGGGTCGATCGCATAGCGCGCGTCATGGCCGGGGCGGTCGGTGACGAAGGTGATCTGATCGGCGTAGGAGCCTGCCGCCTTGGGGCGCAGGTCGTCCAGGATGCCGCAGAGGGTTCGCACCAGTTCGAGGTTCGTGCGCTCGTTCTCGCCGCCGATGTTGTAGCTGCGGCCCAGCGCGCCCTTTTCGAGCACCAATAGCAGCGCGTCGGCGTGATCCTCGACAAACAGCCAGTCGCGGATGTTCGAGCCATCGCCGTAGATCGGCAGCGGCTTGCCCGCCAGCGCGTTCAGGATGATCACCGGCACCAGCTTTTCGGGGAAATGATAGGGGCCGTAGTTGTTCGAGCAATTGGTCAGCACCACCGGAAGGCCATAGGTCTCGGCCCAGGCCCGCACCAGATGGTCGCTGGCCGCCTTGGAGGCCGAATAGGGCGAACGCGGGTCATAGGGCGTGTCTTCGGTGAATTTCACCGAAGGATCGGCGGGCAGGGAACCGAAGACCTCATCGGTGGAGATATGATGAAAGCGGAAACCATCGGGCTTTCCTTTCGTCGTCCAATAGGCGCGCGCGGCCTCCAGCATGTTGTAGGTGCCGGTGATGTTGGTTTCGATGAAATCGCCGGGCCCGTCGATGGACCTGTCCACGTGGCTTTCCGCCGCCAGATGCATCACCGCATCGGGTTGGTGGGCGGCAAAGATCCGGTCCAGCGCGGCACGGTCACGGATATCGGCCTGTTCAAACGCATAGCGCGGATCGTCCGAGACCGACGCCACATTATCGAGGCAGGCGGCATAGGTCAGCGCATCGAGGTTGATCACCTCATGCCCGCGCGCCATGGCCAGGCGCACCACTGCGGATCCGATGAAGCCTGCTCCGCCGGTTACAAGTAGTTTCATGCCTCAGCCCTCATAGACGAACGGTGTTTCGAAATCGCGCAGCCAGAGCGCCTTGGCATCCTTGTCCGACAGCAGCGGCGTCACGCCTTCGGGCAGGCCCCAGTCGATCCCGATGTCGGGATCGTCATACCGCACTGCGCCGTCACATTCGGGGGCGTAATAATCGGTACATTTGTAATTGATCTCGGTATCCGGCTCGCGGGTGACGAAGCCATGCAGGAAACCGGCCGGAATCAGCAGCTGCTTGCCGTTCTCGAATGACAGCTCCTCGCCGATCCACTGGCCATAGGTGGGTGATCCCCGCCGTATGTCGACGGCCACGTCGAACAGCCGCCCCTTGCCGCAGCGCACCAGCTTGGCCTGCGCATGGGGAGGTGACTGGAAATGCAGGCCCCGTACCGTGCCGACCTGCGCCGAAAGAGAATGGTTGTCCTGCACGAAATCCAGAGCGATCCCGTGGCTTTCAAGGGTCTTGCGGTTCCAGCTTTCAGAGAAGAAGCCGCGCGCATCGCCAAAGCGGGCCGGGGTCAGAATCAGAACCCCGGGCAAATGTGTTTTTTCAATTCTCACGTCTTGACCTATTTTTTCACCACTTAACTGAAGCTGCCTAGCAACCTAATCGACGGTTGTCACGCGGATCGCATCCGATTGCGATCCCGGCGGCACGTTCTGGGTGCTTGACCTTGCCCATGCTTCCCATAAGAGGGCATACAACATATAGTGGCTGCGAACGGGGAAATACCCGAAGGCGGTCGCGTTTGTCGCAGGGGAAGGCGGGGACACGGTTTGGCGCATATCATCGTTGTTGGAAATGAAAAGGGCGGCGCGGGGAAATCCACCGTCTCGATGCATGTGGCCACCGCATTGGCGCGGCTGGGCCACCGGGTCGGGGGGCTGGACCTGGACCTGCGGCAAAAGACATTTGGCCGCTATGCCGAGAATCGGGCGGCCTTTCTGGCCAAGTCGGGGCTGGACCTGCCAGGACCGGTCTATATCGACCTGCCCGAAGCCGATCCCGAGATGCTCAAGGACGGCGAGAACCCTTATGATCAGCGCCTGTCGGCCGCCATCGCGCTGCTGGACCCGATCAGCGATTTCATCGTGATCGACTGCCCCGGCTCGCATACCCGCCTGAGCCAGGTCGCCCATAGTCTGGCCGATACGCTGATCACGCCGCTGAACGACAGTTTCATCGATTTCGACCTTCTGGCGCATGTGGATGGTGACGGGCGCAAGATCCTTGGCCCGTCGGTCTATTCCGAAATGGTCTGGGGCGCGCGGCAGTTGCGCGCGCAGGCTGGCCTGAAACCCATCGACTGGGTCGTGGTGCGCAACCGCCTGGGCGCGCAGCAGATGGTCAACAAGGAAAAGATGGGCCGCGCGCTGGACAACCTGGCCAAGCGGATCGGCTTTCGCGTGGCGCCGGGGTTCAACGAGCGCGTGATCTTCCGCGAATTGTTCCCGCGTGGCCTGACCTTGCTGGACCTCAAGGATATCGGGGTCAAGCAGCTCAACATCTCGAACGTGGCGGCGCGGCAGGAGCTGCGCGAGCTGATCAAGGCCCTCAACCTGCCAGGGGTCGAACCCAAGTTCTGACCGTTCCCGACCGGGTCACGCCATCCGCGCCAGTTTGCGCAGCGCGGCGCGCAGGATGCGTTCCTCCTCGGGGGTGAGGGTATCGGCCAGGGCCGCGTCATAGCGATGCGCCACCGCGTGCAGATCGCGGTAGGCCGCGTGACCCTGCACCGTCAGGTCAAGGTATTCCTGCCGCCGGTCTGCTTCATCGGGGGCACGCGTCAGAAAGCGGCGTTCCTCCAGCCGTTGCACGGCGCGACTGATCTTGGTCTTGTGCATTTTCGACCGCGTGCCGATCTCCTTGGCCGTCAGCCGCCCGTATAGCCCAAGATGGAACAGGACCCGCCATTCCGTGCGCAACATCCCGTAGCGGTCCCGGTAGACCTGCTGAAAGGCCAGGCTGCTTTCCTCGGCCGCCTGGTTCAGCAGGTAGGGCAGAAAATTCTGCAGATCGAACGCGTCTTTTTGTGACATCATCAAGACTCCCTCTGTTGTTAGTTACAAAATCAACCGTTAACAACGCAACCATAAAGGAGGACGCCCCATGAATCGCCCCACGCTTCCGCATTCCTTCGTCCAGGCGGCCACACCGCAGGGCACGACCCCCGGCTACATGCCGGGTTTCGGCAATGACTTCGAAACCGAGGCCCTGCCCGGCGCATTGCCCCAAGGCATGAACAGCCCGCAGAAATGCAATTACGGCCTTTATGGCGAGCAGCTGTCCGGCACCGCCTTTACCGCGCCCAGCCATCAGAACGAGCGCACCTGGTGCTACCGGATCCGGCCTTCGGTCAAGCATTCCAAGCGCTATGTGAAGATCGACGTGCCCTATTGGAAATCGGCGCCGCATATCGACCCCGATGTGATCAGCCTGGGCCAGTATCGCTGGGACCCGGTGCCACACACGGACGCGCCGCTGACATGGATCACCGGCATGCGCACCATGACCACGGCGGGGGATGTGAACACGCAGGTGGGCATGGCGAGCCATGTCTACCTGGTCACGGCATCCATGCAGGACGAATATTTCTTCTCGGCGGACAGCGAGTTGCTGATCGTCCCGCAGGAGGGGCGGCTGCGTTTCTGCACCGAGCTGGGGATCATCGACCTTGAGCCCAAGGAGATCGCGATCATTCCGCGCGGGTTGCTCTACCGGGTCGAGGTGCTGGAAGGCCCGGCGCGCGGCTTTGTCTGCGAAAACTACGGTCAGAAGTTCGATCTGCCGGGGCGCGGTCCGATTGGCGCGAACTGCATGGCGAACCGGCGCGATTTCAAGACGCCCGTCGCCGCGTTCGAGGATCGCGAGGTGCCGTCTTCGGTGGTCATCAAGTGGTGCGGCCAGTTCCACCGCACCGAGATCGGCCATTCCCCCCTGGACGTGGTCGCCTGGCATGGCAATTACGCGCCGGTGAAATACGACCTGCGCACCTATTGCCCGGTCGGCGCGATCCTCTTCGATCATCCCGATCCGTCGATCTTCACCGTGCTGACGGCGCCCTCGGGCGTCGAGGGGACGGCGAATATCGATTTCGTGCTGTTCCGTGAACGCTGGATGGTGGCCGAAAACACCTTCCGCCCGCCCTGGTATCACAAGAACATCATGTCCGAGATGATGGGCAATATCTACGGCCAGTATGACGCCAAGCCCCAGGGCTTCGTGCCGGGCGGCATGAGCCTGCACAACATGATGCTGCCGCACGGGCCGGACAAGAACGCCTTTGAAGGCGCGTCCAATGCGGACCTCAAGGCGGAAAAGCTGGACAACACCATGTCCTTCATGTTCGAGACGCGCTTTCCGCAGCACCTGACGCGCTTTGCCGCCGAAGAGGCCCCCTTGCAGGACGATTACATCGACTGCTGGGAAAGCCTCGAGAAGAAGTTCGACGGCACGCCCGGCAAGAAATAGGCGGGACGCGTTTCGCCTGCGGGCAGGGGTTCCACGCCCCTGCCCTTCACTGATATTCCGGCCGTGCGCACCTCGCGCGGCTGACCCCCGGAAGGACCCAAGACCATGCCCCTGATGACAAGCTGGGTGGCCTCGGCCAATGCGCCCGGCCACCCGTTTCCGCTGAACAACCTGCCCTGCGGCGTCTTTTCCGTCGGCGATGACGATCCGCGCTGCGGTGTGGCCATCGGCGACATGATCCTTGATTGCCGCGCCGCCGAGGATGAGGGGCTTTTGACCCTCGATGATGCGCCTGTCTTCGACGTGCCCTTCTGGAACGAGGTGATGGAACTGGGCCCCGAGGCATGGGCCGCCCTGCGCGCCCGGCTGGTCCAGCTTCTGGCGGATGGATCGGCAGAGCGTGCGAGCGTCGAGCCCTTGCTGGTGCCAATGGCGGATGCCCAGATGCACCTGCCTTTCCTGGTGGCGGAATATACCGATTTCTACGCAGGCCGCCATCACGCCACCAATGTGGGCACGATGTTCCGCGGGGCCGAGAATGCGCTGCCGCCGAACTGGCTGCATATTCCGATCGGGTACAATGGCCGCGCGTCATCCGTCGTGGTGTCAGGCACGCCGGTGCGCCGCCCCTGGGGGCAACTCAAAGGCCCCGATGACGCGGCCCCGCGTTTCGCGCCCTGCGCCCGCTTCGATCTGGAGCTTGAGATGGGCGCCGTGGTCGGCATGGCCAGCGAAGGCCCCGTGACGGTGGACGAGGCCGACGCGATGATCTTCGGCTATGTGCTGCTGAACGACTGGTCGGCCCGCGACATCCAGGCCTGGGAATATCAGCCGCTGGGGCCTTTCCAGGCCAAGGCGACAGCCACCACGATAAGCCCCTGGATCGTGACGCGCGCCGCACTCGAGCCGTTCCGCGTGGACACGCCCGCGCGCGAGGTGCCGCTTCTGGATCACCTCAAGGATACCGGCCCGATGCTCTATGACATCGACCTGACCGTAACGCTTGCCCCCGAGGGCAAGGATGCGACGGAAATCGCGCGCACCAATTACCGCGAGATGTATTATTCCGCCGCCCAGCAACTGGCGCATCACACGACCAGCGGCTGCCCGATGACGCCGGGCGACCTGCTGGGATCGGGCACCATCTCGGGGCCGGAAAAGCATCAGCGCGGCAGTCTGCTGGAACTGAGCTGGGGCGGCAAGGAGCCGCTGACGCTCGATACCGGCGAGACGCGCAGCTTCCTCGCCGATGGTGATACGCTGACGCTGCAGGGCGCGGCCCATGGCGATGGCTATACGATCGGCTTCGGCACCTGCACCGGCACGATCCTGCCCGCCTTGAAAGACCCCTACGCAAGGTAGACCCCGTTTCTTCTTGCCCCAAATATCCCCGCCGGAGGCTCCGACAGCTGACCCCGGCACCGACATCAGAAAGGACCACCCATGGCCAAGGCTTTCGCATCGCAAGGCGACATGACCGAAAAGAAGATCACCTTCACCGAGGTGGGGGATGGCGTCTATGCCTTCACCGCCGAGGGCGATCCCAACTCGGGCGTCATCATCGGCGACGAGTCCGTGATGATCGTCGAGGCGCAGGCGACCCCGCGTCTGGCCAACAAGGTGATCGATTGCGTGCGTTCGGTCACCGACAAGCCGATCAGCCATGTGGTGCTGACGCATTATCACGCCGTGCGTGTGCTGGGCGCCTCGGCCTTCGGCGCGTCACAGGTGATCATGGGCGACAAGGCCCGCGCCATGGTGGTGGAACGCGGCCAGGAAGACTGGGACAGCGAGTTCCAGCGTTTCCCGCGTCTCTTCGAGGGGCATGAAAGCATCCCCGGCCTGACCTGGCCCACCACCACCTTTTCCGAGGACATGACCGTCTATCTGGGCAAGCGCCGGGTGGACCTGATGCATCTGGGCCGCGCGCATACGGCGGGCGATATCGTGATCCACGTGCCCGATCAGAACGTGATGTTCACGGGCGATATCGTGGAATACCACTCGGCCTGCTATTGCGGCGACGGGCATTTCAGCGATTGGGGCGATACGCTGGATGCCATCGCCTCGTTCCAGGTGGATGCCATCGCGCCGGGGCGCGGGGATGCGCTGATGGGGCAGGACATGGTGACCGCCGCGATCGAGAACACGCGCGATTTCGTCGAAAGCACCTATGCCGCCGCCGCCCGTGTGGCCGCCCGTGGCGGCAGCCTCAAGGAGGCCTGGGACGCCGTGCGCGCGGCCTGCGATCCGAAGTTCAAGGATTACGCGATCTATGAACACTGCCTGCCCTTCAACGTGGCCCGCGCCTATGACGAGGCGCGCGGCATCGACACGCCCCGCATCTGGACCGCCCAGCGCGATCTCGAGATGTGGGAGGCGCTTCAGGGCTGAGGGATCGGGCGTGGCAGGCAGATACGGACCCTCGCGGGGCGAGTTGAAGCTGCGCCTTGCCGTTTCGGTCTTCGGGCTGGGGCTGATGGTCTTTGCCCTTCTCACCCGCGGCTTCGGCGGCATCGCCATGGTCGAGGTGGTGCTGATCGCGGGCACATTCTTTGGCGGCTCGGCGGTCTGGTCCGCATGGGCGCTTTTGCGAAAGGACGACTGATGAACAAGATTTTCGAGGTTCCGCTGTATCCCTATACCCGCAGCGCCGATCAGGACGCAGCCAAGCCCGCGCATCACCGGGTGGTGATCGTGGGGGCCGGTCCCGTAGGCCTTGCCGCGGCGATCGACCTTGCGCAGCAGGGGATCGAAGCGCTGGTGCTGGACGAGAATGACAAGGTCAGTTTCGGCAGCCGCGCGATCTGCTTTGCCAAGCGCACACTGGAGATCGCAGACCGCCTGGGCTGCGGTGCGCCCCTGGTGGACAAGGGCGTGCAATGGAACATCGGCAAGGTCTTCTTTGACGACCGCAAGGTCTATGACTTCAACCTGCTGCCCGAAGACGGCCACAAGCGCCCCGCCTTCATCAACCTGCAACAGTATTATTTCGAGGATTACCTGGTCAAACGCGCCCGCGAGATCGAGGCGGGCGGCGCGCCACTGGAACTGCGCGGCGGCAACAAGGTGACGGATGTCACCGATCATGGCGACCATGTGGAACTGCACGTCGACACGCCGGACGGCCCCTATGCGATCACCGCCGATTACATCATCGCCTGCGACGGGGCCGCCAGCCCGATCCGGTCGATGATGGGTCTGGATTTCGTGGGTCGCGTGTTCGAGGACAATTTCCTGATCGCCGATGTGATCATGGAGGCGGATTTCCCGACCGAACGCTGGTTCTGGTTCGATCCCCCCTTCAACAAGGGGCAATCGGCACTGCTGCACAAGCAACCCGATGGCGTCTGGCGGATCGACCTGCAACTGGGCTGGGACATCGACAAGGCCGAAGAGAAGAAACCCGAAAACGTCATTCCCCGCCTCAAGGCGATGCTGGGCGATGACGTGGAATTCAGCCTGGAATGGGTGTCGATCTACACCTTCCAGTGCCGCCGGATGGAACGTTTCCGCCATAACCGCGTGATCTTTGCGGGCGACAGCGCCCATCAGGTCAGCCCCTTCGGCGCGCGCGGGGCCAACTCGGGCTTGCAGGATACCGACAACCTGATCTGGAAACTGAAACTGGTGCTGGAGGGCCGCGCCCCCGATGCCCTGCTGGACAGTTACGACGCGGAACGCATCCATGGCGCGGATGAGAACATCCTGAACTCCTCCCGCTCGACCGATTTCATCACGCCCAAGTCCGAGATCAGCCGCGTCTTCCGCGATGCCGTCCTTGACCTGAGCGAGCATCACGCCTTTGCCCGGCCGCTGGTCAATTCGGGCCGCCTGTCGATGCCCTGCACCTATGACGGCTCGCCGCTCAACAGTGCCGATGCCTTGGCCAGCGGGCCTGCGCGCACGCGCCCCGGATCGCCCTGCCCCGATGTGGCTTTGGGCAATGCCTTCCTGCTGGACAGCCTGGGCGGCTGTTTCACCCTGCTGACGGTGAACGCCGACGCGCCCGACAGCCTGACCGAGGGCGGGATCGCGGTGACGCGGCTGGCCCTGTCCACCCTGGACGATACCACCGGCGCGCTGGCCGCGCGCTATCTGGGGGACGCGCCCTCTGCCGTCTACCTGATCCGCCCGGATCAGCATGTCGCGGCACGGTTCGCCACCTTTGACGAGGCCGCCATCCGCGCCGCGATCCGCCGCGCCACCGGACTGGAGATGCAGGCATGAGCACCGATCTGAACCTCGCGCCCAACATGGACCGGCCCGATGACGTCTATGCCGACCTGCTGGCCGCGCATGAGGGGCTGAACAAGGCCGAAAGCGATGCGCTGAACGCGCGGCTCATCCTGATCCTGATGAACCATATCGGGCGGCGCGAGGTTCTGGCGCAGGCCTTGGCCGCCGCGCGTGCGCCTGTGGGCGACTGACCTCTTCATCGTTCCACAAATACTCAAGATCCCCCGCTTGCCATGACCGGCAACGCGGGGGATTCTCATTGCCAGATGCCGAATTGCGATATACTTATCATGTTAACCATATAGGAGGGCTGACATGCGCTGGGACGAGTTTCCGAAATGGGGCCGCTGGGCTGCCGACTGGGCTGGGCGCTATCATGCGGGTCTGCGTGATCGTCCCGTGCGGGCCCAGACAAAGCCCGGTGACACGCTGGCCGCGCTGCCCGCGCATCCGCCCGAGGCGGCGCAGCCGATGGAGGATATCATCGCGGATTTCGAATCCATCGTGATGCCGGGAATCACCCATTGGCAGCATCCGCGTTTCTTCGCCTATTTCCCGTCCAATGCCTCGCCCGCCGCCGTGCTGGCGGATCACCTGGTGACGGTGATGGCGCCACAATGCATGCTCTGGCAGACCTCGCCCGCCGCGACCGAGATGGAGACCCGGATGATGGACTGGCTGCGCCAGTCCATCGGCCTGCCCGATGCGTTTTCCGGCGTCATTCAGGACAGCGCCAGTTCGGCAACGCTGGCCGCCGTTCTGGTGATGCGCGAACGCGCGCTGGAATGGGACGGCAACGCCAGCGGGTTGCCGGGGCAGAAGGTTCTGCGCGTCTATTGCTCGGCCGAGGTGCATTCCTCGGTGGACCGGGCGATCTGGATTGCCGGGATCGGGCAGGCCAATCTGGTGCGCATCCCGACCAAGGGCGCGTTGCGCGGGATGGATCTGGCGGCACTGGAGGCCGCGATCGTCGCGGACAGGGCGGCGGGGATGCTGCCTGCGGGCGTCATTGCCTGCACGGGCGGCACCGGCACCGGGGCTTGCGACGATATCGCGGGGGTTTGCGCGCTGGCGCAGCGGCACGGGCTTTACAGCCATGTCGATGCGGCATGGGCCGGGGCGGCGATGATCTGCCCGGAGTTCCGCGATCTTTGGCAGGGCGTCGAGATGGCGGATTCGGTCGTGTTCAACCCGCATAAATGGCTGGGCACACAGTTTGACCTGTCGGCGCATTTCATCCGCTCTCCTGCCGACCTCACCCGGACGCTGGCGATCCAGCCCGAGTACCTCAAGACCCAAGGCGCGGACGGGATCATCAACTATTCCGAATGGTCGATCCCGCTGGGGCGGCGGTTCCGGGCGCTCAAACTCTGGTTCCTGATCCGCGCCTATGGGTTGGAAGGATTGCGGGCAATGATCCGCAACCATGTGTCATGGAGCCAGGATCTGGCCGCGCGTTTGCGCGCGACGCCCGGATTCCAGATCGTGACCGAACCCGTGCTGTCGCTGTTCACCTTCCGCTATGCGCCGGATGGGGGCGATGCCGAGGCGCTGACGCAGGCACTGCTGGCGGCGGTCAATGATGACGGGCGCATCTACCTGACACAGACGCGGGTGGCAGGTGATTACGTGATCCGCTTTCAGGCCGGACAATTCGATGCCACAAAGGCGGATATCGACATGGCCTATGACGTGATCACCGAACTGGCCGCAAATCTGGCGAAAGGATAACCGATGCCCGCCCCCGTCAACCGTTTCAAAGAGGCTTTGGCCGCAGGCCGGATGCAATATGGCTGCTGGGCGGGCTTCGGCGACGCTTACGCGACCGAGGTGATGTCCACCGCCGGCTTCGACTGGCTGGTGATCGACGGGGAACATGCCCCCAATGACATTCGCAGCATCATGGCACAGTTGCAGGTATTGGAGGGCAAGCCCGACAGCCATCCCGTTGTGCGCCTGCCCATGGGCGAGGCCTGGCTGATCAAGCAGGCGCTGGATATCGGCGCGCAGACGCTGCTGATCCCCATGGTGGAAAGTGCGGATCAAGCCCGCGAACTGGTGCGCGCGATGCGCTATCCCCCCGAAGGCATCCGGGGGTCGGGGGCGGCGCTGGCGCGGGCCTCGCGCTTTGCGGCGATCCCGGATTACATTCGCACGGCCAATGATCAGATGTGCCTTCTGGTGCAGGTCGAAACCGTCAAAGGCATCGAGGCCCTGGACGAGATCCTGGCGGTCGAGGGGGTGGACGGGGTGTTCATCGGGCCCTCCGATCTGGCCGCCGACATGGGGCACCGGGGCGACAGCACGCAGGCGGATGTGCGCGCCGTGATCAAGGATGCGCTGGGGCGGATCGCGGCATCCGAGAAGGCGGCGGGCATCCTGGCGCTGGATCATGACACTGCTGCGGATTATCGCGACTGGGGCGCGCAGTTTCTGGCCGTGGGGATCGACGTGGTGCTGCTGGCCCGCGCCGCCCGTGATCTGGCCGCGCGCTGGACCAGGGGCTGAGGCCGCGCCGTGGCGGGGCAGACCGAAACCATCGTCGCCGCGATCCTGGGCGCGATCGAGACCGGCAGCCTGCGGCCCGGCGGGCTGATCGACGAGCAGGAGCTGATCGAGGCACATGACGTGTCGCGCACCCCGGTGCGCGAGGCGCTGATCCAGCTGGAAACCGCCGGGCTGATCCGCCGCCTGCCGCGCAAGGGGGCGGTTGTGTTCAAGCCGTCGCTGGAGGAATTCCTGGCCATCCTCGAGGTGCATGCCAAGCTGGAGGGTCAGGCGGCGGGTCTTGCCGCGCGGCGGCTATCCGCGGCCCATGCGGCGGCGCTGGAGGCGGCGGTTGTCGCCTGCGAGGATCATGCGGGGCGGCTGGGGGATGCGGAACCGGACCGCTATTACCAGCTGAACATGGATTTTCACCGCGTGGTGGCCGAAGCCGCCGGAAACCCCTTCCTGCTGGACATGATCAAGACCAACGCCCGCAAGCTGATGGCCTATTACCGGGCGCGCTATCACTACGCCGGCGCGATCGGTGCATCGGCCCGCGATCACCGCGCGATCGCGGCACTGATCGTGGCCCGCCGGTCGGACGAGGCCGAGGCCGCCATGGCACGGCATGTGCAGTTCGATCAGGTGACGGCCATGGACCTGCTGGCGGTGCTGGGCTGAATTTTTGACGCCGCACCGATGGCTGACGTTGGATTTGAGTATTTTTGGAACGATGAAGCCGGAGTCAGCCCTGCGTCTTGGCCTGCTCGAAAAACCGGGCGATGCTTTCGGCGAAGGGCTGGGTATTGGCGGGCTGCGCCAGTGATGCACGGGCGCGGGTGATGACCTCGGCGGGTTTGTCATTGGCGAGGTGGTCGATCAGGGCGGCGATGAAGGCGCGCGTCATCTCGGGGTGGTATTGCGTGGTATAGACATGATCGCCAATGGCGAAGCCGCCCACAGGGCATTCGGATGACGCGGTCAGGATCCGCGCGCCCGCAGGCAGGGCCGTGACCTGTTCCACATGGGCGGCATATAGCCCGGTCTGCGGCGGCAAGGGGTCCATCCATGGCGCGGGTTCGGTCAGCGCGGTTTCGGTGCGCCCGAAAACCCAGCCACCGGGATTGGGTCCAACCTGCCCGCCCAGCGCCAGCGCAATCGCCTGATGCCCGAAACAGGCCCCGAAGAGGGGCTGCCGCGCGGCGACGATCCGCCGGATGAGCGCCAGAAGATCGGCAACCCAGGGATCGGGATCATGAACGGAAGCCGGGCTGCCGGTGATCATCACACCATCAAAGACGCTGATATCCTCGGGAAAGACACCGTCCTTGACCGAAAAGGATTGGACGGTCCAGCCGGGGCGGACAAGATGGATCAAGGTCTCGAATTTCTCGGAATCGCGGGGGTGGGCCCGTGCGAAATCGCTTTCGTCCGTATTGGCCATGAGAAGTGCCAGATGCATCGCAACATCGCCTCGATTTTTCTTTACATATTTATATCCTCTTTTAATATACATAACAGGTTAACGACAAGTCCCAATCGGGGCGACTGACGGAAAGGTGACGCAATGACGGTCTGGTCCCCCAATGATGACGGTTTCGCCGATCTGACCAGCCATGACACCTTTGTGCAGGGCGCGCCGCACAACACCTTTGCGCGTCTGCGGCGCGAGGATCCGGTGCATTGGACGGACTGGGACCAGGGACAGGGATTCTGGTCGATCACGCGCCATGCCGACATCACCGAAATGAACCGGCAGCCGGATGTCTTTTCCTCGGCGCGGGGGATCCGGATGGAGGATCAGACCTACGAGGAATACCTGGCGCGGCGCACCTTTCAGGAAACCGACCCGCCCGAGCATATGCAGACCCGCGTCAAGGTGGCGCGCGCCTTTTCCAAACCGGTGATCGCGGAATACGAGCAGGATATCCGCGACCTGTGCGACGAGATCCTGGATCAGGCGCTGGAGGCACGGGAATTCGACGCCACCAAGGCCATCGCGCGGCAATTGCCGATGCGGATGCTGGGGCGCATCCTTGGCACGCCCGAGGCGGACCTGCCCTGGCTGGTGGAAAAGGGCGATGCGCTGATTGCCAATACGGACCCGGATTTCACCGACCATGTGCTGGACAAGATGGACACGGACGCGTTCCGCATGATGCCCTTCAACTCGCCCGCGGGGGCGGAGCTTTATCAATACGCCAAGGAATTGATGGAGCACAAGGCGCGCACCGGCGACACGAACGGCATCCTGAACCTGATCCTGAACCCCGGCCGCGATGGCGGGGTAATCAGCGAGACGGAGTTTCGCAATTTCTTCTGCCTGCTGGTGGCGGCGGGCAATGACACGACACGCTATTCCATCGCGGCGGGCATTCAGGCGATGTGCCATCAGCCGGAACTGCTGGGCCAGATGCAGGCGGGTGGCGACGTCTGGGAGACGGCCGCCGACGAGATCATCCGCTGGGCCACGCCCGCGCTCTATTTCCGGCGCACCGCCACGCAGGACGTCGAGGTTCATGGCAAGACGATCCGCGCAGGCGACAAGGTGCTGTACTGGTTCGCGTCAGCCAACCGGGACGAGACGGTATTCGACGATCCGTTCCGGGTGGACCTGGCCCGCAGCCCGAACAAGCACCTGAGTTTCGGACAGGGCGGGCCGCATATCTGCCTTGGCATGTGGCTGGCGCGGCTGGAAGTGCGGGTGCTGTTCGAGGAACTGTCGAAACGGCTGACGTCGATCGAACCGGCGGGGCCGCATGAATTCCTGCGCTCGAATTTCGTGGGCGGGATCAAGGCATTGCCGGTGCGGGTCACGCCCGCCTGAAGATCAAAACGCGCGGGACACACCCGCGCCTCAGGGAGAGATTTGAGATGAACACCCGCCTGCGTGCGTTATTCTGCGACCATCTGTCGATCATGCGGGGCAAGTACCTGCCCGGCTCGAAGATCGGGGACGGATATACCCGTTTCTGCCGCTCGAACTTCGGCGTGCATTACGACAAGGACCTTCTGAATTCACCGGGGTCCATGATGATGGAAGGGCTGCCCGACATGGTACTGCACTGGCGCGGGGACGAGATCCGCGACAGCTGGGACCGGGCCACCAAGATCGTGGTGGGCGATCTTTACGACACCGATGGCACGCCGCTGCCGATGTGCGGGCGCGGGGCGCTGAAACGGGCGGTGGCGGATTGGGGCAAGCTGGGGCTGACACCCAAGGTGGGCATCGAGCTTGAGGCCTTTGCCATGGTCGCCGATGATCAGGGCCGCCTGCGCCCCTATGACACGCCTGGCGCGCATGTCTATGGCACAGGGCCCTTCACCGATCCCTTGCGGTTCAACGACGCGATCTGGGAAAAGGCCGATGAGCTGGGCTTCAGCCTGGACCTGATCACGTCGGAATATGACAGCCCGCAGTTCGAATACACGCTGACCTTCGACGATGCGGTCAAGGCGGTGGATGATATCGTGCTGTTCCGCCTGATGGCGCGGGAGATCGCGCTGGAACATGGCGTGGTGTTGACCTTCATGCCCAAACCCATCGCGGAGGCCGGGGGATCGGGGATGCATGTCAACTTTTCCTTCGTGGACGAGGCCGGGGGCAATGCCCTGTCCGATGGGCCCAAGGGTGGACCCGACCACATGAACGCCTTGGCACGCGGCTGTGTGGCGGGGTTGATGCGGCATCACAAGGGGCTGGCGGGGCTGGTGGCGCCCACGGCCAATTCCTATCAGCGGCTGCAACCGGGCAGCCTGTCGGGGCATCTGTGCAACTGGGGCGGGGATCATCGCAATGTGACCACGCGGATTTCCAGCGAGGGCGGTGCCAAGGCGCGGCTGGAGCACCGGATGGCGGATGCGTCGTCGAACCCTTACGTCGCCGTGGCGGCTGTACTGCAGGCGGCGCGCCTGGGGTTCGAGGGCGGCTATGACCTTCCCGCGATGGAGACCGGGGACGGGTTCGAGAAATGGGATGCCAGGGAAACGACCGCGCTGAACCTGAAGGAGGCTGTGGCGGACCTGAAGGCGGATACGGCGCTGTCAGCGGCGGTGGGGTCGCTGCTGGTCGAGAACCACGTCTTCATGAAGGAGCACGAGGTCAAGAAGACCCGCGACCTTGAAGGCGATGCGCTGCGCGATTTCTACATCTGGTTCGTATGAGAGGGCTTGCCGCATGAAGGTGACATGGAAACTGCCCGACGGGTCAGAGATCAGCGCCGATGTGGCCGAGGGCCTGTCGATGATGGAAGCGGCCGTGGCGCAGAACGTGCCCGGCGTGGTCGGCGAATGCGGCGGCAACCTGAGCTGCGCGACCTGCCATGTGCAGGTGGCGGAGCCTTGGGCCGCGCGGGTCGGCGGGCCGGATGATTTCGAGGATGCGATGCTGGACACGGTCGAGGCGGCGCGGGGGCCTGGGTCGCGGCTGTCCTGCCAGATCAGGGCAAGCGCCGATCTGGACGGGCTGGTGCTGATCGTGCCAGAGGCCTGATGCGCCGCGCGTGTGGCGGCGTTGCATTCTGGATATTTGAGGCAAGAAGAAGCAGGGGGCGGCATGCGCCCCCTCTCTCGTTACGGGATCAAAGCGCCGCGAAACCCTCGTCCAGCGCGGAGAGGATGATCTGCACGTCATCCGCTGTCAGGATGAGGGGCGGGGACATGATGATGTTGGGCCCCGAGACGCGGACCATGGCCCCGGCGCGATAGGCGACCTCCTGCACGGTGCCGATGGTCTTCTTGTCGATGGGGGTTTTCTTCGCCCGGTCGCTGACCAGTTCCAGCGCGCACATCAGGCCGTGGCCGCCGCGCACATCGCCGATGATGTCGTATTTTTCCGCAAGGGCCTGCAAGCCTTCGAAGAGTTGGGCACCGCGGGCGGCGGCGTTTTCGGGCACGTTCAGGCGTTCGGTTTCGGCCAGGCAGGCGAGGGCCGCGGCGGCGCCGACCGGATGGCCGGAATAGGTATAACCGTGGCCGATGGCGGCGGCGCCTGAGGTGTCTGCCTCAAAGACCTGCGCCACCTCTTCGGCGATCATCACCGCACCGAAGGGGAAATAGCCGTTGGTGATGGCCTTGGCCGTGCACATGAAATCGGGTTGCACCCCCCAGTGGCGGCTGCCGGACCAGCTTCCGGTGCGGCCGAAGGCGGTGATCACCTCATCCGCGATCAGCAGGATGCCGTGGCGGGTGCAGATCTCGCGCACACCGGGCATGAAGCTTTCATGCGGCGGGATCACGCCGCCTGCGCCAAGGACCGGCTCCATGATGAAGGCGGCGATGGTGCCCGCGCCCTGAAAGGCGATCTCGTCCTCCAGCGCCGCAAGGCACAGCTGCGCCAGTTTGGCGGGGTCGGCCTCGTTGAAGGGGTTGCGATAGGTATAGGGCGCGGGGATGTGGTGGCATCCGGCCAGAAGCGGCTCATACGCCGTGCGGAAATTGGCGTTGCCGTTGACCGAGGCCCCGCCGAAATGGGTGCCGTGATACCCTTTCTTGAGGCTGAGGAACTTGGTGCGCTGCCCCTGCCCCCTGATCTTGTGATATTGCCGTGCCAGGCGCAGCGCGGTTTCAACGGAATCCGATCCACCCGAGGTATAGAAGGCGCGGGTCAGCCCGTCAGGGGCGAAGAAGCGGCGCAATTCCTCGGACAGCTCGATCACCGCATCGTTCGAGGTGCCCCTGAAGGTCGAGTAATAGGGCAGACGATCCAGCTGCGCGGCGATGGCCGCCTTGATCGGGGCGCAGGAAAACCCGAGGTTCACGTTCCAGAGGCCACCCACGGCGTCGACCACCTCGTGCCCGTCGATATCGGTGATCCGTACGCCCTGCGCGCCGGTGACGATGGTGGGCGGGTTGGCGAGGCTGTCGGCCGGGTGGGCCATCGGGTGCCACATGGAGCGGGCGTTATGCTCTTTCAGGAAATTGCTGTCTTTCATCGGATCATCCTTTCGAGAGGCCCAGAAGGGTCAGGGCCCGGTCATAGCTGCGGGCGGGATGCGCCACGTCGAATTGCACGCAAGGCAGGCCAACCGCCTGTGCGCCGGTGATGTTGCGCGCCTGATCGTCGACGAAGACGCAAGCCTGCGCGGGCAGGCCAAGCTGGTCGAGGCAGAGGCGATAGGCGGCGGGATCGGGTTTCAGAACGCCGGTATGGGTCGCGTCCACGATCACGTCGAAATCCGCAAGGAATGGCAGCCTTGCGCGGAAATCTTCGCCGTAGAAGAGATCAAGCTCGTTCGACAGGATCGCAAGGCGGATGCCTGCGGCGCGGGCCCGCGCGATGGCACTGCGGAATTCGGGGCGGATCACGGCGTCAGGATCGGCCCCGCGCGCGGCGCGGACGAAATCGGCCATCTCGGTCCAGTTCTGCCCGGTGAGCAGGGCCACCTCGGCGGTGCGCAGGCGCCAGTAGTCGCGCTCGGTGATGCGGTCGGCCTGCATGTCCTGCCAGAGCGGATCGGAGGCGGGATCGAAGGGCCCGCGCCATGTCAGGGTGCCAGGGGGCAGGCCGAGGGCGGCTTCGGTCAGGTCATGGGTCTCGAACAGGGTGCGCGAGATGACGCCACCGAAATCAAGGACAAGAGCGCGTTCGGTCATGGTCATGCGGCATCCTGCGTTGCGAAACCGTCCGGGGGAAAGCCGCCCAAGGCGCGGGTCAGGCCGGTGGCGTGCCGGCGCAGTTCGCGGCGGATCAGCGCCTTGAGATCGGGCGTCATGCGGGCCACCGGGGCGGCCACGGCCATCGCGCCGATCACGCGGGTCTGCGCATCGAACAGTGGCACGGCGTGGGAATGGACGTCCTTTTCGAAGCCACCCACGGATTCGGCCAGGCCCGTCTGGCGCACCCCATCCAGCACGGCACGGATGGCGGCGGGATCGATCAGCGTATCCTCGGTGCGTTTGTCCAGCGGGGCGGACAGGATGCGGTCGATCATCTCGGGCGGGCTGAAGGCCAGGGCGGCAAGGCCAGAGCTTGTGGCGTGAAAGGCCAGGATCTGCGCGTCCTCCATCGTGACGCGGGTGCCGTGGCGGGGGCTGTAGGCATAGCTGAGCATGCTGAGCCTGTCACCTTGCAAGAGCGACAGATGCGCGGTTTCATGCGTGGCGTCCGACAGCGATTGCAGCGCGCGGGCGGCCATGTCGCGCAGCGGCACGGCCGCTTCGCGCAGCGCGGCCAGGCGCAGCACGGCGGGCCCGAGGCGGTATTCGCGGCCCGTGCCGGTCTGTTCGACGAATCCCCCCTCCTGCAGCTCCGACAGCAGCCGATAGGTCGTGGCCTTGTTCAGACCGGACAGGCGCGCCATGTCGCTCAGCCCGATTTCGGGGCGGGCGCGGCTGAAATGATCCAGCAATGACAAGGCTTTGGCGACAGTTCCCATGGGTGGGGCTACTCCGGTATGCGGCCAGTTTTTTGGGCATCCGCAACGGCGGACGCTTTTGAGCTGTTAAAATCGTTGACAGAAACGCGGGCGCTCTGTCAATCTATTTTAGAACCAATGGTTCAAATAATGAACCGAACAAAAGACAGGGAGTAAAGATATGAAGACGAACTCGATCCTGGGCGGGGCGCTGACCCTGTGCATGGCCGCTGCGGGCGGCGCCGCGCTGGCCGATTACCCGGAAAAGCCCGTGACATTCATCGTGCCCTTCCCGCCGGGTGACCTGGAGGATGTTCTGACGCGGATGATCGCGGATGATTTTCAGGCCGAGTATGGCGTGGCGGCGGCCGTGGTGAACAAACCCGGCGGCGGGGGCGGCCCCTTCCCCGGCGCGATCGACGTGGCGACAGCACCTGCGGACGGCTATACCATCGGGTCCTTCGTGATCGGTGTGCCTGTGGTGGGCCACCAGATCGGCATTCCCGAACTGACGCCCGAGAAGTTCGATCCCTTGGGCATTTTCCTGACCTATCCCTTTGTCATCGCGGTGGCGGGCGATGCGCCCTATGACGACATGGCGGGGCTGGCGGAATACGCGCAGACCAACGATCTGGCGCTGGGGCATTTCGGCAATGTGCTGACGCCCACGCAGGTGACGATGGCGCTGGCCAAGACGATGGGGTTTGAGTGGGGTTCGGACGCGGCCTTCGACGCGCTGGATTGCAACACGCTGGCCAGTGGCGATGCGGATGTGATCAACACCACGCTGCAACTGATCCTGCCCTGCCTGGACAGCGTCAAGGTGCTGGCCTCGATCACCGACGAGCGGATCCCGCTGGTGCCCGATGCGCCCACCGTGGGCGAGATCGAGCCGAGCCTTGATATCGCGCTGTGGAACGGCCTTTTCGTGACCAAGGACACGCCGCAGGACGTGCGCGACAAGATCATCGCCGTGGCGCAGAAGACCGTGATGAGCGAGCGCGCGCAGCAGGTCGCCAAGGACACCGGCGGTCTGGTCTACTGGCAGAACGCCGAGGACAGTGCCGCGCGCATCAAGGCCGATATCGCCAAGGTCGCGGCCATCGAGGCGATGCTGCAGTAATCCGGCAAGGGGGCGGCGCGGGGTGACACCCGCCTGCCCCATCCCTGCAGATGCTACGACCGACATGGGTGAATGATGTCCGACGATCCATTTCCGGCCAGCAAGGGACCACAGCGCGGGCAGATCCTGTTCGCGCTGGCCTTTGCGGGGTTCGCGATCTTCATCCTGTCCAACCTGGGCAATCAGACCACTTGGGCGGCCCGGACCAAGCTGTTCGCCCAACCCGGTTTCTGGCCCGGCGTCGCGGGGGCCGGAATGGTCCTGTTCGGCTTGCTGCATCTGCGCAGCCTGCGGCGGGGCAAGGGTCTGCGCCGCCCCTGGATCCGCCGCGAGGATCGCGCAGAGGCGCGGATCTGGTTGCAGCCGCTGGAATATACCGCCTGGTTCATGATCTATGTGCTGGCCGTGCCGCGCGTCGGCTATCTGCCCGCGACGATGATTTTCGCGCCGGCCCTGACATGGCGGCTGGGGTATCGCAGCCCACGCATGCTGTGGGCCTCGGTGGCCTTCGGTGTGAGTGTGGTCTTGATTTTCAAGGGTCTTCTGGGCGTCAAGATCCCCGGCGCCGCGATTTACGAATATCTGCCCGACGGCCTGCGCGCCTTCGCGCTGCGCTACCTGTGAGGCCGGCATGGATCTGATTTTCGCAGGGTTCGAGGTTCTTTACCGCTGGGACGTGGCGCTGGCGCTGCTGGTGGGGTCCATCGGCGGGGTAATGATCGGTGCGGTGCCCGGCGTAGGGCCTGCGGTTGCCATTGCGATCCTGCTGCCTGCCACGTTTTCGATGGACCCGATCGTCGGGCTGACCCTTCTGCTGGGGATTTACGGCAGTTCGATGTATGGCGGCGCGATCCCGGCGATCCTGATCAATACGCCGGGCACGGCGGTGAACGCGCTGACCACCTATGACGGCTATCCGATGACCCTGCGGGGCGAAGGGCGCAAGGCGATCTCCATCGCCTATACGGCCAGTTTCATCGGGGCGATCATCTCGATCTTCTGCCTGATCAGCCTTGCCCCGGTGCTGGCGAGGGTGGCGCCGATGTTTGGCGCGCGCGAGATCTTTCTGGCGGCGCTGCTGGGTCTGGTGCTGGTTGTCGTGTCACATCGCGGGCAATCGGCGATTGCCGCGGCACTGGCCTGTCTGGGCATCTTCATCGGCACCATCGGGCTTGAGCCGGTCAAATACACCAAGCGGTATACATTCGATCAAAGCTGGCTGGCGTCAGGCGTGGACCTGATCGTGGTGGTGCTGGGGCTTTACGCGATCAGCCAGGCGTTCATGCTGATGCAGGGCGACGACGTGAAAACGCGCCGCGTGCCCTTGGGTGGCGGCATGTTCCAGGGCTTGCGCGAGGTGGCGCGGCATCCGCGCGTGACGGGCGTGTCATCGGGCTTTGGCGTGATGATGGGGATCATTCCGGGTGTGGGGGAATTCACCTCGCAATTCCTGGCCTATACCTATGCGCAAAAGACATCGAAACGGCCCGAGGATTTCGGCCATGGGTCGGTCGAGGGGCTGATCGCATCGGAAAGCGCCAACAACTCGGTTCCCGCCGCCGCGATGGTGCCGTTGCTGGCGCTTGGCATTCCCGGCGAGGAGCTGACCGCCATGATGCTGGCGGTCTTTTACGTGCATAACGTGGTGCCCGGTCCGGGGTTGTTCCAGAACCAGATGGATTTCGTCATGGCGATCTATCTGGCGCTGTTGTTCCTGAACATCCTTGTGATGATGTTCCTGCTGTTTTCCACCAAAGCGCTGATGACGGTGGCGCGACTGCCGAACCGGTTTCTGGGTGTGGGCATCCTGACGCTGTCCTTCGTGGGCATCTATTCGCTGCGCAACTCGGCCACCGATTGCCTGATGGCGGCAGCCTTCGGGCTGTTCGGGTTCATCCTGAAACGCCTGAGCCTGCCCATCGTGCCGATCATCATGGGCATCGTGCTGGGCGGGATCATGGAGGCCAAGCTGCGCATCGCCATGGCGCGGGTCAAGACGCCTTTCGATTTCATCGACCGGCCCATCGCGATGGCGCTGTTCATCTTCATCATCCTGATCATCGCGTTCCAGATCCGGAGCGCGGTGATCGAATCCAAACGCCGCAAGGAGGCCCAATGGTCGACCAGATCCGCATCGACACGCTTCGGAACGTTGCTATCCCGCCGCAGGGACTTCTTGTTGACGGAACGTGGCAAGAGGCTGAGGGCGGAACGCTCGATGTTGTCTCGCCCATCGACGGACAGGGACTGACCACGATCGGGGCGGCCAATGCCGCCGATGTGGACAGGGCCGTGGCCGCCGCGCGCCGCGCCTTCGAGGATGGGCGCTGGTCGCGGCTGGCACCCGCCGCGCGCAAGGCGGTGCTGCACCGCATCGCCGACCGGATCGAGGCCGAGGCGCTGGCCCTGACCGTGCTGGGCGTGCGCGACAACGGGACCGAGATCGGCATGGCGCTGAAGGCCGAGGCGGGATCGGCGGCGGGCACATTCCGCTACTACGCCGAGGCCATCGACAAGGTTTACGGGCAGATCGCACCGACCGCGCCGGATGTTCTGGGGCTGGTGCATCATGTGCCCGTGGGCGTGGTGGGCGCCATCGTGCCGTGGAATTTCCCGCTGATGATCGGCGCATGGAAACTGGCCCCCGCGCTGGCGGCAGGCAATTCCGTGGTGCTGAAACCGGCGGAAACCGCATCGCTGTCGCTGCTGCGGCTGGCGCAGATCTGCATGGACTGCGGCCTGCCCGACGGGGTGCTGAACGTCGTGACCGGGCATGGTCATGTGACCGGCGAGGCGCTGGCCCTGTCGATGGATGTGGATGTGATGGTCTTTACCGGATCGGGGGCCACCGGGCGGCGGCTGCTGGAATATTCCGCACGGTCGAACCTGAAACGGACCTATCTGGAGCTTGGGGGCAAATCGCCCAACATCGTCTTTGCCGATGCGCCCGATCTGGAACAGGCGGCCAAAGTCTCGGCCATGGGGATTTTCCGCAATGCCGGACAGGTCTGCGTGGCAGGCTCTCGCCTGCTGGTGGAACGGTCGGTGCATGATGAATTTGTCGCCATGGTGTCGCGCCATGCAAGCGCGCTGAAGGTGGGCGATCCCCTGGACCTGTCCAGCCATATCGGCGCGGTCAATTCCGAACGGCAGTTGGCGGGCAACCTTGGCTTTGTGGCCGATGCCGTAGCCGAAGGGGGCGAGGTTGTGCTGGGCGGCAAGCGCATCCTTGAGGCGACGGGCGGCACCTATATGGAGCCGACCATCGTGACAGGCGTCGCGCCGCATCACCGTCTGGCCCGGCAGGAGGTGTTCGGGCCAGTGTTGGCCGTCATCCCCTTCGACACCGAGGCCGAGGCGCTGCGGATCGCCAATGACAGCGACTATGGCCTGGCCTCGGCGGTGTGGACCGCGAACCTGAGCCGCGCGCATCGCATGGTGGCGGGGCTGCGTGCCGGGGTGGTGCATGTGAACACCTATGGCGGGTCGGACAATACCGTTCCGTTGGGCGGTGTGAAACAATCCGGCAATGGGCATGACAAATCGCTTCACGCGCTGGATAAGTATCACGACCTCAAGACAGCCTGGATCCAGCTATGACCGAATCCCTGACCGAACGCCGCGCCCGCCTGTTGGGGCCGAACATGTCCACCTTCTATGAAGAACCCGTGCATCTGGTGCGCGGGCTGGGCACCAGGCTGTGGGATGCCGACGGGCGCGAATATCTGGATTGCTACAACAACGTGCCGCATGTGGGCCATTGTCATCCGAAGGTGGTCGAGGCGATCTGCGCCCAGGCGGGCACGCTGAACACCCATACGCGCTATCTGCACGAGGGGATTCTGGATTATGTCGAGGCGCTGACCGCCACGGTTGGCGCGCCCTTCGACACCGCGCTGCTGACCTGCACCGGGTCCGAGGCGAATGACGTGGCGCTGCGCATGGCGCAGGCCTTGACCGGCAAGACCGGGGTGATCGCGACCGATCACACCTATCACGGCAATACGACCGCTGTGCATCAGCTGAGCCGCACGAACCCGCCGCCGGGGGGCTATGCGACCAACGTGGCCTTCGTGCCCGCGCCCGACAGCTATCGCCCGCTGGGCGGGGTGGCGGGCATGGCCCATGCCCATGCCTTTGCCGCAGCGGTGCAGCAACAGATCGACGCGCTTGAGGCCACGGAACATGGCTTTTCCACCCTGATCCTGTGCCCTTTCTTTGCCAATGAAGGCTTCCCGGATCTGCCCGAAGGCTGGCTTGATCCGACGGTCGACGTGGTGCGGCGCGCAGGCGGCGTGATCATCGCGGATGAGGTGCAGCCCGGTTTCGGGCGACTTGGCACGGATTTCTGGGGCTTTGAGAAGATCGGCTTCACGCCTGACATCATCACCATTGGCAAGCCCATGGCCAACGGGCATCCCGTGGCCGCCGTGATCGCGCCGCATGACACGATGCATGCTTTCCGCAGCGCGTTTCGCTATTTCAACACCTTCGGCGGCAACCCGGTATCTTGCGCCGCAGCCATGGCCACGCTGAAGGTGGTGCAGGAAGAAGGGCTGATGGAAAACGCCCGCATCGTGGGCGATTACGCCCGCGCGGGTCTGCGCGATCTGGCCGGGCGGCATGACTGCATCGGCGATGTGCGCGGATCGGGCCTGTTCTTCGGGGCGGAAATGGTGCTGGACCGCGCCACCAAGACGCCTGCCACGGCCTTTACCAAACGTGTCGCCAACGGGATGCGCCAAGGCGGTGTTCTGCTGAATTTCCTGGGCATTCATTACAATGTGCTGAAGATGCGCCCGCCGATGGTGTTCTCGATTGCCGATGCCGACAGGATGCTGACAACGCTTGACGAGGTGCTGCGCACCACCCCGCTGGAGGGCTGATGGAAGAGACAGCGCATCAGGCTGCCCGCCTCTGGGGGTTTGCGCCGGATCAGATCGCCTTGGCCGCGCGCCGCGAGAATATCGTCTGGCGCGCCGCCGATGCGCGCGGCGCCTTTGCCTTGCGCTTGCACCGTCCGGGCTATCGCACAGCCCCACAGCTGCAATCGGAACTGCAATGGATGGATGCGCTTGTGAAAGGTGGCCTGAACGTTCCCCGCCCTGTCCCCGCGCAGTCCGGTGCGCTGGTCGAGAAGGTGGGCGACACGCTGGTCGACCTGCTGACATGGCTGCCAGGCCACCCCATCGGGTCACAGGGCCAGCTTGAGGTGACACAGCGCGAAGATCTCTGCCACGACCTGGGCCATGTGCTGGCCCGGCTGCATGACATCAGCGATGCCTGGGCCCCGCCGCCCGGCTTCACCCGGCCCTCCTGGGACCGTGCGGGCCTTCTGGGGGATCGCCCGCTCTGGGGTCCGTTCTGGGACAATCCCGGTCTGACCGCCGCGCAGCGCGTCACGCTTCTGGCCGCGCGGACCAAGGCGGACAGGCATCTGGCCGCCATCGAACCAGGGCTGGATTACGGCCTTATCCATGCCGATGCGCTGTCCGAGAATATCCTGATCCACGACGGCGTGCTGTCGCTGATCGATTTCGATGATGGCGGCTGGGGATTTCGTGATTTCGAACTGGCGACCTTCCTGATGCGGTTCCTGCCCGCCCCGGATTATCCGGCCCTGCGCGCGGCGCTGCTGGGGGGTTACGCCACGCGCCGCAGGGTCGATCCGCTGACGCTTGATCTTTTCATTCTGCTGCGTGCGCTGACCTATCCCGGCTGGATCATTCCGCGCCTGCACGAACCCGGCGGCGCCGAACGAGCCAGCCGCGCCATCAACACCGCCCTGCCCCTGGCAGAGGCCTATCTGGACACGCCCTGAACCGCAGGAGGACCGCATGACCACCGTTCCAGACAAGACCATCCTTGTCGTCGGCACCTATGACACCAAGGATGACGAACTGTCCTATCTGTCCGACCGCATCCGCGCCCAGGGGGGCGGGGTGCTGTCGATGGATGTCTCGGTTCTGGGTGATCCGAAGGCACCCACCGACATCTCCAAGCACCAGGTGGCCGCGGCGGGCGGCAGTTCGATCCAGGCGGCCATCGACAGCGGCGACGAGAATGTCGCGATGCAGATCATGGCACAGGGGGCGGCGGTGCTGGCGCGTCAGCTTCACGCCGAGGGGCGGATCGACGGGGTGATCGTGCTGGGCGGCACGATGGGCACCGATCTGGCGCTGGATCTTTGCGCGGCGCTGCCGCTGGGTGTTCCGAAATACGTGGTCTCGACCGTCAGCTTCTCGGCCATGCTGCCACCCGAACGGATCGCGGCGGATATCCAGATGATCCTCTGGGCGGGGGGGCTTTATGGTCTCAATTCCGTCTGCAAATCCTCGCTCAGCCAGGCGGCGGGCGCGGTGCTGGGGGCCGCGCGCGCGGTCGAGCCGCCACGGCGGGATCGCCCGCTGATCGGCATGACCAGCTTCGGCAAGACAATCCTGCATTACATGGTGCATCTGAAGCCCGCGCTCGAGGCGCGCGGATTTGAGGTGGCGGTGTTCCACGCCACCGGCATGGGCGGTCGCGCCTTCGAGTCGCTGGCGGCCGAGGGCGCCTTTGCCTGCGTGATGGATTTCGCCACGCAGGAAATCGTCAATCATCATATGGGATCGGGCATTTCCGCGGGTGCCGACCGGATGACCAACGCAGGGCTGCGCGGCATTCCGCAGATCGTCGCGCCCGCCTGCTACGACCTTGTCGATCTGATCGGCTGGCAACCGATCCCGCCGCGTCTGGCGGGCCGGCCCACCCATGACCACAACCGGTTGCTGACCTCGACGATCCTGACAGCCGACGAGCGGCGCGAGATCGCGGGCCTTTATGCGGAAAAGCTGGCCACGGCCACGGGACCCACCGCCTTCATCCTGCCACGTGGCGGCTGCAACGAATGGGATCGCCCCGAGGGCCCGCTGCATGATGCCGAGGGGCTGGCGGCCTTCTGCGAGGCGATGGAACAGGCCATGCCCGAAACTGTCGACCTCTACGGGCTTGATTGTCACATCAACGATGCAGGCTTTACCGACAAGGTGCTCGCGGTTTTCGACGACTGGGTCGCGCGGGGGATCGTCAGGGCCTGATCACGCACAGCGCATCGCCTTCGGCTTCTTCTTGCCGCAAATATCCCGGGGAATCCGAAGGATGGGGCAGAGCCCCCTGCCCCATTTGCCTCAGCCGCGCGGGTCGCGGTCCAGCGCGTCGAGTTCGTTCAACAGGTCCAGAAGCGCATCCAGCTTGTCCGCGCCGAAGCTTTCGCGCAGCCATGCGTTCAGCCGCTGGCTTTCCTTGAGGTTGTCCGCGATCAACTGCCGCCCGGCCGCGGTGATCGTCACAAGCTGACGGCGCTTGTCGGTGGGATGGACCTCGCGGGTGATCAGGCCCTTGGTGGTCAGGGTCTGCAGGATGCGCGTCAGGCTGGGCATCAGCAGGCAGGATCTATCCGCGATTTCGGTCGGGTCCAGCGTGCCCCGTTCGGCCAGCACCCGCAGCACGCGCCATTGCTGTTCGGTCACGCCCACATCGGCCAGCATCGCGCGGATCGGGCCCATCACCTTTTCCCGCGCCCGCAGCAGCGCGATGGGAAGGGAACGGTTGGTTTCGGGTACGGTATCGCGCGTCATGTCCATGGCCCTATCTGCCCTGAAAACGCCCCGCAGGCAATATCAGGACTTGACGCAACCGATCCTTTACTTAACATGTTAATGGCAAGTTCCGGGGAGGGGTCCATGCCGCATATCACGATAGATTACTCGCCCAACCTCGAGCCCGAGGTCGATATCGCGGCGCTCTGCGACGTCCTGCGCCGGGCCGCGATCGAGACGGGCGAGTTTCCGGTGGCGGGCGTGCGGGTGCGGGCCTTTGCCGCCAGCCATGTCAGCATCGCCGATGGCAATCCCGAGCATGGCTATATCGACATTGCCCTGCGTCTGCGGGGCGGGCGCGATCTGCCGACACGCGAAAGGGCCACGGCGCATGTCTTTGCCGCCGCCGAAGGGTTTCTGGCGCATGTGATGGCGCAGCGCTCGCTGGCACTGTCCTTCGAGATGCGGGATATCGACCCTGCCCTGTCGCCAAAAACCGGCTCGACCCGCGACCATCTGAAAGGCTGATGCGATGACCGACACTTCCGCGCTTGATGCGAATATGGCCAAGCTGCGCCCCATCCTTGCGCGCATTGCAGATACAGGCGTGATGAACCGGATCGGCGGGCAGGATTGCCCGGCCTCCGACGGCCGCACCTTCGCCAATCATTCGCCGGTGGACGAAAGCCTGATCTGTCAGGTGGCACGCGGCACCGCCGCCGATATCGACGCCGCCGCCGCTGCCGCCAAGGCGGCTTTCCCGGCCTGGCGGGATATGGAGGCTGTGGCGCGCAAGAAGATCCTGCACAAGATTGCCGACGGGATCGTGGCGCGCGCCGAAGAGATCGCGCTGGCCGAGTGCTGGGACACCGGGCAAGCCCTGCGCTTCATGTCCAAGGCTGCGTTGCGCGGGGCCGAGAATTTCCGGTTCTTCGCGGACAAGGCAACATCGGCGCGCGACGGGCAGCACCTGCCCTCGCCCACCTTGATGAACGTCACCACCCGCGTGCCGATTGGCCCGGTGGGGGTGATCACGCCCTGGAACACGCCCTTCATGCTGTCCACATGGAAGATCGCGCCCGCGCTGGCCGCGGGTTGCACCGTGGTGCACAAACCGGCCGAGTTCAGCCCGGTGACCGCGCGCATCCTGCTGGAGATCGCCGAAGAGGCCGGCCTGCCCCCCGGCGTATGGAACCTTGTGAACGGGTTGGGGGAAGAGGCCGGGCGCGCGCTGACCGAACATCCCGACATCAAGGCGATTGCCTTTGTGGGCGAGTCGAAGACCGGCTCGATGATCATGAAACAGGGGGCCGACACCCTCAAGCGTGTGCATTTCGAACTGGGCGGCAAGAACCCCGTGATCGTGTTCGACGATGCCGATCTTGATCGCGCGCTGGATGCGGCGATTTTCATGATCTATTCGCTGAACGGGGAACGCTGCACATCGTCGTCGCGGCTGCTGGTGCAATCCTCGATCGCCGCCGACTTCACCGCCAAGCTGATCGAACGGGTCAACCGGATCAGGGTAGGCCACCCGCTGGACCCGGCCACCGAAGTGGGGCCGCTGATCCACAAGGTGCATTTCGACAAGGTGTGCAGCTATTTCGACGTGGCGCGCCGCGATGGGGCGACCATTGCGGCCGGGGGCGAGGCGCTGGACCAACCCGGCCATTACGTGCGGCCCACCCTGTTCACCGGCGCGCGCCCCGAGATGCGCATCGCGCAGGAGGAAATCTTTGGCCCCGTCCTGACCGCCATCCCCTTCGACACCGAGGCCGAGGCGCTGGAGATCGCCAATGGCGTGGCTTACGGGCTGACCGCCTATGTCTGGACCAATGACCTGACCCGCGCACTGCGCGTGACACATGCGCTTGAAGCAGGCATGATCTGGGTGAATTCGGAAAACGTGCGCCATCTGCCGACGCCCTTTGGCGGCGTCAAGGCCAGCGGCATCGGCCGCGATGGCGGCGACTGGTCGTTTGACTTCTACATGGAGCAGAAACACATCGGCCTGGCCATCGGCCAGCATCCCATCCCCCGGCTTGGCGCCTGAAAAGGAGGTATCGACATGCCCGTTCCCGCCCCGGTTCTGTACCCGCCCTTCAATATCGTCCGGCTGTCGCATGTGGAATATGGCGTGACCGACCTTGCCGCGTCCCGCGCGTTCTACGTGGATACGCTGGGCCTGCAGGTCACGCATGAGGACGCCGACAGCATATATCTGCGGGCGATGGAAGAACGCGGGCATCACTGCATCGCCCTGCGCAAATCGGACGCGGCCTGCGCGCGGGTTCTGGGCTTCAAGCTTTACGACGAGCCCGATCTGGAGAAGGCCGAGGCGTTCTTTCGTGGCAAGGGGCTACCGGTGGAATGGGTCGAACGGCCCTTCATGGGGCGCACGCTGCGCACCTGCGACCCCTTTGGTGTGCCGCTGGAATTCTATGTCAGGATGGACCGCCTGCCGCCGATCCATCAGAAATACGCGCTTTATCGCGGGGTAAAGCCCCTGCGCATCGACCATTTCAACATGTTCGCCAGCGATGTGGATGGAAGCGTCGCCTTCTATACCGCGCTTGGGTTCCGCACGACCGAATATACCGAGGATGACGAGAGCGGCAAACTCTGGGCGGCCTGGATGCATCGCAAGGGCGGTGTGCATGACGTGGCCTTTACCAACGGGACCGGCCCGCGCCTGCATCACACGGCGTTCTGGGTGCCGAACCCACTTGCGATCATTGATCTGCTCGATCTGATGGCCACCACCGGATATGTCGCCAATATCGAGCGTGGGCCGGGGCGGCACGGCATCTCGAACGCCTTTTTCCTTTATATCCGCGACCCGGACGGGCACAGGATCGAAATCTACAGTTCGGACTACCAGACGGTCGATCCCGATCTGGAACCGATCCGATGGAGCCTGACGGACCCGCAGCGCCAGACCCTGTGGGGGGCGCCTGCGCCGCGCAGCTGGTTCGAGGAGGGCAGCCTGTTCGAGGGTGCGGAGATGGCCGAGTCCGGGTTGAAGGCCCAGCCGATCATCGCGCCGTGATCCCTGCGCTGATGCGTGGCATCTGGATATTTGAAGCAAGAAGAAACAGGGGGCTGTCATGCGGTTTGCGACGGTAATCGCCGGGGGACGGCAGGTTTACGGGGCGGTGATCGAGGGCGGCATCGTCGCGCTGTCGGATGACTTCCCCCATTGGCCAAGCCTGCGCGAAGTGATCGCGGCGGATGGATTGGGCGTGCTGGAGGCGGCGGCAGAGGGGCGGGCGGTGACGCATCCCGACGGCAGCTTTGCATGGGAAATCCCGATCCCCGCGCCGGAAAAGATCATCTGCGTGGGCGTGAACTTTCCCGACCGGAACGCCGAATACAAGGATGGGCAGGAGGCGCCGCCGAACATGTCGCTGTTCATCCGCTTTCCCCGGTCCTTCACCGGGCATGGGCAGCCGATGATCCGCCCCCCCGAAACACCGCAGCTGGATTACGAGGGCGAGATCGCCGTGGTGATCGGCAAGGGCGGGCGGCGGATCGCGGAGGCGGATGCGCTGGACCATATCGCGGCGCTGACCCTGTGCAACGAGGGCACGCTGCGCGACTGGGTGCGCCATGCGAAATTCAACGTGACACAGGGCAAGAACTGGGACCGTTCCGGCGCGATGGGGCCGTGGCTGGTGCCCTTCAGGGATCATGCGCAGATCACGGATGTGCATTTGCAGACCCGCGTCAATGGCGAGGTCCGGCAGGATGACCGCACCGGGCGGATGCTGTTTCCGGTGGCGCGGCAGATCGCCTATATCTCGACCTTCACGACGCTTGTTCCCGGCGACATCATCGTGACAGGCACGCCCACGGGGGCGGGCGCGCGGTTCGATCCGCCGCGCTATCTTGTGCCGGGCGACGTGATCGAGGTCGAGGCCGAGGGGATCGGGGTTTTACGCAATACCGTGGAGGACGAGACATGACGGAGGCAGAGATCGCGGCGGCGGCAGAGGCGCTGTTTCAGGCCGAGGAAACCGGCCGGCAGATCGGGCTCTTGTCGCTGGCCCATCCCGGCATGACGATGGACGACGCCTATGCGGTGCAGAAGGCGCTGGTCGCGCGGCGCATGTCCGCGGGTCGGCAGGTGATCGGATGGAAGATCGGCCTGACCTCGAAGGCGATGCAGGCGGCCTTGAACATCGACATTCCCGACAGCGGTGTGCTGACAGATGACATGCTGTTCGAGAGCGGCGCGCATGTGCCGCGCGGGCGGTTCATCCAGCCGCGCGTCGAGGCCGAGATCGCCTTTGCCATGAAGGCGCCGCTGGCGGGCGAAACCGTGACGCGCGCCGATGTGGTTGCCGCAACCGATTGGGTCGCACCCTCGCTGGAGATTCTGGACACGCGCATCATGCGCGTCGATCCCGCGACCGGGCGCACGCGCGGGATCGTGGACACGATCGCCGACAATGCCGCCAATGCGGGCATCGTCCTGGGTCCGCAGCGTCATGCGATCGACGCCTTCGACCTGCGCCGGGTGGGCGCGATCCTGACCTGCAACGGCGAGGTCGAGGAGACGGGCCTGGGTGCCGGCGTGCTGAACGATCCCGTCATGGCCGTGGTCTGGCTGGCGCGGCGCATGGCGCTTTACGGGCAGCGAATCGAGGCGGGACAGGTGATCCTGTCGGGCAGTTTCATCCGGCCGGTGGAATGCCCGCCCGGCAGCCGGATCGCCGCGGATTTCGGCGATTTCGGCCAGGTGGCCGTGGATTTCGCCTGACAGGTCAGGCGATTTCACCCTGTCATGGCGCGGGCGCTGCGGGCGAGACACGCTCTTGCGCGGACAGCACCCCTGTCCGCATCGCGGAACTTTATCCCGAAATACCGCGTTCCGCTGCGTCAGGCAGGGGCAAATCTGTTGACGGATTTGGGTAAACATGGAGAGGTAGGGCCATTCCGAGGCAGCTGCCCCCTAAATATTGGATAGGGGAACATGACGCTTCGGGCCCCGCGCCCGACCTTTTGGAGGAGGGACGGCAGCAGGGACAAGAACAACGGCGCAAAGCCGGGGCACCCTGCATCACAAGCAAGGGCCGCAAAACAGGGAGGATCGCGTGGAGGTTTTGCAACTTCTGATCAGCGGGCTTGCGAATGGCTGTGTCTATGGCCTGATCGCACTGGGCTTCGTGCTGATCTACAAGGCGACGGAGGCCGTGAATTTCGCCCAGGGCGATTTCATGATGCTGGGCGCCTTCGTCACCCTCGGGCTGGTCAATCCGGAATATGCGGGCATCCCCTTCTGGCTGGCGCTGCCACTGGTCTTCGTGATCATGGGCGTGCTGGGCTATCTGCTGGATATCGTGGTGTTGCGGGCCGTCTTCGGGCAAAGTCAGGTGGCGGTGATCATCGTGACCATCGCGCTGGGCTTCGTGATCCGGTTTGCCGTGGGCGAAATCTGGGGGCATGAGCCGCAATCGCTGCGCTCGCCGCTGGCGCTGGGCGATGTGCGCATCGGCGAGCTGGTTCTGGGTCTGGCCGATATCGCCGTGATCATCGTGACCCTGATCATGACCTTCCTGCTGTGGCAGTTTTTCCAGCGCACCAAGATGGGCCTGGCCATGCAGGCCGCCAGTCAGAACCAGATGGCGGCCTATTACATGGGCATTCCGGTCAAGCGCATTCAGGGGATGGTCTGGGCACTGGCGGGCATCGTGGCCGCGGTTGCCGGTATCCTTTACGCCTCGAAGGGGGCGCTGGATCCGACGGCCGGTTTCATCGGGATCAAGGCCTTTGCCGCCGCCGTGATCGGCGGGTTCGGCAGCCTTCCGGGTGCGCTGCTGGGCGGGCTGATCGTGGGCGTGATCGAGCCTTTCGCCTCGCGCTACCTGCCGCCGGGCTGGAGCCAGATCGCCCCCTATGCGCTGCTGATCGCGGTCCTGCTGTTCCGCCCCCATGGCCTGTTCGCGCAGGTCCGAGCGAAGAAGGTCTGAGCCGATGAGATTCCATTTCAAGACAGATTACGACCAGGACATCCGCCTGTTCGAGGATGGATGGACCTTCAGCCTTTATGCCGCCTTGCTGGTACTGGCCTTGGCGCTGCCGCTGATGATCGATCCGTTCTTCCTGGGCGAGGCCACGAACGTGCTGATCTGGGCGATTGCCGGGCTGGGCCTGATGCTGCTGACCGGGCAGACCGGACAGGTCAGCCTGGGGCATTCGGCCTTCATGGCGCTGGGATGCTATTCCTGCGTGCTGATGATGGAGGCCAATGTCCCTTTCGTGGTGGCCTTCCTGCTGGCCGGGGTCATTACCGGGGTCGTCGGTGCGCTGATCGCCATTCCGGCGCTGAAGCTGCACGGCGTCTACCTTGCGATTGCCACGCTGGCGCTGGCCATTCTGGCCGATGACATCATCGTGCTGCTGAAGGAATGGACCGACGGGGTGAATGGCAAGATGTCACCCCCCATCGACCTGTTCGGCTATGAGATCAGCCGTTGGAACAACCCGATCGAGTGGTATTACCTGACGCTGGCCGTGGTGCTGATGGTCACGCTGTTCTATCGCAACCTGCTGCGCGCGCCGCTGGGCCGGGCCTTTGCCGCCGTGCGGGACAGCGAGATTTCGGCGCAGGCCATGGGCGTCAACGTGGCGCAGACCAAGACCATCGCCTTCGGCATCTCCTGCGCGATCACGGGGCTGGGCGGGGCGCTGATGGGTCTGTTCGCGGGGGCCTTCAACAACGAGACCTTCAACTTCCTGCTGTCGATCCAGCTGCTGATGATGATCGTGGTGGGTGGCTTGGGCTTCATCCACGGGGCGTTCCTGGGGGCGGTCGTCATCGCCTTCCTGCCGCAGGTCCTGTCGATGACCACCGATCTCTTCGGGCGCGGCGTTGCCATTCCGGGTCTGGAATCCGGTGTCTTCGGCGTGATCCTGATCCTGTTCATCCTGTTTGAACCCATGGGCCTTTACGGGCGCTGGCTGAAGATCCGCACCTTCCTGGAGCTGTTCCCCTTTGCCCGCAAGGACATGTTCAAGCGGCAGAAAAGCTATCTGAAGACGGAGCGGCTGAGATGAGTTTGCTGGAACTGGACAGCGTCACGCTGAAATTCGGCGGGCTGACGGCGGTGAACAACCTGTCGATGTCGGTCGAGGAGGGGCAGGTCTTTGCGCTGGTGGGCCCCAATGGCGCCGGCAAGTCGACCGTGTTCAACCTGATCTCGCGTTTTTATACGCCGGTCACGGGGTCGATCACCTTTGACGGCAAGGATGTGCTGAAGATGGCGCCGCATGAGGTGCCCAATCTGGGCATCGCGCGGACCTTCCAGAACATCGAGTTGTTTCATCAGGCGACCGTGTTGCAGAACCTGCTGGTCGGGCGGCATCGGCACCGCAAGACCAACATGATCGCGCAGATGCTGCATCTGCCCTCGGTGCGGGCCGAAGAGCGCGAGCATCGCCACGCGGTGGAAGAGGTCATCGATTTGCTTGACCTGCAGCCCTACCGGAACAGCCGCATCGCGGGTCTGCCCTATGGTGTGCGCAAGGTGGTGGAACTGGGGCGTGCGCTGGCGTCGAAACCGCGGCTTTTGCTGCTGGATGAACCCGCCTCGGGCCTGTCGGTCGAGGAAACGCAGAACATGCGCTGGTGGATCGACGACATCCGCCGGCACATGGGGATCACCGTGCTGATGGTCGAACATGACATGGGCCTTGTGGGCAAGGTCTGCGACCGCGTGCTGGCGCTGGCCGATGGTGCGAAGCTGGCCGAGGGTACACCGGCCGAGGTGCAATCGCATCCGAAGGTGATCGAGGCCTATCTTGGCACCAATGCCGTGAGCAAAGGGGGTAAGGTGGCATGAGCGACCTGTTGCTGGAAGTGCGCAACCTTGAAACCTTCTATGGGCCGATCATGGCGATCCGGGGTGTCAGCCTCGAGGTGCGCAAGGGTCGCGTCGTCACCGTGCTGGGGGCAAATGGCGCGGGCAAGACGACCCTGCTGAAGACCATTTCCGGGATCATGGACCCCGAAAAGGGCAAGATCATCTTCGAGGGCCAGGAAATCCAGGGCTGGGAGCCGCATCGCGTGGTGAAGGCCGGCGTCGTGCATGTGCCCGAGGGCCGCGAGGTCTTTCCGCTGCTGACGGTCGAGGAAAACCTGGCGCTGGGGGCCTATACCCGCAGCGACCGGGCCGAGATCGCGCGCGACCGTGACCTGGTGTTCAACTATTTCCCCATTCTGGCCGAGCGGCGCAAGCAGGAGGCGGGGACGCTTTCGGGCGGGCAGCAGCAGATGCTGGCCATCGGGCGCGGTCTGATGCTGCGGCCCAAGATCATGCTGCTGGACGAGCCCAGCCTTGGCCTGTCGCCGCTGCTGACGCAGGAAATCTTTGCGATCCTCAAGCGGCTGAACAAGGATGAGGGCGTGACGATGATGCTGGTGGAACAGAACGCCGCCGTGGCGCTGGATCTGGCCGATGATGGCTATGTGATGGAGCTGGGCCGGATCGTGATGTCGGGTACCGCCGACCGTCTGGCCGCGTCCGAGGATATCCAGAGCTTCTATCTGGGCCATGACACCGAAGGCGCGCGCGGCGAACGCCGCTGGAAGCGCAAGAAGACATGGAGGTAAGGCCATGACAAAGCACGATCCCATCCAGCCGCAAGTCGTCGTCAACGGTGTGTCGCTGAACGCGGCACCCGGCCAGCGCCCGCTGGTCATCGATGGCTGCACCACCCTGCCCGGCCTGTTCCAGTCGCGTTGCAGCACCCTTGGCAGCCGCACCGCGCACCGGGAAAAGGACCTTGGCATCTGGAAGGCCTATAGCTGGTCCGATTACTGGAACCATGCGCGGCTGATCGGGCTTGGCCTGAAACGGCTGGGGCTGGAGCGCGGCCGCGTCGTGTCGATCCTGTCCGAGGATCGCAAGGAATGGCTTTATGCCGACATGGGCATTCAATGCGTGGGCGGCATTTCATCGGGCGTCTACACGACCGACAGTTCAAGCCAGCTGGCCTATATCCTCAAGGACAGCGACACCCAGTTCCTGATCGTCGAGAACGAGGAACAGCTGGACAAGTTCCTTGAGATCCCGGATGGCGCACCTTCTGTCGAGAAGGTCATCATCCTGGAGGACGAGGGCCTGCATGATCTGAAGGGCGAGCGGTTCCTGTTCCTTGAAGAACTATACGAGCTGGGCCGGCTGCAACTGGCCGAGCATCCCAAGATGTTCGAGGCCGAGATCGAGAAAGTGCAAGCCGGTGAGATCGCGCTGCTGATCTATACATCCGGCACCACTGGCGCGCCGAAAGGTGCGATGCTGAGCCATGAGAACATCATGGCCGCAATCGAGGGAGGCATCCGCGCCCTGCCCACGGATTCCAGCGCCGAACAGCTGTGTTTCCTGCCGCTGTGCCATATCCTCGAGCGTGACAGTTCGATCTATTTCCCCTTGGCGGTGCGGTCGACGGTGAACTTTGCCGAAAGCCCCGAAACCGTGTTCGACAACCTGCGCGAGGTCAGCCCGCATGTCTTCACGGCCGTGCCACGCGTCTGGGAAAAGGTCTATTCGCGGGTCACGGTACTGTCGATGGAAGCCACGACACTGGGCAAGCTGGCCTTCAAGGCTGCCCTTGGCGTGGGCATGAAACGCGCCACGCTGATGCAGGCGGGCAAACCCGTACCGGCCGCGACGTCACTGGGATACAAGCTTGCGGATTTCTTCGTGTTCCGGAACCTGCGCCAGATGCTGGGGCTGGACCGTCTGCGGCAGGGCACATCCGGCGCGGCCCCGATCAGCCCCGCGCTGCTGATGTGGTATCGCGCCATCGGTGTGCCGCTGCTGGAAGGCTACGGCATGACCGAGAACGCAGGTCTTGCCACCGTGAACACCGAGGATGACAACCGCCCCGGCACCGTGGGGCGCGCCGTACCCGGCGTGCAGTTGCGCATCGCGGATGATGGAGAGATCCAGACCTACGGTCTGAACAATTTCATGGGCTACTGGCGCAACAATGAAAAGACCGCCGAGACCTATACCGATGACGGCTGGCTGCGCACCGGTGATATCGGGCGGCTGGACGATGACGGCTTCCTGACGATCACGGGCCGTCTGAAGGACATCATCATCACGGCGGGCGGCAAGAACATAACCCCGGCCGAGATCGAAAGCCGGTTGAAGTTCAGCCACTATGTCTCGGATGCGGTGGTGATCGGCGACAAGCGCAAGTTCCTGACCTGCCTGATCATGATCGACCAGGAAAACGTCGAGAAATACGCACAGGACAACAAGGTTCCGTTTTCGGATTTCGCGTCGCTGTGCCGGGCGGAACCGGTTCTGGATCTGATCCGCGCCGAGGTGGACCAGGTCAACAAGGAATTCGCCCGCGTGGAACAGATCAAGGATTTCCGCCTGATCGACGTTCTGCTGACGGCGGAGGACGAAGAGCTGACGGCAACGATGAAACTGCGCCGCAGCTTTGTCGAAAAGCGCCACAAGGCGCTGATCGATGATATGTACAAATGAATCCCGCAATCGGGGTGTTTCTGGGAGGAGACCAAACATGAAGAAAATGATGACATCGCTGTTTGCCGGTGCGGTCGCTCTGGGCATGGCCCAGGCCGCCGTGGCGCAAACACAGGGCGTGACCGATACCGAGGTGGTTCTGGGGTCGGTCAACGATCTGTCCGGCATCTTTGCCGCCGTGGGTGTTCCGGCGGTCAATGGTGCGAACCTCAAGTTCGACCAGGTGAACGCCGCAGGCGGCATCCATGGCCGCCAGATCCGCTTCGTGGTCGAGGATCACGCCTATCAGCTGCCCAAATCGACGCAGGCCTACAACAAGCTGATCAACCGCGATCAGGTCTTTGCCAACCTGCTGAGCCTTGGCACGCCGCATAACCTGGCCGGTTTCCAGCTGATGGACCCCAAGGGCATCTTCAACATCAACCCGCTGACCGCCGCGCGCGAGATGCTGCAGGAACCGGTCGACAACAAGTTCACCGGCTTTTCCAGCTACTATGACCAGACCACGGCCGGCATGCGTTATCTTGCCAAGGAATACGGGCTGACCAAGGTCTGCACCATGTACCTGCCGACCGATTTCGGCCTTGAAATCTCGAACGCGACCAAGGAACAGGCCGAAAGTCTGGGCATGACCTTCGTGTCGGAAACCACCCACAAGCCCGACGAGCAGGAGTTCGTGGGCGCGGTGCAGAAACTGCGTTCCGATGGCTGCCAGGTCGTGACCATGGCGCTGGGTGTGCGCGCGGGGATCACCGTCGTGGGCACCGCCAAGCAGCTGGGCTGGACCGATGTCAAGTTCCTGGCAACATCCGCCGGTTTCCTTGAGGCCGTGGCCGCTGTGCCGGGTGGTGTGACCGATGGTCTTTATGCGGCGTCGGGCTGGGTTGATCTTCAGGCCCGTCGCGCGGATCCCGCGCCTGCCAAGTTCATCGCCGAGTACGAGGCGGCCTTTGGCCAGCCCGCAACAGGCTTTGCGATGCTGGGCTACAATGCCGCCGAAACCGTTGTGCTCGCGCTGGAAGCGGCAGGTCCCGACCTGACGCAGGACAGCTTCCGCGCTGCGATGGAAGGTCTGGACTATTACAGCGACCTGCTGGACACCCAGATCAAATACAGCCCCGACAACCACCAGGGCGCCAATGACATCACCATCTCGGTGGTTGAAGGCGGACTGTGGAAGCTTGTTGGCCGCGAGTAATCGGACCAGGTCACAACAACCGGAAAGGGGCGCTTCGGCGCCCCTTTTTGCATGAAACGCCCTGTTTCTGGCCGCTTTCAGATGGCAGACAGCCTTCCCCGCCTTCCGGATGTGATTTTTCTCGGGGAAATTGTATTTCTTAAGATTGGCTCCCTTGTAGTTCTCTTTCCGTGCCGCCAATATCTTCACAATGTGGCGAGGGACCCGCAAAATGCGATTAAGCCTGCAATTTCCGCAGCTTGCAAAAGCAGACCTTTTCGAGGACATGCATCCGAAAGATGTTTCAGACTTTCTGGACCGGTGCGCGCTGAAAACCGTACCCACCGGTACGGTCATTTTGCAGCAGGGCATGGAGGTACCCGGGACGGTGCTGATCGCCCATGGTTGCGTCGAAGTCACCTTGATGAACGCACATTGTCACGTGGCCATCATTCACCACGCCCGCGAGGGTGAAACCCTGGGCGAGATCGAGAGTATCTCGCGCGAGCCCTGCCTTGCCAGTTGTACCTCCGTGGGCCCCGCGACATACCTGATCTGTCCGGTCGACCTGTTGGCCCGACACCTGTCCAACCCGCTGATCCAGCGCAATATCATGCGGATCACGAGGGGGCGGTTGCAGCGCGACAACGAACGCAAGTATGTCGATCAGAATTATCCGCTGGACCGACGGATCTGCGCCTATCTGCTGCGACTGGCAGATCGCAACAACAAGGTGTCGCAAAGCCAGGGCTATATCGCCAAACTCGCCAATTGTTCGCGCCAGTCCATCAACCGTGCGCTTGCGGGGCTGCGCGATGACGGGTTCATCATGATCGAGAAGGGCAAGATCCGCATTCTGGACCGGATCGGGCTGGAACTGAGGCTGGCAGGGCAGGCGGTTGTCGCCGCTCAGCCCGAGACGGGAATGACATCCACCGACTGACGGCTGCTTTGCGCGCCCGAGACACGCAGCATCCCCTTCACCGGGGACACATCGGCATAGTCGCGCCCCCAGGCAACTTCGATATGGTCCATCCCGGCCAGGCAGTCATTGGTCGGATCGAAATCGATCCATCCCGTTTCCGGACCACACCAGGCGCGGACCCAGGCATGCATGGCATCCGCCCCCTCAAGCCGGGGTTTCCCAGGCGGCGGCAGGGTGCGCAGGAACCCGCTGACATAGCCCGCGGGTATCCCAAGACTGCGCAGCGCCGCGATCATGATATGGGACATGTCCTGGCAGACCCCGTGACGTTTCGCAAAGGCCTCGGCCACGGGGGTATCCACGGTCGTTGCCTTTGCATCGAAACGGATGTCGCGGTGCAAGGCGTTGCCGATGGCCAGCACCACCTGCTGGCATGTGACATCCGGGGCCAGATCCCGGCGCAGACCGGCCGCGTATTCGGCGACCTGGGGCAGATGCGGAACCCGCACGGAAGGCGCCACGAAATGAAGGGGTGATCGGCCGTCCAGATCACGGCAGGATTTCAGTACCTTGGCCATATCCGACAGGCGGATCGACAGCGGCAGCCAGCCTTCGGACGGTTGGCGTTCCACCCGCGCCCTGAGGGTCAGATCCATGTGATCATGCGCGCCGCTCAGGGCGAGTTCGACGGTCGGATTCTGAAAGAAATCCCGCCAGGATCGGCGCTCTGCGGGGTCCGGGGTGATCTCGATCAGGCTGGCGACAACCCTTTGGCGGCCTGGCACATCCAGCGGCGTGATCCGCACCATCTGGCGCCCGCCAGCGGCGGCGCCGGTGAAATCGTAGCGGATCTTGAGCGTGATGTCGTAGATCACAGAAAGCTCACTTTCCTAAAGTAGAAAGGCGTCGTGCAAGGCCGTGGACAGGGCCAGCAGGTCGCCGTGCAAGGCGCGCAGTGCGGTTCCGTCCAGCGTCTCGACCGTGAACAACGCAACACGTGTATCAAGCTCCAGCACGCGGCGTTCGAACTCGCTCATGCCGGTTTCCGGGCGATGGGCTGCCAGTTCTTCCAGACGGTGACGAATGGCAATCAGCTGGAACCGGATCGCGCGCGGGTTCTGCGGATCCAGCGCCAGCATGTCGATCACGCTGTTGCGGGTCGTGGTCACGGCATAGCGCTGGCGGTGGATCATGATGCTGTCACCGAACTCGATCGCGAGGTCCAGCGCCCCTTCGGGCGCATCCGGTTCCGCGGTGACCGCCAGCAGATCGGCCAGCATCGCCGCGCGTTCAAGCGAGCGGCCGATGGTCAGGAACTGCCAGCCTGTGGCGCGGTACATGTTTTCGTGCACGAGGCCCGAAAACCCGGCGATCTTGCGCAGCAGGACGCTGAGCGCCAATGCGGCATCGCTGCCGCTTTGTGCGGTCAGGGCGATCCGCCCCATCGATTTCTCGAGATCCTTGAGTGCCGCCCAGCCATCCACCGAGAAACGGTCACGGATCTGGCTGGCACTTGCCACGGCGCGACCCAAGGTGGCGCGCATGCCTTCGGGAAGAGGTTGATCCAGTTTGATCCCCAGGAAGGCCAGGCGCGCCCGGATGAGGGACAGCAAGGGTTCGGTCGCGGCCTCGTCCAGACGGCTGTGATAGGCGCGCAACAGGCGCAGGACACCTTCGGTCCGTTCCACGTAGCGGCCCAGCCAGAACAGGTTGTCGGCCGCGCGCGACGGCAGCGGGCCCAATTGCGCACGCTGAAAGGGCTTGTCGGCCGACGCCAGCATGCTGACAGGTTCGACAGCATCATCGCTGACGACCCAGACATCGGCCACCGCGCCGCCCTGCCGCATGGCGATGGCCGTTGCATCCTGACCGGTGCCGATGCGACCAAAGCCGCCGGGCATGACCTGCCAGCCGCGCGGTGTCCGCGCCAGAAAGACCCGGATCGTCATCGGGCGCGGCACCAGCGTTCCACCTTCGAAGACCGGGGTTGTGGACAGGGTCACCAGTTCCTGCCCGACCAGATCAGGACCATTTTCCTTGAGCCAGCCATCCAGCGATTCCACATCCGCGCCGCGCATCCTGCCGCCAATCGCATGCGGAGCGTTCGTTTCGAAAGGCATGCGCGTGGACAGTGCCGGGCCGATCATCATGCGGTCCGCATGGGCGCGCACATGGGCCAGTTCATCCGGCTGGCCGCACCACCATGTCGCGACATTGGGCAGGGTCAGCGGCTGGCCGGTCAAGCGCCGCGAAATCGCGGGCAAGAACGCCATCAGCGCCTGTGTTTCAAGCACACCCGCGCCCAGGGCATTGACCATCGTGACCTGCCCCTGGCGGATCGCCGAGACAAGGCCGGCCGTGCCGATCTGCGACTGCTCGTTCAGTTCCAGCGGATCGGTCCAGGCCGAGTCCATGCGCCGCCACAGCACCTCGACCGGCACAAGGCCCTGCACGGTGCGCACCTGAAGCCGGCCATCCTGGACGATCAGATCCTCGCCCGCCAGAAGGCTCAGGCCGAGGTAGCGCGCGATATAGGCCTGTTCGTAATAGGTATCGGTCAGCGGCCCCGGCGTGAGGATCCCGATCCGCGCGGCGGGATCATCGCGCAGCTGGTCCAGCCCTTCGCGGAAAGCGCGAAAGAAACCGGCGAGGCGATGCACGTTGGTCTGACGGAACAGGTCAGGGAAGACGCGCGATGTCGCCACCCGGTTTTCCAGCGCGAACCCGGCCCCCGAGGGCGCATCGGTCCGGTCGGCCAGCACCCACCAGCGCCCGTCGGGGCCGCGCCCGATCTCGAAGGCCAGGAAATGCAGGAAATGGCCGCCATGCGGCGCGGTTCCCACCAGCGGGCGCAGCCATTCGGGGTTCTGCGCGATCAGGCTGGCGGGAAGATGCCCCTCGGCGACAAGGCTGTTCGGCCCGTAAAGGTCCGCCATCACCGTTTCCAGAAGGTTGGCGCGTTCGATCAGCCCCTTGCTGATATGGCTCCATTCCGCTTCGGGCAGGATGATCGGGACCGGGCTGAAGGGCCAATCGCGGCCCGACAGGGTGGTGTCGCCATAGCTGCGAAAGAAAACGCCCGCATCGGCCAGGTATTGATCGCCGCGCGCGATGTCATGGGCCATCTCATCCGCATCGAGGCGCGACATATGCGCGATCAGACCGGCCCAACCGGGGCGCATACGCCCGGCTTCGTCACACAGCTCGTCCGGCACACCGGGCAGCGGACGATAGCTTTGGAACAGATGCATCCCCTTGCCGTCGGTTTGCGCCGGATCCGCCATCAGATGCCTGCCGCCCGCCGCAGATCAAGGGTCATCGGCGCCTCGGGATGCGGCACCTCGGCCACGGGTTCGTAGAAGCCCGCCGTATGGCCATGCGGCTCGAACCGCGCCAGCCGCCGCGCCTCGGCCTCGTTGCCGTTGACGGGGAAGGTATCGTAGTTCCGCCCGCCCGGATGGGCGACGTGATAGGTGCAGCCACCCAGCGCGCGCCCGGTCCAGGTGTCATAGATGTCGAAGGTCAAGGGCGCGTTGACCGGCAGTGCCGGATGCAGCGCCAGGGGCGGCTGCCAGGCCTTGAAACGCACGCCTGCCACCGCGACACCATTCGCCCCCGTCTTTTGCAGGGGCAAACGGCGCTTGTTGCAGGTGACGACATAGCGGTCGGGATCGGTGGTGGTCAGCTTGGCCTGCAGGCGTTCGACCGAACTGTCGGTATAGCGCACCGTGCCGCCGATGGCGCCGGTTTCGCCCAGCACATGCCAGGGTTCCAGCGCCTGCCGCAATTCCAGCGTGGCGCCTTCGACGGTCACTTCGCCGCAGAAGGGAAAGCGGAATTCGGCCTGCGCCTTGAACCAGTCGGCATTCAGGTCGAAGCCGTGCCGCCGCAGATCGGCCAGCACCTCGAGGAAATCGGCCCAGACGAAATGCGGCAGCATGAAGCGATCCGACAGGGTCGTGCCCCAGCGCGTCAGGCTGCCTTTGACCGGGCTGGCCCACATGCGTGCGATCAGGGCGCGGATCAGCAGTTGCTGGGCCAGCGACATGCGCGGGTTGGGGGGCATCTCGAAGCCGCGGAATTCAACCAGACCCAGCCGCCCGGTGGGACCATCGGGGGAATAAAGCTTGTCGATGCAGATCTCGGCGCGGTGGGTATTGCCGGTGACATCCACCAGCAGGTTGCGGAACAACCGATCCACCAGCCATGGCGCGGGGGGTGTGCCCTGCCCCGGCATGGGCACCTGGGCCAGCGCGATCTCAAGCTCGTAGAGCGCATCCATGCGCGCCTCGTCGATGCGCGGCGCCTGGCTGGTCGGCCCGATGAACAGACCCGAGAAGAGATAGGACAGCGAAGGATGCCGCTGCCAATGCAGCACCAGGCTTGCCAGCAGATCGGGACGGCGCAGGAAAGGGCTGTCGGACGGGGTCGATCCGCCCACCACCACATGATTGCCGCCGCCGGTGCCGGTGTGGCGACCGTCGATCATGAACTTGTCGGCCCCCAGCTTGAGCTGGCGCGCCTCTTCATAGACGGCTTCGGTCGTCGCGACGCATTCCTGCCAGGTATGGGCGGGGTGGATGTTCACCTCGATCACACCCGGATCGGGGGCGACGCGGATGACGTTCAGGCGCGGATCGTGTGGGGGCCCATAGCCTTCGATATGAACGGGCAGGCCCAGCTTTTTGGCCGCCGCCTCGGCCGCGGCGACAAGATCAAGGTAATCCTCGACCTGCTCGACCGGGGGCATGAAGACACAAAGCCGTCCATCGCGCGGCTCCACGGAAATCGCGGTGCGCACTGCGCCGCCCAATTCGCCGATGCGCTGCTCGTTCCGGGTCTGACCGGGTTCGGATGCCGTGAAGCGCGTGGCCTGTGCCGGATGCTGGGCGAGACCATCCGCAGGCGTATCCGGCTCGGGCGCGGGGGCGTGCGCAAAGCCCGGCAGCGGGCCGCGATCCTCGAACGGATCGGAAGGGATCACATGGGGATACTGCGCTTCGGGGATATGCGGCAGGGCCGACAGCGGCAGGCGATAGCCCACGGGGCTGTCGCCCGGCACCAGGAACAGATGGCCACGGCGCAGGGTCCATTTCTCGGACCGCCATACGCGCCCGGTGGCACGGGCCTGCCAGCGCTGCACCGGCAGCACAAAGCCCGAAGGCTCCGTCAGCCCGCGCGCAAAGACGCGGGCGATGCGGTTACGCTCCTCAGGGTCCTTCAGCGCGGAATTCTGAGGGGACACGTTTTCGGGCAGGTTGCCTTCCTTGATGATCCATTCGGCGGGATCCTCGAAGGCAGGGGTCACGTTCTCGGAAGGCACGCCCAGTTCGCTGGCCATGGTCTGCAGCAGGCTGGCCGCCTGTTCGGGCGTGGCGGTGGCATCCGTCTTTTCAGGCGCGATCAGGTCGGGATCGGTCCAGATCGGCTGACCATCGCCGCGCCAGTAAAGCGAGAAGGTCCAGCGCGGCAGGCTTTCGCCCGGATACCATTTGCCCTGCCCGTAATGCAGAAAGCCACCCGGCGCGAAGCGGTCGCGCAGGCGGCGGATCAAGGCATCGGCAAAGATGCGTTTGGTCGGGCCGACCGCATCGGTGTTCCACTCGGGCGCCTCGAAATCGAGGGTCGATACGAATGTCGGCTCGCCGCCCATGGTCAGGCGCACATCGCCCTCTTTCAGCGCGGCATCCACCTTTTGACCCAGTGCGTTCAACTCGGCCCAGGCGGCATCGGAAAAGGGTTTCGTGATGCGCGGATGTTCCGCCACCCGCGTCACCGTCATGTCGAAATCGAAGGTGACATTGGCGGCGCTGGCCATCCCGGAAATCGGCGCGGCATTGCGGTAATGCGGGGTTGCGGCCAGCGGGATGTGCGATTCACCGGTCAGCAGACCGGATGTCGGATCAAGCCCGATCCAGCCGGCACCGGGCAGATAGACCTCGGCCCAGGCGTGCAGGTCGGTGAAATCATGGGTGGCCCCGACCGGCCCGTCGACGGCGATCAGGTCAGGCTTCAGCTGGATCAGGTAGCCCGAGACGAAGCGCGCGGCAAAGCCAAGGTGGCGCAGCACCTGCACCAGCAGCCAGCTTGTGTCGCGGCAGGAGCCCTTGCCGGTCTCAAGCGTCTGTTCAGGGGTCTGCACCCCCGGCTCCAGCCGGATCACATAGCCGATATCCTGCGCCAGACGGGCATTCAGCCCGACCACGAAATCAACCGTACGCGCCCTGTCGCGCGGCACCGTACCGAGCCAGCCCTGCAGGCGCGGACCGGCGGGTTCGGGGGTGCGGTAGATCACCAGGTCGGGTGCGATATCCTCGGGGTAGTCGAAGGGCCATTCCTCGGCCGTATCCTCGACGAAGAAATCAAAGGGGTTGTAGACCGTCATGTCGGCGATCAGATCGACCTCGATCTTCAATTCGCGCACCGGTTCGGGGAAGACGTAGCGCGCCAGCCAGTTGCCATAGGGGTCCTGCTGGTAGTTCACGAAATGATCCGCAGGGCTGACCTTGAGCGAATGCGACACGACGCGGGTGCGGCTGTGCGGAGCGGGGCGCAGCCGGATCACCTGTGGCCCAAGACTGACCGGGCGATCATAGGTGTAGTGGGTCAGATGGTGAATGCTGGCAAGGATCGACATGGGCACCTATCCGGTCTGGTCTGCCAGACTGTTTTTTCACAGCCCCCCCGATCATACCATCACAAACTGAAACCCTGCCGGGTTTGCAGGGCATTCGCCTGAAATTCCGGCAAACGGCCAATCAGCCTTGGTGCAGCCGGGTGCGCTGCCGCCCGTTTTCGTCGAAATTGGCGGGGTCGAGCCAGGCCTGAAAACCGGCCTTGAGGCGCGGCCAGTCGCCATCCGTGATTGCGAACCATGCGGTATCGCGATTGCGCCCCTTGTAGGTGGTCGCCTGTCGGAAGGTGCCTTCATAGGTGAAGCCAAGCCGCAGTGCCGCGCTGCGCGACGGCGCGTTCAGCGCATCGCATTTCCATTCATAGCGCCGATACCCCAGTTCGTCGAAGGCGCGGGACATCATGAGAAACATCGCCTCGGTCGCGGCGCGGGTCCGCGACAGGGCGGGTGCAAAATTGATATGCCCCACCTCGATGACCCCATGGGCCGGGTCAATGCGCATCAGGCTGGCAACCCCAAGCGGCTGCCCCTCGACCAGAATGGTGTGAAACATGGGGTCGTCCGTCAGGCAGGTCTCGTCCACCCAGGCCCGATAGGCCGCAAGATCGGCAAAGGGCCCTTTCGGCAGATATGTCCAGATGCGCCCTTCGGCATCCGCAGCATAGGCGGCGTAGAGCGCGGCGGCATGCGCATCGGGATCAAGTGGCACCACATCGCACCACTGGCCCCGCATCGGGCTGCGGGGCGGGCGCGGGCGCGGCAGCACCAGATCCAGCGGCGCACCGACGGGTTGGCCCAGTTCGTTGAAATATTCCGCCATGTCGCACCTTTCCCACTCTATCGGCTTGAGGCTATCAGCGGCCTTGCCGCAGCGGACAGAGCCAGTTTTGCCCCGCCTTTACATCCAACGGCTGACAAAGGTGTCAGGCATGGCCTGCACGGCAGGCAAAAAGCCAAAAGCCCAACTGGGATACTGCACATGACGCCGGGTTTCGAGGAATTACTGCGTTTGCGGTTCTAGAATTCGCAGTAAATTGCAAAAACCTGCAAATCTCGCAACAAATCGCAGTTTTTCGCAGGTTGCGCGCCGTCTTGCCTACATCTGGCGCAGGATCATCTGCGTCTGGGTCACGATCGCCGCCAGCTTGCCCTCGCCATTCGTGATCGTGGTCTGCCACACCATGGTCGAACGGCCCTTGTGCAGCGGCACCGCGACGGCGCGGGCGATGTCGCCCATGGCCACGGGGCGGAAAAAATTCGTCTTGCTTTCGATGGTCGACGTCCCCTCGCCCGGCTTGAGGTTCAGGAATGTCGCCGTGCCCCCAAGGTTGTCGGCCATGGCCATGAACGCCCCGCCATGCAGGGTGCCGTTGCGATTGACCAAGGCTTCGGTCACCGGCATCTCCGCTTCGACCCGATCTGGATGGGCCGACAGGATCCGCATGCCAAGGGTCTGCCCGAAAGGCGGCTGCGCCTGTGCGATGCTGTCGATCCGTGCCTGTTCGTCCTTGCCGATCCCGGTCATTCCTTCCCCCCTTTGTGTTGCGGGCATCATCACCGGGGATGGGGGCATGTCAATGCGGGCCTCTGTGCCGCAGCGGCCTTGCCGCCCCTCCGCGCAGGTTGTAGCCCTGTCCCATGCTGGTGCTTGAGAACATCATCAACGATCGCGGATCACGCTACGCGGTGTCGGGCGGGATCTGCCGCTCCGAGGCCGAGGCGCGCGCTTTCGTCAAATCGCTGTGCAAACGCAAGAAATTCGCCCGCGCCACGCATCACAGCTGGGCGCTGCTGACAGGTGGCCAGGCGTTGAAAGCCGATGATGGCGAGGCCGGCGCCGGGATGGTGATCCTGCGGATGCTGGAACGCGAAGGCCTGCAGGATCATGTGGTCGTCGTCACGCGCTGGTACGGGGGCAAGCACCTGGGGGGCGACCGGTTTCGGCATGTCCAGGATGCAGTCAGGCTTTATCTTGAACAGGCCGGGCCGCAAATCGTGCCGGATCGACCCTGACGCAACAATTTTCGCCCCAAATACCACAAGCCCGAGGCTTCAGATTATTCTGCTTTCGGTTGATTATTGATCATGCCGTTCGCTTGGTGCAAGGTTGCAGATGAAAGTTGGCGGCTGATTGCGCCTGTTCCGTCAGCCTTGCCGCTCGCAGGCTCCGCGTTTCACAACCCTCCAACCTGCCGATACCCACAGCGGACAACCCATGGATTCCTCGACCGTCATGACCGGAACCTTCCAAAAGACCGCAATATTCCTGGCCCAGAGGTTGCTCCGTCCGACGGGCCTGACCGTTGTGATCGTCACCATGGTCATGTCCGGTCTGTGGATCGCCGCGGAACAGCGCAACCGGATGTTTCATTCCCAGCAGATGCGGATCGACGTCATCGACGACCTGACGCTGCTGCGTGCGCGGCTTGAAGGCGAGGTTACGGGAAACGTGCAACTGATCCGTGGCCTGATCGCCACGCTGATCACGGAACCCGACATGGGACAGGCCCGTTTCGCCGAGATTGCCAAGGGGCTGATCGGGGAAAACTCGGCGATCCGCAATGTGGCGGCGGCGCCGGACATGATTGTCAGAATGGTCTATCCCCTGGCCGGCAACGAGGCGGCGCTTGGCCTGAACTATCTGGAGAACGAGGCGCAGCGCCGGGCGGCGGTTCAGGCGCGCGATACGGGCGAGTTGGTCTTTGCCGGCCCTGTCGCGCTGGTCCAGGGGGGAACAGGGTTCATCGGCCGGTTTCCCGTGACCATCCCCGATCCCGAGGGCGGCCGTTTCTGGGGCCTCGTCTCGACCGTGATCAGTGATGATACGCTCTACCGCGCGGCCGGATTGCTGCAACCCGATCTGACCATGCGGATTGCCCTGTCGGGGCGCGACGGCACGGGATCTGCCGACGATGTCTTCTTCGGTGATCCGACGGTCCTGTCCGCCGATCCCGTGACGCTGGACGTTCTCTTGCCCAGCGGGAAATGGCGGTTGTCGGCGGTTCCCGTCGCAGGCTGGGACATGAGCCCGCCGACAACGCCGATCCTGCGGGCGGTCATGCTGGCCGCGTGGTTGCTTCTGCTCTTGCCAAGCGTCCTGATGGGGCGGCTGATCGAGGATCGGCAGGCCAGCATCCGGGATCTCGAGACATCGAACGAGGCGCTGAACAACCGCATGGCGGAACTTGAAAAGGCACGCAAGGAACAGAGCCGGACCGAGACGAAGCTGCGCGAAAGTCTGCAGGCGCAAGAACAGATCAATGCCCGCTTTGCGGAAGTGTCTGACATCAGCGGCTCCTGGGTCTGGGAGCAGGATGCCGATCTGCGTTTCACGCATATATCACCGGGCTACACCAAACTGACGGGCTATGACGCCTCGATCCTGCTGGGCCGCAGCCGCGACCAGCAGCGCGCCATGATGCCGAAGGCTTTCGGTCAGGCCGATTGGGAGGGGCTGGCGCAGAAGATCGCGGCGCGCGAACCCTTCAGCGAATTCAACTTCGGTTTCCGGGCCAAGGATGGGCGGGAGCTTTGGCTGATGATCAGCGGCACGCCCTCGTTCGACAGCAAGGGGCGTTTCACGGGCTATCGCGGCGCGGGCACGGATGTGACCAGCATTCATGCGGCAACCCTGGAGGCACAGGAGGCCAACCGCACCAAGTCCATGTTCCTGGCCAACATGAGCCACGAGATCCGCACCCCGATGAACGGCATCCTGGGCATGGCGGAAATGCTGGAACGCACGCTGACCGAGGCCAATCAGAAAAAAATGATCGGGGTGATCCGCAACAGTGGCGAGGCGCTTCTGGCGATCCTGAATGACATTCTGGATCTGTCCAAGATCGAAGCGGGCAAGCTGGCACTGGAAAACATCCCCTTTCGCCCCGATGAGATCGCCAACCGGATCGAAACCCTGCACCGGCCAAGGGCGCTGGAGAAAGGGCTGCGCCTTGAGGTCTTTACCGACAGCCGCGCGCGCAAGCCGCGCCTGGGCGATCCGCACCGCGTGGCCCAGATCCTGCACAACCTGATCAGCAACGCGATCAAGTTCACCGATAGCGGAAAGGTCTCGGTCTGGATCTCGGTGCTGGCAGGGGGCGATATCCGCATCGAGGTGATCGATACCGGAATCGGCATGACCCCGGCGCAGCAAGAGCGGATCTTCGACGAATTCGTGCAGGCGGACGGATCGGTGACGCGCCGCTTCGGGGGCACGGGTCTTGGCATGTCGATCGTGCGCCGTCTGGTCGGGATGATGGATGGCCAGCTTGAAATGACATCCGAAGAAGGCAAGGGCACGACCTTTACCGTGACATTACCGCTGCCGGAAGTCGATCAGGCGGCCAGGCCGGCCCCGGCCGGCGCGGCGGACGCGCCCAAGCCGCAGCCAAAGGTCGATCTGACCGGATTGCGCATCCTTGCCGCCGATGACAATGACATAAACCTTGAGGTTCTGGGCGCCATGCTGGCCGAGACGGGCGCCCGGATCGTTCTGGCGCGCGATGGACAGCAGGCGGTCGACGCCTTTGCGGCGCAGGCTTTCGATCTGCTGATCCTCGACATTTCGATGCCGGTGCTTGATGGCCCCTCGGCGCTGGGGCAGATGCGTGCCATGGCGGTGCAGGAAGGACGCGCGATGCCGCCCGCCATCGCCTTCACCGCCAACCTGATGCCGCATCAGATCGCGGCACATCTGCAGGCCGGTTTCGTCGATGTTGTCGCGAAACCCCTGAAGCAACGGGCGCTGCTGGACCAGATCCAGCGCATCATCACCCCGGCACAGGGATAACCTGCGACTGGGACCGATGTCAGCGTTGCGCGATCCGTCGTCAGGCGGCGGCGCGCGGCGTGAAAATGGCGCGTGCGGTGTCGCAACTGTAGCCCTGCACCATATCAGCCGCGCAATCGGCAAGCGCCGCGATGCTGTCGAGGATGAAATCGACCTTGGCCCCGGGCATCAGAAGGCCCAGGTTGAGGCGGGTGAAGCCCGGTTTGGCCACTTCCTGCCCCGCCAGGATCGCATCGCGCAGTTCGGCCGATGCGGTGGCGTCGATGCCAAGCAGATCATGCACATAAGGACCGGCGCAAGCGCAGCCGCCCCGCGCCTGGATCCCGTAGAGGTCGCTCAGAAGGCGGGTCACAAGCTGCTGATGCACATATCCGCCCCTGCCATCGGACAGTCGGAAAGACAGGATCGGCAAACGGTGCGGCAGGTCCGGCCCCAGCAGGTCGATACGGGGGTGGTGGCGCAAACGCGCCTCGGCCAGCGCGATCAGTTCCCGGTTGCGGGCGGCGATCGCGTCGGTTCCCATCACGTCCTTGACCAGAAAGGCAAGCGCCGCGCGGATATCGCCGATCACGTCGGGCGTGCCCGCCTCTTCGCGCGCTTCAATCGCCCGGCTGTAGTCATGGCTGTCCGGGGCGACGAAACGGACCGTGCCACCGCCCGGCCATGTGGGCGTGCTGCGGCGCACCGCATCACGCCGCAGGATCATCACGCCCGAGGCCGCAGGCCCGCCGGTGAACTTGTGCGGCGAGGTCACGATGGCATCTATCGGTGCATCGGGGGCCGGTGTCATGTGGATGGGCAGGTAAGGCCCGCCACCCGCATAGTCCCAGACCATCAGCGCGCCCGCCGCCTTGACCTGCCGGGTCAGCCCTTCGACATCGGCCAGGATACCGGTGATGTTCGATGCGGCGGAAAAGGCGCAGATCACGCGACCGGGGGCCGTCCGCAGGGCGAGGTCCAGCGCGACGGGATCGGGGCCACCCGCGGGGGCTTCGGGAAGGGTCATGATCTCGGCCCCGCTTTCGCGCCATGGCAGGATATTCGAATGATGCTCGTAGGGGCCAAGGATGACGCGAACAGGGGTGGCGGCGTCATCCGCACCCAGCAGACTGACCAGGCGGTTGATGCCCGCCGTCGCACCTGCCCCGCAGAAAATCACCGCGTGATCCGGCCCTGCCCCGCAAAGCCGCGCGATGGTGGCCCGCGCCGCGGCCCGCAGGCGGGTCATGTGCGCGCCGCAGAACGACGCCTCGGTATGGCTATTGGCATAGAAGGGCAGAACCTGTTCCAGCACGAAACGCTCCACCTGCATCAGCGCCCGCCCCGAGGCGGTATAATCGGCATAGACCAGCGGTTTCGGCCCAAAGGGGCCGTCGATCATCACACCCTCACCGATCAGCCCGGCACGCAGGTCGCCCAGCCTGTCGGCGGTCATCAGGGACGCCCGGAAATCATCAAGCGGCCCGTTTGTCTTGGCTGTCATGTCGCGCATGGTCCCTCCTGTTCGCTGGAGGGGACAATACCGCAGCAGAAACCATGATTTTTCCCAAACTCATGGCTTACTTCCTGATATTTTGTGTCATATGATCGACGATATGGACAAAATTGACGATATTGATCTGAAAATTCTCACCTACCTGCAAAAGGATGCCTCGCTCTCGCAGCGGGAACTGGCGGATCGCGTGGGCCTGTCGCAGAATGCCTGCTGGCGGCGGATGCAGCGGATGCAAGCCGCAGGGCTGATCAGCGCAAGCCGGGTCACTGTCGACCTGTCGCGGCTGGGCATGGATCTGACGGTCTTCGTGATGATCCGCACGAGCCATCACTCAAAGGATTGGGCCGAGGTCTTTGCCCGCCATGTCAAAAGCCTGCCCGAGGTGGTGGATTTCTATCGGATCGGCGGGGATTGGGATTACATGCTCAAGGTCGTCTGCCGGGGGATGCGGGGCTATGACCAGTTCTATCAGCGCCTGATCACAGGGTTCGATTTCACCACGGTCACGGGGCTGTTCTCGATGGAAGGGATACTCGAGAACCGGCCGCGCGACCTGTTCCACTAAGGCCGATCCTCCAGCGGGCGCTGGAGCAGCGCGCAGAACGCGCCCAGCATCAGCAATCCCGCCGCCGCGACAAGGCTGACGCCGATATTGCCGAACAGATCCCCCACCAGCCCCGCGCCATAGGGGCCTGCGGTCTGGGCCACGGCGAAGACGACCGTGAACAGGCTGATGGCGCGCCCCCAGGCCTCGGGCGGCAGGTTCTTGCGGGCGAAATTCGTGACAGCGCCGGGCGCCATGAAAACGGACAGGCCAAAGATCACCGCCGAGATCAGCAGGATCGGCCCCTTGGGCAGCAGCACCGGCAAGGCCGATCCGATGGCGATGCCCGTCAGGATCAATGCCAGCGGCAAGCCCGAGGCATGGCGCGCCAGCACGGGCCGCCAGACCAGGGGCGACAGGCAGATGCTGGTGCCCAGAACCACCCAGACCAGCGCCATGAACGGCGCGCTGGCCGCCTGTTCGGTCATCCATGCCGACAGGAAGGTCAGGTAGACGATGTAGCCCAGCCCGAACCCCGCATAGCCCGCCAGTTCCGGCAGCATCCTGCGGATCGGCAACGGCAGGGGCTTGCCCTGTTTCTGCACAGGCGCGTGCAGCTGGAACGCAGCCCAGAGGCCGAGGGGTACAAAGGACAGGCTGATCGCACCGATCACGATCCAGCCAAGGGGCCATGACGCCGGGCCCCATGCGTCCAGCATCAAGGGCAGCGCCGCCCCGGCCAGCACGATGCCAAGCCCGCCACCCGATCCGAACAGGATGGCGATCGCCAGGGCATTGCGGCGCGGATCGCCCTGGAACAGGCCCGCCGCAAGCGCGCCGGCGGTCGAAAAGGACATGGCCCCGACCACGCCGGCCACGATCCGCCACATCGTCTGCCACCACAGCGCCGCATGCAGGCCGGTCGCCAGCAGGGCAAGGGTTGTCGCCACCAGCCCGATCGCGAACAGCCGTGTCGGCGGAATGTGACGGATCAGGACCATCGTGAGAACCGCGCCAAGGATATAGCCCAGCGCATTGGCCGTATTCAGCCAGCCGGCCTGCGCATAGGTCCAGGCCATTTCCGATTTCATCGCGGGCAGAATCAGCCCGTAGGCGAATCGGGCAAAGCCATTCGTGACCGTGACGCCCAGCGCGAGGCCGGTCAGCACCAGCCATGGCCGAGTCGTCGCCCCGCTCATGCGGTGGTCCCGGATGGATATGTGACAGGCTTCGACATGACAGGCCCTTGCCGCTTGGATGGTCCTCTTTCGGGACGCCCTGACGGCACGCTGTCAATGAAACAAGGGCGGCGCAAGCCCTCTTGCGTGTTTGTGGCGGGTCATCCGGAGGCCCCACACAAGGGCTTTGTCACAAAACTTTTACACAACTTTCATATCAGGTTTAGGAACGGGGCATAGCAGCGGTCCCAGATCGCCACGGATGGTGGTCATGAAAAACCGCAAACAGGAGACATCTCATGTCATTTGCAAAACTCGCCGCATCGGCAGTCGTTCTGGCGGCAGCCTCTGCCACGGCGGCCTCGGCCCGCGACAACGTGCAGATCACCGGTTCTTCCACCGTGCTGCCCTATTCGACCATCGTCGCCGAAGCCTTTGGCGAGAACTTCGATTTCCCGACACCGGTCGTGGAAGGTGGCGGTTCGGGTGCAGGCCGCGCCAAGATGTGCGAAGGCGTGGGTACCAATACCGTCGATATCGCCAACTCGTCCTCGCGCATCACGCAGAAGGACCTGGACACCTGCGCCGCCAATGGCGTGAACGAGGTGATGGAAGTCCGCTTCGGCTATGACGGCATCGTCTTCGCCTCGGATGTGAACGGCCCCGAGTTCGCCTTCACCCCCTCCGATATCTACAACGCCCTGGCCGCCGAGGTCGCCAAGGATGGCGCCATCGTCGCGAACCCGCACACCCAGTGGTCGGAGTTCAACAGCGCCCTGCCCGCACAGGACATCCTGGTTCTGTCGCCCGGCACCAAGCACGGCACCCGCGAAGTCTATGACGAGCGCGTGATCTATGATGGCTGCAAGGAAACCGGTGCCTATGACCTGTTCCTGGCTGTCGCACAGGGTGACGACGACAAAGCCAAGGCGCGTGCCGCCAAGAAGGCCTGCACCACGCTGCGCACCGATGGCCGCAACGTCGATATCGACGGCGACTATACCGAGACCCTGGCGCGTCTGGATGCCGACAAGAAAGCGATCGGCGTGTTCGGCCTGTCCTTCTACCAGAACAACACCGACAAGCTGCGTGTCGCAACCATGGGCGGCGTTGTGCCTTCGACCGAATCGATCGCAACGGGTGAATACCCGGTGTCGCGTCCGCTGTTCTTCTACGTGAAGATGGCCCACCTGGACGTGATCCCCGGCCTGCAGGAATACATCGAGTTCTTCGTGTCCGATGACATGGCAGGCCCGGATGGCCCGCTGGCCGAGTATGGCCTGGTGGCCGACCCGGAACTGGCTGCAACGCAGGAAATGGTGGCCAACCGCACGCCGATGGCGCCGCTGAACTGATCCGACCAACAAACCGCCCTCCGGTCTGAAAACCGGGGGGCGGCATCCTTCCGAAAAATACTGTCGGGAAACACCATGTCCGTCTTCTTTCTGATCATCGTGCTTGGTGTTCTCGCCATCGCCGGTTTCGTTCTGGGGCGCGGTCGCGCCCTTGCATCCGTTCAGGGCAATACACGCCGCCTGCACTCGCTGCCCGGCTACTACGCCTGGCACGGGGCCATCATGGCCTTTTTGCCCGCGATGGCGGTCCTGACGCTCTGGCTGATCGCGCAACCGCTGATCATCGAGCGTCAACTGGCCGACTACTTTCCCGCAGAACAGTTCGAGAATGACAGCCAGCGCATCCTGCTGATGGCCGATGTGCGCCGCGTCGCCGAAGGGCTGGACGTGGCCGTGGCCGCAGGCGCGCTGACCCCGCAAGATGCCGAGACGATCACAGTGGCAGACGGATCCGTACGCGAGCGGCTTGGCGCCGTGGGTGTGGCCCTGGGGGCCGAGGTGACGCCCGAGGTGCTGGATGCCGCGCAAAGCTACCGTGCGCTGGCGTCCACCGGCGCGCTGGGACGCGCCATCGTCACGCTGATCGTGGCGCTGGCCGGTCTGGCCTATGCCTTGCGCATCACGAATGGCGATTTCCGCGCCCGCAACCGCGTGGAAGCGGTGATCCTGGGCGTGTTGATCCTGGCCTCGACCATCGCGATCCTGACCACCATCGGGATCGTCATGTCGATGCTGTCGGAAACCATCCGCTTTTCGTCGATGTATCCCTTCAAGGATTTCCTGTTCGGCCTGACATGGCAGCCCAGTTTCCAGGGCGGCAGCGAACTGGGCCTCATCCCGTTGCTGTGGGGCACGCTTTACATCAGCCTTGTGGCGATGATCGTGGCGGTGCCCACGGGCCTTTTCACCGCCATCTATCTTGCGGAATACGCCAGCCCGCGTGTGCGCTCGATCATCAAACCGCTGATCGAGGTGATCGCGGGCATCCCCACGGTCGTGTTCGGCCTGTTTGCCCTGGTGACCGTCGGCCCCTTCCTGCGCGACTGGTTCGCAGTGCCCACGGGGCTTGGCTCGTCAGGCTCGTCGGTCATGACGGCTGGCCTTGTGATCGGGGTTCTGAACATTCCCTTCATCTCGTCGCTGGCCGATGACATCATCAACGCGGTGCCGCAATCGCTGCGCGACGGGTCCTACGGGCTGGGTGCCACCAAGTCGGAAACCGTGCGGCAGGTGATCCTGCCCGCCGCGCTGCCCGGCATCGTGGGCGCCATCCTGCTGGCCGCCAGCCGCGCCATTGGCGAGACGATGATCGTGACCATGGGGGCGGGTGCTGCGGCCAAGCTGGACCTGAACCCGTTCGAGGCCATGACGACCATCACCGTCAAGATCGTCAGCCAGTTGACGGGCGATACCGAATTCAACTCGCCCGAGACGCTTGTCGCCTTCGCGCTTGGCATGACGCTGTTTGTCATCACGCTGGGCCTGAACATCTTCGCCCTATGGGTCGTGCGCAAATACCGGGAGCAATACGAATGACCGATGCCACTTCTTCCCAGGTTCCGGCCGCAGCGCCGTCGCCGGCCCGCTCGTCGCTGCTGACGCAAAGCGCCCTGATGAAAAAGCGCAACGCGGCCGAGGCACGGTTCAAGGCCTATGGCGTGGCCGCGATCTGTGTCAGCCTGTCGGTGCTGGCGATCATGCTGTGGACGATCTTCTCGGATGGCGTGTCGGCCTTCAAGCAGGCCAGCCTGACCTTCCCCGTCACCCTGGATGCCGATGCGCTGGACCCCAAGGGCAACCGTGAGCGGGCCGAGATGATGCGCGTGACCACGATCGGCTATACCAAGTTGCTGAACGCGCAGCTTCTGGCCCATCTGGAGGCGCGCGGCATTTCCACCGAGGGCGTCAGCGACAAGGATGTGGCGGCTTTCATCTCGCGCGATACCCCGGCGCGGCTGCGCGACATGGTGCTGGAGCAGCCTGAACTGCTTGGGCAGACGATCACGGTCGAAGGATTTGCCACCGGCCGGATCGACGGCTACATCAAGGGTCGCGTCACGCGCGACACTGCCGCGCTGGACACCAATATCTCGGTCGCGCAGCTGGATCTGGCCGACCGGATGCAGGACGAAGGCATCCTGGATACCAAGTTCAACTGGGGTTTTCTGACCAATCCCGATGCGTCGGACCAGCGGCCGGAGGCTGCAGGTCTTGGCGTGGCGCTGATCGGATCGGCCTACATGATGGCGCTGGTCGTCATCATGGTGCTGCCGCTTGGCGTGGCCGCGTCGATCTATCTTGAGGAATTCGCCCCCAGGAACCGCTGGACCGACCTGATCGAGGTGAACATCTCGAACCTGGCGGCGGTGCCGTCCATCGTCTACGGCATCCTTGGCCTGGCAATCTTCATCAACTTCGCCAAGTTTCCGCAATCCTCGCCCCTGGTCGGTGCACTGGTGCTGACGCTGATGACCCTGCCCACGATCATCATCGCCACCCGCGCCGCGATCCGCGCCGTGCCGCCGTCAATCCGCGATGCGGCGCTGGGTGTGGGCGCATCCAAGATGCAGACGGTGTTTCACCACGTGCTGCCGCTGGCCGCACCCGGCATCCTGACGGGCACGATCCTTGGCCTGGCCTCGGCCCTGGGTGAGACCGCGCCGCTGCTGCTGATCGGGATGGTCGCCTTCGTCGCCAACTACCCGGCCGGTCCGCTGGATGGCGGTGTGCTGGACCCGGCGACCGCCCTGCCCGTGCAGGTCTATTCCTGGGCCTCGCGGTCCGACCCTGCCTTCATCGAACGGTCTGCGGGCGCGATCATCGTGCTGCTGGCCTTCCTTGTGACAATGAACATCATCGCGATCATCCTGCGCCGCCGGTTCGAGCGCCGCTGGTAACCTGTGGACAAGGATGCAAGACATGTATGACGCGCCCAATCTGGAGACGAGAGTGACCCAAACGAACACGAAAATCACCGCACGCGGCGTGCAGGTCTATTACGGCGACAAACAGGCGTTGCAGGATGTCGACGTCGATATCCTGGACAATACCGTGACTGCCTTCATCGGGCCGTCGGGCTGTGGCAAGTCCACCTTCCTGCGCTGCCTGAACCGGATGAACGATACCATCTCGAACGCGCGGGTCGAGGGCGAGATCCTGCTGGACGGCGAGAATATCTATGACAAGCGCGTCGATCCGGTGCAGCTGCGCGCCAAGGTCGGCATGGTCTTTCAGAAACCCAACCCCTTTCCCAAGTCGATCTATGACAACGTGGCTTACGGCCCCAAGATCCACGGGCTGACACGGTCCAAGGCCGAGCTGGACGAGATCGTGGAAAGCAGCCTGCGCAAGGCCGCGTTGTGGAAAGAGGTCAAGGACCGGCTGGGCGAGGCCGGAACCGGCCTGTCCGGTGGCCAGCAGCAGCGCCTGTGCATCGCGCGCGCCGTTGCCACCGCCCCCGAGGTGCTGTTGATGGACGAACCCTGTTCGGCGCTGGACCCGATCGCGACGGCGCAGGTCGAAGAGCTGATCGACGAGCTGCGCGCCAGCTTTTCGGTCGTGATCGTGACCCATTCGATGCAACAGGCCGCCCGCGTCAGCCAGAAGACGGCGTTTTTCCACCTGGGCAACCTGGTCGAATATGGCGACACCAGCCACATCTTCACCAATCCCAGCGATCCGCGCACCGAAAGCTATATCACCGGCCGTATCGGCTGATCCCGCGCGCCCCTATTGAACAGGAAGACCGAACCCCATGTCCGACAGCACGCAACACATCGCCTCGGCCTTCGACCGCGACCTGGAAGGTATCCAGGGCCAGATCATGAAGATGGGCGGTCTGGTCGAGGCCGCGATCCTGGACGCCGCGCAATCGCTGGCCGACCGTGACGAGGAACTGGCCGAAAAGGTCCGTGCCGGCGACAAGGCCATCGACGAGCTGGAAGAGCTGATCAACGATACCGCCGCGCGCGTGATCGCACTGCGCGCGCCCACGGCCATCGACCTGCGGGTGGTGCTGTCGGTGATGAAGATCAGCGCGAACCTTGAGCGGATCGGCGACTATGCCAAGAACATGGCCAAGCGCACATCCGTTCTGGTGCAGATGAGCCCGATCAACGGCAGCCATGCCGCGCTGCGCCGCATGGCGCGCGAAGTGCAGATGATGCTCAAGGATGCGCTGGATGCCTATATCCAGCGCGACGCGGAACTGGCGCTGGACGTGATCCAGCGCGACCGCGATGTGGACCAGATGTACAACGCCCTGTTCCGCGAATTCCTGACCTTCATGATGGAAGACCCGCGCAACATCACCGCCTGCATGCATCTGCATTTCATTGCCAAGAACACCGAGCGCATGGGCGATCACGTGACCTCGATCGCCGAGCAGGTCGTCTATCTGGTCACCGGCGACATGCCGGATGATCAGCGCCCCAAGGGTGACAACGTGTCGTTCGACATGCCGGATACGAAGGATTGAGACCATGGCCGCCGATCAACCGACCGTTCTGATCGTCGAGGATGAAGCCGCCCAGCGCGAAGTGCTTGCCTATAACCTTGAGGCCGAGGGTTTTCGCGTCAGCCGCGCCGAGAATGGCGAGGAAGCCTTGCTTCTGGTGGCCGAGGATGCGCCCGACCTGATCGTTCTGGACTGGATGCTGCCCAATGTCTCGGGGATCGAGGTGTGCCGCCAGCTCAAGATGCGCGCCGATACGCGCAAGGTGCCGGTGATCATGCTGTCGGCCCGGTCCGAGGAAGTGGACAAGGTGCGTGGCCTGGAAACCGGGGCGGATGACTATGTGATCAAGCCCTATTCGGTGGTCGAGCTGATGGCGCGGGTGCGCGCGCAGCTGCGCCGGACACGCCCGGCCAGCGTGGGCGGGCGGCTGGAATACGAAGACATCGTGCTGGACAGCGAAACCCACCGCGTCAGTCGCGACGGCAAGCCGCTGAAGCTGGGTCCGACCGAGTTCAGGCTGCTGTCCACCTTCATGGAAAAGCCGGGCCGCGTCTGGAGCCGCGACCAGTTGCTGGACCGGGTCTGGGGACGCGACATCTATATCGATACCCGCACGGTCGACGTGCATATCGGCCGCCTGCGCAAGGCGCTGACGCTGCATGGCGGCAGCGATCCGCTGCGCACCGTGCGCGGCGCAGGTTACGCGCTGGGGTGATCCGGTCACGGACCTGACCCTGCGCGGATGAAAGGGGCCCGGTTACACGGGCCTCTTTTGCTTTTCTTGCCGCAGCGATCAGCCCGGTTGATGCAGGGGCGCCTGCTTGAGGCCTTGCGGACCGTGCCGGTCCAGCCACTCCAGCACCGGCCCCGACACGAAGAGCGAGGAAGCCGTGGCAATCACCACGCCCGCGATCATCGGCCAGGCAAAACCGGCAACGGCAGGCCCGCCCCACAGCGCCATCGGCAAAAGCGCCGCAAGCGTCGTGCCCGAGGTGAAGATGCAGCGCGCCAGAACCTGGTTGAGGCTGGTGTCGATCAGGCCCTTCAAAGGCGCGTCGGGATTGTCCTGCAACTGCTCGCGCACCCGATCATAGACGACCACCTTGTCGTTCACCGAATAGCCGATCAGCGTCAGCATGGCGACGACCGTGGTCAGGTTCACCTCCCATCCCATCAGGGCGATGACCCCCAGCGTCTTGGTGACATCCAGAAACAGCACGGCAATGGCGCCCGCCGCGAAGTGCCATTCGAAACGCAGCCAGATATAGATCAGCATGGCCAGAACGGCGAGGGACAGGGCGATCAATCCCGTCCCGGCCAGTTCGGAACTGATCGTGGGGCCGACAAGGTCGATCTGGTCAAGAACCGCCCCCGGAACGGCCTTGGCCACGGCCTGCGACACGGCCGCGACAGTATCCTGCCCCGCCGTTCCCTGGACCTTTATGAGGGCCTGGTTCGTGTCACCAAAAGCCTGAAGGCTGACATCGCCGGGCACCGCTTGCGCAAGGTCCGCGCGCAATGCGGCAAGGGGCACCGGCGCATCGGAGCGCAGCACGATCTGCATGCCCCCGGTGAAGTCGATCCCGAACGTCGGGCCGGGCACAACCAGCGCCGTGACCGCCCCCACGGACAGGGCCGCCGATATCGCCAAGGCCAGCCCGCCACGGCGCATGAAAGAGAAGGTGCCGGGAGCCGGGACGCGTCCGAACAGCGGCGCAATGGTCAGCCGCGCCAGTTTGCGGCGGCGCACAAGCCCCTCCATCATCATGCGCATCAACACGACAGCGGTGAACATCGAGATGATGATGCCCAGGCTCATCGTGACGGCAAAGCCGCGGATCGCGCCCGCGCCGAAGCCGAACAGCAGCAGCATCGCCAGAAGCGTTGTGATATTGGCGTCAAGGATCGTGGCCCAGGCGCGGGCATAGCCCTGGGTCAGGGCCTTGATCCCGCTTGCCCCTTTGGCGGTTTCCTCGCGGATGCGGCTGAAGATCAGGATGTTGCTGTCAACCGCGATACCCAGACACAGGATGATGCCCGCGATCCCCGGCAGTGTCAGTGTCGCCCCCAGCACACCCAGCGCGGCGAGGGTCAGCATGACGTTCAGCCCCAGCACGCCGCTGGCCAGAAGACCCCAGCCCCCGTAAAGCCCGGTCATGATCGCCACCACAAGCGCCAGCCCCACGGCCCCGCTGATCAGGCCCGCACGGATCGAATCCGCGCCAAGGCCCGCGCCGACGCTACGCTCCTCGACCACGTCGAGAGAGGCGGGAAGCGCACCCGAACTCAGCAGAACGGCCAGCGTCTGCGCCTCGTCCACGGTGAAATTGCCGCTGATCTGCCCCTTGCCGCCCAGAATGGCGGATTGGATGACGGGTGCCGTCAAAACCTCGCCATCCAGCACCACGGCAAAGCGTTGGCCGATATGGGTCGCGGTGATCTCGGCGAAGGTGATCGCACCGGCATGGTCGAAGGCGAATGTGACCATCGGCCGTCCGGTCTGCCGATCAAAGGCCGATGCCGCCGTGTCCAGCCGGTCACCCGACAGGGCGACCCGATCCTCGACAAGGACGGTGCCGCTGCCGTCACGCAACGGCAACGCGGACACACCCGGACCCGGGTTTGGTGCCACCATCTGAAAGGTCATCTTGGCGGTCGATCCCAGCAGGGCGCGCAGATGGGCGGGATCTGCGACGCCGGGCATCTGCACCAGGATACGGTCATCGCCCACCCGGCTGATCACGGGTTCCGAGACGCCGACCTGGTCGATGCGGTGCCGCACGACTTCCAGGCTGCGATCGGCCGCGTCACTGGCTGCGCGGTCCAGACCCGCCTCGGTCAAAGCCAGCGTCAGGATTCCGTCGGACAGTTGCACGGTGACATCCGACGGGCTGCCGGGTTGCAGATCTTGCGTGACCCGGTCCTTCATTGCCCCCAGCAGCACCGCATCGGCGGGAAGGGAAAGGGTCAGCCCCTCGCTTTGGATCATGGCCGGTTTCAGACCAAGATCCTGCATTTCCGCGATCAAGGTTTGACGCAGGTCCTGCAGGCGCGACCGGGCAAGATCCTCGCGGTTCACGGCCAGCAGAAGGTGGGCGCCGCCCTGCAGGTCAAGCCCGAGCGAAACGGTCTGTCCGGTGGCCCAGCCGGGCAAGGTCTGGCGGATGGTTTGTGGAAGAAAATTGGGAATGGCCGTCGCTACCGCGAGAAGCAGCAGGACGGCATAGGTCATGATGACCCATGCTGGTCGTCGCATGTCAGGATCCTTGATACCAGGTTGTTCAGTCTGCGAAAAATGGCGTCAGACTGCTGGCGGTCCCCTGGGCAAGGCGGTGGGAATGACACGCCCGGACAGGACCTGCGCGATCCCTTGCGGGATCGCTGCGGCCATGACCGGCACAAAAGGATCAGGCGTGGCGCGCAGTGGCAGCGGCGCATCATGCACCGTCGCCTCGGACGCCTTGGCGCGTTGCGGGGACGACTGCACCGCGGGCCCCAAAAGACCCGCCTGCACAAGGCCCTGCGCTGCGGGCTCAGACCTCTGGCCCCGGTTTTCCGTGGCACCGACGGCGAGGGCCGGAAAGATCAGCGCCCAGATGATCAGCAGGCGCGACAGGATCCTGCCCGGACCTGACAGATCGACAAGACCCTGACGCGCGGGCTTCATTGCGCGGACCAGACATAGGCGGCATAGGCCAGCAGCATCGCGATGCCCACCCCGCGCCCGATCACGGGGCGCGTCAGCAGCAGCAGGGTCAGCACCAGCGAGACCGCGATCAGGATCGGCAAATCAAAGCTCAGGAAGCGCGGGGCGACGGGCACCGGCGCGATCACGGCCGTCAGCCCCAGGATGCCCAGCAGGTTGAAGATGTTCGATCCGACGATATTGCCGATCGCGATTTCAGACTGCCGCCGCAGGGCCGCGATCAGGGATGTCGCAAGTTCGGGCAGGGATGTTCCGACGGCCACGATCGTCAGGCCGATGAAGGCCTCGGAAATGCCGTAGCCGCGCGCGATGGAGACGGCGCCGTCCACCAGGAAGCGGGCGCCGATCATCAGCGCGATCAGGCCACCAACAACCCAGAGGCCTGATACGGCGATGGATGCAGGGGCGGTCTGGTCCCCTTCATCAGGTGCAGCCGCCCCGGACTGGCGATAGGCCCAGACCAGATAGCCCGCCAGACCGGCCACCAGAAGAACACCCGACACGCGCCCCACCTGCCCCATCGCGAACAAGGGCACCAATGCCAGTCCCGCCGCCATCATGACAGCCGTGTCACGCCGCAGGGTGTCACCCATGACCTTGATCGGCCAGACCAGGGCAGACAGGCCGACGATCAGCAGGATGTTCGCGATGTTCGAGCCGATGACATTGCCCAGCGCGATATCGGGCACACCGCGCCACGCCGCATCGACCGAGACAAGTAGTTCCGGTGTCGAGGTTCCGAACCCCACAACGGTCAGACCGATCAGCAGGGGCGAAATGGACATGCGCCGGGCAATGCCGACACTGCCGCGCACAAGCGCCTCGCCACCAAAGAAAAGGCCCAGCAATCCAAGGAAGATGTAAAGGTAGTCCACGCGAAGCGCCCTCTCGGACAGAGTACCTGCCCGGATGCCAAAGCTGTACATCCCGGACAGCACCTGCAAGACGCGCGGAAAAATAATTCCTGGCCGCGTCAGGCCATCGCGCCGCGGCGGCAGCCTTTATCGCCCTCTTGGGAGGTGGCGCTGCAAATTCAGAGGTTTTCCGCCCGAATGGCCTCGCAAACCGCATCGGTGACTTGCCGTGTCGTGGCCGTGCCGCCCACGTCCGGGGTCATCACGCCATCCGCGCAGACCTTTTCAACGGCGCGCATCAACCGGTCCGCCGCCGCGGGTTCGCCAAGGTGTTCCAGCATCTGGGCCGCGGTCCAGAAGGTCGCGACGGGGTTCGCGATGCCCTTGCCGGTGATGTCGAAGGCGGATCCGTGAATCGGCTCGAACATGGAAGGGTAGCGGCGTTCGGGGTCGATATTGGCCGTTGGCGCCACGCCAAGGCTGCCGGCCAGCGCCCCTGCCAGATCAGACAGGATATCGGCATGCAGGTTGGTGGCGACGATCGTGTCAAGGCTGCGCGGGTTCTTGACCATGCGCACCGTCATCGCATCGACCAGCATCTTGTCCCAGGTCACATCGGGGAAGTCCCTTGCGACTTCAGCGGCGATTTCGTCCCACATGACCATGCCGAACCGCTGCGCGTTGGATTTCGTGACGACAGTCAACAGCTTGCGCGGCCGTGACTGGGCCAGGCGGAAGGCATAACGCATGATGCGGGTCACGCCGACGCGGGTGAAGATCGACACCTCGGTGCCGACTTCCTCGGGCAGGCCCTTGTGCGCGCGCCCGCCGATCCCGGAATATTCGCCTTCGGAATTCTCGCGCACGATCACCCAATCCAGATCGCCCGGCCCGACATCGGCCAGCGGTGAACGGATGCCCGGCAGGATCCGCGTGGGGCGCACATTGGCGTATTGATCGAAGCCCTGGCAGATCGGCAGGCGCAACCCCCACAGCGTGATATGGTCCGGCACATCGGGCGCACCGACCGCCCCGAAGAAGATCGCATCAAAGGCCTTCAGCCGCTCTGTCCCGTCCTCGGGCATCATCGCGCCGGTCTTCTTGTAGTAATCCGAGCCCCAGTCGAATTGGGTCACATCAAGCCGGAAACCGCCATCGCGACGCTCCAGCGCCTCCAGGGCCTGAAGGCCCGCCGCGATCACCTCGGGGCCGATGCCATCGGCCGGAATGGCTGCGATCCTGTATGTCTTCATCACAAATTCCGCCCTTTCGGTCGTTGCCCGACCCTATCAAACCCGACAAGACAAGCAGGACGGCACCACCGACCCTGCCCCCGGAAGGCACCGCTTCGGGCGCCCACGCGCGATATGGCAGGACAGGCCAGACGGCGTCAATCGCCAGACCGCCTGTGTCACACCTGCGGGCGGCCTTCGCCACCTGCGCCCTTCGCTTTCGGCAAGGGTTCGCGCATGGTTGGCACCGCAAGGATGTTCAAAGATCCCCTGCCGCTGACCGCCCTTTTCGTCGGATCCGCCGTCCTGTTGTTCGCCGGGGGCCTGAGCGGTCAGACCCCGCCCTGACGGGGACAATTCGAAGGAATTTGGGCCGTATCACCGGGCCTTCCGTCGCTGATCTTGCTGACACCCTATGTCTGGCTGCCGTTGCGGGCGCGGCCATGATCGTGGAAAGCTGGCTGAACAAGCGCGCGATCCTTTGCGCGAACTATCCGCCTCTCTTTCGGCTTCCCGTGTATTGTGATCTAAAGTGCGCGCGACAGGAGATTTACATGAAATTTCGCTTCCCCATCGTCATCATCGACGAAGACTACCGTTCGGAAAACACATCCGGGCTTGGCATCCGCGCCTTGGCACAAGCCATTGAGAACGAAGGGTTTGAAGTTCTGGGGGTCACCAGCTACGGCGATCTGTCACAGTTCGCGCAGCAGCAGTCCCGCGCCAGTGCCTTTCTTCTGTCGATCGACGACGAGGAATTCAGCCCCGGTCCCGACCTTGATCCGGTCGTGCTGAACCTGCGCAGCTTCATCGAGGAAGTGCGCTGGAAGAACGCGGATGTGCCGATCTATGTCTATGGCGAGACCAAGACCAGCCGGCATCTGCCCAACGACATCCTGCGCGAACTGCATGGTTTCATCCACATGTTCGAGGATACGCCCGAATTCGTGGCGCGCCACATCATCCGCGAGGCGAAAAGCTATCTCGAAGGTATCCAGCCGCCGTTCTTCAAGGCGCTGCTGGATTACGCCGAGGATGGATCCTATTCCTGGCATTGTCCGGGGCATTCGGGCGGTGTCGCCTTCCTGAAAAGCCCCATCGGGCAGATGTATCACCAGTTCTACGGTGAAAACATGTTGCGCGCGGATGTCTGCAACTCGGTCGAGGAACTGGGCCAGTTGCTGGATCACAACGGCGCCATCGGCGCCTCCGAGCGCAACGCCGCGCGCATCTTCAATGCCGATCACTGCTTTTTCGTGACCAACGGCACCTCGACATCGAACAAGATGGTCTGGCACCACACCGTGGCGCCGGGTGACGTGGTCGTGGTGGACCGGAATTGTCACAAATCCATCCTGCACAGCATCATCATGACGGGGGCGATACCCGTCTTCCTCAAGCCGACGCGCAACCATTTCGGCATCATCGGGCCGATCCCGCGTTCTGAATTCGAGGTGAGCGCGATCAAGGAAAAGATCCGCGCCAACCCGCTGCTGGAAGGGGTGGACCCCGAGACGGTCAAGCCCTGCATCATGTCCCTGACACAATCGACCTATGACGGCGTTCTCTACAACACCGAAAAGGTCAAATCGATGCTGGACGGCTATGTGGCGAACCTGCATTTCGACGAAGCCTGGTTGCCGCATGCGGCGTTTCACCCGTTCTATGGCAGCTTCCACGCGATGGGCCGCAAGCGCGAGCGTCCGATGCATTCGGTGACCTATTCGACCCAGTCGATCCACAAGCTTCTGGCGGGCATCAGCCAGGCCAGCCATGTCCTTGTGCAGGACAGCCGCGATACCAAGCTGGACCGCCACCTGTTCAACGAAGCCTACCTGATGCACAGCAGCACAAGCCCGCAATACAGCATCATCGCCAGTTGCGACGTGGCCGCCGCGATGATGGAACCGCCGGGCGGCACGGCATTGGTCGAGGAAAGCATCGCCGAGGCCATGGATTTCCGCCGCGCCATGCGCAAGGTCGATCAGGAATACGGCCCCGATGACTGGTGGTTCCAGGTCTGGGGTCCCGACGCGCCGGATGATGAGGGGATCGGCCGCACGGAGCGCTGGATTCTCAAGAAAACGGATGCCGACGGCGTGCAGCCTTCGGATGGCGAGGATTCATGGCATGGGTTCGGGGACATGGAACCCGGCTTCAACATGCTGGACCCGATCAAGGCGACGATTGTCACGCCGGGCCTGAATCTTGACGGGCGTTTCGAGGATGCGGGCATTCCCGCGTCCATCGTGACCAAATACCTGACCGAGCATGGCATCGTGGTGGAAAAGACCGGGCTTTACAGCTTTTTCATCATGTTCACCATCGGCATCACCAAAGGTCGCTGGAACACGCTTCTGACCGAATTGCAGCAGTTCAAGGACGATTACGACCGGAACCAGCCGATGTGGCGGGTCATGCCCGAGTTCTGCGCGAAACACCCGCGCTACGAACACATGGGGCTGCGCGACCTGTGCCAGCATGTTCACACGCTTTATGCGAAACATGACGTGGCGATCCTGTCGACCGAGATCTACCTGAGCGATCACATGCCCGCCATGAAACCAAGCGATGCCTTCGCGCAGATCGCGCGCCGGATGACGCAACGGGTTCCGATCGACGATCTGGAAGGTCGGATCACGACCAGCCTGATCACACCCTATCCGCCGGGTATTCCGCTGCTCATTCCGGGAGAGGTGTTCAACAGGAAGATCGTGGAATACCTCAAGTTCAACCGCGCTTTCGCCCGCGAATGCCCCGGCTTCGAGACGGACATTCATGGATTGGTCCAGGAGACCGGACCCGATGGCGTGATGGGCTATTTCGCGGATTGCGTTGCGATCTGATCCAACGGGACGTTCAGGCCCGCGCATGCTGCGCGCGGGCCGTCGATCCCTCAGCCCGCCGGAACAACCGTCAGTTCAGAGGCTGATCTGATACCGCCGATCCCGGTCATGCGCACCGCCGGCCCCTTGCGGGTCAGGCCCGGCCAGGCCTGGGTCAGGGCGATCAGCCCTTCCTCAAGTTCCGCACGGGCCAGCGCCTCGCCCAGACAGCGATGCGGCCCGCCGCCGAACACAAGGTGCAGGCGGGGATGGTCGGTGCGAGCAATGTCGAAACGATCGGGATCGGCATAAAGCGCCTCGTCCCGCATCGCGGACATCATCGACAGCGACAGCACCCGGTAGGCGGGGATCACCACGCCCGCGGCCTCGATCGGCTCCAGCGTGAAGACCGGGATCGAGCCGATGGAAGGCTCGAACCGCAAGCCCTCGGCCACGGCGCCTGCGGCCATGGCGGGATCGGCGCAGACCTGATCCCATTGGTCACGATGATCGAGCAACAGCGAAACCAGTACCGTCATCGCCGCGCGGGTGGTGTCCGCGCCACCGATGATCACGGTCACGATCTGCGTGATGATCTCGGTCGGGGAAAGGTCACCCTCGGCATCGACACGGGCGACATAGGCGCTCAGAAAATCGTCGCGGGGATTGGCGCGGCTGTCCGACAACAACCGGTCGACATAGGCGTGCAACTGCGCGGCCGCGTCATGGATATCGTCAAATTCCTCGGGCAGCGTGCCGAAGGCCAGTCCCTTGGTCATGCGATATACCAGGCTGGTGAACTCGGGCACATCGGCTTCGGGGGCGCCCAGTATCTCGGCGATGGTGCGCGCGGGCAGTTGCGCGGCAAAGCTGTCGCGCAGGTCCAGCGCCTCGCCGGGGTTCCAGTCGGCCACAAGCCGGTGCGCCGCGCGCCGGATCGACGGGCGCAGCATGTTCATCAGCGGATAGGCAAAGGCACGCGCCAGCGGTGTCCGACGCCGCACATGATCGCGCCCATGCGACAGCAGCAATGTCTCGCGCGCCCAGTCAAGGAACGGGCCTTCGGCGACGCCCGTGGCCTGCAATCCTTCAACGCCGATCTGGCGGATCCTGGGGTCACCGAACATCCGCTGCACATCCGCCGCGCGCAGCATCATGGCAGAGCCATCGCTGAACCCGGCCACAGGGCCAAGGGCCCGCGCAACCCGGAACATGCCGTGCGGATCGGCCATCAGCGCCTTGAAGGGCATACGGACAAGGCCGCTATCCTCCATCAGATAGGGCAGTTCGGTCCTGATATCGTCCTGTGGCTGGGACCCTGTCTGCATGTGCCGTTCCTCCGGACGGGCCATGCCCAAGCGGCGGACCCTGGCCTGTCAGGCTGTCGCATGGCGTATCCGTAGTCAAACCCTACGTCGCCGCGCAGGGTCATGCCCTTGCGTCGCTTGGCTGCCGCGACTGGCACGCCAGCCCTGACCGGGTCAGGCCTGCGGGCTGTCAGGGTCGTAGAATTCGGAGTTCTGTTCGCGCACCGCCAGCCACCAGCCCGACTGCTGCGGCCAGCCTGCGAAATCCATGTCATGCCCCAGGGACCGGGCCGCATGCAGTGCCCACATCGGATCGACAAGGGCTTCGCGCGCGATGGCGATCAGATCGGCCTGTCCTTGTGCCAATATCGCCTCGGCCTGTTCGGGATGCGTGATCAGGCCCACGGCGATCGTCGGAATCCCCGCCTCGTGCCGGACCTGTTCGGCATAGGGCACCTGAAAGCCGGGCTGGCGTTTTGCGCCCCGCGCCGATGTCGCGCCGCCCGCGATGCCACCCGAGGAACAGTCGACCATATCGACACCCGCATCCTTGAGCGCACGAGACAGGGCGACGGTATCTTCAATCTGCCACCCTTCGGGCATGCCATCGACCGCCGAGGTGCGGAAGGCCAGCGGAATGTCGTCCGGCATGGCGGCCCGGACGGCGCGCGCGATCTCCAACGGCAGACGCATCCGGCCTTGCAGGTCGCCGCCATAGGCATCCGTGCGCCTGTTCGAGACCGGCGACAGGAAGCTGTGAACAAGATAGCCATGCGCGCCGTGAATCTCGATCAGCTTGTAGCCTGCGGCCAGCGCGCGGCGGGTCGCGGCCACGTAATCCGCGATCAGGGTCCGGATGTCGTCGAGGGTCATCTCCTGCGGCACCGGCCATCCCTCGGCCACCGGGATCGCAGAGGGCGCCACCGGGGTCCATGGCATGTCGCCGCGGGCGAAATCATCCGCGTTCAGCGGGCCATTCCCGAACCAGGGCCGCTGCATGCTGGCCTTGCGACCGGCATGCCCCAACTGGATCGCCGGAATCGCACCATGGCGCAGCGCGAATTGCGCGATGCGGGCATGGCCGGGGATCTGGCTGTCGTCCCACAGGCCGGGGCAGCCATGGGTGATGCGCCCCTGCTTCTGCACAGCCGTTGCCTCGGTAAAGACGATCCCGGCCCCGCCGATGGCGAAACGCCCCAGGTTCACAAGATGCCAATCCTCCAGATGACCATCATGGGCCGTGTACTGGCACATCGGCGATATCACGACGCGATTGCGCGAGACCACGCCGCGCATCTGGAAGCTTTGGAAAAGAAGCGGCGCTGTGGGCATGTGTTTCATCCTGCATGAGGTTCATCGGCGCGCCCGTTCAGGCGCAGCCCCGCCAGATGTCGCCGAGAACGGCGGGAAGTTCAACCTGTTGCCGCGCGCGGCCGGTCCTGCGGCGGCGCGCGGCAAATCCTCTGATAGCGCGCGTTCGTGCAAGCCGAAGATTGAAGCGGGCGAACCGGTCGGGTAGAGCAGGACAGGCATGCATCCCGCGAAAGGCCCGACATGGCGACCCCCAAACGCAAAGTCATCATTTCCTGCGCCGTGACAGGTGCCATTCACACGCCCAGCATGTCACCGCACCTGCCGGTCACGCCTGCGCAGATCATCCAGCAAAGCCTTGACGCGGCCGAGGCCGGGGCGACGATCCTGCACCTGCATGCAAGGGATCCTGAAACCGGACGTCCCACACAGGACCCGGATGCGTTCCGCGCCTTCCTGCCGCAACTCAAGCAAGCCACCGGCGCGGTTCTGAACCTGACGACGGGCGGCAGCCCGCACATGACCGTCGAAGAGCGCATGCGCCCCGCCGCAGAGCTGAGCCCAGAGGTCGCATCGCTCAACATGGGATCGATGAATTTCGGGCTTTACCCGATGCTGGACCGGTTCAAGGAGTTTCAGCACCCGTGGGAGCGGCAGCACCTCGAAGCCAGCCGCGATCTGGTGTTCAAGAACACTTTCGCGGATATCGAACACATCCTGAAGATCGGGAACGCCAATGGCACGCGTTTCGAATTCGAATGCTACGACACCAGCCATCTTTATAACCTTGCGCATTTCGTGGATCGCGGTTTGGTCAAGGCCCCGTTCCTTGTGCAGACCGTCTTTGGCCTGCTGGGCGGCATCGGCGCCCATCCCGAGGACGTGGCCCATATGAAACGGACCGCCGACCGTCTGTTCGGGGATGCCTATATCTGGTCCGTGCTGGGCGCGGGGCGCAACCAGATGGCGGTCATCGCCCAGGCTGCGGCACAAGGCGGAAATGTGCGCGTGGGGCTTGAGGATTCGCTGTGGATCGCGCCGGGCAAGCTGGCCGAAAGCAACGCGGATCAGGTGCGCAAGGCCCGCGAAATCCTGTCCGGCCTCAGCCTTGAAGTGGCCACACCGGACGAGGCGCGCGAGATGCTTGGCCTCAAGGGGGCTGCGAACGTCGCCTTCTGAGGGATGTCAGCCCTTCAAGCCCGCGTCACGCGCGCTTGGCGACCATATCGATCTCGACCAGGGCGCCGACCGCAAGGCCGGTGACCCCGATGCAGGTGCGCGCCGGCAGCTTGCCCTCTTCGAAATAGCTTTTGTAGGTTGCGTTCATGGGTTCGTAGTCGCGGTCGAAATGCGTGAGGTAGACACGCGCCTGCGCGACATTCTTCAAGCTCAGCCCCATTCCTTCCAGCACCAGGATCAGGTTGTCCATCACGCGGCGTGTCTGCGCCTCGACCCCATCGGGCAAGGGGCGATCAGGTTCGCCGGGCCATGTCGGCATCTGCCCGGTCAGGAACACCCAGCCGTCCACTTCGGAGGCATGCGAAAACGTGGCAACCGGCCGGGGTGCGCCGTCGATCATGTGGAATGTGGGATAGGGCATGCGGTTCTCCGTTCGCTGGGCGCGGCTGTTGCGGGTCTTTGCGGGTCTTTGCCGCCAGATGGCCATGGATCGTGGCAGTGGGCAATCGAAACAGGCGCAGCCCGAACCGGGGCGCGCGGTGCGGCTGCGCAATCAAGGGCCTGCAGCTGCAGAGTGCTGAAAAAAGCCGCATCCTCAGAGCGGCGGGCGAAGCGCCGCGGCGTGCTCTGTGGCGCGCTGATAGCGGGCCGCCAAGGTGAATATCGAAGCCTCGTCATGCGCGGGCGCCACGATCTGCAAACCGACCGGAAGACCGTCGCTTGTCATGCCCACCGGCAAGGAGGCCGCGGGCTGCCCTGTCAGGTTGAACGGATAGGTAAAGGTCGCCCATGACACGATGCTCTGGTCATCATGGCCGGGGGGCACATCACGGCCCACGTCGAAGGCCGCGACCGGCAAGGTCGGGGTCAGAAGCAGGTCATAGTCTTCGAAGAAACGGCGCATCCTTTCGCGGAACGCATAGCGTTCGAAGACCTGGCGGTAATAGCTGTCCATGTCCTGCGACACGGCGATCTTGAGCACCTGAAGAACTGCGGGGTCCAGCGTTTCGGGCGCATCCAGCAAGACCTGGCGCAGCTTGGTGCCGACCCCGGCATAAAACTCCGCCGCCCACAGATCGACGGGGTCATCCATCACATGCTCGACCAGATCCACCTCGACGCCCAGGTTGGCGATCGCGGTCACGGCCTTGGCGGTGATCTGCTGCACCTCGGGATCGACGCGACCATAGCCCAGGGTCGGGCTCCAGGCGACGCGCAGGGGGCGCGGGTCGCGCATCGCCGCATCCAGATCGGCCAGCGGCCCCGCGACTGTCGCGGGATCGCGCCTGTCATAGCCCGCGATGGCCGACAGAACGGTCGCGGCATCCCGGACATTGCGCGCCAGAGGCCCGACATGCGCAAGCGTCGGGGTGGCCGAGGTCGGATAAACCGGAACGCGGCCGAATTGTGCCTTGATGCCGAACAGCCCGCAAAGCGCGGCGGGAATGCGGACCGATCCGCCACCATCGGTGCCGATCGCGTAGGGCACAAGGCCTGCGGCCACCATGGCCGCCGCACCGCAGCTTGATCCGCCCGGCGTCTTTTCCGTGTTCCAGGGGTTGCGGGTGATCCCGGTCAGCGGGCTGTCACCGACGGCCTTGCAGCCGAATTCACTGGTCGTGGATTTGCCCAGAATGACAGCCCCCGCCTTGCGCAGCCTTGCGACGGAGGGGGCATCCTCGGCCACAGGGGCGGCGGAAGTGCTGCGCGAGCCGAACCGCTGCGGCATGCCCTTCACGGCGATCAGGTCCTTGATCGACGTCGGGACACCATCCAGCTTGCCCAGCCTTTCGCCACGCCGGATGCGAGTGTCGCTGTCACGGGCGCTGATGCGCGCGGCGTCGAAATCGACATGGCAGAACATGTTGAGCCGGGGTTCCAGCCGTTCATACCGGGCGATCGCCGCCTCTAGCAGGTCTGTCGCGGAAAAGGCCTTGCGGTCCAACCCCTCGCTCAACTCTTCAAGGCTTTTGAAACTGAAATCGCACATCGTTCCCCCCAGATCCGGCGCGACCCGATGATAGGCACGTTCCGGCGCGGCGAACAACGCAAAGCCGATAGCGTGCAAGCAACATATGTCCCATTCGCCCAAATGGACGCGGTTGGCAAAGAATGGGTCGCAAATTCCGGCGCCCCCTTGCAAACCGCGCGATAGGGTTGTTCCAGAATGGGGCGGGCCGTCCTTCGAGGGCCCGCATCCCGCGCATGGGAAGCGAGAGACGCGAACGAATGAAAAGGTTTGGCCTTGATGCGACGGATATTCGCATCCTCAGTGCGATGCAGCAGCATGGGCCGCTGAGCAAGACAAGGCTTGCCGAGATCGTCAACATCTCGCCCACCCCGTGCTGGGCGCGCCTGGACCGGCTCAAGGCGGCGGGCTTCATCAAGGGATATCACAGCGATATCGCGCTTGGGCAGATCGGCGACTTCGTCCAGGTCATCGTGACCGTCTCGTTGACCCATCACAGAACCGCCGATTTCGACCGGTTCGAGGCCTTCGTCAAAGCCCATGACGAATTCACCGAATGCATCGCGACAGGTGGCGGCATGGATTATGTGCTCAAGGTCGTGTGCCCCAGCCTGGCGCTGTTCCAGACGCTGATGCAGGCGATGCAGGATGCCGAGATCGGGGTCGACCGCTACATGACCTACATCGCGACTCGCAGCGTCAAGGCAAGCCGGCCCAACCTGGCCAAACTGGCCGCGCATGCGGGCCGATAGGGCCGCGCGACCGAACGGTTTGCATTGTGCCGGAAAAACGGCCCGTTCAGTCTGAAGTCTCGATTTCTTTGGTCCGCTTTCACGCTGCTTTCGCTTCTAAGGTCTCGCCAGTTTCAGTCTGTCCCCGGCCTTGTCGCCGGCGACGCAGCAAGGGCGAGAAAGATGACATCAGACGGCTTCGGTTTTGGCACGCAGATCCGCAAATCCCCCTATTTCGAGGCAACGGTCCGTTGGGGGGCAAAGGGATTTTCCGTTTACAATCACATGTATATCCCGCGCGATTTCGGTGACCCGGAGCAGAACTTCTGGAACCTCGTGAATGATGCGATCCTGTGTGATGTCGCCGTCGAACGCCAGGTCGAGATCACCGGCCCGGATGCCGCAAGGTTCGTCCAGATGCTGACCCCGCGCGATCTGTCGACCATGGCGGTGGGGCAGTGCAAATACGTGCTGATCACCAATGCCGATGGCGGCATCCTGAACGATCCGATCCTGCTGCGCCTGGCGGAAAACCACTTCTGGATCTCGCTTGCCGATAGCGACATCCTGCTGTGGGCGCAGGGCGTGGCGGTGCATTCCGGCCTTGATGTCACCATTGGCGAGCCCGATGTGTCGCCCCTTCAGTTGCAGGGCCCCAAGTCGGGCGAGATCATGCAGGCGCTGTTCGGCGACAGCATCATGGACCTGCGCTATTACTGGCTGCGCGAGGTCGATCTGGATGGCATTCCGCTGATCGTGTCGCGCACGGGCTGGTCCAGCGAACTGGGCTACGAGATCTACCTGCGCGATAGCGCCCATGGCGACGCGCTGTGGGAACGGATCATGGCAACCGGCATGGCCTTCGGGCTGAAACCCGGCCACACCTCTTCGATCCGCCGGATCGAAGGCGGGATGCTGTCCTATCACGCCGATGCGGATATCAACACGAACCCCTATGAGCTGGGGCTTGACCGGCTGGTGAACCTCGACATGGAGGCGGATTTCATCGGCAAGGCCGCGCTGCGCCGCATCCAGCAGGAAGGCGTCAGCCGCAAGCAGGTCGGCCTGATCATCGATTGCGAACCGATGCAGGGTCCGAACACCACCTTCTGGCCCATCAACAAGGACGGCGCCGCCATCGGCAAGGTGACCTCGGCCGTCTACTCTCCGCGGCTGGACAAGAACATCGCCCTGGCCATGGTTGCCGCGGATCACGCCCATATCGGCATGGAGATCGAGGTGGTGACCCCGTCCGGTCCGACACGCGCCACCATCGTCGAGCGTCCCTTCTTCGATCCGAAGAAAAAGCTTGCCGCCGCGTGATCGTCTCTTTCAGTTCGGGAACCGAATAATGTCTGATCTTTCGATTTCGCTGCATTGGCATCGCATCGAACCTGTGCTGGAGCCGGGCAAGTACACGAACGCGCATACGGTCCAGTTCAACGACCGTTACGATCTGCCGGTCGACGCCGCCCCGGACTGGGGCGGCGAGGCCGGCAATACCAACCCCGAACAGGCCCTCGCATCGGCCCTGTCCAGTTGTCACATGATGACCTTCCTGGCGCTTGCCGCGAAAGCGGGCTGGCCGGTGGCCAGCTATCACGACCATGCCGAGGCCCATCTGGGCAAGAACGCCAAGGGCCAGATGTCGGTCACGCGGATCGACCTGCACCCGGTCGTCCGTTTCGACACAGGGTTCACGGTTGACGACGCGGCCCTGGCACAGATGCAGGACCGTGCCCACCGATACTGTTTCATTGCCAACACGCTGGCCGACAGCGTCGAGATCACCATCCTCTGAACCGCGCCACAGGAGCCGCCAACATGACCGAACACCCTATCTTGCTGCGCGAGCTGGACGACGCGGGCATCCTGCGCCTGACCCTCAACGACAGCGCCAGGCGCAATGCCCTGTCCGAGGCGATGCTGGGCGAGTTGGGCGCGGCCTTCATCGCCGCAGGCCAGGATCCGCAAGTGCGCGTGGTCGTTCTGGCGGCGACCGGGCCTGCTTTCTGCGCGGGGCATGACCTCAAGGAAATGACGGCGGGCCGTGCCGGGCCGGAAGGTGGCAAAGCCTATTTCGCCAAGGTCATGACCATGTGTTCCGGCGTCATGCAGGCAATCGTCCATTGCCCCAAGCCCGTGATCGCAGAGGTCAGCGGCATCGCGACGGCGGCAGGCTGTCAGCTGGTCGCCAGCTGCGATCTGGCGATCGCAGCAGACACGGCGCAGTTCAGCACGCCGGGCGTGCATATCGGGCTGTTCTGCTCGACCCCGATGGTGGCGCTGTCGCGCAATGTGGCGGACAAGCATGCCATGGAAATGCTGCTGACCGGGGACATGACATCGGCCACGCGCGCCGCCGAAATCGGGCTGGTCAACCGCGCCGTGCCCCCGCAGGACCTGCGGGAGGCGACGATGCAGATGGCGCGCAAGATCGCCGCCAAATCCAGCATGACCCTGGCGACAGGCAAGCGCGCCTATTACGCGCAGCGGGACATGCCATTGACGCAGGCCTATGCCTATGCCTCCAGCGTGATGGTCGACAACATGCTTGCACGGGACGCCGAAGAAGGCATCGGCGCCTTCATCGAAAAACGCGCACCCCAATGGCAGGATGCCTGATCCGATGGATGCCAACCCCTACAACACCGATCTGGACCGCAATCCCGCAAACCACCAACCGCTGACACCGCTGGGGTTTCTGGAACGGGCGGCGACGGTCTTTCCCGGCCATACGGCCATCATCCACGGCAACCTGCGGCGCAGCTATGCCGATTTCTATTCACGGTCGCGGCAACTGGCCTCTGCCCTTGCGGCGCAGGGCATCGGGCGCGGCGATACCGTGTCGGTGCTGCTGGCCAATACGCCTGCCATGCTGGAATGCCATTACGGCGTGCCGATGTGCGGTGCGGTCCTGCATGCGATCAACACCCGGCTGGATGCGGCCATCATCGCCTTTCAGCTTGACCATGCCATGGCGAAGATCGTGATCGTAGACCGGGAATTCCTGCCCCTGATGCAAGAGGCGCTGGCGCTGGCGACGGTAAACCCGCTGCTGATCCGCTATGATGATCCGGTGTTCGACGCCACACCCGTGCATGATGGTTTGCCCGAGTACGAGGCGTTTCTGTCCACGGGTGACCCCGATTTCGCCTGGCTGATGCCGACGGATGAATGGGACGCGATCTCGATCAACTACACCTCGGGCACGACCGGTGACCCCAAGGGCGTGGTCTCGCATCATCGGGGGGCCTATCTGCTGGCGCAGGGCAATGCGCTGACGTCCTCCATGCAGAAACACGCGGTCTATCTGTGGACCTTGCCGATGTTCCATTGCAACGGATGGTGCTTTCCCTGGACGCTGTCCGCGATCATCGGCACCCATGTCTGCCTGCGGCAGGTACGTGCGGATCAGATATGGAACGCCCTTGCCGATCATGGTGTCACGCATCTTTGCGGCGCACCGATCGTCATGTCGCTGATGATCGGGGCCCCCGAGGCGGCCAAGCGGCCCCTTGACCATGCGGTGCAGTTCTTCACCGCCGCCGCCCCACCGCCCGAGACGCTGCTTGCGGACATGAAAACCGCAGGCTTCGATGTCACGCATCTCTACGGTTTGACCGAAACCTATGGCCCGGCCGTCGTCAACGACTGGCATGCGGCCTGGTCAGATCTGCCCACCGCCGCGCAGGCGAAACTGAAATCCCGCCAGGGCGTACGCTACCTGCCGCTGGAAGGGCTGGCTGTGCTGGACCCCGACACGATGCAACCCGTCCCGCGCGACGGCGTGACCATGGGCGAGGTGATGTTTCGCGGCAATGTCGTGATGAAGGGCTATTTCCGCAATCCGAAAGCCACGCAAGAGGCCTTTGCCGGCGGCTGGTTCCACTCGGGCGATCTGGGTGTGATGCATCCTGACGGCTATATCCAGCTGAAGGATCGGTCGAAGGACATCATCATCTCGGGCGGCGAGAACATCTCGTCCATCGAAGTCGAAGAGGCCCTTTATCGCCATCCCGCCGTGGCCGTGGCCGCCGTCGTCGCCATGCCGCATGAGAAATGGGGCGAGACACCTTGCGCCTTCATCGAGGCCGCGCCGGGTCAGCATCTGGATGCCGACATGCTGCAACACTGGTGCCGTACACAGCTGGCGCCCTACAAGGTGCCGGGACGGTTCATCTTCATGCCGATTCCGCGAACCTCGACCGGCAAGATCCAGAAATTCGCCCTGCGCGCGCGCCTGATGACACCCGCGTCCTGATCGGTCACCGTTCCGCTTTTTGGACGTGCGGCCAAACAGAACGGGGGTGGTCTTGGGGCATCCCTTTGGCTTTCCGGCCAGGGCAATCAACCGGCGACCCCAAGCCGCAACTCAGACCTTGGTAGGACCCGTGGTCCTACTTTTCGTTCTGCCCCCGACCTTCGCGTTCCATCAGATTGAGGCCCGAAGCCTTTCAATCAAAGTCAGATGGAACGGAAATATCCCATGCCGGAAACACAAAGCACGACCGCGAAAGCCTGCAAGGATTGCGGACGGTGCCGACAGGCGCCGTTCCTGTTGGCCGGTAAGGACGAAAGAAGGGGGATGCCGGTGGATTATTCGGCCCAGCTGGATCAGGCGATCA
>JANREX010000029.1 GCA_030758115.1 Paracoccaceae bacterium | reverse complement strand
AAGAAACTGGTGGAAATGGGCTATATGCACCACCAGCGTTGCGAGATCGACCGCCGATCCGTCCGCGTCCGGCTGACGCCGCGCGGGCGCGAGATCCGCGACGTGGTGGGGGGGCTGTTCGCCCGTCATGCCGAAGGGCTGGAGAGCCGGGGCGTGCTGGGGCCTGACGGGATCGAGGATATCACCGCAGCACTGCGCCGGGTGGAACGCTACTGGGCCGATCAGATCCGCTATATCTACTGATGCTTTTTGCGTCACCCGGGGATGCCTCCGGCGGGGATATTTGGGGCAAGAAGAAATCGGGGGCGGCGCGAAGTGACCGAAGGCCGCGGTGTCGCCAGAGACTTGGGAAGATTGGGGGGGCTTGCCCTTTCAGCGCGACAGCTGCCCGATCCGCACCTCGAGTTCGCGCAGGAGCTTGCGGCGCATGGCGCGTTCGAAATCCTCGAAACCCGCAGCCACCTCGACGAAACTACCCGGCCCCTGGATCACGATCTGACGGAAATAATCGGCAAGGCCGGTGTCGGCGCCTTCGGTGATGCCGTGATCCGTGCCGGCCTCCTGCACCTCGATGACCAGGGCATTCACCGTGATCTGCGAGAAATCGAAAGCGTCATAGGCGGCGGTCGGACCGAAGCCGTCGTTGTTGACCCCGTCGCCCGAGATGTCCAGCACGCGTGCATCGCAGGCGGGCCCCTGCCGGAAAAGGTCATGCGCATATTCGATCGCATGGCCGATGGCGGTGGAGAATTCGGCATAGCTGCGCCGGCTGAGCGCGATCCTGTCCGCAACCGCACCGATGGTCGCCGCATCGCGCAGCATCACCCAGGGCAGGACCATGTCCTGCTGGACCCGACCGCTCCATTCGAACATGGCCAGGGCGACGGGGCGATCCGGCTGGGACAGGATCGCCTCGACCACCTCGGGGGCGCGCAGGGCCTGGGCCAGGCCCCCGCGTTGCAGCGCATCCTCCAGCGGATCCACCGAGGAGGAGATGTCCATCGCCAGCACCAGCGCCAGGCGGCATGGCTCTTGCGCCGCAGCCGCGCCCACCCCCGCCAGGGTCAGACCCGCGGCAAGGATGCTGCGCAAGGCGAAAGGCCCGTTCACGCCCGCGCCTTTACCAGTGCCCGGTATTGGGCATGCTGATCCAGGGTTCCGCCGGCGTCAGCGGCGCGCCCTTCTGCAGGAACTCGATCGAGATATTGTCGGGGCTGCGCACGAAGGCCATGCGCCCGTCGCGCGGCGGGCGGTTGATCGTCACGCCATTGTCCATCAGGTGCTGGCACATGGCGTGGATGTCATCCACCTCATAGGCCAGATGCCCGAAATGGCGGCTGTCCGAAGGCAGGCCATCGTCGCCGTCCCAGTTGTAGGTCAGCTCGACCGGGCATTCTTCCTGGCCGGGCGGGGCCATGAACACCAGGGAGAAGCGGCCGGCCTCGTTGTCATAGTGGCGCGTCTTGACCAGCCCCAGCAGTTCGAAGAAAGCCTGCGTCTTTTCCAGGTCTTTCACCCGCACCATGGTGTGAAG
>JANREX010000028.1 GCA_030758115.1 Paracoccaceae bacterium | reverse complement strand
GGCGAAGGCGAAGGCGACGGCAAGGGTGGCGAAGGGACCGGCGAAGAGGGATGCGCCTGCGACAGCCCGGAAGGCAACGGAAACGCCTTTGGCTGAACCAATGGCCCTTTGAAATTGTCGATAGGCCCGGATGGTCAACCTATCCGGGCCTATTGTCCGATCCAACGCATCCAGGTATCCATGACGCAAGCGGGACGGCACAGAATGGAACATATCCTGGTCAAACAGATGAGCCTTGCGGTCTGCCTCCTGCTTGTGGGCCCCGGCAGCCTCGACGCCGAGGTGCAGGATCCGGGCGGGATCAAGCGGGCCTTTCTGGACCGCTATCTGGCCTGCGCCGAAGCGCCGGGGGATAGGGCCAGGCTGGAATGCTATGATGCGCTGCTGCTGGATATTCCGGCATGGCTGGACGAAGCCCACGACAGCGCGCGGCACCCCGCGTCACCACGGGTGGATCAGCCCGTTCAGGCCAGCGAAAGACGTGACGGTTGCGGCCATATCCGCAGCACAGACTGATCTGCGCGCGGACCGGCCGCGCCGCCTTGTTCGTTCACCGTGAATGCTGGAATGACATGCGTTCCGGGCGCGCCACGGGTGCGGCGGTTTGCGTGATCCCCTGCACCAACCGCGGCGTCGATACGGCCTTGTCGTTGCGCAGGATTCCACCGTCGATCACCGCCGTCCAGCGCGCGGGGTCGGCAGGGTCCTGCATGCGCAGATAGGTATAGCCGGTCTGGCGCCAGTGCAGCACGTCGTCGCGCAGGTTATCCAGCACGAAGTCGCCCTGCCCTGTCCGCATGATCAGAACGGCATGCGCATTGCGGTCGCGATCCAGAACGGTCGAGATCAGCAGCATCTGCGGATCAAGCCCGGCCTCGATCAGACGCTTTTTCTTGATCAGCGCGAAATCCTCGCAATCACCGCCGCGCCCTGTCGGCAAGGCCCAGTGTTCGAGGCGCCCATATTGCCCCTGATCCGAGATCGAGCTGACCTGACGGTTGATCTGACGGTTCAAGCGGATCGCCAGATCAAGATCCTGGCCCGAAATCGGCTGCGGCGCCGCCGATCTGGAACAGGCCCAGCCATAGCGCGCGCAGAGATTGGCGGCACCAGCCGGCGAGGACACCGTCATCCGTGCCGTCAGGAACGCATCCGAAGCGGCAAGGACCGGCCCTGACCCTGCAGTCAAAGCCGCGACGGCAACTGCCAGGGCCGTCGCCATTCTGGCCCTCACGATGCGGCGCGCCGGCTTGCTGCCGGCCCTGTCATGAAGTCGGTTCACCCGATCGTTCATCCTCTGCTCCTCGACGGCTCGGACAGTCCGAGGCTCTGATGCGAGCCTGCTGACTGAACTTGGCAAAGATCGGGCCAGAGTGGGGTCTTTTCCGCCTTCATTCGAAAAAGCGGGCGATGTCCTGCCGAATTCCGCCGCAGTTGCGCGAAACAACGCCCAAACTGCCTCATTCTCGTCAGATTTGGCGCTTGCGCGTTGAAAACGGTCCGGTCCCGCGCGGCGGGCTCAGAGGTTGGCGGCGAAGATTTGACCCGGCGCATCCCGCAGGGGGGCGATTCCGGCCAGCTGCGCCATGTGCCAGCACAGCACCTGGTTCGAGGACAGGACAGGCACGCCCAATTCGTCCTCGAGGTCGGGGATGATGTCGAGCGTGCGCAGATTGGTGCAGGACAGGAATACCCCGTCCAGCCCGCCCTGTCGCATCAGCATGCGCGCCGCATCGGCAATCGAGGCCGGATCGATCCGGGCGACACGCGCCTCGACCTCTTCGCCGAAGGACAGGGTGTGCGGCACCTCGCATCCCGCGGCCTCGAAGGCGCGGCGGATCGGTCCCGCGACCGAGGCGACATAGGGCGAGACGATGCCGATGCGCCGCAGCCCCAGTGCAGCGATCGCGGCCAGCGCGGCGGTCAGCGGATCGGTCACGGCGCGGGTCCGGGCGGCATTTGCCACCAGCGCATGCACGCGCGCGGCCCCGATCAGCGTGGTGCCCGAGGTGCAGGCATAGGCAATGGCATCGAATTGGGCGGCGGGTGGCAACAGCGCGGCGGCGGGGGCCAGTTCTGCCTCCATCCCGGCAATCGTGTCCGGCGTCAGTTCCGCGCCCGAAGGCAGGCGACTGACATGCAGCTTCACCCGCGCGGGATCCAGAAGGCGGCGAAAATCCTGTTCGATCGTCTCGTCGACCTGCAGCACCAGCAGACCCAGCGTAGGCGGGTGGTCCGTGATCAGACTGTAGGGAAAGTCCGCCATCACGCGATCACCGGCAGGTCATGCGGTGCGCGGGGCGACAGCAATTCCGGCCCATCGGCGCGCAGGACGATGTTTTCCTCATGCACCATGATGCGCCCCTCTGCGATCACCGCGCCGGGTTCCAGCGTCAGCACCATCCCCTCGCGCAATTCGGTCCGGTCCAGCGGCGTGAACGAGGGCCATTCGGTCAGCGTGATGCCCAGCCCATGCCCCAGCCGCCCGCCCCCCGGTATCGCCCCGTGGCGCGTCAGCCCGTCGCACAGCAACCTATGCGCATCACAGGCCAGCATGCCGGGGCGCAAGGCCTGCAGCACATCCTCGGTCGCCTGCCAGAGGGCGGCATGGGTGCGGCGCGCCACATCAGAGGCCGCGCCGATTGCGAAATTGCGGTCGAAATCGCAGAAATAGCCTTCGCGCACGGCACCGGTATCCAGCATCAGCACATCCCCATGTCGCAACGGCTGCGATCCTGCAGGCGAGATGACATCGCCATAGCCATCCGGCCCCGCGCCCCCCGCGACATAGCTGACCCAATCGGCCCCTTCATCAAGCAGATGCATCTGGAAATCGCGAAAGACCCTGTCCAGGGGGCGGCCCGGCCGCGCGAATTGCGGCACCGCATCGAAGGCGCGCCCGGCGATTGCGCAACTGGTGCGGATCTTGGCGATCTCGGCGGGGGATTTGACCTCGCGCACATGCTGGATCACGCGGGTGGCATCGACAAAGCTGCGGGGGGCCAGCCTGCCGCACAGATCGGCGTAGTCGGCAAGGGGCATCCGCAGGTGCGTCTCAAGCCCCATCGGCAGGCCGATGCAGCCCTGTTCGGGAACAAGATCCCCCAACACCTCTGTCAGCAGGCCGATACCGTCATCGCGCGGGTCGGGCGCATCCCAGGTGCGGATCTGCGGCATCCAGGTGCGCGCCATCAGCGCGGCCCCGATGGCGGGGATCACGGCGACCGGATCGCCGCTGCGCGGGATCACGACAAACCAGGGCCGCGCGGGGCTTTCCCAGAACCGGGTCAGGAAACCCGTGGCGTAGAAGACATCGGCAGGTGCCGTCAATAATAGCGCATCCATGCCAGCCTGCGCAATTTTCTGCTGCAACCTGCTGGTTCTGTCGCGGTATTCTTGCGCAGGAAAGATCAATGACGGCTCAGGCATCCTCCGGCCCCTCGCTCAGGATCGCCAGCACACGCGCCTCGGGCCCGAGGTCCAGCCCCGCCAGCAAGGCCGACAGCCCCGCCCCACCAGACGGGGTCGTTGCAAGACCGCACCCGGCCAGGGTCGCAGCACCTGCGGCGGCCTGGTCATCGCTGATCGTCACGAAAAGGTCGGCATCGCGCGACAGCCCCTTGAGCGCGATCATCGAGGCGGTCTTGCAATCCAGCCGTCCCATGTTGGACACCGGCCCCGTGCTGTCCACCAGATGCCCGGCGCGGATGCTGTCGATCAGGGCGGGGGCGGCGGCAGGCTCCACCACGATGATCTGCGGCGCATCCCCCCATCTGGCGCGGGCCAGTGCCGCCACCGCGGCGGCCATGCCGCCGACACCGGCCTGCAGAAGGATATGGGTCGGCGGGGCGTCGATCTGATCCGCAGCCTCGGCCGCAAGCTGCAGATAGCCTTCCATCACCAACCCCGGCAGATCGGTATAGCCCGGCCAGGAACTGTCCGACAGCAGGGTCCAGCCATGCGCGCGGGCGGCCTGTTCCGCAGCGGCCATGCTGTCTTCATAGGTGGCGCCCTCGCGCATGACCTGCGCGCCCTTCGCCGCAAGCCGCTGGGCAAAGGCCTGCGGCACGGTATCGGCCAGGTAGATGATGGCGCGCGCGCCGAACAAACGGGCCCCTGCCGCGACGGACAGCCCATGATTTCCGGCGCTGGCCGTCACATAGGTCCGGCCTGTCAGGGCCTTGTCCCATCCCTGGCCCTGCACGGCCGTCTGAGCCTCGCGCGCGATGGCATGGGCGGCGCCAAGCGCCTTGAAACTGCCAAGACCCATGCGCCCGCGTTCATCCTTGACGTGAACCCGCGCCACGCCCGCGCGCCGGGCCACGTCCGGGCAATCCCGCAGCGGGGTCGGCGCATGGGCGGGGCATAGCGCCAGCAGTTGCGCGACCGCACCCGCGTCGTCACAGGGCCAGGGCGCATCGATCGCAAGACCTCGGCCGCGCCAGGGATTGTCGCATCTGTCGATCATCGCCACCGTCATCCTTCCACTGTCTGCGCGCCAGCCTAGCGCAGGCCTGCGGACCGTTCCCGGAAACTATGCCCCGAAAGCGGCCGGAAATCGGCCTGCCCCAGCCCGGATGCGCAAAAATCCGGCCGGAACCATCTCCAAGGCTTCGCCATGGTCGGGTTTTGCGCCATGCTGCGCGCATGGACAGATTCGACAGCCTCATTCTCGATGCCCTGCAAGGCAATGCCCGCCTGACCGCAGACGCGCTGGCCTCCGTGGTCGGCCTTTCGCCCGATGCCTGCCGCAAGCGGTTGGCCAGATTGCGCGCCTCTGGCGTGATCGAGGCCGAGATCGCCATCCTGCGACCCGAACGTATCGGCCGCGGGCTGATCCTGATCGTGGAAGTGACCCTGCAAAACGAGCGCATGGCCGACCTCGACCGGTTCAAGGCGCGCATGCAGGCCGCACCCGAGGTGATGCAATGCTACTATGTCACGGGAAATGCTGACTTCTTCCTGATCCTGTCCGCGCGCGACATGGCCGATTACGAAGACTTCACGCGCCGCTATTTCTTTGCAGAGGACAACGTCCTGCGGTTCCGCACCAGCGCGGTGATGGACCGCGTCAAGACCGGCTTTGCCATGCCGGTCGCGGCGGACACCTGAAAGCGCCCCGGCCTGCGGCGCGCGCGGCCGCCTAGATCCAGATGCCGGAAAAGACGATCAGCAGACCCGCCGCGCCCATGATCAGGCGCAGCGCGGGATGCGCCTTGCCGATGATCGCATGCGAGATCAGGATCAGGCCAAGACCCACCCGGATCACCGCGATGAGCGCGGCCAGAGGCGTCTCGGCCAGGCGCAGCAGATCGGGGTTGGCGATCATGCCCAGCGGGATGATGTAAAGCCCGACCCCCAGCGCCATGGCCGTCAGCGCCACTTTCAGCCAGTTCTCTCCGATCATGCCCGCCGCGATGAACACAGCACCACAGACCGGCGGGGTGATGGTGGACAACAGCGCGAACCAGAAGACGAAAAGATGCGCCTGCAAGGGCTCCAGCCCCAGTTGGGTCAGCGCGGGCCCCGCCACCGAGACGCAGATCACATAGGCGGCGGTTGTCGGCACTTCCATCCCCAGCAGCAGGCAGGCCAGCGCCGTCAGCAGCAGCGAGGGCCAGAGCAGCCCGCCCGACCCCTCCAGGATCAGCGAGGTGATCTTGACCCCCAGCCCGGTGATCGACAGCACGCCGATGATGATCGAGGCGCACAGGATGATCGAGGCGATCAGCGACACCTGGCGCGCCGCCGTCATGACCGCATTGATCAGCCGCTCGATGATCTGGGCCCGACGGCTTTCGAAATTCCCGTTGATGAACAGCAGCACGAACCCCGCCAGAATGGCCATGGCGGCCGAATATTCAGGCGTGAAGCGCGTGCCGAACATTCCCCACAGAAGGACCGCGAAGGGGACGAGAAAGAACATGGATGTCACGATGACATCACGCAAAGCCGGACGATCCTCGGCGGCGACGCCGCTCAGGTCATGGTGCTGCGCATAGGCGTTGATACCCACCCAGACGGCCATGAAATAAAGAAAGGCCGGAAGGACCGCGGCGGCCATGATCTGCGTGTAGGGCACACCGGTCAGTTCGACCATGACGAAGGCCCCTGCCCCCATGAGCGGCGGCATGATCTGCCCGCCGGACGAGGCCACGGCCTCGACCGCGGCCGACAGCCGCTTGGGATAGCCAAGCCGCGTCATCGCCGGCAGGGTGATCGCCCCGGTCGAGGCGACATTGGCCGAGGCAGAGCCCGAGATCGATCCGAACAGTGCCGAAGAGATGACAGATACCTTGGCCGCCCCGCCTTTCAGGCGGCCCGCGGCGGCGGTGGCGACATTCATGAAACCCTGCCCCGCCTCGCCTGCGTTCAGCACCGCGCCGAAGATCACGAAGATCGACACGACGCCCACCGACACGCCGGTCAGACTGCCCCAGATCCCGCCCTCGGCAATCGTCAGCGTGCCAAGATAGCTTTCCAGCGGCGTGCCGGAATGGCCGAACTGCCCCGGAATATGCTGCCCGTATAGCCCGTAGAGCAGCGCCGCCAGCGCCACCATGGGCAAGGGCCAGCCGATGGTGCGCCGCGCCGTTTCCAGCGTGACCGCCAGCAGCACCACCGCCACCGCGACCTGAAAGTTGCCCTCAAGAAATCCGTATTGATCGCCCAGCCGGTCGCTGTTCACCGCGATCCAAAGTGCCGCCGCGACACCAAGGGTTGCCAGCACGATACCCGACAGCCAATGCGCCCGGCTCTTGGCCCCCAGCACCAGCGCGAAGGGCAGGATGAAGGCCATGTGCAGGGGCCTGCTGACAAGGTTGGGCACGAGGCCCGAAAAGATCAGCGCCAGATGATAGCCGACAAGCGCCACCGCCAGGGTCAGCCAGAATGCCGCCGCAAGACGACCCTTGGGAAGTATGTCCATCATCCGTGCTTTCGGAAAAATTGCAGTGCGGGCGCAGCCCCTTGCAATGCGGGGGCTGCGCCCTGAAGCGCGTCAATCGGCGCTTACATCTGCGCGTCGGTCAGGGCGATACCCGCTTCCTTGTAGTAGCGGACCGCGCCGGGGTGGATCTTGCCTTCGATGGTGGCGATCAACCCGGCATCCACACCGGCCCACCAGGGGGCGGTATCGGCCATCTTCGCCTTGCTTTCCCAGAAGGTCTTGGTCAGCGCATAGGCCGTGTCGTCATCCATCTGCGTGGTGGCATAGGCGACAACCGGCAGCGAGGTGGTCGTGATATCCGCAGTCTGGCCAGCGTAGGTGCCAGCCGGAATCGTCAGGCTGGTGCGCTTGGTTGCCGCGACCTGCTCGGGCGTCATCGACAGGACCGTGACCGGGGTCGAGGCGGCAGCCTCGATCACATTGGGCGCGGGCCAGGAACCGGCGGTGACGAAACCGTCGATCTGGCCGTTCTTCAGCGCGGCCACCGCGTTGGACAGTTCCGCATCGGCAATGGTCACCTTGTCGGTCAGACCGAAGAGGCCGATGTATTTCTCGCCTTCCGTGGCCCCGAAAGACCCTTTGCCCAGCAGGATGGTCTTGCCCTCAAGCCCGGTGATATCGGTCACGCCGCTGTCGGCGGACATCACGAAATGCATGGTCAACGAAGGGATCGGGAACAGGGCGCGGATCTCGTCGAACTTGGGATCGCCCTTGCCCTCGAACATCGCCTTGCCGGCCTGCGCCAGCCCAACCAGCGAGGGCGGGGTGGTGAATACGTAATCGGCACCGCGCGCGCGCGCTTCCATCACGTTCTGCACCGATCCCTGGCTTTCCTCGATCGTCACGATCACGGCCCCGTCGGTGCCGGCCTTCATCGCCTCAGCCAGCTCCACACCCATCTGGTAATAGGAC
>JANREX010000027.1:31033-38446 GCA_030758115.1 Paracoccaceae bacterium | reverse complement strand
TCCCCTACGGGCTGCCAGTTTTTCATGGAACCGTGATCTTTCAGCGCCTTGCGCGCCGAAACCTATGTGCTGCTTCGGGGCATGTTCCGGATCATGCCGTGGCGACGCTCGGATCGGCGGTACGGCCCACATGCCTTTGTTTGCGCTGCGCTGGACACACCGGTGCAGCCGTCGGGCCGGTCCCGCCAGATGCCGACAGCATCCGGGCCTCGGTGGCACCATGCGCGGCCCTGGGACATGTCCCGCGGCACGCCATCGCACAGCTACAGGAAGCGGGTCAGCACGAGGCCGGTCACCCCGATATGCGCAAGCGTGATCAGCACCGATGCGCCGTGCAGCCACTTGAACCGGGTCTTCGCCCCGGTGTCGGTCGCCGTGTTTATGGCGGGCATCAGAAGTTGCCGGGTGGGTATGGTCGTGGCCGCGATCGCAGCCAGCGCAATTCCGGCAAACCTGTCCTGCGGCCAGATCAGCGCCGCCGCGATCGCCGCCGTTGCCATGACGAACAGGTAGAAATGAGGGAAGGCGCGGCGAATGGTTCGCCCTGCCACATCGGCGGGCAATGCCGTGAACAGGAACGCGGCAAATCCGAAGGAATAAAGCACCATGCCCCCGAAAAGCAGCGCGGTGGTCAAAAGGGCAATCGTGGTCACGATGTCTCCTCGGGTTTGCGGGCGATACCCATGTAAAGGATCGCGGTCAGCGGAAGGGGCCCGAAGGTGAGATCCAGCCGCCGGTTGATGCCACGCGGGCCCAGCCCCGTGAATGGTCCGGGTTGCAGGCCTGCCATGCCCATCGCGGCGCGCAGCTCGGCCGGCTTGATGAACATGGCCGGGTCATGCGTGCCCTTCGGCAAAAGGCGCAGAATGTCTTCGGCCACCGTGATCGTGGCCAGCCGCGCCAACAGGTTGCGGTTGATCGTGTCGAACAGGAACAGGCCACCGGGGCGAAGCGTGCGCGCGACCTGCGACAGCACGAGGGGCAGATCCCGCACATGCTCCAGCACGTCGACGCAGACCACGGCGTCGAAAGCGGCATCCTCATAGGGCAGATCCTCTCCCACACCGACATCATAGCGAATGGTGCGTCCGGTCTGGGCGGCATGGCCGCGCGCGGCGCCAATGGCATCGGCGGCAGGGTCTATGCCGGTCACCCGCGCGCCGCGATCATCCAGCGCCTCGGCCATGAACCCGCCCGCGCAGCCAAGATCAAGCACATCGCGACCGGCCCAATCGATCTGTCGATCCATCCAGGACAGCCGGCCGGGCACAAGGTTCTTCAAGGTACGCACCCAGCGGATGTCATCCGACCACCAGTGATCGGCTACCTTGTCATAGATTGTCAGATCGTTGCGCACCGGGCGTCCTTCGGTTCAATTCAGGCAAGACATATGGCACCGCGTCGCGGTACCGGGCGAAACGCGCGCCATAGCGGGCGGCAAATCGGCGTTCCTTCAGGCGCGGGGCCAGCAGGCAATAGGCGGTGTAGCCCACTGCCAGCAACAGTTGATCCGGCGTCCAGACGGGCACCGTCCACAGCGTCAGCGCGAAGGCGACATAAATCGGCTGGCGGATGATGCGAAACAGCCCCGAGGTCGGCATGTCCGGAAAGCGCGGCCTTGTCCGCGCCATCAGGGACATCCAGCCCAACGCGCCCGATTGCACCTCTGCGCCGGCGTCGAAGCTCGCTTTCATCAACAACAGCCAGGACAGCGTATAGGCCGCGATGACCGCCCAGAAGGCGACCCCCTCGGCGCGCCACCAGATGATCCCGGACGGAGTCCAGAGCGCGAAGAGCGCCAGCAACTGCAACGAAGCGATCAGCGCAAAGGTCGTGGTGGCCAGCGTCGCGCCATGCGGCCCGGGGATCAGCCGTGCCAACAGCCTGCCGCCGGGCCCGGTCAACAATGCCGAATGCACAAGCGGGAATTGCACGATCAGCAGGGCATTCACCAGCCAGGCCCATGGCTGTGGCACGCGGCCCAGGCTTTCGCTCATGCCAAAGAACATCGCGGTCACCATGGCCAGAACAGCGGCGGCGAATACCAGATGCGTCACCACGCCAAGCCCCAGCGCCAGGGCAATCCTGCCCCTTCCGGGCGGCGGACGCAGGGCGGCTGTCATCAGACGCAACAATCCGGTGATGCGCGGATCACTGAGCATTTGCGCCTTCCAGAATGTCGCGCGCAATCGCGCGACCGCTGCGCCACGCGTCTTCCGCGCGCGCGCCAAGGCACCAGTCGCCTCCGACGAACAGCCTGCGATCGTCATTGCGCAAGAACGGCTGCCCCAGTGCCGTGCCCGCTTGCGCATAGCGCCAGCGATGCACCCGCGCATAGAGGGCGTGCCTTGGGTCAACCTCCAGCACCTCTGCCAGAAGCCGCAACATATGCGCGGCGATGTCGTCGGTGTCGGCCTCGAGATTGGCACAGGAGAATGGCACGCTGGCCTGGGCCACCCATGTGACGGCACTGTCCGTGCGGCCAGGCTTTGCATTGTCCTGCGCGATCCATGCCAGGTCATGTGCCGGGTCGGATCGCTGAACGAAGGGGCGCGCGCTGTCAGGTGGAAACGCGGCCATCAAGGTCAGGCATGGGTCCATCGTCACGCGGGCCAGATGAGGGGCGAAAGGGTGCAAGGGTCCAAGAAGCCGCGCAGCCTGTGGCGCGGGAATGGTCAGCACGACACGCTTTGCCTGCAGATCGCCCGCGTCCGTCGCCAGCGTCCATACCCCGTCTTGCAGCACCATGGCTGTCACCTCTGTCTGCTGCGAGACGGTCAAACCATCGGCCATCGCGCGCACCACCGAGGACATCCCCGGCATCCCGACCTGCCTGCCGTGGTCACTGCCATCGGGCCATGCACAGGCCCCGGCCTTTGCAAGCGCCTGTGCGAAGGCAGGGTCGCGCGGCCGCATGTACTGTGCGCCATGGTCAAACGTCACATCGCCGTGGGGCAATGCGACCCTGCGCGTCGCCATGCGCCCCCCGATGCCACGGCCCTTGTCCAGCACGCGCACCGGACATCCTGCGTCCGCCAAGGCACGGGCGCAGGCGATCCCGGCCATGCCGCTGCCGATGATGATTGTCTGATCCATGCCTGCCCTGTTGCGTCCGTCCTGGATGGCAGAGGTATGGCGCGGCGCGGTGTCGTCAATCGCATTGACGGTATGTCGCGCCATCGCACCGGATGCAGGCAGGAGGCGCGCGCGCTTCACACCTGCCACGTTCCGTCCTGTGCGATGCGCAGGGATGCGGGCTTGGGCCGTTTCATTCGCCTGGGCCCCCGGATCGCCAAGCCATGACCTGGGGGCGAAAGGTCTTGGGACGGGTGTCGCGTGTCACACCGAAATCAGCAGCCTTGATGGTGCCGCTTGCGATCGGCATCGGGCGAGGTGCGCTGTTCATCAGGCTGCCCTTTCCCGGGATCGGCAAATGACAGGTGGTTGCTTGCGTCACTGTACGAATGTCTGGCGGTGCATCAGGCGTTCCAGATCACGTTCCCCAAACGCGTGATGTCATAGCCGCCATAGGCTGCGGCACGGCTGGCGAAGGGTTTGCCCCCGCAGAAATCCATCAGTTTCTGCAGCGGTTCGTCGAACCAGGCCTTGCGGTCGACGACCAGCGCGAATTGTTCCTCGACGATGGGACAGAATTCCAGGCCGTAGCTGCGCGCCACCGCCTCGAGGCCGAAAGTGACATCGGCATCCCCGCGACGAACGGCTTCGACCGCATCGTCTTCGGTGCGCGCCACATCGGCGAAGGCAAGCTCCGACAGGTCCAGACCTTCCTTGGCGGCCAGCTCCCGAAACAGCGTGTCGGTTCCGGATTCCGCCTGTCGCGGCACCATGCGTTTGCCAGCCAGATCGGACAGCCTGGCCGGCTTGGTCGTGCCGGGCAGAAACACAAGCCCCCGGCGCCGTGTCGCGAAGGAAATCAGAACGGCGTTCTGATGCGGCACCGCATCGGATACCGCAGGCACATTCCACTGCTCCGACTTGGCGTCATGGATATGCAGCCCCGCCGCCACGCCTTCACCGGCAGCGAAGCGGCCCAGACCGTCAAGCGATCCGTCGAAAAACGTGGCAAGGCCACAGCGTGACTGTCGTATCGCCCAATCCAGAAGCGGGTCGTGGCTGCCCAGCACGATCGCAGGACGCGCCGCCGCACTTGGCCCCGGCACTGACAGGCCGCCTGACTTGGCCTGTTCGATCCACTGTCTGATTTCCGCCGCGGGGAACAGAAGCTTTCCGGTCGCCTTCGAGCATGGCACCGCGCCGGATGCCGCAAGATCATAGACCTTCCGTTCCTTGAGACGCAGCAGCGCAGCCAGCTCCTTGACCGTCAGATATTCGTGATCGGGAAGGGAGAGGTCTGTCATCGGGCACCGGTCCAAGTGTCGGGGCGGCGACAAAGGCCGCCCCGGCAAGACTATCAATTCTGGGGTGCGTTTGGAAAGAACAACTGCTGATCGGCGATCTTGAAGCCTGCGATGACCTCCTGACCCTCGGCCGACACAAGCCAGTCTGCGAAAGTCTGCGCCGCATCCACCTTGACCGCCGGGCATTTGGCCGGGTTGACCGGGATCACGCCGTACTGATTGAACAGGTCCTCGTCGCCCTGAACCTGGATGACAAAGTCCTGCTTGTTTTCAAAGCTGATCCAGGTGGCGCGATCCGTCAGCACATAGGCGCCCATGCCGATGCCTGTATTCAGCGTGGCCCCCATGCCCGAACCGGTCTCGCGATACCAGGTGCCGCTGGCGGCAAGCGGATCGACGCCGGTATCGGCCCAAAGCGCCATCTCTTTCTTGTGGGTGCCGCTGTCATCGCCGCGCGAGGCAAACAATGCGCCCGCCTCGGCGATCTGTGCCAGGGCGCCCTGCACATCCTGCATGCCACCGACGCCGGCCGGGTCAGCGGCGGGGCCGACGATCACGAAGTCATTGTACATCAGGTCCGTCCGCTTGGTGCCGAAACCGGCCGCGACGAACTTTTCCTCGGCGGCCTTGGCATGAACCAGCAGCACATCACCATCGCAATTCTCGGCATTCTTGATGGCCTGACCGGTGCCGACGGCGACCACATTGACCTGAATGCCGGTTTCCTTCTGAAAGATCGGCAGCATGTAGTCGAACAGGCCCGAGTTTGCAGTCGACGTGGTGGATTGCACGATGATGGACTGGTCCTGCGCCCAGGCGTTGCCGCCCAGAAGAAGTACGGCAACGGATGCCATGATGGATCTTTTCAGCACTTTGAAGCTCTCCCTTTTCAAGTGTTTTGATGTGTCAGACGACGATCTTGCCGCTGAGGTAATTCCGCGCCGCATCGCTGTGCGGTTCGGGGAAAAAGGTGGCGGCGGCAGTGTGTTCGGCAACGCGGCCGCGATGCAGGAACACGACATCGTCGGCGATCCGCCTTGCCTGGCCGATGTCATGGGTGACGAAAATGATGCGGACACCCCGGCTGCAGGCCTCGCTGACGATGCTTTCGATGGCCAGCACCGAGGCCGGATCGAGGCTGGCGGTCGGCTCGTCCAGCAACAGCACCTCGGGATCGGTCGCCAGCGCACGGGCCAGCGCCAGACGCTGCGCCTCGCCACCCGACAGAAGGCGCGCAGGCTGACCGGCCTTGTGGGACAGGCCGACATGCTCCAGCAGGGCATCCCGCCGCGTCATGTCCTTGCCGCGCGCTTTCAGCACGAAGTCGATATTCGCCGCCACGGAGCGCCGCAGCAGCACCGGTTTCTGAAAGACCAGCGCCTGCCGCGCAGTCACCTCGGACGGCGCATGTTCGCCCCAGCTGATCCGCCCCGACGTGGACGGCATCAAACCGTGCAGCAGCTTCAGCAGCAGGCTTTTTCCCGCCCCGTTGGCCCCCATGATCATGGTGCAGCCGCGCCCCCCCAGATCAAGGTTCACCCCGTCCAGCACGGTGGCCTTGTCCACGCGCAACACAAGATCGCGCACGGTCAGCGGCAGCAGCGCGGTCGCATGCGCCGAAAGGGCAGTTTTCATCGGTGGCAGGAGGGGCGCGTCAGACATAGGCCTGCCGCGCGGCGGTCATGCGCACGGCTTGCACAGCCGCGTTCACCCCAAGGGCAATGACCAGAAGGATGATGCCAAGCGCAAGGGCCAGGGCCAGATCGCCCTTGGACGTTTCCAGCGCGATGGCCGTGGTCATCACCCGCGTCAGATGGTCGATATTGCCGCCCACGATGATCACCGCGCCCACCTCGGCCACGGCGCGGCCGAACCCGGCCAGCCCGACCGTCAGCAGCGAATAGCGCGCATCCCATAGCAGCGCCTGAACCGTCTGCCACCGGGTCAGGCACAGCGAGCGGAACTGTTCGGCATATTCGATGTGCAGATCCTCCAGCACCTGTCGCGACAGCGCGGCCACGATGGGCGTGATCAGGATCGCCTGTGCGATGATCATCGCCGTCGGCGTGTAAAGCAGCCCCAGAAACCCCAAGGGACCCGAGCGGGACAGATGCAGATAGACCAGCAGCCCGACCACGACGGGCGGCAGCCCCATCAGCGCATTCATCAGGATCAGCACCGCGTTGCGGCCCCGAAACCTGCCGATGGCGACAAGGGCCCCGACCGGCAGGCCGACAAGGCAGGCTATGGCCGTCGCGGTCAGGCTGACGCGCAGCGACAGCAGCACGATCTCAAGCAGATCCGCGTCGCCCGACAGCACCAGCCCGACGGCCAGCCCCAATGCCTCACCCATGCTTTGCATAATTTCCCAAGCTGCGCATAATTTACATCACAGATGCAGGTATGCAGCATGGCGGCAAAAATTCAAGGCCCGACTTGGCGCTTGAGCCAGCCTGCAAAGAAGAAAATTGCCAAAATTCGGCTGGCAGCTTAAGAAAAACAGACTGCATATTTTTCGGAAAAGCTCATGAACAAGACAGAGGGATTGCGCCCCAACGAACGCATGGTCACGCTGGAGCCGGCCTCGGACGCCACGCTGCGCTTCATCGGCACCATTCGCACACCATGGCGCGATCGCGCGGATTGCCCGCGCCAGGGGCGTCTGGACGGGCCGGAATGCCAGCTGGTTCTGGATCCGGTCTGGCATGACGCGCTGAAAGGTCTGGAAGACTACGACATGATCGAGGTGCTTTACTGGCTGGACCGAAGCCGCCGTGACCTGATCCGGCAAAGCCCGAAACACGATGGCCGCACCTTCGGCACCTTCGCGCTGCGCTCACCCGTGCGGCCCAATCCGATCGGCACCTCGATGGTCAAACTGCTGCGGATCGAGAACGGAACCCTCCATGTGCGCGGCCTCGACTGCCTGGATGGCACCCCCCTGATCGACATCAAGCCCGAGCGTTGCGCCTTCAGCCCGAAGGCCGCACCGAAACCCGGCGACAGTCACCCCTGATACGGCAACCGGGCTTGG
>JANREX010000027.1:0-30933 GCA_030758115.1 Paracoccaceae bacterium | reverse complement strand
CCGCCGTTACCCGCGCCGCCGCCGCCACCATTGCCAGCACCGCCATGGCCAGAGCCGTCAGAAGGTCCAACCCCGCCAAAACCGCCACCCACATTCGCGCTGCCGTTCTGGGCCATGGTGCCCTGCATCTGGTCCTGCCCGGGCTTTCCAACGCTCTTTTCCTGGTTCTCGTCGTGCTTCTTGCCCAGGATGGTGTCCTGGGTCGTCGCCCAAGGGTTGTTATGTGCCGCAACAGCAGGCGACGTCACCACCGATGCAAGTGCAATGGCCAGTGCGATCTTTTTCATTTTGGATCCTTCCTCGAATTATCTGCGCGTTCGAGGACATCAATTATATTCCAATTATGGCATGTTTTTGGCCGGGCCAGAAAATCTCTCCGCGCGTGCATCGGGGCAGCGTCAGCAATCGCACCCGGCAAGGCCCTGCCCCGCGGGCAAAGCCCAAGGGGGACAGGACCCACAGGGACGGGGCAAACCCTGTTCAGCCGTGCTTGATCATCACATGGCGCACGAAGGTGTAATCCTCCAGCGCGTAGGCGGACATGTCCTTGCCATAGCCGGATTGCTTGATCCCGCCATGGGGCATTTCGTTCACCAGCATGAAATGCGTGTTGATCCAGGTGCAGCCATAGCGCAGCCGCGCCGCCGTCGCCATCGCGCGGCCGACATCCTTGGTCCAGACCGATGAGGCCAGGCCATAGTCGCTGTCATTGGCCCAGGTCACGGCCTCGTCCACATCCGTGAAGGGCGTGATCGACACCACGGGGCCAAAGACCTCGCGGCGCACGATTTCATCCGCCTGCGTGGCGCCGGCCACGACCGTGGGGCGATAGTAGAAGCCCTGGTCCATCGCCTCGCCACCCGTGGTGACCTGGATATGGTTCATCTCGCGCGCGCGGTTGACGAAACTGGCCACGCGGTCGCGCTGGCGCAGGCTGATCAGGGGGCCGATCTCGTTCGTCGTGTCATCGGCATTGCCCAGCTGGATCGAGGCGACCGCATCGGTCAGATCGGCCACCAGCCGGTCATAGACCTTGCGGCCCGCGTAGATGCGGCAGGCGGCGGTGCAATCCTGCCCGGCGTTGTAGAAGCCGAAGGCGCGCAGGCCTTCCACGACCTCGGACACGTCTGCATCATCGAAGACCACGACAGGGGCCTTGCCGCCCAGTTCCAGATGGGTGCGCTTGACGGTCTTGGCGGCGGCATCCAGCATCTTCTTGCCGGTCGCCACATCGCCCGTCAGGCTGATCATGTCCACCTGCGGGTGGTTGATCAGGTAGTTGCCCACCGTATGCCCGCGCCCCGGCAGGATGTTCACCACCCCTTCGGGCAGTTCCTCGGCCAGGATGCGCGCCATCTTGAGCGCGGTCAGCGGCGTCTGCTCGGATGGTTTGAACACCACCGTGTTGCCGCCCGCGATGGCCGGGGCCAGTTTCCACGCCATCATCATCAGCGGATAGTTCCATGGCGCGATCGAGGCCACGACCCCGATCGGATCGCGCCGGATCATGCTGGTGTGCCCTTCCATGTATTCGCCCGCGATGGCACCCGTCTGGCAGCGCACGGCGCCTGCGAAAAAGCGGTAGCAATCCACGATGGCGGGGATTTCATCGTTGCGCGCGGCATTGATCGGCTTGCCGCAGTTCAGCGCCTCGAGGGCGGCGAAACCTTCGGCCTCGGCCTCGACCCGGTCGGCGATGCGCAAGAGCACGGACGCGCGTTCGGCGGGCGTGGTGCGCGACCATGTCGCAAAGGCCTTGCGCGCGGCGGCGACGGCACGGTCGACCTGCGCCGTGCTGGCCTCGGCCACCTCGAGGATCAGCGCGCCGGTGCGCGGATCGAGGATGGGTTCCGCTGCATCCTGTCCCGGTTCGAACCGGTCACCGATCAGCAGGTCCGTATCAATCTTGCCCATGTGGTAACCTCCCTTGGGTCATGTGCGGGTCATTTGCCGCCGCCGGCGGTCTCGGAGCCGCCGCGCGTCAGGTAATAGGCGATGAGGATCGGCACGAAGGTGGTCACGAAGACCACGATCGCCACCACGTTCGTCACGGGGCGCTGGCGCGGGCGCACCAGTTCGTTCAGCATCCAGATCGGCAACGTGCTTTGCTGGCCTGCGGTGAAGGTGGTCACGATCACCTCGTCGAAGGACAGCGCGAAGGCCAGCATCCCCCCCGCCAGCAGCGCCGAGCCGAGGTTGGGCAGGATCACGTGGCGGAAGGTCTGAAAGCCGTTCGCGCCCAGGTCCATCGACGCCTCGACAATGGAGCCGGACAGCCGCCGGAACCGCGCGACCGCGTTGTTGAACACGATCACGATGCAGAAGGTCGCGTGCCCCATCAGGATCGTCCATGTCGAAAACGGGATATCCATGATCGAAAAGGCCGAGCGCAGCGACATGCCGGTGATGATGCCCGGCAGCGCGATGGGCAGGATGATCAGAAGGCTGATCTGGTCGCGCCCGAAGAACCGCGTCCTTGCCATGGCGGCGGCGCACAGCGTGCCAAGGATCAGCGCCATCACCGTCGATAGCGCCGCCACCTTGAGCGACAGGTAAAGCGGCGGCCAGATATCGGCGCGGTTCCAGGCCACGGCGAACCATTGCGTCGTCAGCCCCGGTGGCGGGAACTGATAGGTGCGTTCATCCGTGGTGAAGGCATAGAGAAAGATCAGCAGGATCGGCAGATGCAGGAACAAGAGCCCCGCGATGGCGCCGACGGTCAGGATCAGCGGCGGGCGATTGTCAGAGCGCATCGAAAGCCCCCTTGCGCCGCGCGATCGTCAGATAGATCAGCATGATCACGATGGGCACAACCGCGAAGGCAGCGGCCAGCGGGATGTTTCCGGCCGTGCCCTGCAACTGGTAGACCGCCTGCCCGATGAAGCGCCGGGACGATCCCACGATCTGCGGGATGATGTAATCGCCCATCGTCAGCGAGAAGGTGAAGATCGACCCCGCGATGATCCCCGGCAGCGCCAGCGGAAAGATCACCGTCCGCATCGTCTGCCAACGGCTGGCCCCCAGGTCCGCCGAGGCTTCCAGCATGGATTGCGGCACCCTTTCCAGCGAGGCCTGCATCGGCAGGATCATGTAGGGCAACCAGACATAGAGAAACACAAGCCATGTCCCGATATAGCTGGTCGACAGCGAGGTGCCCCCGATCACCGGCAAGGCGAGGATGCCATTCAGCACGGCGGAGGCGCCGATCCCGTCGGTGGCCCAGGTGATGATCCCCTCGCGCGCCAGGATCAGCTTCCAGGCATAGACCTTGACCAGGTAGGACGACCACAGGGGCAACATCACCCCCAGATAGAACAGCGCCTTCCAGTGCCCGCGCGCATAGCGGGCGGCGAAATAGGCGATGGGAAAGGCGATGACCACAGCCCCCAGCGTCACGGCGGCGGACATGGCGACGGTGCGGATGATGATGTCCATGTTGGCGGGGCGAAACAGCTCGGCATAGGTCGACAGCGTGAATTCGCGCCGGATCTGCCCCGAGAATTCGTCGATCGAATAGAAGCTCTGCAGCAGCAATGCCGAAAGCGAGCCAAGGTAGACCACGACCAGCCAGCCCAGCGGCAGGATCAGAAGTGCGGCCAGCAGCAGGTTGGGATGCCGCCACAGCAGCGCCGACACCCTGTCACCCGCCCCGCGTTCCGGCAGGATCGCCGAACGGGCGGCCTGGGTCCGGTCCGATGGTTGCGCGGCCAGCGTCATCAGCCCTGCTCCATCACATGCATGGCAAGGTCGTCCCAGGCCAGACCGACCTCGCGGCCCTGTTCCGGCACGGGGCTGCCCTTGGGCAGAAAGACCGAAATCTCGCCGCCCGGCGCCGCCACGACAACGCGGGTCCCGGCGCCAAGATAGCGCAGGGCGACAACCTGCCCGCGTATCCGCGCGCCCTCGTCGACGATGCGCACCGATTCCGGGCGCAGGCTGACGGGACGCGCGGGCGCGCCGAAACTGGCGGCCATCTCGGCGCTCAGGACATTGGACGATCCGACGAAATCAGCCACGAACCGGGTGCGCGGTTTTTCATAGATCTCGGACGGGGTGCCGATCTGCGCGATCCTGCCTTCGGAAAAGACCGCGACCTGATCGGCCATCGACAGCGCCTCGCCCTGATCATGGGTGACGAAGACAAAGGTGATCCCCAGCCGCTGTTGCAGCGCCTTCAACTCGTCCTGCATCGCCTCGCGCAGCTTGAGGTCCAGCGCGCCCAAGGGCTCGTCCAGCAGCAGAACGCGCGGCTCGTTGATCAGCGCGCGCGCCAAGGCCACGCGCTGGCGCTGCCCGCCCGACAGCGCGGCAGGCTTGCGATCGCCGTAGCCTTCCAGCTTGACCAGCGCCAGCAATTCCTCGGCACGGTCATGGCGGGTGCGCTTGTCCACGCCCTTGACCATCAGCCCGTAGGCCACGTTGTCGCGCACGTTCATATGCGGAAACAGCGCGTAATCCTGAAAGACGGTATTCACGTTGCGCCGGTTGGGCGGCACATCGCTGCAATCCTGCCCGAAGATGCGGATCATGCCGCCGGTGGGTTGTTCGAAGCCGGAAATCAGGCGCAGGCAGGTGGTCTTGCCCGACCCGGACGGGCCAAGCATGGCAAAGAACGTGCCTTCCGCGATGCTGAGGTCGACACCATCGACCGCCCGGACCGATCCGAAATGGCGCGAGACGTTCAGGAATTCGACAGCTGCGGTCATGGATGCTTCCGGGTCAGACAGGGGCGCCCCCCGCTTGCGCGGGGGTGCCGTTTCGTGAGTGGTGAACGGAATGGCGTCAACGACCGCCGATCACACCGATGTAGTCGGACACCCAGCGATAATAGGGCACGCATTCGCCCTGGCTTTCGCATTTGGTGACAGGGGTGGTCCAGAAACGGATCCGTTCGAAATCATCGAACCCGTTCTTGGTGCAGCCCTCGGCGGTCTGCATGCCGCGCCCGTCGGTGCAGGCGGCCGGCACCACCGGGTTGGCCCCGAACCACACCGACAGATCGGCCTGCAGGTTCGATGCCAGCGTATGCTCCATCCACAGATAGGCGCAGGTCGTGTTCTCGGCGTTCACATGCAGCATCGAGGTATCGGCCCAGCCGGTTGCCCCTTCCTGCGGGATCACGCTGGCCACCGGCACGCCATCGGCCTGCAACAGGTTGACCTGGAACGGCCATGTGCCGGACGCGGCCATGCCCTCATTGCGGAAGTCGTCCATCTGGATGAAGGCGTCATGCCAGTAGCGCGCGGTCAGGGTGCGCTGCACGCGCAGCACATCCAGCGCCGCATCATATTGTTCCTGGTTCAGCTCGTAGGGCGAGGTGATGCCAAGCTCGGGCTTGTGGAACATCAGGTATTGCGCGGCGTCCGCGATATGGATCGGACCGTCATAGGCCTGCACGCGACCCTTGTTGGTCTTGCCATCGGGCAGATCCATTTCCTCGAACACCACGTTCCAGGATGTGGGCGGGCTGTCACCAAACACCTCGGTGTTGTACATCAGCACGTTCGGACCCCACTGGTAGGGCACGCCGTAATGCACGCCGTCCACCACATACCAGGGCGCTTCCTTCAACCGGTCATCGACCGTGCCCCAGGACGGGATCAGCGACAGGTTGATCGGTTGCACACGTTGCCCGGCCACCAGCCGCAGCGAGGCGTCGCCCGAAGCGGTGACAAGGTCGAACCCGCCTTCATTCATCAGCGCCACCATCTCGTCCGAGGTGTTGGCGGTCTTGACCTGCACCATGCAGCCCGTGGCCTCTTCGAACTTGGTGACCCAGTCGAATTCGGCCATCGTCTCGCCGCGCTCGATATAGCCGGGCCAGGCGACGATGTTCAGCTTGCCCTCGGGCGTGCCCAGTTCGGCGATCTGCGCCACCGCCGGCATCACGCCAAGCAGGGCCGCCAATGCCGTGGTTCCCATCAGTCTGAGATGTTTCATTCCAGTGCTCTCCATGTCGGTGCTTCACGTTACGCCGCCCCTTGCGCGGGCCGGTCCTTCATTGACGTCAGGGTATGGAGAGGGGGTTGCTTCGCAATATCAAAATCCAGAAGCAATCCATCGGTTTTTCCGATACCTCGCCCCTGCGATGGCCCGGACCGGGATTTTCAGGCGAATTTCGGATGATAGCGACAGGCCCCGGCCTAGCGGCCCGGCAAGGTGGATTGTGCCACTCTGATGAAATTTCGGGCTTGCGGGCTGAGTGGCGCGCCCCGCCGCCAGGCCAGCCCGACCTGCACGGTGGGCAGGTCGCCCGACACGTCCCGGATCTCGATTCGGTCGCCTTCCAGCGACCAGGGGCGATAGACCAGACCCGGCAGGATCGCCAGGCCCGCGCCCGTGGCGACAAGGCTGCGCACCGCCTCGACCGAGCGGGTGCGAAAGGCGATGGTCGGCTTGACCGCCAGCGCCGCCATCAGCTGCCGCATGCTTTCCTCGATCTCGTCGACCATCAGCTGGATCAGCGGCGCCCGGGACAATTGCTCCAGTGAAATCGCATCCGCCTGCCCCAGCGGATGGCCCAGCGGCAGCCACAGCCGGTAGGGCGACACCAGCAGCGTCTCGACATTCAGGGCCATGCGGTCATGCACGGAAGATGTCAGCAGAACCGCCACATCCAGCTCTCCGCCGATCAGCAGGTGTTGCAGGTATTCGCCGCTATCCTCGATCACGTTCAGTTCGACCTTCGGATGCGCACGGCGAAAGCGCGACAGGATGTCGGACAGCACATAGCCCGCCACAAGCGAGGTGACGCCAAGCGCCAGCCGCCCGCCTTCCTGGTCGGCCTGCCCCCGGAACGCCTGCCGCGCATTCGACACATCGGCCAGGATCTGCTGGGCATGGCGCAGGAACTGGCTGCCCAGATGCGTGATCTCAAGCCCGCGCGCCTGCCGTTCGAACAGGGTCACGCCCAGGTCGTCCTCCAGCGCGCGGATCGCCTCGGTCACCGAGGATTGCGAGATCGACAGCACGCGCGCCGCCCCCGTCACCGACCCCTGTTCGGCGGCGGCGATGAAGAATTGCAGTTGTCGCAAGGTGAATGCCATGTCACGGGCCCGCCCTCTGCCCCGACCGCAGCATCGCGGCCAGAGCGGGCCTTGGTCAAGGGGAAGGTCGCGGCCCGCGACGCGCGACCCACCCCGTCTAGAGGTAGCGCCCCCCCTCGGTCAGCGTTCCGGCGGCAGTGCCGGGAATGAACGAAGGCCCTGCCCCCACCGTGTTGATCACGCCATTGCCCGTCGCGACATAGCGCGTGCCCTGGATCGCACCGGCCACCTCGTTCCAGGTGACCTGAGACCCCACGATCTGCGTGATCCCGTTCAATCCGGTATAGACCGTGGCGTTGAATGTGACCGGCGCCGTCGTCACCACGCTGACGCCGCTGCCCAGGTAGATGTGCCCGCCCGCCGTGCTGAAGAGAAAATGCGCGCTGCTGGTCACGCCGATCCGCAGGGTACAGGACAGCACCTCGATATAGGCGGCATTGTCGGCACCGAGCAGGCGCGCCGTTCCGGTGCCAAGCTCGACCGTGCCGCGCAGGTTCACCCGCGCGCCATACCGCGCCCAGAGCGTGACGCTGGCACCCACGATCCGCAGCTCGCGCAGGGTCAGATCGCAAGGCCCCGACACCTGCACGCCATAGGTCGCCCCCGAAATCGTGGTGGCGCCCGCCCCCGCCCCCTCGAGCGTCAGGCGCAGGTTGCCATTGCCGGGTACGAACAGCCGCCCCCCCTCGGCAAAGCTGCCCGCACCGATGCGCACCGTCACCGCGAAGGGCCCGCAATAAAGCCCCGCCGCCATATCGACCGCCCGCTGCACCGTGCGAAAGGCACCGGCCGCGGAATCCGCAAGCCCATCATTGGCGTCGCTGCCGTCCAGACGCACGAAATACGTCCGGTTGGCGTTCAACCGCTCGGGCACACCGCTGATCCCGGCAGGAAAGCTGGCCTGCCCGCTGGCGGCGTCGATGACCATCGCCTCGGTCCAGTTGGCCCCATCGGCGCTGACCTTGACATGCAGGTCATCATCCCCCGCCAGGCCCAGCTCGGCCCGGCCCGACCAGCCGCTTTGCCACAGCAGCGAGGCCGTATCCCCCGCTGCCGCCTTGTTGATGACCAGCCGGTGATCATCACCCTCATGCGTCAGAAGCGTCGCGGGTGCTGCCACCGCAAGCCGGTTGGTCGCGTCCGAGGTGGTGTTGATCCCGAGACCTGCAAGGTTCTCGAGGCCCGCCAGTCCCGGCACGACCCAATCCGCGCCATCCCAGACCCGCAACTCGGCCGATCCCGCCAGCGTGGCGATCCAGCCGGGGCGCGGGCTGCGGAAGATCCAGCCATTGCCGGAAAAGACCGCCAGCGTGCCGTCCTGCCCCACCCAGGCACCACCGGCCCCGGGACCGATGGCCCAGACCTCGCCCTGGGCGGGCTGACCGGGCGGCGTGACGGCGCCGAACCCTTCGACCGCAAGCTGCACCAGGGCATCCAGCAGCCGCAGCGCCTCGTTATGGGTGACATGTTTCTGCGCCTGCGACGGCAGGATGAACGGCAGATCAAGCCGGGGTGAATTGTCCGACATGGGGCCTCCTTGGGGCTGGATGCGGGGGCCGATGGATAGGGCCGAAAGGGTCAAGACCGCCTGAATCGGGCGCGCGGCGGATTAACCTTCGGGAAAGGACCGGGGCATGCCGCAAGTCAGGCTTGGACAGGCCCCATGGCGCGGGCTAGGCTGCCGCAAAGCCGCCTTGGAAAGACCCGCCATGCCGCCCAGCGCCACGATGATCATCACCAATGCCCGCATCCTGACCATGGACCCGGACAACCCCAGGGCCGAGGCCGTGGCCCTGTGCCATGACCGTATCCTGGCCCTGGGAACATCGGCCGACATCGCGGCCCAGGCAGGCCCCGGTTGCACCATGATCGACGCGGGCGGCGCCAGCCTGCTGCCAGGCTTCATCGAAAGCCACCTGCACCTGTTCATGGGCGGGTCCGAACTGTCGCATCTTCAGCTTCTGGGCGTGGAAGGCCCAGATCAGCTGGGTCACGCCATCCGGGACTATGCCCGCGCCCATCCGCAGCGGCGGGTGATCGTGGGGCAAGGCTGCGACTATGCCATCTACGGCCGCGCCCTGACCCGCCATGACCTTGACGCGATCCTGCCGGACCGGCCAATCATCCTGGTGGCCGCCGATCACCACACCGGCTGGGCCAACACCCTTGCCCTGACCGAGGCGGGCATCCTGCAGGGCGCCACCGTCGGCCCCGGCAACGAGGTGGTGATGGGCGCGGATGGGCTTGCCACCGGAGAGCTGCGCGAGTTCGAGGCGATGGCCCCCGTCCTGCGCGTGGCGGGCGAGCACCGCATCATGGCGGGCATCGCCACCGGCTTCGACCCCCTGCCCGCGCCCACGCAGGACGACATGATGGCCGACCTGCCCGCCATGCTGGCAGGCCTTGCCCATTGCGCGCGGCACGGCTTCACCAGCCTGGTGAACATGGATGGCAACCGCTACACGCTTCAGGTGTTGGACACCCTGCGCCAGCAGGGCCAACTGACCGCCCGTGTGCGCGTGCCCTTCCACTACCGCAACACCCGCATCCCCGCCGATCTGGCAGAGGCCAGCGCGATGACACGCGATTACAACGACGACTGGCTGTCATCCGGTTTCGTCAAGATGTTCATGGACGGGGTGATCGACAGCGGCACGGCGGTGATGCTGAACGACTATCCCGACCAACCCGGCTGGCGCGGCGATCCGCTGCACGAGGCCGACCGCTTTGCCGAAATCTGCATCGAGGCCGACCGCCGCGGCCTGCAAATCGCGGTCCACGCCATCGGTGACGGCGCGGTGCGCCGGGTGCTGGACGGCTATGCGGCGGCCCGCGCCACCAATGGCCCGCGCGACGCGCGCCACCGGATCGAACATATCGAACTGATCGACCGCACCGATGTGCCACGCCTTGCGGAACTGGGCGTCGTCGCATCGGTCCAGCCCTCGCATGTGCCCGGTGCGATGGATTTTCCGCCCTTTCCCTCGCTCGACAAGATCGGTCGCCCCCGCTGGAAGGACGCCTTCCTGACCCGCACCCTGGCCGAGGCGGGTGCGCCCATCGTCTTTGCCTCGGATTGGCCGGTCGCCGACATCAACCCGCTGCGCAGCATCCAGGCCGCCCTGACCCGCCAGCCTTTCGAGGGTGCGCAGGACGAACGCCTGACCCTGCATCAGGTGCTGGCCGCCTACACGATCGGTGGCGCCTATGCCGAACACACCGAGGATCGCAAGGGCATGCTGCGTCCCGGCTACCTGGCCGATCTGGTGCTGCTGGACGGCGATATCGAGGCAGTGGCCCCCGACCGCATCGCCAGCCTGTCGGTAAGCCGCACCATCTGCGGCGGGCGCACGGTCTGGGACGCGGCCATATAAGCGCTGTCGCACACTGGTCGCGCGCGGCCTTTGCCCCATCTTGCCACGGACAGCAGGATGACGGAGCCCGAGACATGTCCCAGCACGATCAGGATCATGACGCGATTGCCCTGCCCGGCGGCCGCATCGGGCGGTTGCTGCGCCTGGGCGGCATGACCTCGGGGCTGGTGGGCGACATGGCGGCGGCGGGGTTGCGTCAGTTGGCGCAGGGTCAGCGCCCGCGCATGCAGCAGATGATCCTGACGCCGCAAACAGCCACGCGGGTGACGCGCGACCTGCGGGTCATGCGGGGCGCGGCGATGAAACTGGGCCAGATGCTGTCGATGGACCCCGGCCTTGTGCTGCCGCCCGAGATGACCACGATCCTGGCCGCCCTGCGCGACGAGGCGCATCACATGCCGCCCGCGCAGCTGCGCGATGTGCTGGATGCGCAATGGGGCCGCGACTGGCGCCGCCGTTTCAGCCGCTTCGACGTGCGCCCCTTCGCCGCCGCCTCGATCGGGCAGGTCCATCGCGCCCGCACCCATGACGGGCAGGAACTGGCGATCAAGGTGCAATATCCCGGTGTCGCGGACAGTATCGACAGTGACATCGCCAACCTTGGCACATTGCTGCGCCTGCCCGGATTGCTGCCGCGCGGCCTGGATATCGCGCCCATGCTCGAAGAGTTGCGCAGCCAGCTGCACGCCGAGGTCGATTATGCGGCCGAAGCGCGCAACCTGGCAGAGTTCAACCGCCTGCTGGCCGGGTCAAAGGTCTTTCGCCTGCCGGAACTGCACCCGGAACTGAGCACGTCAAACGTGCTGGCGATGACCTGGCTGGACAGCCAACCGCTTGAGGCGCTGCTGGCCGAGCCCCAGGCGCTGCGCGACAGGGTCGCAGCACAACTGATCGCCCTGCTGCTGCAGGAACTTTTTGATTTCAAGACCATGCAAACCGATCCTAACCTTGCGAATTTCCGTTACGACCCGACATCGGGGCGGATCGTGCTGCTGGATTTCGGCGCCGTGACACGCTTTGATCCGCAGCAGGTCGAGGGGTTCCGCACGGTTTTGCGGGCAGGCCTGGCGCAGGATCGCACGGCGGCCGAAGCGGCATTGCTTGCATTGGGCTATCTGGATGCGGCCACCCCCGCATCCCTGCGGGCCCGCATCCTTGATATGTTCGATACGGCGATGACACCCCTGCGCGACAATGCGCCCTTCGACTTCGCCGCGTCAGACCTCGCGTTGCGGCTGAACGCGATGGGGCTGGAATTGGGCCAAGACCCTGACATGGCGCAGACCCCGCCAGAGGGCACCTTGTTCCTGCATCGCAAGATCGCGGGCATCTACCTGCTGGCCGCGCGGTTGAAGGCCAGGCTTGCCATCCGCCCCCTTCTTGCCGCACATGAAAGCCCCCTGCCGGATCGCGCCACTGCCTGAACGATCAGGCAGGATAGCCATACCGCGAGATATGCGCCCAGATGTCGCGGTTCACCAGCGTCAGATCGGCAATCGACCTGGCGATGCTGTCCACGGCGGCCGCGTCCAGATCCAGCGCCTGCCCCATCCGGATCCCGTCCTTGCGATCGGCGATCCGCATGAGGATGGAACGCGGCGGCCCGCCTTCGGGATCAAAGGCATAGATGCAATGGTTAAAGCGGTTCCGCGCGCCGGACAGCTTCATCATGTCACGCGTCAGCCGCAGCACCGCATCGCGCTCCTCGGGCTTCTGGTGATCCATCTTGGCCAGCCTTTCGACAAGATCCACCCTGGCGCGGGTCGTGTTCAGCGTCAGAAAGATCACGACCGCCACATCCTTGGTGGTGCCCGACAGCCCCGCGATCAGGTGCAGCAGGAGGCTTTCGGTATTGGTCCAGGTATAGTTCAAACGCCCGATCAGCAGCAGGAACTCATCGAAATCAGCGCGTTGCGCATCGGGACCGATCGTCTTTTGCGTGCTCATCGCCCGTCCCCCCAATGGCGCGACAGGTACCAGTTGGCGGCCTCGGTGCGGTTGCGGGCGCCGATCTTGGTGATGGCATTGTGCAGATGCAGCTTCACCGTATGTTCCGACAGGGACATCTTGTGCGCGATGGTCTTGTTGCGCCCCCCCTGCGAGACAAGGGCAAGCACCTCCTCCTCGCGCGGGGTCAGGTGCGGATCGGCGGCATCGCCGGCACCTTCGGCACGGGAAAGGACCTTTGCGGACATGGCCGGCGCATCCATCGCGGCATCGCCTTCTGGCTCTGCGGTGCCTGCCGCATGGTGCACGGGTGGCACATCGCCCGCGGGCATCGGTGAAATCAGATCGCCCGCGGCAAGAAGCTGCCCCGCCAGCACCAGCCGCAGCATCGCGGACCAGGGACAGATCGGCAGCATCATCGGCAAAAGCAGCACATCCGCAAGCGCAGGTTTCTGCCCCCGCTCTCCCAGCAAATGCCGCGCCACCGCCGGATCCCGATAGGCCAGGATCCAGCCAGCATCCGGCAGATCGGCCTTGAAGGACGTGATCTTGCGAAACACCTCCGGTGCCAGACGGTCATCGAAGAAGACCTTCTTCACCGGCTGCGCCGATGTCCGGCTGAAAGACAGCAGATCGCGCAGGCTTTCGACCCGCAGCGCATGTGCTCCGCCCGCCTCCTGCTCGGTCATGCGCAGGATCGAGTTTGGAAACACCAGCGCACTACCGACAAACACGAAAATGTCTGTAGAACCGTTAAGGTTGTTATTTAGCCTCGCATAAAGAGCATCGCGTTCAAACATGTCACCCCCCCAGGCTGTCAAACGCTGAATATGTCAGAAAAAAGGTCTGTGATTGGTACTCCGCATCGGAAATATGCCTTCGGAGTCATACGACATTTTTCTAGCTATCGAAACTAGCCGAATGATTAAGGAAGAATTGTGGCAACCTGCCGAAGCCTTCGCACAGGGCATCCTGAACAGCGGGCGAGGCGAAAAAGACCGGTCGAAACGGGCAAGCCTGCACCCTATCCTTTAGAATAGTCGCAACAGAACATGCTGTTAGTCTGAACCGACCGCCTGATCGTGCCCCTCAACCGGGTCGACCGATATGGGCAGGCGGTTATTCATCTAAAAGTAGAATACTATCTTTTCTCAAATCGTGAACAATCAATTAAACATAGTAAAATCAATCCACTGACCACGCCTTAACCCTTTGTCCAACTTACGAATCCGGGGTTGGGGTGGAAATCTGTCAGCGTCGGCCCGGAATCGGGCGGACATTTGACACAGCTTATTTTCAACGGCCGGACCGGCCCGCTCATCACATGCGACCACCGGCCAGCAGCGGCCAGCGCCCGGATCAATCGATTCGGACGACGGGTTCCTGCACCCGGACACAGGAGGAGCACCGACACGATTTCGCAAGACGGGCCGATCCGCAGGTGTGGCAGCACCTCTCTGACGCCCGGCTGACTTGAGACGACAAACCCAACCATGCCCGGCAGTTGTCACTTTTTAGATGATTGGTGGCCAGCCGGGCAAACTGGAGGACCACAATCATGGTCAAGAGAAACTCAGCCACGAACAACAATTTCATGATCGACGACATCGAAGTCGACACGATCGACGCGGATTTCGACACGGACATCACCGTCGAAAGCGCCGACGTGGAACTTGACGCACAAGCGCAGGAGCAGACCACGTCGACCGATGTCGATCAGGGTCAAGGACAGGATCAGGGCCAGGGTCAGGAACAGGGTCAGGGCCAGAGCACCGAACAGGGCCAGGGTCAGGGCCAGGATCAGGGTCAAAGTGCCGAACAGGACCAGGGCCAGATCCAGGGCCAGAGCGTGGACAACGCCAACGGCAATAACGACAACTCCAACGCCAACGAGGTGAATATCGACTTCGGCGGTGGCGAGTGGATCCCGCGGGATGACGATTTCATCGACCTCGACCTGTCGGGCAGTTCGTCCGTGGGCGATGTCTTTGGCGTCAAGGGCGATCTGGAATATGATCCCGGCAATGATCTGGACATGACCGATGTTCTGAACGACGTGTCCTTCGGCGCGGGCAATTCCAATGCCTTTGCCATCGGCCAGACCAACAACCTGACCGACAATGACACGCTGAACAACCCGACGGTCGCCAACAACGCCGACTTCAACCAGAATGGCGACGCAACCGGCGGCAGCGCCTCGGCCGAGGAAGGGATTCAGGTCTCGTCCGACGGGGCGGAAGGCGGCGGCGACGCGGATGCCGATGGCGGTGACGCCAGCGGTGGCACGGCGCTTGGCGGTTTTGCCGCAGCCGGAACCGATGGTGACAGCGACGGCGGCGATGCCGATGCCGACAGCGGCGATGGCGGCGGTGCCGGCACGCTTGGCGGTTCTGTTCTGGGCATGGCCTCGGGCATGGCGGGCACCGACAGCGACAGCAGCGGCGGCGGTGGCGGCAGCTCCATAGCGGCCTCGGGTGCCGATAATGATGCCGACAGCGATCAGGACGGGGATGCCGATGGTGGCGACACTGGCGATGCCGGTGCCCTTGGTCTGGGACTGGGTGTCGCCTTGTCGGGTGCCGACTCGGATGCATCCGACGCCGATGGCGGTGATGCTGGCGCCGATGGCGGCGGCCTTGGCCTTGGCCTGTCCGGCGCGGGCGCCTTGGCAGGCGGCGGCACGGGCGGTGGTTCGGGCGCGGATGCCGATGCCGATGCTGACGCAGATGCCGACACGGATGCCGATGCCGATGGCGGCAGCGGCGGCGGGTCCGGTGCGCTTGGCCTGGGCGCAGGCCTGGGTGCGGCGGAATCCGATGCTGACAGCCAGGCGGCTGGTGGCCCGGCCGGTGCACTGGCCGGAACGCTGGGCGGCGGCCTGCTGTCTGCGGCCCTGGCCAATGCCGAAGGCGGTGACGCCGGCAGCGGCGCCACCGCGGGCGATGCGGGCGGAACCGGGACCGGGACCGGCAGCGGTGCCTCGAACGGCGGTGACGTCGGTGCAACCGATGCCACGGCGGGCGATGCAACGGGCACGGCCGATGGCATGGCCGATGCCGCCAGCAACGGCGGTGCGGGCGGCGGCGGCGCATCCGACGCGGCCTCGAACGGGACCGGCACCGGCACCGGCACGGGCGGCGATGCGGCAGGCGGTGCGGCGGCAAACGCATCCGATGCGGCATCGGACGCAGGTGCCGACGGGACCGGAGACGCTGCAGCCGACAGCGGTGACGGCGGCCTGGCACAGGTCTTCGCCACCAGCGACATCGACGGCAGCGCCGACAGCATGGCCGAGGCGATCGCCGGTTATGGCGGCGCAGGCTGGTCCGATGACGATGCGGCCAACACCACCGGCGTGACCGGATCCGCCAGCACCAGCGGCGGCTATGGCGGCGGCTCGGGCATGGCCGAAGGCATCGGCGGCGCGGGCGGCAACATCATGGGCGGCGACGCCACGGGTGGGGCCGGAACGGTCGGCGATGCGCTTGGCGGCTGGGGCGGCAACGCCACCACCGGCGCGGGCGGCGCAGGCGGCAGCGGTGGCGCCTGGGGCTCGAACAATGGCGATGATGGCTTCGTGACCGGGGAATCCTACGCCTCGGCGGCGGCGGCCGTGAACCTGACGGCGTTCAACCAGAACATCGTCATGGGCGCCAACGTGCTGGGCAACTCGGTCGACATGACCGTGGTGGGCGGCGGCCTGACATCCACGGCCATCGGCGACGACGACCTCGGCTGAGGCTGCGACACGAGGGATCGGGGCCGGCTTGACCGGCCCCGATCCGACCGCTGCACCGCTGGAACGGTGATGCGTTGAAAAAAAGGGGGATCAGAGCATGGCACTTGACCGGATCAGCGAGGAAATCGCCCATTTCATCGGCTTGTTTCACCTTGAAATCGAAGCCGCCAAGATGCGGCTGGATTACCTGGCCTTTCGCAACGACATGGATGGGCCGGAGCTGGACCCGCTGAAGGAAGACAGGTTTGCCAGCCGCGACGAGATGGCGTTGCGCGACCTCAGGACCAGATCCGACCACCCTGACACCACCCCGCCTGCCGCGACACCCGCCGCGCCCAAGATGGCCCATGCGCCATGGCAGGGGGTCGAAAGCCCCCCCGCCCCGCCGCAACAGCCCGAGATCGCATTGGACAGCCCCGCCCCCCTGACCGGGGGCAGCCTGTCGCTTGGCGGGCAGATGATCGAGATCCTGCCCAATTCCATCGTGCTGGCGATCGAACAGACCGCCTTTCTGCGCGATGATGACCTTCTGATTTTCGATGGCAGCGCCGGTTTCACCGATCCCGCGCTCTACCTGACCTTGCTGCAGGACCTGGCCGAACTGGCCCAGTCGCTGAGCCTGATCGCCCCCTGGGCCTGGAGCCCGGCCGATGGCGCGATCCTGGACGCGGCCAAGCAGATGGCCCAGGCGATGACAGAGGCCGAGGTCCCCGAGGCCGAGGGCCTGTCAGCCGTGATCCTGCGCGGCGACGACGCCGAAGGCAGCTTCGTCAACGGGGTGCGCGTGGATGACGTGCCCCTGATCAAGGACCTGCTGCCCGCCTTTCTGAAACTCAAGGCCGAAGAATCCGAGGCAGAGGCAGAGGCAGAGGCAGAGGCGGCCCTTCTGAAATCCGATGGCGTGACAGACCATGATCCCGGCCCCTTCGCGGTGGATCCCGGCCATCATGTCGTCACGGGCGGCAACCGGGTCATCAATGAAACCGTGCTCAAATCCGTATGGGTCGATGCCCCCGTCATCGCCGTGGCGCAGGATGTGCTGCGGCTGGACGTGATCTCGCAGGTCAACCTGCGGATCGCATCGTCGGACCTGCCAGCCCCCGCGCAGGCGGCGCCCTCGCATGCGCTCAACATCGCGCAGCTTGAACAGACCTCGGCGCTGGCAGAGGATGCAGAGGCGGGCAAGAGCGGTGGCGGATCGGCGGACGGCCTGCCTTCGGTCTGGAACGTGACCCGGCTGGACGGCGATCTGATGCTGATGAACTGGGTCCAGCAGCATATCTTCGCCACCGACTATGACCGGGTCGAGGTGCAGTTTACCGGCGCCGCCACCTATATCGGCACGGGCGAGAACCTGGTTTTCAACGAAACGCTGATCCTGAACCTCGGCTTTCACTATGACCTGATCCTGATCGGCGGCAGCATGCTGACGCTGAACCAGATCACGCAGGTCAATGTGCTGCTGGATCAGGACAGGATCACCGGCGATGTCCCCGACGGCGCCACCCTGCACGCGGGTGACAACCTGCAGGTCAACACCGCCGCCATCATGACCACCGGCGCGGACAGCCTGACCGAAAAGACCGACGCCTTCACGCAGGCCCTGTCCGAACTGGCGGGCGGCGCCAAGACCATCCCCGCCGCGCTGGCGCAGGACGATCTTTTCGCCGGCAATGACGCGCTCAATGTCCTCTATATCGGCGGCGACCTGATCCAGACCAATGTGATCGAACAGATGAACTATCTGGGCGATTCCGATCAGATCCATTTCATCAAGGACATGTTCAGCACCGCCGAAGGGGCCGATGTGACGGTGACCAGCGGATCGAACGCCCAGATCAACGCGGCCAGCATCCTGGCGCAGGGGCTTGATTCCACCGTGATGGCGGGCGGCGAGGCCTATAGCGACGCGCTGATCTACCAGGCAGAACTGATCGACGATTGCGCCCCCCCGGCAGGCGTGCAGATGGACAAGCTGGCGACCGAGGCCGTGGCCTTCCTGGCCGATGACATGATCGGCCCTGCCCCCGCCGATGATTGCGGGCCTGCGGTGCAAGTCGATGACTGCCCCGGCACGGTGGATGTGATGCAGACCATGCTGGCATGACCCCGGACCCAGCCACAGCCCATCAGGACGCGACCGGAGAATTGCCTTGAACAAGATGATCGACAGACCGCTGCAATTCAGGACGGTGCGGGGCGACGCCCGCCAACGGGGCGGCGGATCGCTGCCGCTGCTGCGCCTGACGGCGGATCTACGCATTGCCCCGGCCGAGACGCGGCCAGACGCCACGCAACCCGCGCCGCCCGGCCCTGCGGACGCCGCCGGACTTTCCCAAGGCACCGAAACCGCAACCCGTCAGGAATCCCCGACCTCGGACATCGCAACAGAACACACCTCAGCACAGGACGCCCCCGCAACAGACGACGCATCCGAAAGCCCAGCCCCCGATCGCAATGCCACTGTGGCCGAGGCCGATCCCGCGCGCATGAAGGCTTTCCGCGATGACAATGCCGCCTCGCTTTCGGCGGTGACCATCGAGGGGCGGACCGGCGGACCGGTCATGGCCGGTCCCGCGCGCCCCGGCGCAGGACAGGGCGGCGGCGGCAATGGCGGCGCGACATTTCACAAGCGCATGGGCCCCGAGGATTTCCAGCAAAGCCTGAAACTGGGGATCCGCACCGTCTGGCGCAACCTGAGCATGGTCATGCTGATGACCTGCGCCACCAATGTCCTGATCCTGGCGATCCCGATCTACCTGTTCCAGATCTCGGACCGGGTGTTGACCAGCCGGTCAACCGACACGCTGATCATGCTGACCCTCGTGATCGTCGGCGCGGTGGTGCTGCAAGCCATGTTCGATGCGGTGCGCCGTTTCATGCTGATGCGCACGGCGGTCGAAGTGGCGGCAAGGCTGGGCGCGCCTGTCCTCAGCGCCGCGGCCGCCGCCTCGCTCAACGGCTCGGGACGCGAATACCAGACCCTGGGCGATCTGCAGCAATTGCGCGGCTTCCTGGTCTCGGGCACGTTGATTTCCTTTCTGGATGTGCCCTTCGCCCCCTTGTTCATCCTTGTGATCTTCATGATCCACCCGCATCTGGGCATGATCGTGGTGGTCACGGCGCTGCTGCTGCTGGTGGTGGCCCTGGTCAACCAGCGCATCACCGCCAAACCCTTCGCCGAGGCGAACCTGGCCCAGGCCAAGGCGAACATGCATCTCGATTCCATGTCCCGCAACAGCCAGATCATCAACGCCATGGCCATGATCCCCGAGGCGGTCACGATCTGGGGCCGCGACACGGCAGCATCCCTGATCGCACAGGTCCGCGCGCAGGATCGCAACATCATAAGCGCCTCGGTCAGCCGCGCGGTCAGGATGCTGACGCAGGTGGGGATGCTGGGCTGGGGCGCCTATCTGGCCATTGACGGGCAGATCACCGGCGGCATGGTGATTGCGGCCTCCATCGTGGCAGGCCGCGCGTTGGCCCCCATCGAAGGCTCGATCGAAGGCTGGAACGCCTTCATCCTGTCGCGCGCCGCCTATGGCCGGGTCGCGGCCCTGCTACGGGGCTCGCGCCTGCAGTTCGAACGCCTCTGGCTGCCGCGCCCCGAAGGTCGGCTGAACGTCGAACGCCTGCTCTATGTGCCCGGCGGCACCAAGCAGGTGATCCTGAACGGCATCAGCTTTGCCCTGGACCCCGGCGACAGTCTGGCCGTGATCGGCAATTCCGGCGCGGGCAAGACCACGCTGGGCAAGATGCTGGTCGGATCCATCCTGCCGACATCGGGCAATGTCCGGCTGGACCTGATGGACCTGCGCAACTGGGATCCCCGGCAGCTGGGCGAGAATATCGGCTACCTGCCGCAGGACGTGCAGCTGTTCCCCGGCACGATCAAGGACAACATCGGCCGGATGCGCGCCGATGCCACCGACGAACAGATCCACCATGCCGCCGTTCTGGCCGATGTCCACGAGATGATCGCAAGCCTGCCACAGGGCTACGAGACCATGGTCGCCGCCGATGGCGCGCCCCTTTCGGGCGGGCAGAAACAGCGCATCGCCCTGGCGCGCGCCTTCTTCGGAAACCCCCGCCTTGTGGTGCTGGACGAGCCGAACTCGAACCTCGACACGGCGGGCGACAAGGCGCTGGCCCGCGCCATCGAACATGCCCGCAAGGAAAAGATCACCGTGATCGTGATCACGCAAAAGCCCTCGCTGCTGAACGTGGTCGACAAGATCATGTTGCTGGCCAATGGCGGCGTGGCCCTGTTCGGCCAGCGCGACAAGGTCATGGCCCAATTGAACCCCGCCGCCGCCAGGGCGCCACAGGTCCCCGCAGGCGGCACCGCCGCCATCGCGCAGCCACAACAGCCAGGAACACCGCGCCATGTCTGACCTGACCGTCCTTTCCCGCCCCGACACCTGGTACCAGGACGTTCCGCGCTCGATCGGCAAGCAGGCCGCGGTCGGCCTTCTGCTGATGCTGGTCACATTCGGCGGATTTGGCGCATGGGCGATGATGGCGCCGCTGGCGGCCGCCGTGATCGCACAGGGCAGTTTCGTGGCGACCGGGCAGAACAAGATCGTGCAACACCTTGAAGGGGGCATCATCTCGGACATCCTGGTCAAGGAAGGCGATCGCGTCCGCGAAGGGCAGATCATGCTGACGCTTGACCAGACCCTGGCCCTGGCCAGCACGCGCGAGCTGTCGCTGCGCCGTATCCGGCTTGAGGCGACGCAAGCCCGGCTGATGGCCGAGCAGCAGCATCTGGCCGCGCTGACCTTCGCGCCCCACCTCGAAGCCGAACGCGCAGACCCCGAGGCGGCGATGATCCTCGATGGTCAGAGCCTGGCCTTCCAGGCCTCCAGCGCCAGCCTTGCCAACGACATCAGCGTGATCACCCGCAACCTCGAAGCCCTCGATATCCGCACGACCGGATACGGCATCCAGCTGCGGGCGACGCGCAGCCAGCTTGGCCTGCTGGCCGAGGAACTGGCCGCCAAGACCCAGCTTGTGGAAAGCGGCCTGTCACGCCGCAGCGAGGCGTTGGCCCTGCAACGCGCCATGCTGGAGGCGGATGGCCAGGTCGGCCGGCTCGAGGCCGAGATCGCCGAACTCTCCGAGATGCGGGCCAAGTTCGAGGCGCAGATCGCCAAGACGCGCGACGACTACAGCCGCAACGCGCTGACCCAGCTTCAGACCGTCGAAAGCGAACTTGAAAGCGTGCGCGAGCAGCTGCGCAAGTCCGAGAACATCCTGGACCGGACCCATGTGATCGCGCCTGTCGATGGCACTGTCGTCCGCCTCTATTATCACACAACGGGCGGCGTCGTCGAAACCGGCCGCCCCATCGTCGAGATCCTGCCCGCCGATGCCCCGCTGATCATCGAGGTCCTGGTGCCGCGCAACAGCATCGACAGCGTGCATGTGGGCCAGCACGCGACGGTCCGGCTGACCGGCATGAACCAGCGCACCACGCCGGTGCTCAATGGTCTTGTGGATTACGTCTCGGCCGATGCCATCTCGGACGGCTCGAACGGCACGCGCCGCGAGGTCTACCTGTCGCGCGTCACGGTACCCGTCAGCGAGATGCAGCGCATCCAGGGCTTCTCCCTCACGCCCGGCATGCCCGCGGAGATCATGATCCAGACCGAAGAACGGACCTTTGCGCAATATCTTGTCAAACCGGTTCTCGACAGCATGTCGCGCGCCTTCCGCGAACAATAAGCCCGGGGGCAGCGCACAAACATCAACCTTTAATATTATTGCGCCAGCGCAACACTCTACTTTTGATATAATATTTTTCCTTGTTCCACAGGCCTCTCACGCGCATTCTGACAGCCGAGCAAACCCCTGTTGCAACAGTCCGGCGACAAAGACCGGGACGGGGGCCTGAAGGCAGGATATACCATGAGCAGCTTTTCCTGGCGCAAAGCGGGACATGGCATTGCCGTGATTGCAGGGGTTTCCCTTGTGGCCGCTTGCACCGATGCGCCCTATACGGCGCCGACCTTCCCTTTTCTGGGGAACTACAAGGCGCATGCCGACAGCGTGCCCCGGGTGCTGGACAATCATGACTGGTGGCGACAGTTCAAGGACCCGGTCCTTGACGGACTGGTGGAGCGCGCGCTTTCCGAAAGCCTCAGCCTCGAGCTGGCAAAGGAACGCGTGATCGAGGCCCAGGCGGCACGCGACGGGCTGCCCATGGCTGCAAACCTCGCGCCCAACGCGCGCGTGCAGCGTGAACGGCAGGATGGCGGCCCCGACCTGACCCGGTCCGAGGCCAGCCTGGGCTTTGACTGGCTGCTGGATATCTACGGCGCGCGGCGCGCCCAGATCGAAGCCGCCGGCGCCCGGATCGAGATCGCGGATGCAGAACTGGATGCGGCGCGGCTCTTGCTGCTGCTCAACCTGGCCAATGCCTATGTCGATTTGCGCTACCAGCAGGCCAGCCTGCATCTGCGCCGGTCCGAACTGCGCTCGCGCCGTCAGACGCTGGATCTTGTCGAGACCCTTTTCAAGGGGGATGCGGCCACCAGCATCGACGTGGTGCGGGCCAAGGCGCTTGTCTCCGAGACACAGGCGGAAATTCCGGCACTCGAGGCAGCCATCGCAAACCTCAAATCCGAAATCGCGGTCTTGTCCGGCCGGATGCCGGGCCAAGCCCTGCCCGATCTTGACAGCCGGGCGGCGCAACCGCGCGTCAGCCTGTCGCCCAAGGTCGGGATCCCCTCGGATCTGCTGCGCAATCGCCCCGATATCCGCGTGGCCGAACGGGGTTACTATGCGGCCCTGCGGGACCTGAAGGTGGCGAATGCGGCCCTTTATCCGCAGTTGTCGCTGGGCGGCACCATCAGCCTGTCCTCGGTCTCGGGCAACCGCAATACCGACTATGTCTTCGGCCCGGCGCTGCGTTTGCCCATTCTGCCGACGCAAGGCGCGCGCGCCACGGTGCTGCAGCGGGATTCGCGGGTGCGTCAGGCCCATACCGCATGGCGGATCGCCGTGCTCGAGGCGATCGGCGATGTCGAAGGCGCCCTGGCCGATTACGAGGCCAGCATGCGCGGACGCAATGCCGCCACCGAGACCGTCCGGCTTTACACCGAGGCCGTGCGCCTGACCCGCGAAAGCGTGGACAAGGACGGCGGTACCATCCGCGACCTGATCGATGCCGAACAGAACCTGGCCGTCGCCCATGCCGGGCTGGCCAATGCATTGCGCCAATCCGGCCGCAGCTTCATCGCGCTGAACATCAATCTTGGCGCGGGGCATCGCTACGGCTCCCTTGCGGAAAAGGCGCGCTAAGCGGCCCCTGCAAAAGGTCAGCGGGACGCGGGACAGGCAAAGCCGCAGCGCGGCGCGCAGGCGGTCAATCATCATTGGTCAGCGGGTGAAAGAACTCGTGACGCCCCCGCCCGGCATGTTTTGACCGGTACAGCGCCACATCCGCATCGGCCATCATGCGCCCCGGATCGAGCCTGTCATAATTGTCGGACAGCACCGTGCCGATACTGCCCGAAATCCGGCACAGCGCGTCGCAGTAAGGAATTGGCTGGCCCAGACGCATGATGATGCGCTGCGCGATGGCCTCCAGCAGGGCACGATCCCGAAGCTTGGGGAACACCAGCACGAATTCATCCCCCCCGATGCGCGCCACGGTATCGCCGCTGCGCGTCTCTTCGGTCAGGATGATGGCGACATGGCGCAGCACGTGATCGCCCGCGGCATGTCCCAGCGTATCGTTCACCGCCTTGAAGTGATCGAGGTCCAGGTGCATGACGGCGAAAGGCTCGCGCCCGTGGCAAAGCCGCTCCAGCAGGTGATCCAGCGCCCTGCGATTGGCAAGGCCCGTCAGCGTATCGGTCAGCGCCTGCGCCTCGGCCGCGACCATCGCCCCCCGCAGGCGCAGGTTCAGCTTGCGGCTTTCCTCCATCGCGGCCGATTTGGCCTCGAACAGGTAGAGAAGCTCGACCGTCATGTCCGTCGCGGCGAAATCCGCAGCCGTCAGCGCGTAATCGCGCAGGGCATCCATGATGGAGATCCCGAAGGACAGGTTCAGGACCATGCCCTGGCCAGTCGCCGCGAGGCACCCTTTGAAGGCGGTCGTCGGATGGTCGCGAAACGCAAGGTGCACGATCTTGCCCTGCAGCATGCGCAGATCATCCCAGGCAGCGATCTGCCGGGGGCGCGTGACCTCGAACAGGTCCAGAACCGATGCGCCGCAAAGCGGGGTTTGCGGGCGCAGCCGGGCCAGTGTCGGCCCCGCATGCAGCACCTCGCCGGTGGGGCCGAGCAACAGGTGCATCGGGCAGAGCACATCGAGAACGCGCGCCATCTCCAGCGGATCAGGGCCTTGCGACGCCCCGTCGCCGAGGGCCGCCTGCTGGCCGGACCGGACCGCCGCATTTGAATCACCATGCAAATCGCCAGGCCTGTCCTGCATTTTCGTCCGCTGCCCGCCCATGCCTCAACCCGCCTTCCGGCCCAGTTCGAACCGGCGCCCTTCGCTATAGTCACGGGCCACAAGCGCGATCTCGATCACCTCGCATCCCGGCGCGGGCAGGCCATGATCCAGCACGACCAGCGCGCCATAATCATCGGCCATGGCCCGCAGCACGCCCATCATCACGGAGCCGAAACCAAGAAAACCGGCATCCTGCCGAAAGGGCGCCCCCGTCAGGCAGCGCAACCGGTAGCGATCCGGCGCAATCTCCTGCAGTTCCAGCAGGGGCAGGTCCAGATCCGCCACCGCCAGCCGGGCGCGATCGGGAAGATCGTCCAATGAGCACAGGAAATCGGTGAAGCCTTCGCCACCGAAACGCAACAAGCGGCGCAGCGCCTCGATATTCGGGTGCGAGACCAGATAGGTGCCGATATCCTCAAGCACCTCTGCCATGGGCCGGCCAAGCCGCTGGCAGGTTGCATCCAGCACCCTGCCCGTCAGCGCCGGATCATGATCCAGCATCGCCTCGAACCCGGCGCCATCCAGTTGGGCCGCGCGGGCCACATCGCCCCATGTTCCGGACCCATGCATATCGGTCACGAAACACTGTATCGCCCGGTTGATCAGCCCATGCATCCCAGATCCCTTTGCTACTCGGTGCACAGAATCCGGGAAAACCGTAAAGATTTGACCAATATCTTCAATTTGCAGGACTTTGCCCTGTCGGGCCCGAGGCGCTGGCCCATGGCCGCCCGCGCCCTCGGACAGGGGGCAATTCCCCCTTGTCGCGTCTTGCGGTCAGAAATCCGTCGGCGCGCCACCTTCGGCCTTGCGGCGGCTGACGAAGGACAAAAGCTCTTCATGGACGGCCACATCCATCGGCGGGGCCTCGAATTCGGCCATGATCTGGCGATAGATCGCATGCGCACGCTCATGGGTCCAGACAGCCCCCGCGATATCCCAGGCCTCGTAGTTGCGCCAGTCGGACAGGAAGGGCTGATAGAACGCCTTCTCATAGCGGTCCTGCGTATGCTGGATGCCGAAGAAATGCCCGCCCGGCCCCACCTCGCGGATCGCCTCCAGCGCCAGATCCTCGGGCGTCGTGGCGAAGGTCGCAGGCTCCATGTAGCGCTGGATCTGCTGCAGCACCTCGCAGTCCATGACGAATTTCTCGGGGCTGGCGATCAGCCCGCCCTCCAGCCAGCCGGCCGCGTGATAGACCATATGCGTGCCCGATTGCACGGCGGCCCAAAGGCTGTTCGATGTCTCCCACATCGCCTGCCCATCCGGCACATTGGCCGCACAGACCCCCGAGGACCGCATCGGCAGGCCGTAGAACCGCGCCAGCTGTCCGGTCATCTGGGTGGCGCGCATGTATTCTGGCGTGCCGAAGGCGGGCGCGCCCGATTTCATGTCCACATTCGAGGTGAAAGTACCAATCGCACAGGGCGCGCCGGGCCGGATCCATTGGGCCAGCGCAATCGCGCACAGCCCCTCGGCCAGGCTTTGCGCCACGGCCCCCGCCATGGTGACAGGCGCCATGGCCCCTGCCAGCGTGAAGGGCGTCACCACCAGCCCCTGCCCCCGCCGCGCCAGCCGGATCCAGCCATCCAGCATCGGGATGTCATGCTTGAGCGGCGAGGTGGAGTTGATGTTGGTGAACATCTTGGGGCTTGCGTCGAATTCCTCATGCGTATGCCCGCCCGCGATGCGGACCATCTCCATCACATCCTCGACCCGCTCCTTGCCCAGGCTATAGGCATGCGCGACCTTGTCGGTCAGCGTCAGCGTGTCATAGAGAACATCAAGGTGCCGGACCGAGGCATGCACATCCACGGGTTCCACCGGATAGCCACCGATGAAGTGGATGCAGTTGAAATACTGGCTGAGTTTCAGCAGGTCGCGGCACATCTCGCGCGTGCCCGACAGCTTGCGCCCGGTCGCCATGTCCCAGTAGTTCGGCGGGGACGAGACATTGCCGAACAGGAGGTGATCGCCGCCGATGGTGATCTGGCGATCCGGGTTGCGCGGCGTGATCGTCCACTGTTTCGGCGCGCGGTCCAGCATCTCCATCACGAAGTCGCGGCCCATGCGGACATTCTCGCCCTGCACGGTGCAACCGGCGTCGCGCAGGATCTCCAGCGCCTCGTGGTTCAGGAACTCGATCCCGATATCTTCCAGGATGAACATCGCCGCTTCATGGACGGCCTGCACCCCTTCTGCGTTCAAGGGTTCGATGGGCCGATCCATGTTGACGGGCAGACGCCACGGCATCTGCTCGATCACGGTCTTGCCGCGACGGGTCGCATGCCCTGCGCGGCCACCGCTGCGTTTCCTGCGAAGCACCTCTTCCGTCATCACGGCCTCCTCGTCTGTCGGAAGACCAGCAAACTACCACCACGCCCGACGCGCCTTTCCGATTGCGACCGAAGGCGTCGTTTTTCGCGATTGATCCGCGCAAGTGAGATGGGGCCACAGGGTCAGGCGTCGATCCAGGCCGGGATATGACCGATATCGGGCAGAACCGCATCCGCCAGCGGTGACAGATCCGCGGCCAGCGCCGTCCCGGTCAGCACGCCCAGCGTCTGCATCCCTGCCCGGCGCCCGGCCAGCAGGTCGTGATGGCTGTCGCCCACCATGACCACGCGCGCAGGGTCCAGCCCGGTCGCGCGGCAGAAGGCCAGCAGCGGCGCGGGATCGGGCTTCGCACCATGGCCGCTGTCGAAACCGGCGACGAAATCGAAATGCGCCAGCACCCCGGCGGTGCCCAGATGCGCCAGGGCCCCTGCCTCGGTGTCATTGGTGATCACGCCCAGCGCCAGGCCACGCGCGGCCAGCCCGGTCAGATAGGGATCCAGCGGCACGGCCGGGGCCAAGGGCGCCATGGCGGCCCGCAGGCTCAGGAAACTCTCGATCTCGGCGACAGGCCTGTCCGGCAGGGCCGCGCCGATCGCCTCGGCGGCTTCGCGGTTGGTGCCCGCGATGATCGGGCTTTCCGGGCGGAAGGCACGCGCCTGCAGATCGAAGACCGCGGCATCGGCGATGCGTTGGGCCAGGGCTGCATCGCCCGCCGACAGTTCGTCGATCACACCCAGTGCCCAGACATCCCATGTCGCCCGGAAATCGAACAGGGTGCCGTCCTTGTCGAAGATGATCCCGTCTACCCGCATTTGCCCTGCCCTTCATGTTCGTTCCGCCCCTGCGCCGGGCCTGCGCTAAAGTGGCGATGCGACAGGGCCGTGACAAGCCCTTCCCGCGCTTGACTTTCGCGGGCCGATCCTGTGGCTTGGCGTCCATGGACAGCACCGGACCCTACCGCCTTCATGCCTCGCTGGGCTATCACCTCTCTGTCGCCGCGCGCCAGCAGGAGCGTCGGCTTGACGAGGCCTTGAAGACACTTGGCCTGACGCGCACCACATGGTGCGTGTTGCTTGCGGTGGGCAACGAGGGGCTGTCGCAGCCATCGGACATCGCAGGTTTCGTGGGCATCGACCGCACCGCCACCAGCCGCGCCCTGCGCCAGATGGAGGCCGACGGCCTTCTGGCGCGCTCCAGCGGCACACGTGACCGGCGCACGCGCCGCGTGGAACTGACCCCGGCAGGCTGCGCCGCGATCGAGGCTGCGACCCCATTTGCACGGCAGAACGCCACGATCATGGCCGATCGGCTGGAGCCGGGCGAACAGGAGGCGCTGATCGCGCTTCTGACCAAACTGCGCCCCGAGGACGATGCGCCGCTGAACACGCTCTGATCACGCGGCGCGCGATCAGGTCCAATGCATCTGCGCGCCGCCCGGAAGCGCCGCGCGCGCCCGCATCGGCGCGTCATAGGGCTGACGCGCGGCATCGCAGAAGGCGATGACCCAGGCATCCTCGAGCATCAGGAAATCCAGCAATGCCCCCAGAAAGGCAGGGTCCGCGGCGCCTGCGCGCAGGTCGTCGATACTGGCGCCGCTGGCAGCCATGAACTGCCCCAGAACCTCGTCATTTCCCGCCATCCAGCCCAGCGCTTCGATCGCCAGCATCTCGGCCTTTTCCTGCTCGGATTTCATTTTCTTCAGCCCGGAAAGAATTTTTTAACCAGTTTCAGTAGAGACTGCGGGAACGCGGTTGGCAAGTGGCCCGCCGCCCGCTTCCTGAGGCTGAGGACCATGCCCGGCAAAATCCTGATCGTGGATGACATTCCGACAAACCGCATCCTGCTGCGGGCCCGGTTGACGGCGGCGTTCTACGACGTGCTTCAGGCCATGACCGGCGCCGAAGCTCTTGATGTGATTGCCCAGCAGGCGCCGGACCTCGTGCTGCTGAGCGCGGGTTTGCGCGATTGTCATAGCCTTGATCTGTGCCGCCGCATCACCGGCTTTGCCGATGGCCCCACCCCGGGCCAGCCGGATGTCACGCCCCTCGACCTGCCGGATGCGTCGCCGGCACCACCGCCCGTGCTGATCCTGTCGCCCCATGCCGATCATGACCTGCGCCTGCAGGCGCTGGCCGCCGGGGCAGAGGATCTGCTGGCCTTTCCACTGGATGACCTGCTCTTGCAGGCGCGCCTGCGCAGCCTCATGCGGGTCGGCGACAGCCTTCAGGAATCGCATCTGCGCAACGGAACCAGCAAGTCACTGGGTTTTGCCGAAGCGCCGCAGGACTTCGTCACCCCTGCACGCATCTGCATCCTGACCGACCCCGGACTGCGCGAGATACACTGGCTTCACGGGCTGCACAGGCTGCCCCAAAGCATCGTCAGCCAGCATGACAGCCGCAGCTTCCTGCGCGACGTCAAGGCCGAGACTGCCCCCGATCTGTGCGTGATCGTACTGGATCGCAGCCCGTCGTCACCCGGCCTGCGGCTTTTGTCGGAACTGCGCGCCCATCCCGAAACCCGCCATGCCGCCGTCATGGTCATCCTGCCCGAGGCGGACAATTACATGGCGGCGGATGCGCTTGATCTTGGCGCGGGCGATGTGGTCGCGGGGCGGTTCGATCCGGCCGAACTGGGCCTGCGGATCGCCAGCCAGATCAGGCGCAAACGCATGGCCGACCAGCTGCGCAGCACCCTGCGCGACGGGATGCGCGCGGCGGTGACGGACCCGCTGACCGGCCTTTACAACCGCCGCTATGCGCTGCCGCACCTGATGCGCATGGCCGACCACGCCAATCGCAGCGGGCGGCGTTTCGCGGTGATGCTGGCGGATCTGGACCATTTCAAGCGGATCAACGATCTTCATGGCCATGCCGCGGGCGATGCCGTTCTGGTCGAGGTGGCGCAACGCCTGCGCGCAAACCTGCGCGCGGTCGACCTGATCGCCCGAATCGGTGGCGAGGAATTCCTGATCGCGCTGCCCGACACCAACAGGACAGAGGCGCGGGTGGCCGCGCGCCGCCTGTGCCGCATGGTCGCGCAGGATCCGATCGACCTGCCGGGACAGGGTCTGTCGGTCACCATGACGGTCAGCATCGGCGTTGCCATGGGCCATCGGCCCTTGCCGCTGCCATCCGATCCCCTGCCCCAAACCGTCGAGATCCTGTTGCACCGGGCCGACAAGGCGCTTTATGGCGCCAAGGCCTGCGGGCGCAACCAGGTGACAATCAGCAACACCGCCGCCTGAGCGCGGGCACAAACCCGCTCAGTCGCGCGGGGCCTCGTCGCGCGCATTGCGGCGCTGTTCAAGCCAGCTGTCGCGCCGTTCCAGCCGCTCTTCCAGCCTGTCGGCAAAGGCGGCGCGCGCGGCGGGTTCCATCCGCGCTATGCGCTGCAACAGCAGCTCCTGACCGATCTGCTGGCGTTCCAACCCGGCCTGGAACTGCCTTTCGACGATGACCTGCACGGCCGCCGGATCATAGGGCTCGGCGCGCAGGGCCAGCACGACGGCATCGAAATCGGCGCGGATATCGGCGCGCGTCGGCCGTCCCTCGGCATGCATGGCCCGCATCTCGCGCCAGATGGCGCGCCGATCCTCACGGCTCAACGCACCGGTATAGGGACCACCGAACTGATCGCCTCGCACGGATGACCTGTCGCGCATGTCGTCATGGCGCAGCGCGGCACCGATCGCGAGGCCGGCAACCGCCAGGTTCAGCGCCAGTGAGACGAAAAGCACCACCTTGATCCAGCCGCGCCGGGGCGCGCCTGTCGGACCGCCAGGGCCGGTGGGGGATGCGGGATCGGTCGGATAGGTCATGTTCAGCCCTCGCTCAGGTCCATGGCGATGTCGAAATCCAGCTCCGGCATCAGGTCGACAAGATAGGTATCCGTGCCCTGATCAAGCACGGCGGTCGCCAGATCCGCAAGACCGGCCGGTGCGGCAATCCCGATGGCCAGCCCCATCACGCCTGCTGTCGCAAGACCACCCAGCGCGGGCCAGCCGCCCAGCGCCTCGCGCAG
>JANREX010000026.1:18579-111415 GCA_030758115.1 Paracoccaceae bacterium | reverse complement strand
AAAAACCCCGCACGATGGCGGGGTTTTCCTTGGATGCCAGGGGATCCGATCAGTTCGGGATCGTGCCTTCGAGGCCTTCGACATAGAAGTCCATGCCCAGCAGCGTGCCGTCATCGGCCACTTCGCCTGCAGCCAGCCAGGCCGAACCGTCCTGCTTGTTCAGCGGGCCGGTGAAGGGGTGGTATTCGCCCTTCGCGATGGCGTCTTTCATCGCCAGCGCCTCGGCTTTGACGTCGGCGGGCACCTTGTCGGTGATCTCGCCAATGCCGACCATGCCCGGCCCGATGCCGTCCCAGGTGTCGGTCGAGGTCCAGGTCCCTTCCATCACGGCGCGGGTGCGCGCGATGTAATAGGGCGCCCAGTCGTCGATGATCGAGGACACGCGCGGCCCATCGGCATATTCGCCCATGTCGGATGCCTGGCCGAAGCCGATGATGTTGCCTGCCTCTGCGGCGGCAGCCAGCGGCGCGGTGGAATCGGTGTGCTGCAGGATCACGTCGGCGCCCTGCTCGATCAGGACCTTCGCGGCGTCAGCCTCTTTCGCGGGATCGAACCAGGTATAGGCCCAGACGATCTTGAACTGGACATCCGGGTTCACCTTGCGCGCATGGATGAAGGCCGAGTTGATGCCGCGGATCACTTCGGGGATCGGGTAGGAGCCGATATAGCCGATGATGTTCGACTGGGTCATCTTGCCCGCGATATGGCCCTGGATGGCACGGCCCTCATAGAAGCGTGCCGAATAGGTCGACACGTTGTCGGCGCGCTTGTAGCCGGTGGCGTGTTCGAATTTCACATCGGGGAACTTGGCGGCCACGTTGATCGTCGGGTCCATGAACCCGAAGGACGTGGTGAAGATCAGCTTGGCGCCGTCCAGCGCCATCTGGGTCATCACGCGCTCTGCATCCGGGCCTTCGGGCACGGATTCGACAAAGACGGTTTCGACCTTGTCACCGAATTCGGCCTCGACAGCCAGGCGGCCCTTGTCATGCTCGTAGGTCCAGCCGCCGTCGCCGACGGGGCCCACATAGACAAAGCCCACCTTGAGCTTGTCCTGCGCCATGGCGCCGGTGGCCAGGCCCAGCGCCAGCGCGGCGGTGGTCAACAGTTTGGTCAGTTTCATTCAGGAATCCCCCTGTTAGGTGAACGTCATTGTTTTGGCCTCAACGTGAGGCATGGAAAATACGGCCCAACGAGGCAGGCGCACTGCTCTTGTCGGCCGACATGATGACCAGCACGAGGATGGTGATCAGATAAGGCGACATTGCCAGATATTCGACGGGAATCGCAACGCCTGCCGCCTGCAGATTCAGCTGAATCACGGTCACGCCGCCAAAAAGATAGGCACCCAGCAGGACCCGCCAGGGCTTCCAGCTGGCAAAGACCACCAGGGCAAGCGCGATCCAGCCGATTCCGGCGGTCATGCCCTCGGTCCACTGTGGCACGCGGATCAGGCTGATATAGGCGCCACCCATCCCGGCACAGGCCCCGCCGAACAGGATCGCCATCATGCGGATGCGCACGACCTTGTAGCCCAGCGCATGGGCCGCTTCGTGATTCTCGCCGACCGCGCGCAGGATCAGGCCCGCGCGGGTGTATTTCAGCATGAACCAGACGCCTGCGACGATGGTCAGCCCCAGATAGACCATCAGGTCATGCGAGAACAGGATACGCCCCAGCACCGGCATGTCCGACAGCCCGGGAATGTTCAGCCGCGGAAAGGATGGCGGGCGGATACCCTGGTAGCCCTGGCCGATCAACGCGGACAGGCCCAGCCCGAACAGCGTCAGCCCCAGACCCGATGCCACCTGGTTGGCCAGCGCCACCTGCGTCAGCAGCGCGAAAAGCAGCGACAGAACGGCGCCACCGGCGGCCGCCGCCAGCACGCCCAGCAACGGATTGCCCGTGTTGACCGCAATGGCGAAACCGCAGATCGCGCCGGTGATCATCATCCCCTCGACACCCAGGTTCAGAACGCCGGCCTTTTCCACCACGAGTTCGCCCACCGCCGCCAGCAACAGCGGGGTCGCCGCCACCATCAGCGAGGCCAGCAGCAGGATCGGGTTGATTGAAGACAGATCCATCACGCCACCTCACGCCATGTCAGCCGCAGCCGGTAATTGGTCATCACGTCGACGGCCAGCAGGAAGAACAGAAGCATCCCCTGGAACATCTGGATCGCCGCGGCGGGCAGTCCCAGTCGCGACTGCGCGATCTCGCCGCCGATATAGGTCAGCGCCATCAGCAGGCCCGCCAGCAGGATGCCCAGCGGATGCAACCGGCCCAGGAAAGCCACGATGATCGCGGTAAAGCCGTAGCCCACGTTGAAATCGATGCTGACACGCCCCGCCGGACCCGAGACCTCGAACATGCCCGCCATCCCGGCCAGCGCGCCTGCCATACCCAGGCAGACCAGGATCAGGCGCGCGGGGTTCACCCCTGCAAAACGCGCGGCGCGCGGCGCCTCGCCGGTCAGGCGGATGTGAAAGCCAAGGATATGCCGGGTCATCAGCACATAGGCGAAAATCACCGCCACCATCGCCGCCACCACGCCCCAGTGCATCCCCGATCCCGCGATCAGCTCGGCATTATGGGCGCTGGGATATTGCTGCAGGTTGCGCGAGCCGGGAAAGCCGAAACCCTCGGGGTTCTTCATCAGCCCCAATGCCATCGAGGCCAGCAACTGCTCGGCCACATAGACCAGCATCAGGGACACGAGGATCTCGTTGGTGCCGAATTTCACCTTCAGAACGGCCGGTATCATCGCCCAGGCCCAGCCTCCCAGCGCGCCGGCCATGACCATGAGCGGGAAGATGAACCACCCCTCCATCGGATAGAAGGCCAGCCCCACGCCGGCGCCGCAAAGCGCGCCGACGATGTATTGCCCTTCGGCCCCGATGTTCCAGATGCCCGCGCGGAACCCCAGGCTCAGGCCGATGGCGATCAGCACCAGCGGCGCACCCTTCACCAGCAGCTGCGGCCGGTAGAAAAACGCGAATTCCGAAAACAGCGGATCCCAGAAGATCGTGCGGATCGCGACCAGCGGGTCCTTCCCCAGCAGCGCAAACAGCGCCCCCCCCGCGATCATCGTGGCAATCACCGCCACCACGGGGGCCAGCCAGACCCAGGCTTTTGACGGTTGCGGGCGCTTTTCCAGCTTCAGCATGGCGCGGCCCCTCCTTCATCGTTCTTCAAATACTCACGCGCCAACGCCTCAGACATGCGCCACCTCCATGTCATGGGCACCACCCATCATCAGGCCGATTTCCTCGATATTCAGCTCGGATGTGGGCCGGATGCGCGACAGACGCCCCTCGTTCAGCGCGCCGAACCTGTCCGCGATCTCCATCAGCTCGTCCAGATCCTGGCTGATCACCACGACCGCCGTGCCGCCCGCCGCCAGATCCAGCAGCGCCTGCCGGATCGCGGCGGCGGCCGAGGCATCGACGCCCCATGTCGGCTGATTGACCACCAGCACTTCCGGACGCTGCATGACCTCGCGACCGATGACGAATTTCTGCAGATTGCCCCCCGACAGCGACCTGGCCGCATTGCCGGGGCCGGGCGTGCGCACGTCGAAGCGGGCGATGATCGCCTCGGCAAACCCCCTGGCGCGGCCCCAATCCAGAAAACCGCGCCGTTCCAGCCCCTCGCGCAGCGATCCGGTCAGCATCGCGTTTTCGGTCAGGCTCATGTCAGGCGCCGCCGCATGACCCAGACGTTCCTCGGGCGCGCACAAAAGCCCGATCCGCCGTCGCTCCATCGGGCCCAGCATGCCGATGGCCTTGCCATGCATCCGCACCATGTCCGGGCCACTGCGCAATTCGCCCGACAGCGCGCCCAGCAACTCATCCTGCCCGTTGCCCGCGACCCCGCCAAGACCCAGCACCTCGCCTTGCCGGACCGCAAGGCTGATCTGCTTGAGCGAACATCCAAAGGCCGAGGGCGAGCGGATCGACAACCCGCTCAGTTCCAGCGCCACATCGCCCAGCGCGCGCCCGCTACGTTCGGGCGTATGCAGCACCGTGCCCACCATCATTTCGGCCAGCGCCCGCGCGGTGGTATCGGCGGGGGTGCAGGTGGCGACCTTCTTGCCCAGCCGCAGGATCGTCGCCGTGTCGCACAAGGTGCGGATCTCTTCCAGCTTGTGACTGATATAGAGGATCGCCACACCTTCGGCGGTCAGCTTGCGCAGGGTCTGGAACAGGATCTCCACCTCCTGCGGGGTCAGCACCGATGTCGGCTCGTCCATGATCAGCAGGCGCGGATCCTGCAACAGGCAGCGGATGATCTCGACCCGCTGGCGTTCACCCGCCGACAAATCGCCCACGGTGCGGAACGGATCCAGCGGCAGGCCATAGGTTTCCGACACCTCGCGGATCCGCCCGGCCAGATCGGCAAGGCGCGGCGGATGCTCCATCCCCAGCGCGATGTTTTCGGCCACGTTCAGCGCGTCGAACAGGGAAAAATGCTGGAAGACCATCGCCACGCCGGCGGCGCGCGCGGCGCGCGGCTCGGCGGGCGCATAGGCTTTGCCCTGGAAGGTCATGCTCCCGTGGTCGGGCTTGACCAGCCCGTATATCATCTTGACCAGGGTGGACTTGCCCGCGCCATTCTCGCCCAGGAGGGCATGCACCTCGCCTTCCATCACCTCGAAGGACACATCGGAATTCGCCACAACGCCCGGATAGGCCTTTGTCAGGCCCTTGATGCTCAGAACCGGTGCCGTCATGCGCTGCGTTCCCTTCTGTCGGATGTGGCCGCGATATCGCTCAATAAGCCCGAGGCGACACCAATGGCAATCGCCTGCGGGTGTTTGCCCAGGCCGGGTATCCCGATGGGGCAGCGGATGCGCGCGATTTGGGCAGGCGCATGGCCCAGCGCGCCCAGACGCGACCGAAAGCGCGCCCATTTGGTGGCCGACCCGATCAGACCCGTGGTGGCAAACCCATGCCCCAGCAAGCCGTGGCACAGCGCCAGGTCCAGCGCATGGGAATAGGTCAGGATCAGGTGATGCGCATCACGCGGCGCGTGTGGCACCAGCCGCGCGGGATCGGCGGCGGGCAGGGCGGTGACGCCTGCGGGGATGTCTTCAGGATAGCGGGCGGGTCCCGTGTCGACCCATGTGATCGCCAGGTCGGGCAGCGGGGACAGCGTGGCCACAAGCGCGCGCCCCACATGGCCCGCCCCCCAGATCCAGAGCGGCACCGACGCGCGCGCCAGCGGTTCGATCATCCATCCCGCCATGAGCTGCGGCGCAGGCCGCTGCCCCTGCGCGCGTGCGCCGTTCAGAAGGCGTTGCACCGCAAGGGGCATCGCGGCGCCCGGCGCGACGGGACGCGCGATCACCTCCCGCCCTTGCAAGGCCGCCAGGGTCGCTGCGTCATGCACCTCGGTCAAAAGCTGCAGGCTGCCGCCGCAGCATTGCCCCAGGTCGGGGCCCAGCGCGTGCCGCGTCAACCGCATGGGGGCGCCGCCTGCCAGCATCGCGCGCGCCGCCTGCGCCGCCTGATGCTCCAGCGCGCCGCCGCCGATGGTGCCCGACTGCCCCTCGGGCCAGACCAGCATCGCCGCGCCCACTTCGCGCGGCGCCGACCCGCGGACCTCGGCGATCACCACCCGGGCGACACGGCCATGGCGCTGCAGGGCGCTGTGCAGGGCATCCAGGTCAAATCCCATCGCGCACCCGCCGTACGGCTGCCAGGATGCGCTCTGGCGTGGCTGGTGCATCCAGGGCCGGATAGCCCGGCCCGCAAGCCGCCACCGCGTCCGAGATCGCCATCAGCGCCGAAATCCCCAGCATGAAGGGCGGCTCGCCCACCGCCTTGGAGCGATAGACCGTCTCCTCCCGGTTCGCCCCCTCCCAGAGCGCGACGTTGAACACCGCGGGCCGGTCCGAGATCGCGGGGATCTTGTAGGTCGACGGCGCATGGGTGCGCAGCCGGCCTTTGTCGTCCCAGACCAGTTCCTCCATCGTCAGCCAGCCCGCGCCCTGCACGTAGCCGCCCTCGATCTGGCCGATATCCAGCGCCGGGTTCAGGCTGGCGCCCGCGTCATGCAGCAGATCGGCCCGCAGGATCCGCGTCTCGCCGGTCAGCGTGTCGATCACCACCTCGGTCAGCGCCGCACCATAGGCGAAATAGAAGAACGGACGCCCATGCCCGCGGATGCGATCCCATTCGACCTTCGGCGTGGCATAGAAGCCGGTCGCCGACAGGCTGACCCTTGCGGCATAGGCCATCTGTGCGGCCTCGGCAAAGCTGTAACGCGCCTCGCCCACCAAGACCTGCCCGCCCTCGAAACATACCGATGCGGCATCGACCCGATGCAGCCCCGCCAGATGCGCGGCCATGCGGTCGCGTATCGTGTCGCAGGCGGCCTTGACCGCCATGCCGTTCAGATCCGAACCTGACGAGGCAGCCGTGGCCGAGGTATTGGGCACCTTGCCCGTATCGGTCGCGGTGATCTTCACCGCCCCCACGTCCAGCCCGAACCGCGCCGCCGCCACCTGCGCCACCTTCTGGAACAGGCCCTGTCCCATCTCGGTGCCGCCATGGTTCATGTGCACCGATCCATCCTGGTAGACATGCACCAGGGCCCCCGCCTGGTTCAGATGGGTCAGCGTGAAAGAGATCCCGAACTTCACCGGCGTCAGGGCCAACCCGCGTTTCAGAACCGGCTGCGCCGCGTTCCACGCCGCCACGGCCTGCCGCCGCGCGTCATACCCGGCCTCGGTCGCAAGCCTGTCCGTCATCGCGTGCAGAATGAAATCCTCGACGTCCATCCCGTAGGGCGTGGTCTGTTTCTTCTTGCCCGAAATATCCTCGGGGGGGCGTTCACCAGTGGTGAACGGGGGGGCGGACAGCCCCCCTGCGCCGCCCGCCGCAGGCGCGGCCTCGGCGTAGTAGTTCGCCCGCCGCACCGCCAGCGGGTCGCGGCCCAGGTGATGGGCGATGTGATCCATCACCCGTTCGATCCCGACCATGCCCTGCGGGCCGCCAAAGCCACGGAACGCGGTCGCGCTTTGCGTATTGGTCTTCAGCCGGTGGCTCTCGATCCGGGCATTCTCCAGCAGATAGGCATTGTCGGCATGCAGCATCGCCCGATCCGCCACTGGCAGCGACAGGTCCTGCGCCCAGCCGCAGCGGACATGGTGCACGAAGTCCACGCCAAGAACCCGCCCCGCATCATCGAAGCCCGCGACATAGTCGATGCGGAAATCATGCCGTTTGCCGGTGATCACCATGTCGTCATCGCGGTCATAGCGCATCTTGCAGGGCCGTCCGGTCAGGGATGCCGCGATCGCGCAGGCCACGGCCAGCGCATTGCCCTGGCTTTCCTTGCCGCCGAAACCGCCACCCATGCGGCGCACCTCGACCCGCACGGCATGCATGGGCACACCCAGCGCCTCGGCGACCTTGTGCTGGATCTCGGTCGGGTGCTGGGTGGAACTGTGCACCACCATGTCCCCGCCTTCCTGCGGCAGGGCCAGGGCCGCCTGGCCCTCAAGGTAGAAATGCTCCTGCCCGCCGATCTCGAACCGACCCTCGACGCGATGGGGCGCGGCTGCAATGGCGGCGGGCGCATCGCCCTTGGCGTAGATGCGCGGGCCATCCTCGAACCGGCTGTCGGCGGCCAGGGCCTGGTCGATGGTCAGGATCGGCGCCTCTTCGGCATAGTCGATCTGGCCCAGTCTTGCGGCATGCCGCGCCGCCAGATGACTGTCAGCGACCACGGCAAAGACCGGCTGGCCCACATAATGGACCGCGCCCGTGGCCAGCAAGGGCTCATCATGGGCCGAGGGCGAGACGTCATTGGCAAAGGGCAGATCATCCGCCGTCAGCACCATCACCACGCCGGGTGCGGCGCGCACCGCCGACAGGTCCATGCCGGTGATCCGGCCCCGCGCCACGCCGGACAGGCCGAAGGCCAGGTGCAACGTATCGGCGGGCAGGGGGATGTCATCCACATAGCGCGCCTGACCCGTCACATGCAGGCGGGCCGCGTCATGGGGCAGGGGTTTGGCGACGCTCATGGCTGCACCTCCATGATCCCTGCGGTCCGGCCCGTATCTTCGAGGAAGTAGCGCCGCAGCATGTTCGCCGCAGCCTCAAGCCTGTAGCCGGCCGAGGCACGCATGTCCGACAGCGGTGTGTAATCTGCCGCGAAGGCCCGCATCGCGCTGTCGATCGTCGCCTCTGACCATGGCTGGCCGATCAGCGCAGCTTCGACATTGGTTGCGCGCTTCGGCGTGCCGGCCATGCCGCCAAAGGCAATGCGCGCCTGCGCGACACGGCCCCCTGTCACCGTGATGGAAAAACAGCCGCAGACCGCCGAGATGTCCTGGTCGAAGCGCTTTGACAACTTGTAGCAGCGCAGCCGATCAGGCTGCTGCGGGATGCTGATCGCCTCGACGAACTCGCCGGGGCGGCGATCCTGCTTGCCATAGTCCAGAAAGAAATCCTCGAGCGGCATCTCGCGCCGCATGTCGCCCTGCCGCAGATGCAGAACCGCGCCCAAGGCAATCAGCGCCGGAGGGCCGTCCCCGATGGGTGAGCCATTGGCGATATTGCCCCCGATCGTGGCCGCGGCACGCACCTGGGCCGAGCCATAGCGGCGCAGCATGTCGGCGAAGGAGGGGTGCAGCCCCTCGATCGCGGGGATCAGGCGCGCGATGGTCACACCCGCCCCGATGCGCATCCCGTCCTCGCGATGCTCGATCAGCTGCAGATCGGCGCAGCGGTTCAGAAAGATCACCTGGCCCAGTTCGCGCATCTGCTTGGTGACCCAAAGCCCCACATCCGTGGCCCCCGCCACCAGCGTGGCATCGGGGTTTGCCGCATAGGCAGCGGCCAGATCATCTGCGGAGCGAGGCTGCACCGCGGCGGGGGGCTTGCCGCCCCCCACGTCGAACCCTTGGTTCGACGATCCCCCCGCGGATATTTCCGGCAAGAAGAAGTCGCGATCGGCGGTCATCCAGTCCGGCACGGGCTTGTTTTCGGCAGCGCGGGCCGCGCGGATGATCGGCGCATAGCCGGTGCAGCGGCACAGGTTGCCGGCCAGCGCGGTGTCGTGGTCCCTGTCCCCGTTCGCATGCGCCACCGCCATCGCGGCGATGAAGCCCGGCGTGCAGAAGCCGCATTGGCTGCCGTGGTGATCCACCATGGCCTGTTGGACCGGGTGCAGGCTGCCGTCCGGGCCGGTGATCCCTTCGACCGTGCGGATGGCGCGGCCATCGAGTTGCGGCAGGAACAGGATGCAGGCGTTCAATGCGCGGCTGGTGCCGTCGGGATCGGTGACCATCACGGTGCAGGCGCCGCAATCACCCTCGTTGCAGCCCTCCTTGGTGGCGGTCAGTCCCCGTGTTTCGCGCAGCCAGTCCAATGCGGTCGCGGTGGGTGCCACATCGGTGAGCACCACGCTTTCCCCGTTCAGAAGAAAGGAGATATTCATACAGAAAAGCCTGCCGCCTTACCGGTTATTTGCCCCGTGTTGCGCTGTCTCGATGCGGCGTAGAGCAGCGCGGGCCCCTGTTGGTTCCCTGCAGGAAAGCCCGGATTCGGCCTCTTGGCAAGAAAAAGCTGCATGGCGGGTTTCGGCGCGCCCCGGCGTGACCGGTTTTTCGGCGCTTTCGCAGGGCAGGTCCATGCGCTAGCTTTCCCGCATGAGCAATTCCCCCCGATTCATCCACCTGCGCGTCCATACCGAGTATTCCCTGCTGGAAGGGGCGGTGCGGCTGAAGAAGCTGCCCGGTCTGTGCGCGGCGGCGGGCATGCCCGCCGTGGCCGTGACCGATACCAACAACATGTTCGCCGCATTGGAATTTTCCGTCGCGGCAAGCGGCGCAGGGATCCAGCCGATCATCGGCTGCCAGGTCGCGCTCGCCTATCTGCCCGCCCAGCCGGGCGAGCGGCCGCGCGATCCGGCGGGGATCGTGCTGCTGGCGCAGAGCGAGGCCGGATATGAAAACCTGATGCGGCTGAACAGCTGCCTCTACCTGGACAAGGCCGGGCAGTTGCCGCAGGTCACGCTGGAGGAGTTGCAGGAGTTCAGCGCCGGTCTGATCTGCCTCTCGGGCGGGCCGGACGGCCCTGTGGGCCGGTTGCTGCGGGCAGGCCAGCGCCCGGCGGCCGAGGATCTGATGCGCAAGCTGGCCGGGATCTATCCCGACCGGCTGTATGTCGAATTGCAGCGCCATCCCGAAGGCGGTGGCCTGCCCGAGGCGGAACGCCTGTCCGAACGCGGCTTTGTCGAAATGGCCTATGCCATGGACCTGCCGCTGGTGGCCACCAACGATGTCTATTTTCCGAAATCCGACATGTACGAGGCGCATGATGCGCTGATCTGCATCGCTGAAGGTGCTTATGTCGACCAGCAGGGGCCGCGCCGCCGCCTGACCGCGCAGCATTATTTCAAGTCGCCGCAAGAGATGGCGACGCTGTTCGCCGATCTGCCCGAGGCGATCCAGAACACCGTCGAGATTGCGCGCCGCTGTGCCTTCAAGGCGTTCAAGCGCCCGCCGATCCTGCCGAAATTCGCCGATGACGAGGTGCAGGAATTGCGCCGCCAGGCCAAGGAAGGTCTGGCCGCCCGCCTTGCCGTGATCCCCCATGCCGCCCCGGTCGAGGACTATGACAAGCGCCTGGAGTTCGAGCTGGGCATCATCGAGGGCATGGGCTTTCCCGGCTATTTCCTGATCGTGGCCGATTTCATCAAATGGGCCAAGGATCACGACATTCCCGTGGGGCCGGGGCGCGGCTCGGGTGCGGGCAGCCTGGTGGCCTATGCGCTGACGATCACCGACCTTGATCCGCTGCGCTACAGCCTGCTGTTCGAACGCTTCCTGAACCCCGAACGGGTCAGCATGCCCGACTTCGACATCGACTTCTGCATGGATCGCCGCGAAGAGGTGATCCGCTACGTGCAGGACCGTTACGGCCGCGACAAGGTGGGCCAGATCATCACCTTCGGTGCGCTTCTGTCCAAGGCCGCCGTCCGCGACATCGGGCGCGTGCTGCAGATGCCTTACGGGCAGGTGGACCGGCTGTCCAAGCTGATCCCGGTCGAGGGGGTCAAGCCTGTCAGCATCGAGCAGGCCCTGGCGCAGGAAGAACGCCTGCGCGAGGCTGTGCGCGCCGAAGAGGTCGTGAAACGCCTTCTCGACTATGGTCAGCAGGTCGAGGGCCTGCTGAGGAACGCGTCCACCCATGCCGCGGGCGTGGTGATCGGGGACCGGCCGCTGGACCGGCTGGTGCCGCTCTATCAGGACCCGCGCTCGGACATGCCGGCCACCCAGTTCAACATGAAATGGGTCGAGCAGGCCGGTCTGGTCAAGTTCGACTTTCTGGGCCTCAAGACGCTGACCGTGATCCAGAACGCGGTCGACCTGATCAAGGGGCAGGGCCGGCATCTGAATATCCGCGCCGACGGGGTGCAGCTTTACGATCCGCCCGAAGGGGCCATGGACGATATCGGTGCGATCCCGCTGGATGACGAGGCGACCTACAGGCTTTATGCCAGTGCCAAGACCGTGGCCGTGTTCCAGGTGGAATCCAGCGGCATGATGGATGCGCTGCGGCGCATGAAGCCCACCTGCATCGAGGATATCGTGGCGCTGGTGGCGCTCTATCGTCCCGGCCCGATGGAGAACATTCCCACCTATTGCGAGGTCAAGAACGGGCTGAAGGCGCGTGAATCGATCCATCCGCTGATCGACCATATCCTCGAGGAAACCCAAGGCATCATCGTCTACCAGGAACAGGTGATGCAGATCGCGCAGGAGATGGCGGGCTACAGCCTTGGCGGCGCCGACCTGCTGCGCCGCGCCATGGGCAAGAAGATCGCCGAGGAGATGGCCAAGGAACGTCCCAAGTTCGAAAAGGGCGCGATGGCCAACGGCGTCGACAAGAAGAAGGCGTCCGAGGTTTTCGACCTTCTGGAGAAATTCGCCAACTACGGCTTCAACAAATCGCACGCCGCCGCCTATGCCGTGGTCAGCTACCAGACCGCCTGGCTGAAGGCGAACCACCCGGTCGAGTTCATGGCGGGCGTCATGAATTGCGACAGCCACCTGACCGACAAGCTGTCCACCTATGCCGAGGAGGTCCGCCGCGGCATGGCGATCGAGATCGTGCCGCCCTGCGTCAACCGGTCAGAGGCCGGGTTCACCGTGCATGAGGGCAAGCTGGTCTATGCCCTGGGCGCGCTCAAGAACGTGGGGATCGAGGCGATGCGGATGATCACCGCCGCCCGCCGTGACGAGGCGGGGCGCGAAAAGCCCTTCGTCACGCTGTTCGATTTCGCCCGCCGGGTGGATCTGAAACGCGTGGGCAAGCGCCCGCTGGAAATGCTGGCGCGGGCCGGAGCCTTCGACATGCTGGATGCCAACCGCCGCCGCGTGTTCGAGGCGCTGGATGCGCTGGTGGGGTATTCGGCGGCGATCCACGAACAGAAGGCCTCGAACCAGGTGTCGCTGTTCGGCGAGGCGGGCGACGACCTGCCGGAGCCGCGCCTGATGCCCGTGGCCGATTGGCAGCCCACCGAGCGTCTGGACGAGGAACACAAGGCCATCGGCTTCTACCTGTCCGGTCATCCGCTGGACGACTACCTGCCCGCCCTCAAGCGGCGCAACGTGATGACGCTGGCCGAATTGCAGGCCAAGGCCGAGCAGGCCGGTGGCGCCATCGGCAAGGTGGGGGTTCTGGTCTCGGCCCTGCAGGAACGCAAATCCGGGCGCGGCACGCGGTTCTTCCGCATGAACATTTCCGACCCCACCAGCCAGGTCTCGGGAATCGCGATGTTCTGCGATGATTTCGACGCGGCCCGGCGCGTCTTCGATCAGACCCACCAGGTCGTCATGACACTCGAGGCGCGGTTCAACGAGGGCCAGTTCGATCCCGTTGGCCGCTCCGTCACCCCGATGGACGGTGTCGTGGCCGAGGCGGGCGCCACGGGCCTGCGGATCTTCATCGAGGATGCGGGCGCCATCGCCTCGGTGGCATCGGTGCTGGAACAGGCCGCCGAAAGCCTGCGCAACCTGCCGCGCGGTCCGGTGATGCTCTGCCTGATGGACCCCGGCCTGCCCGGCGAGACCGAGATCGACACAGGCCAGGATTTCCCGATGAATCCGCAGATCAAGGGGGCGATCCGGTCCTTGCCGGGTGTCATGGAAGTGCAGGAAGTATGATCCCTCGCCAGCGCTGATCCGCGGAGGACGCCTACCAGTGCGGCGGGCGTTGATCGGCCAGGATCACGCCATCGCCCGCGGCGCTTTCGCGTTCCGCCTCGCGGTGCATCAGCATCTCGACCCGCCGGGTCAGGCGGTCGATCTCGGTCTGCTGTGCGGCAACGACATCCGACAGGTCATCGACCGTGCGGATCAGATGGGCCAGCTTTTCCTCAAGGTGTTGCATCGCGCCTCCTTTTGCGATGCTGTGCTTAGCATGGGGGCGGATCACAGGGAAGGACAGGCCATGACAGTCAGGGTGGAACGGCAGGATCGGGTGGCGGTGGTCACGATCGACCGGCCACAGGCGCGCAACGCGGTCAATCCGGCCACGGCGCAGGCGCTTTTCGATGCCTTCATGGCGCTGGAGGCCGATGGCGATATCGACGTGATGATCCTGACCGGTGCGGATGGTGCCTTTTGCGCAGGCTTCGACCTCAAGACCGCGGCCGATGGATCGGCCGCCGCCTGGATCGAGGCGGTCGATATCCCCGATGACTGGACCGATCCGGTGGGTCAGCCCCGGCCCGGCCCGATGGGGCCATCGCGGCTGATGCTGTCAAAGCCCGTGATCGCCGCGATCGAAGGGCCCGCCGTGGCGGGCGGGATGGAGCTTGCCGCCTGGTGCGACATGCGCATCATGGCGCAGGGCGCGGTGATGGGCATCTATTGCCGCCGCTGGGGCGTGCCGCTGATCGACGGGGGCACTTTCCGCCTGCCGCGCGTGGTGGGGCAGGGCCGGGCCAATGACCTGATCCTGACAGGGCGCCCTGTGGATGCCGAAGAAGCCCATGCGATGGGCCTGGCCGACCGGATCGTGCCACAGGGGCAGGCGCTGGCGGCGGCGCTGGATCTGGCGCAATCGCTGACCCGCTTTCCCCAGGGCTGCATGCGGGCCGATTTCCTGTCTGCACGGATGCCGCCCGCGGATCTGGCGGTGGCCTTGCGCCGCGAATGGGCCTCGGCCACGATGTTCGCTGCCGAAGGGCGCGCGGGGGCCTCGCGCTTTGCCGGCGGGCAGGGGCGGTCGGGACGGTTCGACGACCTTTGAGCGGCCCTTTCATCGTTCTCCAAATACTCATGCGCGCGGACAACCCCATGCGCGCGGACCAATAAGGCTTGCCCCGCTTGCCCCCTTGGCCTGCATCCGGTAGAGGCAAGCCGGACAAGACCGCCCCGCCCAAGACCGCCCCGCCCAAGACCGAGGGAGCCAGACATGGCCAAGGACAAGAAGACCCCGCGCCCGCGTGCCGAAACGCCGAAAGGGTTTCGCGATTACTTTGGCGCCGATGTGACGATGCGCAGCCGGATGCTGGCCACGATCGCGCAGGTCTATCATCGCTATGGCTTTGACGCGCTCGAATCCTCGGCGGTGGAAACGGTCGAGGCGCTGGGCAAGTTCCTGCCCGATGTGGATCGCCCGAACGCGGGTGTCTTCGCCTGGCAGGAAGATCCCGAGCACGAGGGCGAGAACGCGAAACCCGGCGACTGGCTGGCCCTGCGCTATGACCTGACAGCGCCCCTGGCGCGGGTCTATGCCCAGCACCGCAACGATCTGCCGCTGCCCTATCGCCGCTACGCCATGGGGCCGGTCTGGCGCAATGAAAAGCCCGGTCCGGGTCGGTTCCGCCAGTTCTATCAATGCGATGCCGATACGGTGGGCGCCGCGAGCGTCGCGGCCGATGCCGAGATCTGCGCGATGCTGGCCGATACGCTGGAGGAAGTGGGCATTCCGCGTGGCGACTACATCGTGCGGATCAATAACCGCAAGGTTCTGAACGGCATCCTCGAAGTGATGGGCCTGCCCGAGGGCGAGGCTCGCGATGCCGTTCTGCGCACCATCGACAAGTTCGACAAGGTCGGCGAGGCGGGTGTGCGCGAACTGCTGACCAAGGGACGGCTGGACGCCTCGGGCGCCTTCATCGACGGTGTGGGTCTGGATGCGGCACAGGCCGAACCCGTGATCGCCTTCCTGACCTCGAAGGCCGACAGCATGGCCGACACGCTGGACAATCTGCGCGCCGCCGTGGGCGCATCTGCCATCGGGGCGCAGGGTGTCGACGAACTGGCGCAGATCGCGGATCTGGTCGCCGCACAGGGATACGGCCCCGACCGCATCGTGATCGACCCCTCGGTGGTGCGCGGGCTTGGCTACTATACCGGCCCGGTGTTCGAGGCGGAACTGACCTTCGAGATCTTTGATGAAAAGGGTCGCAAGCGGCAATTCGGCTCGGTCGCGGGTGGCGGGCGCTATGACGATCTGGTCAAGCGCTTCACCGGGCAGGAAGTGCCCGCGACGGGCGTCTCCATCGGCGTGGACCGCCTTCTGGCGGCGTTGCGCGAAAAGGGCCGGATGCAGGCCAGCGAACAGGGCCCGGTCGTGGTGACCGTGATGGATCGCGACCGCATGGCCGATTACCAGGCGATGGCGGGTGAATTGCGCCGCGCCGGCATCCGGGCCGAGGTCTATCTGGGCAACCCCAAGCAGTTCGGCAACCAGTTGAAATACGCCGACAAGCGCGCCTCGCCCGTCGCCATCATCGAAGGTGGGGACGAAAAGGCGCGGGGCGTGGTGCAGATCAAGGACCTGATCCTTGGCGCGCAGATCGCCGAGAACGCCACGCTCGAGGAATGGCAAAGCCGCCCCAGCCAGTACGAGGTGCCGCGCGACCAGATGGTGGCCAAGGTGCTGGACATTCTTGAAGGGCAGGGATGATGCCTGATACCGCCGCCAGACGCACCGCGGCGCGCAGCGCCATCCGTGACGAGGCGACACGCCTGCGCGCCGTCTTCGAGGCCGCGGGCGCACAGGTTGTGGACCCCCCGGTGCTGCAACCCGCCGATACCCTGCTGGACCTTTATGGCGAGGATATCCGCGCCCGCGCCTATGTGACATCGGATGCCGTGAGGGGCGAACAGATGCTGCGCCCGGATTTCACGGTGCCGGTGGTGCAGATGCACATGGCCCATGGCGCGGAACCCGCGCGCTACACCTATTCGGGCGAGGTCTTTCGGCGGCAGGAGGACTTTCCCGACCGCGCCAATGAATATTTCCAGACCGGCTATGAAGTCTTCGACCGGGCTGACCCCGCCGCCGCCGATGCAGAGGTATTCGCCCTGATCCGCCAGGCGCTGGGGGATCTGCCGCTGCGCGCCGCCACCGGCGATATCGGCATTCTGGCCGCGGCTGTGGAAGGTCTGGACACCACGGACGCGCGCAAGGCCGCCCTGCGCCGCCACATCTGGCGCCCGCGCCGCTTCCGTGCACTGCTGGATCGTTATTCGGGCCGCGCGGCGGTGCCGGAAACGCGGCTGGCGCTGCTGGCGGCGGCCGATCCCTGGGCCGATTGCGCGCCCCTGGTCGGCTTGCGCGACCGCGCCGATATCGAGGCGCGTATCGCCGCCCTGCGCGAGGATGCCGCCACCCCGCCGATCAGCGAGAACGAGGTGGCGCTGCTGGACGCCATCCTTGGCATACGCGAGACGCTGCCCTTCGCGCTGGAGCATCTGCGCGACATCTCGGTCGACATGCCCGCGATCATTCCCGCCATGTCACGGCTGACGGCACGGGTCGCGGCCTTGTCGGCGCGTGGCATCGACGTCGACGCGCTGGAATTCGAGGCAAGCTATGGCCGCACCTCGATGGAATATTACGATGGTTTCGTTTTCGGCTTCTACGCCGAGGGGCGCAGCGATCTGCCACCTGTCGCCTCGGGCGGGCGCTATGACGCGCTGACCCGCGTGCTGGGGCAGGGCGCGGAAATTCCTGCCGTGGGGGGCGTGATCCGTCCGGGCCTGTTGCTGGATCTGAGGGCCGCATCATGACGATCAAGCTGGGGGTGCCGTCCAAGGGGCGGCTGATGGAAAAGACCTTCGAATGGTTCGCGTCCCGTGGCGTCACGCTGTCGCGCAGCGCCTCGGAGCGCGAATATGCCGGCGCGGTCGAGGGTATCGCCAATGTGGAACTGGTGCTCTTGTCGGCGGGTGAGATCCCGCGCGAACTGGCTGCAGGGCGCATCCACCTTGGCGTGACCGGGACGGATCTGGTGCGTGAAAAGCTGGGCCAATGGGACCAGCAGGTGCAGGAACTGGCCGAGCTCGGGTTCGGCCATGCCGATCTGATCATCGCGGTGCCCGCCGCCTGGGTCGATGTCGACACGCTTGACGATCTTGACGCCGCTGCCGCCGCCTTTCGCAAGCGGCGCGGCTTCCGCATGCGGATTGCCACGAAATATCACCGCCTTGTGCGCGATTTCCTGCGCAATGCGGGTGTGGCCGACTATGCGCTGGTGGACAGCCAGGGTGCTACCGAAGGCACGGTGAAATTCGAAACCGCCGAGGCGGTGGCCGATATCACCTCGACAGGCGAGACCCTGCGCGCCAATCACCTCAAGATGCTGCGCGACGGGTTGATCCTGCGGTCGCAGGCCACGCTCTATCGCAGCCGTGCGGCCGAAATGGACGAGCCCGATCGCGAGACGCTCAAGCAGCTGTGCCGGATGATCGAAGTCGACTGACCCCGCCTACATCCGGCGCGGATCGAAGGTTTCCGGCTTGGTGCGCCCGGCACGCAGTTTCAGCGCCAGACCCAGGGCGACACCGACCCCGATGGCGACCGTCAGATCGACCAGAACGGTCAGGGCCATTGTCAGCAGCAAAAGCACCCGGTCCGAGGGCCGCTCGCGCATCCATGCGCCCCATTTGTGCGGCTCTGCCATGTTCCAGGCGGTCAGGATCAAAAGCCCGGCCATGGCGGGCATCGCCAGCATGCCGGTCGGGCCGGCCGCCAGCATCATCATCGCCAGGATCGCGACAGCGTGGATCATGCCCGCCACGGGCGTCTGCCCGCCCGCGCGCACATTGGTCGCGGTGCGCGCGATTGCCCCGGTCGCGGGCAACCCGCCAAAGGCCGCCGAGGCCAGGTTCGCCGCACCCTGCGCGACAACTTCGGCATTGGGCTTGTGCCGGGCCCCGGTCATGCGATCGGCCACGACCGCCGACAGCAGGGATTCGATGCCGGCCAGGAAGGCGATCACGAGGGCCGAGGGCAAGACCTCGACCATCCGGTTCAGCGACAGATCAGGCATGGCAGGCAGCGGCAGGCTGCGCGGCAATGCGCCGAAGCGGGCCGCGATCGTCTCGACCGGCAGCGCCAGCATTGCAGCCGCGCCCGATGTCAGGGCCAGCGCCACGATCAGGCCGGGCAGGCGCGGTGCCGCGCGGCGGAACAGCACGATCAGAATCATCGTCGCAAGGCCGACACCGAAAGCCGCAATGCTGAACGTGTCGCGCGCGGCCCAGAGCGCCGGGATCTTGTGCAGCAGTTCCGCAGGTTCATTGGCCAGCGACAGCCCCATCAGGTCCTTGATCTGGCTGGCCGCGATCAAGACTGCGATCCCGATGGTGAAACCGTTCACCACGGCTTCGGGAACATGCGCGATCAGGCTGCCTGCGCGCAGCCATCCCGCGACCAGCAGGATCACCCCGGCCATCGCCGTGGCCAGCACCAGACCGTCATAGCCATGCTGCGCGATCACGCCGGCCACCACGACGATGAAGGCCCCGGTCGGCCCGCCGATCTGCACGGTGCTGCCACCGAGGGCCGAAATCAGGAAACCCGCCACGATGGCGGTGATCAGGCCCTGCGCAGGCGTCGCACCGGAGGCGATGGCAATGGCCAGCGACAGCGGAAGGGCCACCATGGCCACGGTGATGCCTGCGAATATATCGGCCCGGAGGGTCGCTTTCGAATAGGTCGAAAGACTGGTCAGCAGTTGCGGGCGGAGCATTCTGTCATGTCCTGAAGGATGCGCGCAGCATGCGTCCGGCCATTGCCCGTTTCAAGCGTGTTGTCAGTGGCCTGGGCAAAATTCTCGTGCCGTCCAGCGGTGCGGGCCTGTCAGAGAACGCCCAGATCGGCCAGCGCGGCGCTCAGTTCCGATGGCAGCGCCTGCTCGTCGGCGCGCCCTTTGGGCAGATCGGCGGGCGCGTCCTTGGCGGTCAGGTAACGCCATCCCTGGAACGGACGCTTGAGGGCCTGTGTCGTGCGGATCAGTTCAGGGTCCAGCACGATCGCACAGCGGCGGATGCCGTCGCTGCCTGTCACCTCGTCCAGCCGCAGGATGCGCTGGCGGCACATCAGGACGCCCTTGATCACCCAGTAGATCGACCCGCCGTCCAGGATTTCGGCCTCGCGCTTGGGCCACATGCGGGTGACATGGCGCGGCAGGCCGTCCGGCCCCTTGGCCCGCGCACTGGCCTGCCATGCGGCCAGGTCCTCGACCCCTTCGGTGCCGACGGACAGCTTGATCAGATGCAGAGCTTCCGGCATGTCATTTTCCCCAGTGGTTGTGGATCATAGCCGCGCAGGCCGCGATATCAAGGGCTGATGCCCTGCCAAAATGCGCGTCTGCGCCGTTGACCCGGACCGGTCCGCGGCCTATCTTGAAAGGCCTTCCGCAAGCCGCCGCGCCGTCGCGACCGACAGGCCTGCACCCCATTCGCCCGCTGATCCGAGGACCCTGCCATGACCCGTTTTGCCGCCCCTATTTCCGAACAGATCTGGGACATGAAATACCGGTTCAAACAGGCGGATGGAACGCCCATCGACCGCTCGGTCGAGGATACATGGCGGCGCATCGCGCGGTCGCTGGCGCAGGTCGAACAGGACAGCGCCGTCTGGGAAGACAGATTCTACGCGGCACTTGAGGATTTCAAATATCTGCCCGCCGGGCGCATCACGGCAGGCGCCGGCACCGGGCGGCGGGTCACGCTGTTCAACTGCTTCGTCATGGGCACGATTCCCGACAGCATGGCGGGCATCTTCGACATGCTGAAAGAGGCCGCGCTGACCATGCAGCAGGGCGGCGGGATCGGCTATGATTTCAGCACCATCCGTCCGCGCGGGGCCGAGGTAAAGGGCGTGGCCGCCGATGCCTCGGGCCCCTTGTCCTTCATGGATGTCTGGGATGCGATGTGCCGCACGATCATGTCCGCAGGCTCGCGCCGCGGGGCGATGATGGCCACGATGCGCTGCGACCATCCGGATATCGAGGCCTTCATCACCGCGAAATCAGACGCGGCGCGGTTGCGCATGTTCAACCTGTCGGTGCTGGTGACCGATCCCTTCATGGAGGCCGTCAAGGCCGATGCGCCCTGGGACCTGCAATTCGAGGGCAAGGTCTATCACACGGTGCAGGCGCGTGATCTGTGGAACAAGATCATGAAAAGCACCTATGATTTCGCCGAACCCGGCGTGATCTTCATCGACCGGATCAATGAGGCCAACAACCTCAATTATGTCGAAACCATCGCCGCCACCAATCCCTGCGGTGAGCAGCCCCTGCCGCCCTATGGCGCCTGTCTGCTGGGCTCGATCAACATGGCGCGGCTGGTCAGCGACCCCTTTGGCAAGAAGGCCCGCCTTGATCCCAAGCAACTGACCGATCTGGTCGCCGTTGCCGTGCGGATGATGGACAATGTGGTCGATGCCAGCCGTTTCCCGCTGGACGCGCAGGCGCAGGAAGCCCAGGCCAAGCGCCGCATCGGCCTGGGTGTGACGGGGCTGGCGGACGCGCTTCTGATGGTGGGTCTGCGCTACGGATCCGAGGAAGCGGCGCGTCAGACCGAGGAATGGTTGCACGCGATCGCCCGCGCCGCCTATCTGGCGTCGGTGGACCTTGCGAAGGAAAAGGGCGCATTCCCGCTGTTCGATGCCGAGAAATACCTGGCCTCGGGCAACATGCGGATGATGGACGAAGACGTGCGCGATGCGATCCGCACCCACGGCATCCGCAACGCACTGCTGACCTCGATCGCACCCACGGGCACCATCAGCCTTTACGCCGGCAATGTGTCATCCGGGATCGAGCCTGTCTTCGCCTATGCCTATACCCGCAAGGTCCTGCAGAAGGACGGCAGCCGCACCGAAGAGGAAGTCGTCGATTACGCCGTCCAGATGTGGCGCGAGAAATTCGGCGATGCGGAACTGCCCGACTATTTCGTGAATGCCCAGACGCTGGCCCCGCTGGACCATGTGCGCATGCAGGCGGCCGCGCAGAAATGGGTCGACAGTTCGATCTCCAAGACCATCAACTGCCCCGAGGACATCAGCTTTGACGCCTTCAAGGAGGTCTACATGGCCGCCTATGAAAGCGGCTGCAAGGGCTGCACGACCTACCGGCCCAATGACGTGACCGGGTCGGTTCTGAGCGTGTCCGAGACCACCGAAAAGGTGCCCGAGGCCGACCAGGGCGCCGATGTCATCTACATGTCCGAGCCTCTGGACCGCCCGCAGGCGCTGGAGGGCAACACCTACAAGCTGAAATGGCCCGACAGCGAGCATGCGATCTACCTGACGGTCAACGACATCATCATCAACGGCCACCGCCGCCCCTTCGAGGTGTTCATCAACTCCAAGAACATGGAGCATTTCGCCTGGACCGTGGCCCTGACGCGGATGATCTCGGCCGTGTTCCGGCGCGGCGGCGATGTGTCCTTTGTCGTCGAGGAGCTGAAAGCCGTTTTCGATCCGCGTGGCGGGGCCTGGATGGGGGGCAAATACATCCCCTCGATCCTGGCGGCCATCGGCGGGGTGATCGAACGGCACATGATCTCGATCGGGTTCATCGCAGGCGAGGGGATGGGCCTGAAGGCCGACCCGCAGGCCAAGGTCGTGGGCCTTGACGCCCCACGCGGCAAGGCCTGCCCGTCCTGCGGGCAATACGAGATGCGGATGGTCGAGGGCTGCATGACCTGCGCCAGTTGCGGCCATTCCAAATGCGGCTAGGCTGCCCGTCTGGCGGTGCTCACAGCTAGCCTGATGCGCCGGTAGCGGCGCGCCTCGAGCACGGCGGAGGGATGTGATGGTGTCGCGCTATACCTGGTACCTGCAAGAGGTCCTCAAGAAGGTCTGGGTACGTGTGGTCGGCTTCGCCGTCCTCGCCCTTGTCTCGGTCGTGCTGGCGCGTGTGCTGTCGCCCTATCTGGGCGAGGATCTGGCCATCAGGGCCGGTGCCGACGCGGTCGAGCAGCTTCTGGGGGTCCTGACCTCCTCGATGCTGGCGGTCACGACCTTTTCGCTCTCCATCGCCGTATCGGCCTTTGCCGCGGCCGCCAGCACCGCAACCCCCCGCGCCGCCGTGCTGCTGCAAGAGGATCGGACAACGCAGAACGTGCTGGCCACCTTTCTGGGGGCCTTCCTCTTCGGACTTGTCGGGCTGGTCGCGCTGAATGCCGACCTTTATGATGCGGCCGGCCGGGTCGTGATCTTTCTGTTCACCATCGTGGTGATCGGCTTCGTTGTCCTGGCGCTGTTCCGCTGGATCGGGCACCTGATGCAGTTCGGGCGGATGGGCGACACGCTGGACAGGGTCGAAGCCGCGACCGCTGCCGCGCTGGAACTGCGCCTGTCCGACCCCTACATGGGCGGGCGCGTTCTGACCGCAGAGCCGGATCGCGGGATGCACGGGGTCCATGCCCAAGCGACCGGCTATGTGCAGCATGTGGACATGCAGGCGCTTCAGGACTGTGCCGCGGCGAATGAAAGACAGCTCTACCTGCGGTGTCTGCCGGGCAGTTTCGTGGTGATGGGCACGCCCCTTGCCCGGATCAGCGGCGATGCGCCCGACACGGCGCTATCCGAGGCGATCTGCCGGGCGATCACCATCGGGAAACGGCGCACCTTCGAGGCCGATCCCCGCTTCGGCCTGATCGTTCTGGCCGAGATCGGCTCGCGCGCGCTCTCGCCCGCGGTCAATGATCCGGGCACCGCCATCGACGTCCTGGGCCGGTTCGTGCGTATCCTGTCGCTCTGGCGTGACAGGGCCGCGCCGGATATCCGTCATCCGGATGTCTTCGTCCGCCCCATCATGCCCCAGGAGGCGGTCATCGACGCGTTTCGCCCCCTGATGCGCGACGGCGCCGCCCTGGTCGAGGTGCAGATCCGCCTGCAGAAGGCGCTGACATCCCTGCGGGACGTGGCGCCGGATACTTTCGCGCAAGCCGCCACCGACATGGCGCAGGACGCCTTGTCGCGTGCCGAAGCCGCCGGGCTCGCCCCCGCCGACCTGGCCGATATCCGCGCGGCGGCCCAACTGGCACAGACGCCTTCCGAAACCCCGGTCGGCGCCTGACGCAGCCCAGGCATGCGCGCATCGCCTGAACACATGTTATTTTTTGAATATACAACCCTGGGGTGATTGAAAGGGCGCAGGATTCGTGTCCAACTAAAGACAGGAGAGGAAGCGCGCTTTCATATCAGGGGGTGGAAAGATGATACTTTCATCGCTCGCAAGATTGACGGCCGTAACGAGTGCCTTGGCGTTCGCATCAGTTGCCCATGCGCAGGACAAGGAAATCGGGGCAGGTCTCTATGCCGATTATTGCGCCGTATGTCACGGCGCGTCCGGCAAGGGGGATGGCGACATGGCCAATGTCCTCACGATACCTTCGCCGAACCTGACCTTGCTGTCGAAAGCGAATGACGGGGTTTTCCCGATGCTGCAGGTCATCCACATCATCGACGGCCGCACGGGCGTGCGTGCCCATGGCGGCGCGATGCCGCTGTTCGGAAACATGTTCTCGGAGCAGAGCGTCGCCGGACCGGATGACTACGGCAGTGTCCTGGAAACACGCGGTCGCGTGCTGTCACTGGCGATGTACCTGGAATCGATCCAGGACTGAACCATAGCGCCAACCGGAGCAGCGCGTCCTGTGCTGCTCCGGTCCTGTGCGAGCATCAGGTGATGGCTTCCAGCCTTTCCTTGGACAGGTCCCCGGGCACGATCGTGATGGGAACGGCCAGCGATCCGGCACTGCGCGTCAATTGCGTGACCAGCGGCCCCGGACCCTTCTTGTCGGTTCCCGCCCCCAGCACCAGCACACCGATATCCTTGTCCTCGCTGATCTGGGCCAGGATCTCGGTCACCGGCTCGCCCTCGCGGATGACCAGTTCCGGATCAACGCCCTGCTTGTCGCGCATCCACTTCGCGAAGACTTCGAAATGCGCATGGATCCGCTCTCGCGCCTCCTCGCGCATGATATCGCCCACGCCGATCCAGTGATTGAACTCCTCGGGCGGGATCACCGACAGGATCTCGACCCCGCCACCTGTCCGCGCCGCGCGCATGGCCGCGAAACGCATCGCGTTCAGGCATTCACGGCTGTCATCCAGCACCACCAGAAACTTTCGCATCATGCATTCTCCCTCGGGTGCGATCATGGCGGATGGCAGTGATCCGCGCAACTGCCAGCACGCGCGCCGCCTGTTTCTTCTTGCTTCAAATATCCCCGCGCGGAGCGCATCCCGCCCTCGCAGCCGGCGCTGTCCGATGTGGTTCAGCCCGCGCTTGCGGCCCAGTCCCAGTACAGCGCGCGGGCGCGCTGCGTGATCGGGCCCACCGGATAGCGCGTGTCATCAAAGGCCGTCACCGGTGTGATCTTGCTCATGTTGCCGGTCAGGAACACCTCGTCGGCGGCATGGAAATCCTCGAAGCTCAGCACTGTTTCGCGCACCTCGATCCCGTCGGCGCGCAGATTGGCGATATGGCGCGACCGCGTGATGCCGGCCAGGAACGTGCCATTCGCGACCGGGGTGAAGACGACCCCGTCCTTGACCATGAAGACATTGGCGGTTGCCGTTTCGGCCACATTGCCCAGGGCATCGGCCACCAGCGCATTGCCGAAACCCTTGGCGCGCGCCTCGGCCAGCATGCGGGCGTTGTTGGGGTAAAGACAGCCCGCCTTGGCGTTCACGACCGCATCCTCCAGCACCGGGCGGCGGAACCGCGTGCGCGTCAGCGTGGTCGAGGCCCCCTCGGGCGGCATCGGGATCTCTTCGAGGCAGATCGCGAAACCGGTCGCGTTCGGCGATGGCACGATCGCCGTGGGATCGCCATCTATGGCCCAGTACATGGGCCGGATATAGACGGCCGCATCGCGGGGATAGAGGGCCAGACCCTCGCGGACGATCCCGACCATCTCCTGCGTCGCGACCGTCGGCGTGATCATCAGCGCCTCGGCCGAGCGGTTGACGCGGGCGCAATGCGCCTCGAGATCGGGCGCCATGCCGTTGACGTAGCGCGCGCCGTCGAACACGGTGCTGCCCAGCCAGCTGCCGTGGTCGGCAGCCCGCATGATCGGTAGGTCGCCCGCATGCCATGAGCCATTGAAATAGGTGCGGATATTCGTGCCAGTCGCCATGCCTAGTCCCTTTCAGTGCCTTGGGGACTTTAACAGCCGGTCCGGTGCAGTAAAGCGGTCAGGCTGCGGCAAAAGCGGATCAATAAAGCGGTTCCTCATAGATCCGCTGCCCGTCGATCATCAGGCCCTTGATGGCGCCATAGCCGCTGTCATCCAGCGCAAGGATCACCCCCATCCGGCCATTGCGGTTGATCCCTTCCAGTTCAAGCGCGCGGTCCTTCGGGGCGAAATAGCGGTCGATCGGAAAGGACAGGATGATCTCGGTGTCATGGGCGTATTCAAAGACCCCGCGCAACAGCGGCACCGGACTGTCCGGCGGGGCCGCCAGCAGGTTTTCGGCCTGCCAGTACCCCTCGGGACCGGGCCCCAGCACCACATAGACCGGCATGCCGGGTTCAAGGGTCGGGTCAACCCGCACGCTCTTTGGGTCGATCCGCGAGATCATCAGGTTCAGGATCGTGTAATGTCCGCGAAACAGGTCGCGCGGGTCGATGGCGCCGGTTTCCAGAACGACCTCGGTACCGTCGCGCAGCAAGGCCGCACGGTCGGTGACCATCTTTGCCAGTGCGGCAGTCTGCACAAGGGCGACCGCGATGATCGCGGCCACCAGCCAGCGGCGGGTCAGGGGGCGCGCCTTGCTCATGATCTGCCCTTTCCCTTGGGCTCCAGCCGCGTGGCCACCCAGGCCCCGCCCAGCAGGATCAGCCCCGCACCCAGGTAAAAGCCGCTGGTGCCGATCAGGCTGCCCACGGTTTCGCCGTAGATCACCAGCAGCGCCAGGATGAACCCTGCCATGCCGATGGCGCGCAGGCTGCGCAGGTCCAGACGCCAGCCCATCCGCGTGATCCAGATGAAGGGCACAAGCAGCAAGGCCTCGGACAGAAGCGGGATCTTCGGCATCACATATGCCACCAGAAGGGTCACCCCGAGGATGGCGCAAGCGGCAAGATCATAGGCCAGCGCCCAGGCCCGGACCCGCGCCAGCACCGCCAGCACCACCGAGGGCGCCGCCAGAAAGGGCAGCAAAGACCAGAGCGCGCCACGCGCCCCGTCATCGCCCGGCATCGGCCAGTCGTAAGCGTCATGTGAAAGGGTCACGTAGAAGGCGCATGATCCAAGCACCAGCGCGGCATAGGCCAGAACCGGGGCTTCGAACCCGTGCAGCAGCCGCGGCCCGGAAAAAGAGGCCAGCAAACCCGACATCACGCTGACCGTCCCGGCCAGAAGCATCAGGGACGCGACATGCGGATGTTGCACCGTTGCCAGGGCGCTCAGCAACCACAGGCACAGGGCCAGCACGCTCAGATGCCCGGCCAGGCGGCTGCGCAGCCACCAGGCCAACCCGGCCCCGGCCAGCCACCAGACCAGATAGGGCAGGTTCAGATCATGCGCCCTGGTCGCGACGTCGATCTGCATCCCGTGCCACAGCGCGAAAAGCCCGATGGCCAATGCCAGTGACATGAGGCCCCGCGTCAGCGCCGCCGCCAGAAGGCTGCCCAAGGCCCAGAGCCACACCGCATCGGCGGCATTTCCCTGGATGTGATAGATCTGGCTGACCAGCATGATGCCGGCGCCGAATATGCCGCATCCCAGCAGCATCAGGCCCTCGTGCCACCAGTGAAGGCCACGCAGTCCAGCCCAGAGGGCCGCGCCCCAGGCCGCCCATAGCGCCGCCACCACCAGCGCCAGCCTGAGCAGACGACTCATCTCCTCCCAGTTTGCGGCCACAAAGGTCATGGCCGCAAAGCACAGGCAGATCACCCCCGCGGTGATGATGAAGGCGTTGAAGCTGTAGCTGGTCTTGCCCTGCTCAAGATCATCCTGCAGGCGTTGCGCCGTTGCAGGGTCCAGCAGGCCCCGGTTGCGCCAGCTGTCCAGCGCGTCCGTGATGACTGCGCGCTTGCTCTTGATATGCATGCAACCCCGTTCCCAGAAGGCGGTCTTGCCCCATCCTGCACCAACACTGCCATTTCGGTAAAGACGCAAGCGCGGTCAGGCATGTCATACCGCAAGCTGGCCATGCCCCGCAAAGAAATACACCCGACCCAAGGGACAGGGGCCGGGTGCTGCTTGCTTGAAAAGGATACTGGTCCAATGATTTGGTGAAAGACGCCCCTCAAAAGGGCGGTACGCTTTACCCGGGGAACATGTGACGGGCACGGAACGCGAAACTCCGGCCTGTCAGGTACGTATGGACAGGGTTACCCCGGCGAAATGTCATTTTCGTGACGCTATTGGTCCGATTTTCCGGCGTTTTTGGCCGTTTCGGCGGCCATGACAGGCTCAGCGCGCCTCGGCCAGCAGGGCATTCAGATCCAGCCGCTTGTTGACCATGGCCAGTTGACCGTCGCTGTTGCGCGGCCAGTCCTCGGGCGCGCGGTCACGATAGATCTCGATGCCATTGCCATCGGGGTCGCTGAAATAGATCGCCTCGGACACACCGTGATCCGCCGCGCCTTCGATCTCGACCCCGGCGGTGATCGCCTGCCGCAGGGCCGCCCCCAGCGCGGCGCGATCGGGGTAGAGAAAGGCGGTGTGGTAAAGCCCCGTGTGCCCATGCGGGGCAGGTCTGCCGCCACGGCTTTCCCATGTGTTCAGCCCGATGTGGTGATGATAGCCGCCTGCCGACAGAAAGGCGGCCTGATCGCCATAGCGCTGTTCGAGGGCAAACCCCATGACATCGCGATAGAAAGCTATGGCGCGTTCAAGGTCCGCCACCTTGAGGTGGACATGACCGATGCGGGTCTGTGGATGTGCGGCATACTGTGTCATGGCGGGGTCTCCTTTGCAGGCAATATGCCCTTTGCGCGTCCTTTCGTTAAGAGCCGGGGCTGCACCGTCCCTGTGCAGCGATGCAGATAACGCCGATCCCAAGCCATCGTGACTTGAGGTTCAGGCCCGCCGCAGGATTTAAGCCCTGCCAGGCAAGACGCGGGCGGCAACAGACCCGCAAGGAGGCAGCAAATTGAACCGTTGGACAAGACGCGCCCTGATGACCGCCGGGGCGGCCGCCCTGCTGGCCGGACGTGCCGGGGCCGCTCCTGCGGGGCCTCAACCCTGGTGGATATAGGTGCCGGGCGCGTCGCACAGGACGCCATAGCCCTTGTCCTGCGCTCCCATGGGTGGCGGTGCGACGGGCGCGCCGCTGGCCTGCGCCAGCCAGCATGTCCATTCCTGCCACCACGAGCCGGGCTGCGGCGCATGCCCTTTCAGCCATGACTCAGGCCCCATGTAGCGCGCACCCGCATGGCGATGGCTGATGCGGTAGTGCCGCCCCTTGTGGCCCGGTTCACTGAGGATGCCACCATTGTGCCCGCCCTTGGTCAGAACGAAGGTCAGGTCATTGTCGGTGAACAGCTGCGTCTTGTAGACCGACCGCCATGGCGCGATGTGATCGCTTTCGGTCGCCACGACGAACATCGGCGCGGTGATGTCCTTGAGGGCGATCACCCGGCCTTCGACCGCGAACCGCCCTGCACTGATCCGGTTTTCCAGGAATATCCCGCGCAGGTATTCGGAATGCATCCGCGCGGGCATCCGCGTCGTGTCACCGTTCCAGACCGTGATATCCGACGGCAGGTCCTCGATGCCAAGAAAGTATCGCCGCACGGCGCGGGTATAGATCAGGTCTTCGGCCCGGATCGCGGCAAAGGTGCGCGCCATCTGGGGCCGGTCAAGATAGCCCTGTTCCCACATCATGTCCTCGAGAAAGGCGACCTGGCTTTCATCGAGAAACAGAAGCAGCTCGCCCGCCTCGACGAAATCGACCTGTGCAGCCATCAGCGTGACCGAGGCCAGCCTGTCGTCGCCATCGCGCGCCATGCTGGCGGCCGCGATCGCAAGCATCGTGCCGCCCAGGCAATAGCCGTTGGCATGCACCTTGCGCCCCGGAACGATCGCGTTGATCGCCGCCAGCGCCGCCATGACGCCGCGCTTGCGGTAATCCTCCAGCGACAGGTCGGCCTGATCGGCTGTCGGGTTGCACCATGAGATGCAGAACACCGTGAAACCCTGCGCGACAAGGTGGCGGATCAGGGAATTCTCGGGCGACAGGTCAAGGATGTAGTATTTCATGATCCAGGCGGGCACGATCAGCACCGGTTCGGGATGCACCTGATCGGTCTGCGGGCTGTACTGGATCAGCTCCATGATGTCGTTGCGAAAGACGACCTTGCCGGCTGTGCAGGCCAGATGCCGGCCCAGGGCGTAATCCTCGGGGATGGGGCGTTTGGCTTGCGTCAGCGTCTGCACCATGTCGGCGGCCAGATGGGCCGCACCTTCGGCCAGGTTCCGGCCACGGGTCTCGACCGTCTTTTCGATGATCTCGGGGTTCAGCGCGGGAAAGTTCGAGGGTGCGACCGTATCCAGTATCTGCCGCATCATGAAACCGGTGCGTTCCGCGCTTTTGTGGCGCAGGCCACGCAGGTCGTCCGTGGCGTGATCCCACCAGTCCTGTATCGCCAGAAACCCCTGTTGCCATTGGTTGAAGGGCGGTTTCGCCCAATCGGGATGGGTCCAGCGCGTGTCATTGGCTTTTGGGGTGAACGGGGCGTTGTCCGCCTGGCCCGTCATGGCCGCCGCACTGTGTTGCATCAGCCTGAGGGTGTTCTGCTGCGCCTTTTCGATCAGTTCCAGCTGCCGCCCCGGCGCGCGGGCCATGTGCAACCACCAATCGGTCCAGGCATCGGCCACCGCATGGGGCGAGACGCCACCCGTGACCTGCGCCATCGCCGCCATGACGCTGCGGTCAAGGTTCTGATGCGGGTGTGCGGGCCGACCATCCTGCGCCGACACTGTCGGCGCAGCAGGCACCAAGGCAGGAAGCTGGGCGCCCTTTGGCGCCTTTGCATTGCCCGTCTTGGGTGTCTTGGCCCGTGTCACACCTGACTTTGCGCCTGTCTCAGCCATTTGATCCCCCTTGGCAAAGAAGAATCATAACAGCTCTGGCCTGAGTGGGTATTGACCTGCGTCAACCTCCGCGCGAGTGATCGGGCTGCCGCGCGGCCCGGTGCAGCCTGCGTGACAGGGCGGAAAACATCAGCGACTGGAGCAGGGCCAGCGCGGCGGCAAGCGCCCCGATCAGCCCGCCGAAGATGAACCAGACCTCGTCGGCCATCCGCATCGTCAGGCGCATCAGGCGGCTTTTGCCCAACACTTCGAGCGTGCCCACCATCCGCGGCCCCAAGGCATCCGCGGCGCGCGCCATCCGCGACAGATCGGCAGGATCATCCACGTATTTCATCAGGTGCAGCGCATCCAGGGTCGAGGTGTTCCTGACCATGCGGCCCGCGTCATCGACGATCACGGCGGCCGGGCGCATCACGGCAGGGCGCATCAGCCCGACCAGATCATCCAGACCGCGCACCTGCCCGATCCCGCGCCAATCCACGCCCTCGCGGAATACGCGGACCAGCGGCCGGGTCAGGGCATCGGGCAAACGGTTCATGGATTTGGCGAGTTTGCCCAATCCGGCGCCCGCCTTGATGGTCAGGCTGCTGCCACCGGACCACAGCGCCAGCGTCACGGCTGTCAACCCGACGACCGACAGGATCACATCGACCTCATCCACATCGCGCCCGGCGATATAGTCAAGCCCGCCCCGGATGACGCCGGCCAGATCGCCGACAGGCGACAGCTCGATCGGGCCACGGCACATCAGCAACAGCGTCAGATCACAGGTCGTGGCATCGCGTATGCATTGCAGGCACTTGCCTGCGCCATCCCAGAACCCGCTATCCGCCTGCCACGCGGCAGCGCGCCGGGCCAGCAGATCGGCGGGCAGGGGGATGGCGCGTTCCGCCGCCAGTGCCTCGACCGCCTGGATCGCCAGCCAGTTGCGCGGCTCCTCGCTCAGCAAGGCCTCAAGCCGCATGGCGACGACCTCTGGCGTGGCGTGAATGGCCAGCGCATGTTCCGTCGCGGCCGCCAGCCCCGCCGTGCCGCGCGCGACAAAGGCCCCGCCGATGGGGGCCTTCGCCAGGGTCGAGATATTGACAGCCGCCAGCACCAGCGACGCGATCATCAGCCCGGTCAGCACCAGCCGCGCCATCAGGCGGATCGCGTCACCGCGCATCAACTGCGGATCATGCCCACGATCTCATAGGTCTTCTGCAGGATCGGGCTTGCGATCTCGCGGGCGCGAGCGGCCCCTTGTCCGAGGATACGGTCGATCTCGGCCGGGTCCTGCATCAGCCGGGCCATTTCCGACGAGATCGGCGACAGCTTGGCAACTGCCAGATCTGCCAGCATCGGCTTGAACTCGGAAAACTGCTTGCCCCCAACATCGCGCAGCACCGCGTCCACCGTGCTGTCGGACAGGGCGGCATAGATGTTCACCAGATTTCGCGCATCCGGGCGGCCCTCCAGCCCTGCGGCTTCGGACGGCAGCGCCTCGGGGTCGGTCTTGGCCTTGCGGATCTTCTTGGCGATCGTGTCGGCATCGTCGGTCATGTTGATGCGGCTGGCATCCGAGGGGTCGGATTTCGACATCTTCTTGGACCCGTCCCGCAGGCTCATGACGCGGGTGGCGGCCCCTTCGATCACCGGTTCGGTGATCGGGAAGAAATCGACGCCGTAATCGTGGTTGAACTTGGCCGCCACATCGCGGGTCAGTTCAAGATGCTGCTTCTGATCCTCGCCCACGGGCACATGGGTCGCATGGTAGAGCAGGATGTCGGCGGCCATCAGCGCGGGATAGGCGAACAGCCCCAATGAGGCGTTTTCGGCGTTCTTGCCCGCCTTGTCCTTCCACTGGGTCATCCGGCCCATCCAACCCATGCGCGCCACGCAGTTGAAGATCCAGGCCAGCTGCGCATGTTCGGGCACCTGGCTCTGGTTGAACAGGATCGACTTGGCCGGGTCCAGACCTGCGGCGATGTAGCCTGCCGTCAGTTCACGCGTCTGCCGGCGCAGCGCGGCGGGGTCCTGCCAGACGGTGATGGCATGCAGATCGACCACGCAATAGATCGTGGGCGTGCCGCTGTCCTGCATCTGCACGAAGCGCTTGATCGCGCCCAGGTAGTTGCCAAGGGTCAGCCCGCCCGAGGGCTGGATCCCCGAGAAGACGCGCGGGGTGAAGGCCGCGTTCGGGTTGGATTGCGTGTGGACCGCATCCGCCATGATGACATCTCCGTCTGGATTTATGGGTGCGGCTGGCTTACCCATGCCCCAGTGCCCCGTCAAGCAAAGGTCCGTCATGCAGCCACAACGCCAGAACCAGGGCGGTTTCAATGCCAGCCCCGTCAACCCGCTGCCGCGTGTGGTGATCGCGCTGTTCGCCGTCGTCATGGGGATCGAGGCGCTGTTCAGCCTGGGCGCGCAGGGGATCATCGGCGGCCCGCAGGCCATCGGCTGGCGGCTGGGGGCGATCCAGGGCTATGCGTTCTCTGCCGAGATCTTCCAGTGGATGCTGGCCAATGGTCGCTGGCCGGCAGAGCATCTGGCCCGTTTCGTCACCTATCCTTTCATCCATGGCAATTTCACCCATGCCCTGTTTGCCGGTGTGATGCTGGTGGCGCTGGGCAAGTTCGTGGGCGAAGTGTTTCGCGGCTGGGCCGTTCTTGCGGTATTTCTTGGCGCCTCGATCGGGGGGGCTGCGGTCTATGGCCTGCTGGCAGGCTCGCCCATTCCGCTGCTGGGGGCCTTTCCCGGGGTCTACGGCCTGATCGGCGCCTTCACCTATCTGCTGTGGCTCAGGCTTGGGCAGGAGGGCGGGCCACAGATCCGCGCCTTCACGCTGATCGCCTTCCTGATGGGGATCCAGCTGATCTTCGGCATCCTCTTCGGCGGCAGCCGTGACTGGATCGCGGACCTGTCGGGTTTCGTCTTCGGCTTTGCGCTGTCCTTCGTGGTCAGCCCGGGCGGGTTCGCGCGACTGCGCGAAAGACTGCGTCACGACTGATGCGCGCGTGGCGGCGGCGGGATGCGCTCCGCGCGGGGATATTTGCGGCAAGAAGAAGCAGAATCGGCTAGACTGCCCAAGGGCAGCTTCGGCGGAGCTTGGCGCGAAGCGTGCCCGCGCGGGGAGGTGCGAGATGCGATTTGCGGATCGGACGGATGCGGGGCGACAACTGGCCCAGGCCCTGGGAAAGCTTGATCTTGTCGACCCGGTCGTGCTGGCGCTGCCGCGGGGCGGCGTGCCGGTGGCGATCGAGGTGGCGCGCGCCCTGAAGGCTCCGCTGGACCTTGTCATGGTGCGCAAGATCGGGTTGCCGGGCCAGCCCGAAGTGGCGCTGGCGGCCATCGTGGATGGGGCGCGCCCCGATCTTGAGGTGAACGAGGGCATTGCGCGGCACGCCGGTTACAACCGGTTGGATATCGTCAAGCTTGCCGAGCCGGCCCTGGCCGAGATCGCGCGGCGGCGGGCAGCCTACCTGGCCGGGCGCGATCCTGTCCCGCTGCGCGGGCGCACGGCGGTCATCGTGGATGACGGGATTGCCACGGGGGCCACGATCCGGGTGGCGTTGCGATCCGTCAGGCGACAGAACCCGGCGCGCCTTGTGCTGGCCGTGCCTGTCGCGCCGCCCGCGGCCCTGGCAGAACTCGTGCCGCTGGCCGACGATGTGATCTGCCTGCTCCGGCCCGAGCAATTCATGGCCGTCGGCGCACATTACGCGGTTTTCGACCAGGTGGATGATGACAGGGTGATTGCCCTTCTGGCGGCGGCCGCAGGCTGAGGGATCAGTCGCTGCCGCCACGCTTGAAGGCGCGGCGGAACTCGCCCAGCCGGAAGGCACCGATCAGCTGTCCGATCCCGAAATAGCTGATCATGCCGATCAGGATCAGCCCCAGCAGGGCAAGATAGCGCCATCCTGCCATCGCGAAGAAGGGTGACATGCCCACCATGGCCAGCCAGAGCACAAGGCCCATGGCGGCCGATGCGCCGACAATCCGCCAGATCCGCAGGTGAAAGCGTGTATCGAAGCGGGCAACCTCGCCCATCGGGCGCGTCCCGCGCGCCAGAAGCGCGACCATCACCCATGCGGCCAGCGTGGTGGCGATGGCGCAGGCGATCCAGCCGATCACGGGGGCAAGGCCAATCGCCAGCACGGCGTTCACCACCATCGCCACGATCGCATAGCGGAATGGGCTGCGCGTATCCTCGCGGGCGAAATAAAGCGGTTGCAGGATCTTCTGAACCACGAAAGCGGGCAGCCCAAGGCCATAGATCGCAACGGCCATGGCGATGGCGGCACTGTCATCCGAGGTGGTGGCGCCGCGCTCGAACAGGACCGAGACGAGCGGCAGCGGCACCACCATCAGCGCCACGGCCGCGGGAATGGTCAGGGCCAGCGAAATCTCGGCCGCGCGGCTGAGCGCGTTGCGCCCCCCCGCCGCGTCATTGGCGGCCAGCCTGCGCGACAGATCGGGCAGAAGCACCACCCCGATGGCGATGCCGACGACGCCCAGCGGCAGCTGGTACAACCGGTCAGCGGCATAAAGCCAGCCGACGGCCCGGTCGAAATAGCTGGCGACCTGCTGGCCGACCAGCAGGTTGACCTGTACGACACCGCCTGCCAGCGCGGCGGGAACCGCAATACGCACCAGCCGCTGCATCTCGGGCGTCCAGCGCGGGCGGCGCGGCAGCAGCGTGAACCCCGCCCGGCGCGCCGCGTACCAGACCAGCGCCAGTTGCGCGATACCGGCAAAGGGAATGCCCCAGATCAGCGCCTTGCCCACATCCACGCCCAGCGTCGCGGCACCGACCATGGCCCCCACGAGGATCACGTTCAGCAGAACAGGTGCGGCGGCGGCGGCGGCGAAGCGTCCGGTCGCGTTCAGCACCCCGGACAACAGGGCCGCCAGCGAGATGAAGAGGATATAGGGAAACACGATGCGGCCGAATTCGACCGACAGCATGAACTGTTCCTGCCCCGCAAAGCCGCTGGCCATCCCGTAGATCAGCCATGGCATGCACAACTGCGCCACCAGCGTCAGCACGATCAGGACCGAGGCAAGCCCCGAAAAGGCGTTTTCGGCAAAGCCGCGCGCGTCCTCGCCCGCCTCGTATTTCTTCGAGAACATCGGCACGAAAGCCATGTTGAACGCGCCCTCGGCAAAGAAGCGGCGGAACATGTTGGGCAGGCGGAAGGCCACCACGAAAGCCTCGTAGGCGGGGCCGGTGCCAAGATAGGCAAGGATTATCGCATCGCGCACGAAACCCAGGACCCGGCTCGCAAGGGTCCAGAGCCCTACGGTCATGAAGCCGGCGATCAGGCGGATGGGTTTCATGGCTTGCGGCCTTTCATGCACATGCCTTGCAGTATCCCAAGCCCTTGCATGTTGGAAGGCCCTGCCATGCAGATCCTGCGCGCGCAACGGCAGGCATTTGCCGCCGGGCCGGCTGGCGCATGTCGCAAGGCCAAGCGGTGCCAGCCGCGCGCGATGTCACGAGATGGCGCGTTCCACGCCCTTTTCGATCGCGTCGCGCAGCTTGCGTTCAAGCGCTTTCTGCTTGGACAGGGAATGGAATTTCAGCCCGAACATATCCTTGACGTAGAAGGTATCGACCACCTGTTCGCCATAGGTCGCGATCACGGCGCTGGCGATATAGACATTGGCATTGGCCAGCGTCCGGGTCAGGTCGAACAGCAGTCCGGGACGATCACGTGTATCCACCTCGATGATCGTGTAGATCTCGGATCCCTCGTTGTCGAAGGTGATGGATGTGGCCACACGGAAGGCGCGTTCGCGCTTCTTGATCTTGTCGCGGCTCTTGATCGCCTCGGTGGTGACCACCTCGCCCTTGAGGGTCTTTCCGATCATCTGGCGCAGGCGGGGCAGGCGGGTCGCGTCATAGGGGCTGCCGCTTTCGTCCTGGATCCAGAAGACCGCAGTGGCGAAGCCGTCCTTGGACGTATAGGTGCGCGCATCGACCACGTTTGCCCCCACCAGCGCCAGCGCCCCCGCCAGCCGCGAGAAGATGCCCGGATGATCCGACAGGGCAAAACAGGCGCGGGTCGCATCGCGATCCTCGTCCGGGACAAGGTCGATCCGGATTTCGTCGTCAGGCAGGTCGCGCAGCATATTGGCAAAGACCACCTGCGTGCGGGTATCCAGACCCTGCCAGTAGGGCGGATAGTGCCGGCCCAGCTCGGTCTTGAGTGTCGCGCTGTCCCAGCCCTTGAGGGCATCGCGCAACGCGGCCTTCGCCTCGGCGCCGCGATGCTCGCGATTGAGATCCTCAAGCCCGTGTTCCAGCGCGCGTGTCGTCTCGCGGTGGAGTTGCCGGATCAGCATGGCCTTCCAGTTGTTCCAGGTATTGGGGCCGACCCCGCGAATGTCGCAGACCGTCAGCACCGTCAGCAGGTCCAGCCGCTTGCGGGTGCGCACGGCCTTGGCGAAATCGCGCAGGGTGCGGGGATCGGACAGGTCGCGTTTCTGCGCCATGTCGGACATCAGCAGGTGATAGCGCACCAGCCATTCCACCGTCTCGCAATCGGCCTTGTTCAGGCCAAGGCGCGGCGCCACCTTGCGCGCGATCTGCGCACCCAGAACCGAATGGTCCTCGGCCCGGCCCTTGCCGATGTCATGCAGCAGCAGCGCGATATAGAGAACCTTGCGGTTCACGCCCGCGCGCAGGATCCCCGAGGCGACAGGCAGTTCCTCGACCAGTTCGCCCCGTTCGATCTGGGCCAGGTTGCTGATGCACTGGATCGTATGCTCGTCCACCGTGTAGCTGTGATACATGTTGAACTGCATCATCGCCACGATGGGCTCGAACTCGGGGATGAAGGCCGCCAGCATCCCCAGCTCGTTCATGCGGCGCAGGGCGCGCTCGGGGTTGCCGTGTTTCAGCAGCAGGTCAATGAAGATCTGCTGCGCCTCGCGGGTGGTGCGCAGATCGTCATCGATCAGGTGCAGGTTCGCGGTCACCAGACGCATGGCATCCGGGTGGATCAGCATGCCTGTGCGCAACGCCTCTTCGAACAGGCGCAGCATGTTCACCTTGTCTTCGAGAAACTTCGCCTCGTTCTCGATCGCCAGCCTGTTGTGGATGACCTGGTAGCCCGGTTTGACCTTGGGCGAGCGGCGGAAAATCCGCTCGAGCAGGGGGCCCGACTTCACATGCAGGGCTTCCAGCTTGGTCAGGAAGATCCGTGTCAGATCGCCCACGGATGTCGCGTGGCGGAAGTAATCCTGCATGAAATGTTCGACCGCGCGGCGCCCGCCCTTGTCGACATAGCCCATGCGTTCAGCCACCTGGACCTGAAGGTCAAAAGTCAGCTGATCGGCGGGGCGCCCGGTGATCAGGTGCAGATGGCAGCGCACGGCCCAGAGGAAATTCTCGGCCTTCTGGAAGGTTGCGAATTCCTCGGGGCGGAACATCTTGATGCGCACCAGCTCTGCGGGGTTCTGGACGCCATGCAGATACTTGGCGATCCAGAACAGCGATTGCAGGTCGCGCAGGCCGCCCTTGCCTTCCTTCACGTTGGGTTCGACCATGTAACGCTGGCCGCCCTGCTTTTCGTGGCGCGACTCGCGTTCCGCCAGCTTCGCCTCGATGAATTCCCGCGCCGTGCCCTTGAAAAGTTCGTTCTTCAGGCGGCGGTCAAGCTGCTCTGCAAGGGCCGCGTCACCGGCCAGGTAGCGATGTTCCAGCAAGGCGGTGCGGATCGTGAAATCCTCGGCCCCCAGCCGCAGGCAGTCCTTCAAGGTGCGGCTGGCATGGCCCACCTTCAGGCGCAGATCCCACAGGATATAGAGCATGGTCTCGATCACGGCTTCCGCCCAGGGCGAGATCCGCGTCTGGCTCAGAAACAGAAGGTCCACATCCGATTGCGGCGCCATCTCGCCTCGGCCATAGCCGCCGACCGCGATCATCGCCAGGCGCTCGCCATCGGTTGCGGATGTTTGCGGATGCACCAGACGGATCGCCACATCATGTGCGCTGGCCACGATGCAATCGGTCAGCCAGCAGTAGGAACGGGTAACGGGGCGCGCATCGAAGGGGCGCGCTGCAAATGCCTCGGCGATCGCGGCGCGTCCTTGCTGCAAAGCCTGCGACAGGATCGGGACGACCGCCGCGCGGATCTGGCCGGGCGCAAGCCCTGCCGTGGCATCGGCCAGCGCCCGTGCAACAGCAGTCGCATCGAAAATCGACGCGGCAGGACAGATCAGATCGTCCGGTGCAGTGCGAAGGTTCAGCGCGGTCGAAGCAAGTGCCGGATCAGAATCCGGCACCGCCAAAGGTTCTTGGGGCAGGGTCAATCACAACCACCTGTCTGTCGCGGATCTGGGCCACGGCGAGCCCGCGTTCGTTGGTACCGTCCGCACGCAGCCGGAATATGCCGTTTACCCCCTGAAAGCCAGCGCCTTGCGTCAGGCTGGCGCGGCTCAGCGCGTCGGGGCTTCCGGAACTGATCAGCGCGCCGATGGCGGCAATGCCGTCATAGGCCAGCCCACCGATGGCATGCGGCGCCTCTCCATAGGCGGTTTGGTACCTGTCACGGAACCGCGCCGTCATGGTCGGATCGGGAATGGCGAACCAGCCGCCCTGAACCCCCGGAAGATCCAGGGTCTGGCTGGGCACGTCCCAGCGGGTCAGGCCGATATACTGCGTCTGCGCTGGCGAGACGCCCGCCTCTGGCATCAGCTGTGTCAGAAGCGGCAGTGCGCCTGCGGTGTTCGCGGTCAGAAAGACGGAATCCGCAGCACCGTTGCGCACCGTGCTGACGATTTGCGGAATGGCCTGCACCACCCCGTTCTGCGAGAATTCATGCCCCACGCTGCCAACCAGCGTGGCGCCGCTGCCGGCCAGCGCCGTTTCGATGGCCTGCCGCCCCGCGCGGCCGTCCACATCCTCGGAATAGACCACGACGACCCGGCCCTTGCCCTGACGCGCCGCATAGCTGGACAGCCGATCGGCCGTGTTGTCGAAGGTGGGCCCCAGCACGAACAGGTTGCCGCCCGCAATCGAGGTGTTGTTGGTGAAGGCCAGCACGTTGACCCCGCTCGAGGCAACGGCGACTGCCGCCGCATTGGCATTCTCGCCGTACACCGGACCCAGGATGATCGCGGCCCCGTCGGCCACGGCCTGCAGGGCGGCCTGCTGCGCGCTGGCGGCGGCGCCGGCCGTGCCATAGACACGCAGGTCGATGGCCACGTCACCCAGGTCCGCGATCGCCAGCCGCGCCGCGTTTTCCAGCGACCGGGCCAGAACCTCGTCGCTGGCATTGGCGGATCCGCGCGGAACCAGCAGCGCGACAGGCACCGGCGCGGAGGTGTTGATGGCCGGGCCCGACCGTCCCGCCGTGGTGTCGATCGGTTCGCATGCGGCGACAGCACCGATGGCCAAGAGGGCCAGCGCGGCGCGGCGCGAAGGCGCGATCACACGCGATGCCCGCTGCATCATCAGGCGCGCGCTTTCCGCGATTTGATGGACAGGGGGCAGGAATGACTTGCGGGGGGGTGACTTGAACGCAAACATGAAACAGATTTCTCCCTCGACAACAGCGGTGATCTGCGCCACCGGCACTTGAATTCATCATAAACACCACGCCGAAGGGGTCCAGCATTGAATCCAAAATCCGTGAAACTGTCACCAGGTCTCTACCTTGTGTCCACGCCGATCGGGTCCGCGCGCGATATCACGCTGCGCGCCTTGGACGTCCTGGCAAGTGCCGACGTGCTGGCAGCCGAAGATACGCGAACCCTGCGCAAGCTGATGGAAATACACGGCATTCCGCTTGGGGACCGTCAGGTCCTGGCCTATCACGACCATAATGGCGCACAGATGCGGCCTCGCCTGCTGGAGCAGATGGCCCAAGGCCGCAGCCTTGCCTATGCATCCGAGGCGGGCACACCCATGGTGGCCGATCCGGGATTCGATCTGGCGCGCGCGGCGCGCGAGGCGGGAATTGCAGTGACGGCGGCGCCGGGGGCCTCGGCGGTGATCACGGCGCTGACCATCGGCGGTCTGCCGACGGACAGGTTCTTTTTCGCGGGTTTCCTGCCCAACAGCGCCAGCCAGCGCAAGACCGCCCTGCGCCGCTATGCCGATATTCCCGGAACACTGGTCTTCTACGAATCGCCAAAGCGGATCGCGGCCATGCTGCGAGATTGCGCCGAGGTCCTGGGCGCGGACCGCAAGGCCGCGCTGTGCCGGGAACTGACCAAGAAATTCGAGGAGGTGATTTCCGGCACATTGCACGAAATCGGCGATGTCTGCGCCGCAAGAACCCTCAAGGGCGAGATGGTCGTCCTGATCGAGCGGAAGTCTTCGGAGAATATTAGGGAATCGGATGTAGACCTGATGCTCAAAGAGGCGCTGAAGGATAAGTCGGTGCGCGACGCGGCGGATGAGGTGTCGGCGCGGACGGGCCTTGCGCGCAGGCAGGTCTATCAGATGGCGCTCAAGCTGGAGCAGGGTGAATGACGATACGCTTCGATCCGACAGAGGCCCGTGTGCGGCCGGTACAGCTTGACCTGCCGCTGCCCGCGCCGGCTTTGCTTTGCGCGTCCGTTCCGCCGCAGGCAGCAGAAGAAGCGGGACCTTCTTCGTCGGTGCGATCGGCCCGCCGGGATCGTGGCCGGATGTCCTATCTTTCGGGGCTTGCCGCCGAAGACACCGTTGAAAAAGCCTATCTGCGCAAAGGCATGGCGCTGGTGGCCCGTCGCTGGCGCGGAACGCGCGCGGAAATCGACATGATCTTTGCCGATGGCGCGGTTCTGATCTTCGTCGAAGTGAAGCAAAGCCGCAGTTTCGACACCGCAATCAGGTCGCTTGGCCGTGCCCAATGCGACCGGATTCTTGAAGCGGCCACGGAATTCCTGGGTCGGACCAACCGGTCGCAACTGACTGAAATGCGTTTCGATCTGGCGACCGTGGACAGGACCGGCGCGTGCGACATTCTGGAAAACGCCTTCGCCCTCGACCTTTGAGACCTGCGGCAGCGGGCGCTGCCGCCCGACCCGCGCGCGTCTTGCTTGGCATTTCGGATTGTCTCGCCGCTTTGGTTGCGCCATGTAAAGGCTCTATCCTCAGGGGAGCCGGACATGAAAATCGCCTTTCAGATGGACCCGATCGGGCCGATCAACATCAATGCCGACAGCACGTTCCGCCTGATGGAAGAAGCCCAGGCGCGCGGTCATGAGCTGTTTTACTACACGCCTGACCGTCTGGCCTATCAGGAAGGTCGAATCACGGCGCGGGGTTGGCCGGTCACCGTGCAGCGGGTGCAGGGCGATCATTACCGGCTTGGCATGGAGGCCGAGGTGGATCTGGCGGAGTTCGACGTGGTCTGGCTGCGGCAGGATCCGCCCTTCGACATGTTCTACATCACCACCACGCATCTGCTTGACCGCATCCACCCAAGAACGCTTGTGGTGAACGATCCTTTCTGGGTGCGCAATTCGCCCGAGAAACTGCTGGTTCTGAATTTCCCCGATCTGACCCCGCCCACAACGATCGCCCGTGACCTGGCAACCATCCGGGCCTTCAAGGACCGGCATGGCGATGTCATTCTCAAGCCGCTTTACGGCAATGGTGGCGCGGGCGTGTTCCGGCTGACCTCGGATGACCGCAACCTGTCCTCGCTGCACGAACTCTTCACCGGTTTCAGCCGCGAGCCGCTGATCGTGCAGAAATACCTGCCTGATGTCACCAAGGGCGACAAGCGCGTGATCCTTGTGGATGGCGAACCCGTGGGCGCGATCAACCGTGTGCCCGCGGCCGGTGAAACCCGGTCCAACATGCATGTGGGCGGGCGCCCCGAAAAGATCGGACTGACCGACCGCGATCTCGAGATCTGTGCCCGCATCGGTCCGGTGCTGCGTGAAAAGGGCCAGGTTTTCGTGGGAATCGACGTCATCGGGACATGGCTGACCGAGATCAACGTGACCTCGCCGACCGGCATCCAGGAACTTGAGCGGTTCGATGGCGTCAATATTGCCGCCCGTATCTGGGAACGGATCGAAGCCAGGCGCGCCTGATCCGGGTCACGCCTCCCTGACGCCGACAAGCCGGTAGCTGGCCGCCTCGGCCACATGTGCGCTTGCGACATCCGCGGCCCCTTCAAGGTCCGCGATGGTGCGCGCGACCCGCAGGACGCGGTGATAGCCGCGCGCAGTCAGGCCGAAGCGGTCCGCGATCCGCCCCAGAAGCGCCCTGCCGGCCGCGTCCGGTGTCGCGATCCGGTCCAGCATGGCCCCTTCGGCATCGGCATTCAGGTGCATGCCCGCAACCTCGGCATAACGTGTGGCCTGGACGCGTCGCGCCGCGGCCACCCGCGCCGCGACCTGAACCGAGCTGTCGCCCGAAGCGGGCAGGTCAAGGTCGGTATAGGCGACAGGTGGCACCTCGATCCGCAGATCGAAGCGATCCATCAGCGGTCCGCTGATCCGTCCGATGTAATCCTCGCCGCAGATCGGTGCGCGGGTGCAAGCCCTTGCCGGATCGGTCAGATAGCCGCATTTGCAGGGATTGGCCGCCGCCACCAGCATGAAGCGGCAGGGATAGCGGACATGCGCATTGGCCCGCGCCACCATCACCTCACCGGTTTCGATCGGCTGGCGCAGGGTCTCCAGCACGCCGCGGGGAAACTCGGGGAACTCGTCCATGAACAGCACGCCATGATGCGCAAGGCTGATCTCGCCGGGGCGCGCCGTGCGGCCCCCGCCCACGATCGCGGCCATCGATGCAGTATGATGCGGCTCGCGGAAGGGCCGGGCCCGCGAAATGCCCCCCTCGTCCAGCAGACCCGCCAGCGAATGGATCATCGAGGTTTCCAGCGCCTCGGCAGGGGACAGGGGCGGCAGGATGCCGGGAAGGCGCGCGGCCAGCATGGACTTGCCCGATCCGGGCGTGCCCATCAATAGCAGGTGATGCCGCCCGGCGGCGGCGATTTCCAGCGCGCGCTTGGCGCGCTCCTGTCCCTTCACATCGCGCAGGCATCGCGCATGTACCTCGCCCGTGACCTCGCCGGGTTCGGCCGGAAGAATGGGCGATTGCCCGGTGAAATGGCGCACCACATCCATCAGGCTGGCCGCCGCGATGACCTGGCAGCCGCCGACCCAGGCCGCCTCGGCCCCGGAGGCGCGCGGACAGACAAGGATGCGATCCTCCTCTGCGGCGGTCATGGCGGCGGGCAGGGCGCCCAGCACGCCCACAAGCGAGCCGTCCAGTGACAATTCCCCCAGCGCCGTGGCGCCTTCCACCGCATCGGGGGGCAGGATCTCGAGCGCGGCCAGAAGCGCCAACGCGATCGGCAGGTCGAAATGACTGCCTTCCTTGGGCAGGTCTGCAGGCGACAGGTTCACCGTGATCCGCTTGCTGGGCAGGGCGATGGCCATGGCGCTCAGCGCCGCGCGCACCCTGTCGCGCGCCTCGGACACGGCCTTGTCGGGCAAGCCCACGACGGAAAATCCCGGCAATCCGGGCGTAACGGCGCATTGCACCTCGACCGTGCGGGCCGAGACACCTTCAAAAGCCACCGTATAGGCGCGCGCCACCATCCCGGCCCCCATCCTTCACCATGGTTAATGGCTAGGCTGTTTTTCTTTCGGAATGATTAACGCGCATCTGTCGCCTGCGAACTGCATGATCAGGGCAGGTGATTGATCCGCAGTGCCTGCCAAGACCCGTCCTGAAGGTGCAACTCGGTCAGCGACAGATTGTCTATCCGGTGCGAGAAGGCCTCGAAGGCGCCGATTTGCAAAGCCTGCTGCACCTGCGTCAGGATCACGCCGAAATGCGCCACGGCGATGATGTCCCGGCCCGGATGTTCTGCGATCAACCGCGCCACGGCGCTGTCGACGCGGGCCGACACCTCGTGCCAGCTTTCGCCGCCGGGGGGGCGAATGTCGCCGGGATTGTCCCAATAGGCGCGCAGACGGGCCTGGTCCTCGACCTCGTCGAAGCGCGCCAGTTCCCATGCGCCGAAATGGATCTCGCGCAGGCCTGGATCATGCGGCAGGCGATGCCGCCCGTTTGCAATGGCATCGGCCGTCGCCGTGGCCCGCACCAGGTCCGACGAAATCACGATGGCATCCTGCGGCAGAGCCTCGGACAGTCGCGCCAATTGCGCGCTATCCGACAGGTCAGCCGGAAGATCGGACCAGCCCACCATGGTTTTCGCATGTGTCGGGCCATGGCGTACCCAGAAAAAACGGCTCATGACGCGCCCCCGGGCAGCTTGCCTTTCAAGACCAGCGGCAGCCCGGCCATCACCGCCACCACAAGTGCGGCCCGCGCCGCAAGCCTCTGGTTCAATTCTCCCTGCGCCTGCCGAAAGCGGCGGGCGAGGGCGTTTTCGGGCACGACGCTCATGCCGATCTCATTGCTGACCACCACGACATGCGCGGCACAGGCATCCAGCGCCGCGAACAGCGCGGCCTCTTCGGCGTCAAGGTCATGTTCGGCCAACATCTGGTTGCTCAGCCAAAGGGTGGCGCAATCCAGCAGGACTGCCTGATGCGGCCCTGCCCCTGCAAGCACAGGCGCCAGGTCCAGCGGGGCCTCATGCGTCAGCCATCCATCACCCCGGGTTGCACGGTGGCGCGCGATCTTGCCGCGCATCTCGTCGTCCCAGGCCTGGGCGGTGGCCAGGTAGACGGGCGCTTGCCCGCTGTTCAGGACCAACCTTTCCGCAAAGGCGGTTTTCCCCGAGGCAGCCCCCCCCAGAACCAGTGTCAGCTTTGGTAGCATTGCAGAGTCATCTTTTTTGATCCGATCGGTTTTTGCCTGCGTATCAAATCACAAGACAAACAAAAACGGCCTACCTAGCGCCCTTGGCGTGTCAGGCCACAGTTAGGGGGTAAAAATGGCACTTGATGCACCAAATGACATGACCCTGTCGCGCAAAGCCATGAAGGCCGAGCTTCTGGATGCCGAGACAGAGCTGAAACTGGCCTATGCATGGCGCGATCACCGTGACGAGGCGGCGCTTCACCGCCTGATCACCGCCTATATGCGCCTTGCGATTTCGATGGCATCGAAGTTCCGCCGCTACGGCGCGCCGATGAACGACCTGATCCAGGAGGCCGGGCTTGGCCTGATGAAGGCCGCCGACAAGTTCGACCCCGATCGCGGCGTACGCTTTTCGACCTATGCGGTCTGGTGGATCAAGGCCAGCATCCAGGATTACGTGATGCGCAACTGGTCCATGGTCCGGACCGGGTCGACCTCGAGCCAGAAATCCCTGTTCTTCAACCTGCGCCGCGTTCAGGCCCGGCTTGAGCGCGAGGCACAAGCGCGCGGCGAGGAGCTGGATCGTCATCAGATGCGCCAGATGATCTCGACCGAGATCGGCGTGCCCCTGCACGATGTCGAGATGATGGAAGGCCGTCTGTCGGGATCGGATTTCTCGCTGAATGCCACCCAATCCTCCGAGGATGAGGGACGCGAATGGATCGACACGATCGAGGATGAAGGCAGCCAGGCCGCCGATATCGTCGAGACCGCACATGACACCGCCGCGCTGCGCAACTGGCTGCTGGATGCGCTGGCCGCGCTGAACGACCGCGAGCGGTTCATCGTGCGCGAGCGTAAACTGCGTGACGATCCGCGCACACTTGAAAGCCTGGGCGAAGAACTGGGACTGTCCAAGGAGCGGGTGCGACAGCTGGAAGCTGCAGCTTTCGCCAAGATGCGCAAAAAGCTGGAAAGCCAGTCGCGCGAGGTGCAAGACTTCCTCGCATGAGATGTCTTGCCCTGATCGCCGCTATCGCTTGTGGGCCCGCTGTTGCGGGCCCATTGCCTGAAAGGGTATTGGACCGGGCAGCCAGCGCTCCGGTGATCATCATCGGCGAAGTCCATGACAATCCGGGTCACCATGATGCCCAGGCCGCAATTGTCGCTCATGTCCGTCCCGCCGCAATCGTCTTCGAAATGCTGACAGCGGAACAGGCCCTGCGGGTGACACCGCAGAACCGCAACGATCAGGAACAGCTGGCTGAGGTGCTTGGATGGGCCGACAGTGGCTGGCCCGATTTTGCGATGTATTACCCGATTTTCGCGGCAGCCCCCGAGGCCGCGATTCACGGGGCTGCCGTGCCCCGCGCCGCCGCCCGCGCCGCGATGCAGGCGGGCATTGCCGACAGTTTCGGTGATGACGCGGTGGATTACGGCCTGACCGCGCCCTTGCCCCCCGATCTGCAGGCCGCGCAGGAAGACCTGCAGCAACAGGCCCATTGCAACGCCATGCCGCCCGAGATGCTGCCCATCATGGTGGACCTGCAGCGGCTGCGCGACGCGGTGCTGGCCCGCGAAACCCTGATCGCGCTCGATGCAACGGGCGGCCCTGTCGTGGTGATCACCGGCAATGGCCATGCCCGCGCGGATTGGGGCGTGCCTGCCTATATCGCGGGGCTGCGCCCTGATCTTGAGGTCTTTGCCATCGGTCAGCAGGAAGACGGTGCCGGCGCGCCCGGCGACTTTGACACGCTGCTTTCGTCCCCCGCGGTGGATCGCCCTGATCCCTGCCTGCAGTTCCGCAGCAAGGGCTGAACGGTCCGGCGTCCGGCGCGGTCTTGTCAGGGGGCGGCGCTGGCCATAGTGTCGGCCCATCTGGCGGAGGCGCGGAACATGCTGGCAGGCAAACGTATTCTTCTGATCATCGGCGGCGGGATCGCGGCCTACAAGTCGCTTGATCTGATCCGTCGCCTGCGTGAACGCGGCGCGGCGGTCACGCCTGTGCTGACAAGGGCAGGCGCGGAATTCGTGACACCCCTGTCCGTATCGGCGCTGGCGGGCGAAAAGGTCCATACCGATCTGTTCGACCTGACGGACGAGGCCGAGATGGGCCATATCCAGTTGTCCCGTGTCGCCGATCTGGTGGTCGTGGCCCCTGCGACCGCCGACCTGATGGCCAAGATGGCCCATGGCCATGCCAATGACCTGGCCTCGACCCTGTTGATGGCCACGGACACCCCGGTGCTGATGGCCCCCGCCATGAACGTGCGCATGTGGGAACATCCCGCGACGCAGCGCAACCTGGCGCAACTGCAGGCCGATGGTCTGCATGTCGTCGGCCCGAATGCGGGCGATATGGCCTGCGGTGAATATGGCCCCGGGCGCATGTCCGAACCGCTTGAAATCGTGGCCGCGATCGAAACCGCGCTCGGGCAGGGGCCCCTGGCGGGCAAGCGCATCCTGGTGACTTCGGGCCCCACACATGAACCCATCGATCCGGTGCGCTATATCGCGAACCGGTCCTCCGGGGCGCAGGGCACGGCGATTGCCCGCGCCCTTGCCGCACTGGGGGCCGAGGTGGTCTTTGTCACCGGTCCCGCCGATGTGCCCCCGCCCCAAGGCGTGCAGGTCGTCCGCGTCGAGACGGCGGAACAGATGCTGACGGCGGTCGAGGCCGCACTGCCCGCCGATGCGGCCGTGTTTGCTGCAGCCGTGGCGGATTGGCGCGTGGCGTCATCCTCCGGCTCGAAGATCAAGAAGGATGCAGGCCGCCTGCCGGTTCTGGACTTCGCCGAAAATCCAGACATCCTGGCCACCGTCAGCCAGCGCAAGACGGATCGCCCGCGCCTGGTTGTCGGCTTTGCCGCAGAAACCGATGATGTCATCGCCAATGCCACCGCCAAGCGTGCGCGCAAGGGCTGCGACTGGATCGTCGCCAATGACGTCAGCCCAGCAACCGGGATCATGGGCGGCACCGAGAATGCCGTGCACCTGATCACGGCCGAGGGGCGCGAGGACTGGCCGCGCATGTCCAAGCAGCAGGTTGCCACGCAACTGGCCGCCCGGATCGCGCAGGCGCTGGGCTGATCTGCCGATTTATTGCGTGCAGGTCAGGGCCTTGGCCAGGTCTTGCCGGCGGTTCAAGGCACCAAGGTCACGGCTGACAAGCCTGCCGTCCTGCCAGCCCACCGCGACGATACTGCGCCAGTCACCCGAGGCGAGGATCGCCTCGATCCGGCCATCGCAATCGCGCACCCCGCCCGCGATGGTTTCCTCGCCGATACGGTGATTGGTCACGCCTTGCAGCGCGCCTCGCGGGGCAAGGCGATTGCCCTCAAGCCCCACAAGGCGCATGGTCTTGCCCAGATGCGGGGTTTCCACATAGGCGATCTCGACCGCGCCATCGCCGGTGAAATCTCCGATCCCGAAAGGGGCAAGCCAGCGAAATCGTGTCCCGATGAAATCGGTGCTGGCCAGCATCTTCAGGTCTGGCGCACCGGATGCGGTCTGGCCCAGTTCCCACACGGTCAGCCGGGCGCCCTTGGTTTCGTGACTTTGCACGACAACAACCTCGGGCCGCCCATCGCCATTGACGTCCCACAGCCGGGGGGCCGTATCCTCGAACACAAGTGGCGCCTCCAGCGTGACACGCAGACCCGCGCGGGGCTGCGGGCAGTTGTCGCAGACCTGTGCGTTGACCGTCAGGCTGGTAAAGGCCGGAATACTGCCCAGCACATTATGCGGATAGCGATCGGTCGGTCCTGACAGGCTGGCCGCGACGGGCCAGGGCAAGATGGCGCCTGCGGGTGGTGCGGCCCCCGCAACCGACACTTCCAAGGTTTGCGCATAAGATGGAGGGGCAGGTATCAGTGCAGCAAGGGATACGCAAAAGGTTGAAACAAGACATGGTTTCATTCGCACCAAATTATGAAAATATCGCTGTATTCTAAGCATTTTTGCAAAACCTGTCTTTCTGCGCGCAAGGACTTTCCAGTGTTGATCCGTTGATGCCACGACAAATCGCGCCTTGGACGCCGGTGATCCGGGGCCGTGACGCCATATCCCCGCCTGATGCAGTTCGGTCAAATCAAGGTGATTGTTACTGCATGATCCCGATCCGCCCTCTTGTTGTCCAGCGCGATGGCCCCTGATGCCTTGCAACGCGGGGCCTTTCGGTTATGTCTTCTGGCAAGGCCGCATGCCCGTCAGGGCGTCAGGCGGCGCACCGCCCGGTTCCGCAGGCGCGAACCCGGCTTTCACGACGATCAAGGCAAGAGGCGCCATATGCTGACCATCCGCTGCACCAGGACGCCCGAGGCCGACCCCGATCTGCCCTTGCCCAGCTATGAAACGGCCGGGTCCGCCGGGGCGGATCTGCGCGCGAATTTTCCGCCTGATCAACGGGACGGCGCAACCCTGGCGCCCGGTGCCCGGATGCTTGTTCCGACCGGACTGCGGATGGAGATACCTGACGGGTACGAGGTGCAGATCAGGCCGCGCTCGGGGCTGGCGCTGAAACACGGCATCACGCTTCCCAACAGTCCCGGCACCATCGACAGTGATTATCGCGGCCCTGTGGGTGTGATCCTGATGAACGCGGGGACCGAGCCTTTCCATATCGCCCATGGCGACCGTATCGCGCAGATGGTGGCGGCCCCGGTACTGCGCGCCACATTCGATCTGGTCGACACGCTCGAGGCATCCGCGCGCGGGCAGGGCGGCTTCGGTTCGACCGGGCGGGGCTGAGCGATGGCACTGGTTCTTGTCATGGCGGGCGTTCTGTGGGGGATCGGTGCCTTCATGGGCACGCCGCGCCGCATGCGCTGGATCATGATCGCATTCCTGTGGGTCGGGGTCGTGGTGATCCACCTGACCTTGCCGGACAACGCGCCCCTGCGTCTGTCGACAGGGGGCAGCGCCGCGCCCTGGTTGCTGTTGGGCGGCTTTGCGGCGCTGGTGCTGGCCTATCGCGCCGTTCTGTCACGCCTGCGGGCGCGCGCCGATGATACGGCTGCGGTCCCTCAGGATGCAGCAGCACCCACGGGTCCGTTCTCGGCAACCGAACTTGACCGCTACGCCCGCCACATCGTGCTGCGCGAACTGGGCGGCACGGGCCAGCGCCGCCTGAAAGAGGCCAGGGTTCTGGTGATCGGCGCGGGGGGGCTTGGATCGCCTGTCCTTCTTTATCTGGCCGCAGCGGGCGTGGGCACGATCGGCGTGATCGACGACGACAGCGTGGACAACTCCAACCTGCAACGGCAGGTGATCCACACCGATGACCGCATCGGCATGCCCAAGGTCTTTTCAGCCGAGGCCGCCATGCGCGCGCAGAACCCGTTCGTGACGGTGCGCCCCTACAATCGCCGTCTGACGCCCGATGTCGCGGCTGACCTTTTCGCGGACTACGACCTGATCCTGGACGGCACCGATGACAGCGCGACGCGCTACCTCGTCAATGCCACGGCTGTGGCGCTGGGCAAGCCGCTCATCTCCGGGGCGCTGTCGCAATGGGAAGGGCAGATCGCCCTGTTCGACCCCGCGCGCGGCGGGCCCTGCTATCAATGCGTTTTCCCGCAGGCCGCAGCCCCCGGTCTGGCCCCCTCTTGCGCCGAGGCCGGGGTCATCGGTCCCCTGCCGGGTGTGATCGGGTCCATGATGGCGCTTGAAGCGATCAAGCTGATCACCGGTGCCGGGCAAGACCTGCGCGGGCGCATGCTGATCCATGATGCGCTTTACGCCGAACACCGCACCATCCGTCTGCAATCGCGCAAGGATTGCCCAGTCTGCGCCGCGTCGCACCCCGTTGGAGAGACACAAGATGACAAACCCGCTGCTTGACACCTGGACCACGCCCTTCGGGCTGGCCCCTTTCGACCGCATCAGGGACGAGGATTTCGCCCCCGCCTTCGATGCGGCATTGGCCGCCCACAAGGCCGAGATCGACGCGATTGCCGCCAACCCGGCGGCTGCCGATTTCGACAATACCGTTGGCGCGCTTGAGGCGGCGGGCAAGGAACTCGATCAGGTCCTGTCGGTGTTCTACACCGTGGCCGGGGCCGACAGCACGCCCGCGCGCGAGGAATTGCAGCGCGCATTCTCGCCCCGCCTGGCCGCGCATTCGGCGGAAATCACTGCCAACAAGGCGCTTTTTGCGCGTGTGGCGGATCTCTGGGCGCGGCGTGACGATCTGGATCTGACCGAGGAACAGCAGCGCGTTCTGATGCTGACGCATCGCGGATTTGTGCGCTCGGGCGCGGCCCTGACCGGGGCCGAGGACGCGCGCATGGCCGAGATCAAGTCGCGCCTTGCGGTGCTGGGCACGCAATTCACCCAGAACCTTCTGGCGGACGAACGGACATGGACGCTGGCCCTGTCCGAGGATGATCTTGAAGGGTTGCCCGGTTTCCTGATCTCGGCTGCCCGCGCGGCCGGCAAGGAGAAGGGTGCCGATGGCCCGGTGATCACCCTGTCACGGTCCTTGATCACGCCTTTCCTGCAATTCTCGCCGCGCCGTGACCTGCGCGAACTGGCCTGGCGCGCCTCTGTCGCGCGGGGTGCCAATGGTGGCGCGACCGACAACCGCGCCATCGCCGCCGAAATCCTGTCCTTGCGGGCCGAACGCGCCGCGCTTCTGGGCTATGACAGCTTTGCCGCCTACAAGCTGGAAACCGAAATGGCCCGCACACCCGATGCTGTGCGCGACCTGCTGATGGCCGTCTGGACCCCCGCCCGCGCGCAGGCCGAAGCCGACGCAGCCGTGCTGGAAGCCATGATGCATGAAGACGGGATCAACGGGGATCTGGAACCCTGGGACTGGCACTATTACGCGGCGCGCCGGCGTGTGGCCGAACATGATCTGGATGAGGCCACGTTGAAGCCCTACCTGCAACTGGACCGGATGATCGAGGCCTCTTTCGCCTGCGCCAACAGGCTTTTCGGGCTGGAATTCACACCGCTGGACCTGCCGCTCTACCATCCCGATGCCCGCGCATGGGAGGTGACGCGCAAGGGTCAGCATGTGGCCGTGTTCATCGGGGATTATTTCGCGCGCGGATCGAAACGCTCGGGCGCGTGGTGTTCGGCGATGCAGTCGCAGGCAAGGTATCCCCAGGTGCGTCACCCCATCGTGATCAACGTGTGCAACTTCGCCAAGGGCGACCCGGCGCTGCTGTCCTATGACGATGCGCGCACGCTGTTCCATGAATTCGGCCATGCCCTGCACCAGATGCTGTCGGATGTGACCTATCCGTCGATCTCGGGCACATCCGTGGCGCGCGATTTCGTGGAACTGCCCAGCCAGCTTTACGAGCACTGGCTGGAGGTGCCCGAAGTGCTGGCCGAATTCGCCACCCATGCCGAAACGGGCCAGCCCATGCCGCGCGACATGCTGGATCGCCTGCTGGGGGCTGCGACCTTCGACATGGGGTTCCAGACCGTGGAATACGTCGCCTCGGCCCTGGTCGATCTGGCCTTTCACGAAGGCGCGCCACCCGCCGATCCGATGGCGAAACAGGCCGAGGTGCTGGCTGAACTGGGCATGCCGCGCACCATCGCGATGCGTCACGCGACGCCGCATTTCGCGCATGTGTTTTCCGGCGACGGCTATTCCAGCGGATACTACAGCTACATGTGGTCCGAGGTGATGGATGCCGATGCCTTCGCCGCCTTCGAGGAAGCGGGCAGCGCCTTCGATCCCGAACGCGCCAGCGCGCTTGAGACCTTCATCCTGTCCACTGGCGGATCGCGCGATCCGGCAGAGCTTTACACCGCGTTCCGGGGTCGTCTGCCGGGGGTCGAGGCCCTGCTGAAAGGGCGCGGACTGGCTGCAAGATGAAATAAAGGCCCCGGATGGTCCGGGGCCTTTTTCATTCCGTCACCCAGGGATCAGATCGTCTGGTCGTAGTCGCCCACAGAGGGCTCTGTCCGGATCACGGCGTCGATCTCGGCAAAGATCGCGCGCATCTCGGCCTCGGATTCGGGGCTTTCGCACACGACCACAAGGTTCGGCGTGTTCGACGAGGCCCGCACCAAACCCCAGCCGCCATTGTCCAGGATCACCCGCGCGCCATTGACCGTGACCACCTGCGCGATCTTGCGCCCGGCCAGCATCTCGCCCGCCGCATGCTTGGCCACCAGCTTGTCGACCAGCCGCTCAAGCACCTGGTATTTCTCGGTATCCGCGCAATAGGGCGACATCGTGGGCGTCGCCCATGTCTGCGGCAGCGCACGGCGCAGGTCGGACATCGACATGTCCGGGTTGCGGTCCATCAGCTTGCAGATCTCGACCGCGACACGCATCCCGCAGTCATAGCCGCGCCCGATGGGACCGGCCAGGAAGTAGTGGCCCGATTTCTCGAACCCCGCCAGCGCGCCCAATTCCTTGACACGCCGTTTCATGTGGCTGTGCCCGGTCTTCCAGTAATCCGCCTTGACCCCGTTCTTGCGCAGTTCAGGATCGCTGGCGAAAAGGCCTGTGGATTTCACATCCGCAACGAAGGTGCTGCCGGGATAGAGTTTGGACAGGTCCCGCGCCATGATGACGCCCACCTTGTCGGCAAAAATCTCTTCGCCCTCGTCATCGACCACGCCGCAACGGTCGCCATCGCCGTCGAAACCAAGGGCGAAATCCGCGCCCGAGGCTTTGACGCTGTCGGACATGTCATGCAGCATTTCCAGCGCTTCGGGGTTCGGGTTGTAATGCGGAAAGGTGTAATCCAGCGTGTTGTGGCTTGGGATCACCTCGACCCCCAGACGGCGGAACAGCTCCGGCGCAAAGGCGGATGCCGTGCCGTTTCCGGTGGCGCAGACCACCCGCAGCTTGCGGGTCATGCGGAAATCGCCCACCAGATCGTCCAGATAGGCCTCGCGCACACCATCGACGAATTCATAGGCGCCGCCGGGGGCGGGCTGTCCTTGCCCGTTCAGCACGATGTCGCGCAGCTCGGCCATCTCGTCGGGACCATGGGTCAGGGGGCGGTCAAAGCCCATCTTGACCCCGGTCCAGCCATTGGGGTTGTGGCTGGCCGTCACCATCGCCACGGCCGGCACATCCAGATGGAACTGGGCGAAATAGGCCATGGGCGACAGGGCCGGGCCGATATCCTTGACCGTGATCCCCGCCTGCATCAGGCCAAGGATCAGCGCGTTCTTGATCGACAGCGAATAGTCGCGATAGTCATTGCCGACCGCGATCACGGGCGCGATGCCGCGCCGCCGCATCTGGGTCCCCAGGCCCAGGCCCAGGGCCGTGATGCCGGGCAGGTTGATCTGATCGGGATATTTCCAGCGCGCGTCATATTCGCGAAAGCCGGTCGGTGTGATCATCGGATCACGCAGGAATTCCCAGGTGTTCGGTGTCACTGTGGGCGCGGGTTTGGTCACGGGTGCAATCTTTCTTGTCTGAAAGGAGTTCAAAGGCGGATCGGATCGGCCTTGGCCAGCCGGTCAAAGGCCATCAGGCTGGCGATCAAAGCCTCCATCCGGTCGAGCGGGATCATGTTCGGTCCGTCCGAGGGGGCGTTATCCGGATCCTCATGGGTTTCGATGAAAACCGCGGCAATGCCAAGCGAGACGGCGGCACGCGCCATCACCGGGGCAAATTCCCGCTGACCCCCGCTTGATCCGCCCTTGCCGCCGGGCTGTTGGACCGAATGGGTGGCGTCCATCACCACCGGATAGCCGCTCGCGGCCATCTGGGGCAGGGCGCGCATGTCGGTCACAAGCGTGTTGTACCCGAAGGATGTGCCGCGTTCGGTCAGAAGGATGCGGTTATTGCCCGTGCTTTCGATCTTGGCGATCACATTGGGCATGTCCCAGGGGGCCAGGAACTGGCCCTTCTTGACGTTGATCACCGCGCCGGTTTCGCCTGCCGCCAGCAGAAGATCGGTTTGCCGGCACAGGAACGCCGGGATCTGCAGCACATCGCATACCTCGGCTACGGGCGCGCATTGCGCCTCGGTATGCACATCCGTCAGGACGGGCAGGCCAAGGCTGGTCTTGACCTGCTGCAGGACACGCAAGCCTTCGTCCAGGCCAAGGCCACGCTGTCCCGCGACGGAGGTGCGGTTCGCCTTGTCAAAGCTGGCCTTGAAGATGTATTGCGCGCCGGCCGCGGCGCAGATCGCCTGCATCCGCGCCGCGATCATCATCGCGTGATCCGCGCTTTGCAATTGGCAGGGTCCCGCGATGACAGTCAGGGGCGCGTCATTGCTGACGCTCAGAGAGCCGATCGAAACTGTCTTCATATCAGCTGGACACCTGTTCGCGCAGGATCGAGGCAGTAAGTGAGATCATCAGGTAAATTCCCGAGAAGATGAGGAAGGCAAGGATCGTGTTCTCGAACGCGCGCGGATAGGTCGGCTCGTCCGGGGCCACGGGCCGCACGCTGGTCGTCAGGTATCGTACCTGGCGGTTCGCCTCAAGCTCGGTTTGCTTTTCGTTTTGCAGCGCGGACTGCAGGAACAGGTCCGCCGTGGCCAGATCGGCCTGCGCCATCTGGATCTGCGCCGTCATCGCGGCCAGCGAGCTTTGCCCCTCTGTCGCGTCATTCAGGCGGCGGTTCTGCCTGTCAAGATCGTTGCGCAGCAGCTGCACCTCGGAGCGCAGGGCATCGACGCGGGCGGCATTGGGCCGTGTGTTGGTCAGCTGCGAATTCAGCGCCAGTTCCTTTTCCTGAAGCTGCAGCTCGACCGCGTTGATCAACGCCCGGATGCTGGCAATCTCGCCCTGCGGATCCAGGATCGACCCTTCCTGCAAAGCGACCAGCCGTTCCTGCGCCTCGCGCCGTTCCGCCTTGGCGATTTCCAGGCTGGCCCTTGCATCACGCATCTGGTCTTCGCGCTTGCGGCGCGACAACTCGTCCACCCGATCTTCGGCATACTGGATCAGATGCGACGAGAATTCCGCGCTGATCTGCGGATCGGCGGCGATCACCTCCATGCGGATCACGCCTTCGGTGGGATCGTACCCGATCTTGACGTTCTTCTTGTAGACCTTGTACGCGGCCTCATCGGTTGCATCCGTCTCAAGGCGCTGGATCGGATCGATCCAGTCCTGCTTGAAATGGGCCTTGAAACCCATGTCCTCGTTCAGGCGCAGCATTGCATCGCGCGACTGCATGTAGGATTGCACCGCGATACTGTCCTGGTTGGTGGCGAATTGCGTGCCGCTAAGCAGCCCGCCCAGGCCCGAGCCACCCTGCGCATCCGCCTGAAGGATCAGGAATTCCGACTTGGTGGCATACATCGGCGTGGCGTGGACGAAATAATACCAACCGGCCAGGAAGGTCGGCAGGAAGACAAAGGCGCTCAGCCGTGTCAGCAGCAGCAACAGCTTGCGCCGCCGACGACGGGCGATGTCACGCTGGATGTCCATGATGTCACGTGCCCGACGCTCGGCCGGGCTGGTCTCGGTCGATGGCAGGTAGGGGTTGCCCGACGGCATGGTCTGCGGCAGCTGGACCCGCCCGATCGGGGTGCCCCCGGCAGGGGCGACGGGCGCGGTGTCACGCTGATGCGCCGGGGGCGCTGTTTCGTCCTCGTCCTCGTCTTCGCGGGGCATCACCAGATCAAGCATGGTGGTGCGCTGGAACGGGTCGATCCCTTCGGCGCGCAGCAGGCGCACCGCGTCGAAATCCGAGGTGGGCGCAAGACCGTGTTTCTGTGCCACCCTGCGCGCCATGCGCAATTGCCGCCCCGTCAGACCCTCGCGGCGGATGGCGTCGATCTCGGGGCCGGCCTCGGCATGGGGTGAGGTGGTGATCAGTTCCGAGAAATCCGGACCGGAATCCTCCGGGATCGGTGGCTGGCCCTGCAACTCCGCGCGCGCCGCGGCGCGGCGGCGCTCGATATGATCGGCAAGATCCTCTGTCCGGCCGGATGTGTCCGACTGCACGGCGGACAATCCGCCATGCTGCGGGATCAGCGGGCGCGCATTTGCGGCACGTCCCATGCCCTGGGCCTGGCCGGTGTCGGTGTCAGGCGCGGCCAGGCTGCGACGGATGCGGAATTTCCTAGCCTTGGGTTTCGTAATCATAGAGCTCTTTCGCTTCTTCCAAGGTGTCAAACATGTGCAGCTTGCCATCCATCAGCACGGCGGCGGATCGGGCAAATTTTTCAAGAACTTGCGGCTGGTGCGAGACGATGATGACCGTCGTGGTGCGCAGCCTTTCGCGCAGGACGTCGCCGGCCTTGCGGTTGAACTCCGCATCGGTCGAGGACGGCATCCCCTCGTCGATCAGGTAGATGTCGAAATCCAGCGCAAGCATCAGCGCAAACGAGAACCGCGCCCGCATCCCCGATGAATAGGTGCCCAGCGGCTGTTCGAAATATTCGCCCAGATTGCAGAGCCAGCGGCAGAAGGCTTCGACATAATCGGGGTCCAGACCGTAAAGACGCGCGATATAGCGGCTGTTTTCCACCGCCGACACGCGCGAGACGACGCCGCCCATGAAGCCCAGCGGAAAGCTGATGCGCGCCCCGCGGCGGATCACCCCTTCATCGGGTTTTTCCAGCCCGGCCATCATGTTGATCAGTGTGGTCTTGCCGGTTCCGTTGGGCGCCAGGATGCCAAGCGAATTGCCCAGTTCCACGCGGAAACTGACGCGATCAAGGATCACCTTGCGTTGGGTGCCCGTCCAGTAGGACTTGCTGACATTCTCGAATTCGAGCATCAAACGCTCCGGTCTGCTCCTGCCCACCCTCTTAACGGGGTTATGTTAACTCCCACTTAGCAACGGCTCCGGGCATCTGTCGAGCCATTGGCTGAAAATCACACACTTTCGAGGCCAGATTATGGCTTTCGTGCGCGACTATACCCTAACTCGCGAAAATTCACCAAGCCGAAGTTGCCCGTCAGGTTTGCCGGTATGGACCCCTCCGGGGTGAATGCTACACTTGGCGCGATGACCGACCTGCCATGCGATCTTGCCCATGATATTGCGGCCTGCACCCTGTGCCATGCGCGCTTTGCGGCCACGGTGACAGCCCATGCGCCGCGCCCCGTTGTGTGGTTCCGCCCGGGTGCGCGCCTTCTGATTGCCGGGCAGGCGCCGGGGATGCGGGTGCATCAGTCGGGGCGGCCCTTCGATGATCCCTCTGGCGACCGGTTGCGCGACTGGCTGGGGTTGTCCCGGGAAGAATTCTACGACAGGGACCGGGTTGCCATCGTGCCGATGGCCTTCTGCTTTCCGGGCTATGACGCCAAGGGGGCGGACCTGCCGCCGCCGCCGGTCTGCGCGCGGACATGGCACGGGCGGGTCATGGACCGACTGGGGCATATCGGGCTGCGCATCCTGGTGGGTGGGCATGCCCATCGCTGGCACCTGGGCAGCCGCGCGCCTGTGACGCAAACGGTGGCGGAATGGCGTGACCATGCCCCCGGGGTTTTTCCCTTGCCTCATCCCTCCTGGCGCAATACCGCTTGGCTTCGCAAAAATCCATGGTTCGCGGCGGATGTCCTGCCTGATCTGCGTGCCGCTGTCCGGAGAGTGATGGATGACCGACCTGACCCCGCTTGATACCGCCCATGCCGCGATGGAGGCTGCATCCGATGATGATGCCGCGCGCCTGCGCTTCTATGAACGCCTGGCCGATTGCGAGCTGTTTCTGCTGCTGACCGAAGAGGCGCAGGGCGACAACATCACCCCCGAGGTCTTCGATCTGGGGGATGCCAGTTTCGTGCTGGTCTTCGACCGTGACGACCGCCTGGCGCAATTCGTGGGCAAGCCTGCGCCCTATGCCGCGCTGTCCGGCCGGGTCATCGCGGGGCTGCTGGCCGAGCAGGGCATCGGCATGGGCGTGAACCTTGATGTGGCGCCTTCCTCGATCCTGATCCCGCCGCAGGCGGTGACATGGCTGGCCGGCACCCTGGGCAACGCACCCGCCGAGGCCGAGGCCCGGATCGAGGGGCTGGCCCCGCCGCGCGGCCTGCCCGAACTGCTGCTGACGGCGCTGGATGCCAAGCTGGCCAGCGCCGCCGGCCTGGCCGAGGCGGCCTATCTGCTGGGTGTCACCTACGAGGGTGGCGGCAAGGGGCACATGCTGGCCTTTGTCGATGCCGCACCCGGCGCGCAAGGTGCCCTGGCCAAAGCCGTGGCCGAGGCGCTGACCTTCTCGGGGATCGAGGCGGGCGCGCTGGATGTGGCGTTCTTCCGTGCCGCCGAACCGATGGCGGCGCGGCTGGCCCAGCATGGCCTGCGCTTCGATCTGCCCCAGCCTGCCGAGGCCGTGCAGGAGGTGCTGCGGATGGCGCCGGGATCAGATCCGGCACGTCCGCCCAAGCTGCGCTGAGGTCACGGCGGGATCAATAGCCCAGCTTGCGATCCACCAGATGCACGAAGGGCTCGCCCGCCTCGCCGCGCCGCACGTTCTCCGCGATCACGCGCGAGGCCGAGGCGGGGCGCGTCTCGGATGCGATATGCGGCGTCACCGTCACCGATGGATGCGCCCAGAACGGATGATCCGCGGGCAGGGGTTCGACGCGGAACACGTCCAGCGTGGCATGGCCGACCTGACCACTGTCCAGCGCGGCCAGAAGGGCCGCGTCGTCGATCAGCGCGCCGCGTCCGGGGTTCAGGATCACCGCACCACGGGGCAGCCGCGCCAGGTTGGCCGCATCCAGCAGGTTCTCGGTCGCGTCGGTCAATGGCAGCAGCAGCACCAGGATTTCCGCCTTCGACAGCGCTTGCGCCAAACCGGCATCGCCATGCAGGCAGTTCACGCCTTCCACGTCATGGGCACTGCGGCTCCAGCCGGTCACGGCAAAGCCAAGGCCCGCCAGTGCCCTTGCGCAGGCAGACCCCAGCGCACCCATGCCCAGGATCGTCACTGCCCGATCTTCGGCCAGCGGCGGCACATGCTTGTCCCAGCGGCCTTTCAGCCCGTGGATATGCGCGTCCATCCCCAGGTGATGGCGCAGCACATGGCCGGTGACCCATTCCATCATGCCCTGGGTCAAGCCGTGATCCACCATCCGCGCCAGCGGCTGTGTCAAGGTGGTGTTGCCCACCACGTTCTCGACCCCGGCCCACAGGTTCAGGACAGCCTTGCAGCGGGTGTAGGGCGTGAAGTCCTGCACCGTGCTGTTGGGGGCATAGACGATGTAATCCACCTCGGCGGGCGCGAAGTCGCGCCGCAGATCGGCGGTGACACCCGCCTCGCGCAATGCCGCATTCAGCGGCGTTTCATAGGCGGCCCAGCTGTCAGGCTTGGCGGCGAAAAGGATGTTTACGGTCATGCTGTCTTACCTTGGTTTATGGATATGGGCGCTTTGGACCAACCCGAAGGCGACCATCAGCACCAGCATCGCCGACCCGCCATAGCTGACCAGCGGCAGGGGCACACCGACGACGGGCGCAAGGCCCATGACCATCGACATGTTCACGGCGAAATAGAGAAAGAAGGTCAGCGCAACGCCGAATGTCAGCAACGAGGCGAAACGGTCCTTGTTCGACAGGGCGCTGACGACACAGAAGATGATGATCAGCGCGTAAAGGCCCAGCAACGAGATCCCGCCGATGAAGCCGAATTCCTCGGCCAGGGTGGTGAAGATGAAATCGGTGTGTTTCTCGGGCAGGAAGTTCAGCCGGCTCTGCGTGCCTTGCATGAAGCCCCGACCGGTCCAGCCGCCCGATCCCAGCGCGATCTTGGCCTGGGTGATGTGATAGCCCGCGTTCAACGGGTCCTGCGCCGGGTCAAGGAAGGTGTCGATCCGGCGATACTGGTAATCCTTGAGCAATTGCCAGGACGTGCCGCGCGACTGGAACACCGCCACCACCAGCCCCACGCCCGAGGCGAAGACGGCCGCGAAATAACCCCAATGCACCCCGGCCACGAACATCAGCCCCCCACCGCCGAAAACCAGAAGCAGGGCCGTGCCCAGATCGGGTTGCGTCAGGACCAGAAAGGTCGGCAGCAGGATGAAGAACAGCGGCACCGCGACCCAGAAAGGGTGCGAGACCTTCTTCATCGGCAACCAGTCGTAATAGGCCGCCAGGAACATCACCAGCGTGACCTTGGCCAGTTCCGATGGTTGCAGGCGCATGAAACCCAGGTCGATCCAGCGTTGTGCCCCCATGCCGGTGACGCCGAAGAATTCGACCATCAGCAGCAAGACCAGCGACACCAGATAGGCAACGGCGGCCATGTTGCGCCAGAACCAGATCGGCACAAGGGCCACGATGAACATGACCACAAGCCCCAGCGCGAAACGCTTCATCTGCGGCTCGACCCAGGGGCTGAAGGATCCGCCCGCCACGGAATAGAGCATCAGAAAACCGACGCTGGCCACGGCGATCAGCAGAAGCACCAGCGGCCAGTTGAGATAGAGCACCTTGCGGACGCCCGAGGGTACCGTCTTGACGGTATATTCAAGATAGCTCATGCGCGGTCCTGCCCGGGCCGCGTCGCTGGCGCACGCTCACGGCGCAGCCTTTCCTGCAAGGCCTGGATGCGGGAACGGTCGCCTTCGGGATAGGCGTCAAGCGGCGGGTCGCCCCTGTAGAGGGCCTGCAACGTGATGTCGCGCGCCACCGGGGCCGCAACCGCCGAGCCGCCGCCGCCATGTTCCACCACCACCGCCACGGCGATGCGCGGATCATCATAGGGCGCATAGTTCACGAACAATGCGTGATCGCGCCGCTCCCAGGGCAGGTCCTCGTTGCGGATGACGCCGCGCGCCCGTTCGGCTGCGGTGATGTTGCGGACCTGGCTGGTGCCGGTCTTGCCCGCCATGCGATAGCCGTCGGTGATGATCCGGCTGCCATAGGCCGTGCCGCGACGGTTGTTCGTGGCCTCGAACATCGCGCGACGGATCGCGCGCATGTGGTTCTCGTTGAAGCCCAGAGGTTCCGCGGCGGCGACGGGCTGTTCGATCCCGTCGATGCTGCGGATCAGGCGCGGCTCGACCTTGCGGCCCACGGCCAGACGCGCCGTCATCACCGCCAGATGCAGCGGCGAGGTCAGTACGAAACCCTGCCCGATCGAGGCATTGACCGTATCACCCACCACCCAGTCCTGGCCCACGTTCTCGCGTTTCCAGTCGCGTGTAGGGGCGCGGCCCCGCGCCACCGCCGACATCGGCAGATCGAAGCGCACGCCGATGCCCAGCTTTTCGGCCATGGCCGACATCGCGTCGATACCCACCTTCAGCGCCAGGTCGTAGTAATAGACATCGCAGCTTTCGCGCAGCGCGGTTTCAAGGTTCATGTGCCCATGACCCGCGCGCTTCCAGCAGTGAAAGCGCCGCCCGGAGACTTCCATGTGACCCGGACACCAGACGGTTTCCTCGGGGGTGATCACGCCGGCATCCAGTGCCGCAAGCACCGTCACCATCTTGTAGGTGGACCCCGGCGGATAAAGCCCCTGCACCGATTTGTTGGCCAGCGGGCGATAGGTGTTCTCGGTCAGGGTCGCGTAATCGGCCACCGAAATGCCGCGCACGAAGAGGTTGGGATCGAAACTGGGGGCCGAGGCGATGGAAAGAATATCGCCCGTCTGGCAATCCATCACGACGGCGGCGGCGCTTTCCCCGGCAAGCCGGGCCTGAACGTAGGACTGCAAGGCATTGTCCACGGTCAACTGGATATTCGCGCCGGCCTTGCCTTCCTGGCGGTCCAGTTCGCGCATCACGCGACCGGCGGCATTCACCTCGACCCGTTTGGTGCCGGCCTTGCCGCGCAACACCTCTTCCATGCGCGATTCAAGCCCGACCTTGCCGATCTGGAAACGCGGGATGCGCAGCAGATGGTCGGGGTTCTCGATCCGCTCCAGGTCGTAATCGCTGATCGGGCCGACATAGCCCACCACATGCGCGAAATCCGGCCCCATCGGATAGGCGCGCGACAGACCGACCTCGGGGGTGACGCCGGGCAGGGCCGGGGCGTTGATCGCGACCTTCGAGATGTCTTCCCAGCTGACGCGATCCGCCACCGTGACCTGGGTGTCGCCACGGCTGTCGCGCATTTCCTTGAGGGCCCGCTGCTGCTCGTCCTCGGGCAGGTCGATCAGCGCCGCCAGACGCCGCATCACCAGATCGATGTCGCCCGCATCCTCGCGCACCATGACGATCCGGTAGCTGGGCTGGTTTTCGGCGATCATGGCCCCGTTGCGGTCATAGATCTGCCCGCGGGCCGGGGCGATCAGGCGGATGCTGATGCGGTTCTCTTCGGCCAGAACGCGGAACTGATCGGCCTGTTCGACCTGCATGTAGCGCATCCTCAGGCCCAGGATGCCCATGAAGGCCAGCTGCGCGCCGCCCAGGATCAGGCCGCGCCGGGTAATCCGGCGCGAGGAATCGGCGCTGTCCTTCGGGTTGCGTCTCATATCCGTTGCCCCAGCCTGTCCAGATCCCCTGGCGCCGCCTTGCGCACCCCGAAGACCCATTGTGACAGAATGACCACGACCGGATAGCAGATCAAGGTCATCAGCACATGGATGATGGTCAGCCCCAAGGGCGCTTGCGGGACCATCAGGATTGCCAGAACCAGCCGGTTTGCCACGGATATCGCAAGGAACACGCCCGCGACGGCCAGCCATTCCATCACGAAGGGTTGATCGCGCAGATTGCGGGCCCGGTTGCGCAGGGCCTGGGTGCCAAGCACCATCAGGGCCGCCCACAGACCCGGCGGGCGCAGGAACAGAAGATCGGCCAGCAGCACCACCAGGCCGATCGACAGGGCCGGCACGAACTCGGGGCGGCGCAGCGCCCAGGCAAAGGTAAAGGCCACCAGAAGATCCGGGCCCGCCCAGGCCTGCGGGCGGAAATCCAGCGGGATCAGCTTTGCGAAGATCAGCGCCAGCGCAAGCGCCAGGTACATCAGACGCATGCCCCAGACGCGGGTCGTACTCCCCTCAGCCATTGCTGTCCTCCGTCTCGGACAGGATCGCGCCATCTTCGGGCAGGGGGGCCGGTGCAAGGCGCTGGTCCTGCGGGGCCACCAGCGCGCCGGGGTCGCGGATCACCTCGGTGCCGGGGTTGCGCAGCACGCGCAGGAATTCAAGCCGCTCGTAATCGGCGGCAAGGATCACGCGCAGCCGCCCGCCGGGATCGGCGGCGACCTGGCCGATCAGCAGACCAGCCGGAAACACCCCGCCATCGCCCGAGGACACGACCCTGTCGCCGGGGCGCACAAGGTCTGGATCCTCGAGGAACGAAATCGGTGGCGCGGCCGTATTGTCACCCTGCACGATCGCGGTCTGCCCCGAGGGCTGGATCGTGGCCGGTATCCGGCTGGCCGGATCGGTCAGCAGGATCACCCGCGAGGTGTCGCGCCCCACGCCAGAGATGCGCCCCACAAGGCCGATGCCGTCCATCGTGGCCCAGCCATCGACGATCCCGTCACGCGCGCCCACATTCAGCAGCACGGACTGCCGGAAGGGCGAGCCGCTGTCGGCCAGCACCACACCCGTCACAAAGGTCAGGCGCGGGTCCAGCCGGACCTTGTTCAGGTCCAGAAGGCGGGCGTTTTCCTGTTCCAGCTGAAGCGCGGCCTCTTTCCAGGCCTTCATCTTCTGCAATTCGTTGCGCAGGTCCTGGTTCTGCTGGACGATCCGCTGATAGCTCTGGAAATCCCGGACCAGGTGCACCGTGGCCGTGACCGGTGCCATCGCCCAGTCGAAACTGGGCACGACCCTGTCCACAACCGCCGCCCGGAACCGTTCAACGCGCGGGCTGTCGATCCGCCACAGCAGGAAAAGACCGATCAGGCACAGGACCAGTACCCCCAGCAGCAAGCGCTTGAGGGGGGCAAGATAGTCATCGGCCTGCGATTTGTCCTTTGCCACGTCGGACCCCTGATGTCAGAGGGTGAAAGGATCAGCTGTCGTAATCGATCGCGTGACGCAGCTGTTTTTCGTATTCGAGCGCCTTGCCTGTCCCCAGCGCCACACAGTTGAGCGCCTCGTCCGCGATGGATACGGCCAGGCCCGTCTGTTCGCGCAGCGCCAGGTCCAGATCGCCCAGCAGCGCGCCGCCACCGGTCAGCATGACGCCACGATCCACGATGTCGGCGGCCAGGTCCGGCGGTGTCGCTTCCAGCGCGGTCATCACGGCCTCGCAGATCTGCTGCACCGGTTCGCTGAGGGCTTCGGCCACCTGCGCCTGGCTGATCTCGGTCTCTTTCGGCACGCCGTTCAGAAGGTCACGCCCGCGGATCATCATCGAGGTGCCGCGCCCGTCATCGGGCATGCGCGCCGTGCCGATAGAGGTCTTGATGCGTTCCGCCGTCGCCTCGCCCACCAGCAGGTTGTGCTGACGACGCAGGTAGTTGATGATCGCCTCGTCCATCCGGTCGCCGCCCACCCGGACGGAACGCGCATAGACGATGTCGCCCAGCGACAGCACTGCAACCTCGGTCGTGCCGCCGCCGATATCCACCACCATGTTGCCGGTGGGGTCCGTGATCGGCATCCCCGCACCGATGGCCGCAGCGATGGGTTCGGCAATCAAGCCGGCCTTGCGGGCCCCTGCAGAGAGTACCGACTGCCGGATCGCGCGTTTCTCGACCGGCGTCGCGCCATGGGGCACGCAGACGATGATCTTGGGTTTTGAAAAGGTGGACCGCTTCAGAACCTTGCGGATGAAGTGCTTGATCATCTCTTCCGCAGTGTCGAAATCGGCAATCACACCGTCCCGCATCGGGCGGATCGCCTCGATGCTGCCAGGGGTGCGGCCCAGCATCAGCTTGGCATCCTCACCCACGGCCAGAACCTTTTTTACACCATCTTTGATGTGGTAGGCCACGACCGACGGCTCGCTGAGCACGATGCCCTTGCCCTTGACATAGACCAGCGTATTGGCCGTGCCGAGGTCGATCGCCATATCCGAGGCGAAAATGCTTGGCATCTTATCAAAAAGTGACATCGTGTCAGTCCATTGTTGAAATTTTACAAGTTACCCGCGACTCTGCCCATGCAGGCCACTTGTCCTTATAGGGGCAGGGTGGCCCCAGCGAAAGACCCCGCTTGATTCTTCATCAGCGCACTTTCGCCGTTCCGGCCGATGGGCTATGCAGCGCGGATGCTGTCCTACCAACATATCTATCATGCGGGCAATCCGGCGGATGTTCACAAACATGCGCTGCTCTGCCGCATGCTGGCCTATCTGACGGCCAAGGACAAACCCTTGAGCTACCTCGAAACCCATGCGGGGCGCGCGCTCTATCTGCTGGATGCGCCCGAGGCGCTGAAGACCGGAGAGGCGGCGGCAGGTATCGGTGCAGTCCTGCGCGCGGGTGGAATGCCTGCCGATCATCCCTATCTTGCGGCCCTGGCGCAGGTCCGTGCGACCCATGGGGCGCAGGCCTATGCCGGATCGCCCCTGCTGGCGGCGCAGATCCTGCGCGCCGGGGACCGGATGCACCTGGCCGAATTGCACCCGCAGGAACATGCAGCCCTTGAGTTCGCCATGTCGCCCCATGGCGCGCGCATCCACCGGCAGGACGGGTTTGCCATGGCCCAGGCCCTGTGCCCGCCCGAGCCGCGGCGCGGGCTTTTGCTGATCGACCCCAGCTACGAGGTCAAGGCCGACTACGACCGGATACCGGACCAGATCGCCAAGCTGCATCGCAAGTGGAATGTCGGCATCATCTGCCTGTGGTACCCGATCCTGACAGGTGGCACCCATGGTCCGATGCTGGCGGCGCTGGAGGCGCAGGGCCTGCCCGGCGCGCTGCGCCACGAGGTGCGTTTCCCGCCCGTGCGGCCCGGTCACCGGATGGTGGGATCGGGCATGTTCATCGTGAACGCGCCCTGGGGGATCGAGGCGGAAGCGCGGCGGCTGACCGCGATGTTCGCCAAGCGCTGAAGCCGGGCAGGGGGGCTGTCTGCCCCCGTCCCTGCGGGACTCCCCCGAGGATATTTCCGGCAAGAAGAAGCCGATCATGCAAAAGGCCCGCCGCGTGGTGGCGGCGGGCCTTGCTTTGCAGGTCGGATCAGCTGGATCAGCTGACATCCTTGTAGTTGATCTCGCGCCGGTCGGCACCCGGGCCGGTCTTTTCGCGGCGCACCAACAGCCGGTTGAGCGCGTTCACATAGGCCCGCGCCGAGGCGACGACGGTGTCGGTATCGGCGGACTGGCCCGTGGCAATCATCCCATCCTCTTCCAGCCTGACGCTGACGGTTGCCTGGGCGTCCGTGCCCTCGGTCACGGCATTCACCTGGTAGAGCTGCAGCCGCGCCTTGTTGGGATGCAGCGCGCGCACCGCCTTGAAGGTGGCATCGACCGGGCCATCGCCATGTTCGGTCGCGATGGCGTCCTTGCCGTCGATTTCCATCTCGAGGGTCGCCTCGGCCGGGCCGCCGGTGCCGCAGATCACCTTGAGCGAGACGATCTGCAACCGGTCATTGCCCGCATCCGCCGTGGCCGACACCAGCGCCACGATATCCTCGTCATAGACTTCCTTCTTGCGATCGGCCAATTCCTTGAACCGCACGAAGATGTCCTTGAGCTGGTTGTCGCCCACCTCGTGACCCAGCTGGCGCAGCTTGTCGCGCAGTGCCGCGCGGCCCGAATGCTTGCCCATCACCAGGTTCGAGGCGGTCAGGCCGATATCTTCGGGGCGCATGATCTCGAAGGTTTCGGCATTCTTCAGCATCCCGTCCTGATGGATGCCGGACTCGTGCGCGAAGGCGTTCTTGCCCACGATGGCCTTGTTGAACTGCACCGGAAAGCCCGACACGGTCGCCACGCGGCGCGAGATGTTCATGATCTTGGTCGTATCCACGCGGGTGCGATAGGGCATGATGTCATTGCGCACCTTCAGCGCCATCACCACCTCTTCCAGCGCGGTGTTTCCGGCGCGCTCGCCCAACCCGTTGATCGTGCACTCGATCTGGCGCGCGCCCGCCTCGACCGCGGCCAGGGCGTTGGCGGTCGCCATCCCGAGGTCATTGTGGCAATGGGTGGCGAAGATCACCTGATCGGCACCCGGCACACGTTCCTTCAGCATGCGGATCAGATCGGCGCTTTCGCGCGGCGCTGTATAGCCCACGGTATCGGGAATGTTGATCGTGGTGGCGCCCGCCTTGATCGCGATCTCGATCACCCGGCACAGATAGTCATGTTCGGTGCGCGTGGCATCCATCGGCGACCATTGCACGTTGTCGCACAGGTTCCGCGCATGGCTGACGGTCTGGTGGATACGCTCGGCCATCTCGTCCTGGGTCAGGTTCGGAATGGCGCGGTGCAGCGGCGAGGTGCCGATGAACGTGTGGATGCGCGGGCGCGCGCTGTGTTTCACGGCCTCCCAGCAGCGGTCGATATCGGCGAAATTGGCCCGCGCCAGGCCGCAGATCACGGCCTCCTTGGAGCGTTCGGCGATTTCCTTGACGGCGCGGAAGTCACCCTCGGAGGCGATGGGAAAGCCCGCCTCGATGATGTCGACACCCATGTCATCCAGAAGTTCCGCGATTTCCAGCTTCTCGGAATGGGTCATGGTGGCGCCGGGGCTTTGCTCGCCGTCGCGCAATGTCGTATCGAAGATCAAGACGCGGTCTTGTGCGGATTTGTCGGTCATGTCGGGTCTCTTTTCATGTCTGCTGATGGGCTTGGCGCGGGGTGCACATCCTCTGAGCGGTCGCGCCGGGCCGGCACGCTCAGAGGCGGCTTAGCGACAGCAGAAGGGCAGCAGCGAAGGACGCGCGCAAAGCGCGTGCCGGGGTCGCATTATGTGCCAACATCGTCATGACGTCAGGTTATACGCGGCGCGCGGCAAATGAAAAGCCCGAATTTCAGGGTCCGTGCATTGAAGACCGAAGCCTTGCGCCTAGGTCCCGCTGCATGGAAAAGGCATTGATCATAGGAGCTTCGGGTGGCATCGGCGCCGCACTCGTGGCGGCATTGCAGGCGCGCGGCGTTGCCGTGACGGGTCTGTCGCGGCGCGATGACGGTCTTGATGTGACGCATGAAGACAGCGTGGCGGCATGTCTCGGCGGGCTGGAGCCAGGGTTCGACCTGATCCTTGTCGCGACCGGCGCGCTGGAGATCGGGGGGGCCGCACCGGAAAAGACGATCCGCCGCGTCACCGCGCAGGCCATGGCGGATCAGTTCGCGCTGAACTGCATCGGGCCGTCCCTGGTGCTGAAACACAGCCTGCGCCTGCTGCCGCGTGACCGGCGGGCGGTCTTTGCAGCCCTCTCGGCGCGGGTGGGCTCGATCGGGGACAACGCCCTTGGCGGCTGGTACAGCTATCGCACCGCCAAGGCCGCGCTGAACCAGATGATCCACACCGGCGCCATCGAACTGGCGCGCAGTCATCGCCATGCGCTTTGCGTGGCGCTGCATCCCGGCACGGTCGCCACAGACTTTACCGCCGAATATGCCGCCTCCCATGACCGGGTGCCGCCGGATCGGGCCGCAAGCAACCTGCTGGGCGTGATCGAGGCGCTGACCCCGGCCGAGACGGGCGGTTTCTTCGACTGGCAAGGCAAGCGGGTGGCCTGGTGACGCGGCTGGTTCTGGTTCTGGGCGATCAGCTGTCCGATGGAATGGCCGCGCTGAAGGCCGCCGATCCTGATCGCGACGTGGTGGTCATGGCCGAGGTGGCGGAAGAGGCCGGGCATGTGCCCCATCACCCCAAGAAGATCGCGTTTCTGTTCGCGGCCATGCGCAAATTCGCGGTGCGTCTGCGGGATGCGGGATGGGCTGTGGATTACACGCGGCTGGATGATCCCGCCAACACGGGCACCATTGCCGGAGAGTTGCTGCGCCGTGCCGCCGACCGCAAGGCCACCGGCGTGATCGCCACGGAACCCGGCGACTGGCGCCTGCGCGCCGCGCTGGACGACATGCCGCTCAAGCTGCACATGCTGCGCGATGATCGCTTCATCGCCACCGCGACCGAGTTCGAGGCCTGGGCCAAGGATCGCAAGCAGCTGCGGATGGAGTATTTCTACCGCGAGATGCGCCGCAAGACCGGGCTGTTGATGGACGGGGATCAGCCTGCGGGCGGGCAGTGGAACTATGACCATGACAACCGCAAGCCCGCACCCGATGCGGTCACCTTCGACGGGCCCCTCAGGTTTGAACCCGATGCCGTCACCGCCGAGGTGCTGGACCTGGTCGAGGCGCGCTTTTCCAACCATTTCGGGCAGTTGCGCCCCTTCTGGTTCGGCACGGACCGCGCGCAGGCACTGGAACACCTGGATCACTGGATCGCAGGCGGCCTGCCGGGGTTTGGCGATTACCAGGATGCGATGCTGGCCGACCAGCCCTTCATGTATCATGCGCTGATCGGGCTTTACCTGAACGCGGGCCTTCTGGGTCCGCTCGAGGTCTGCCAGCGGGTCGAGGAGGCCTGGAAAGCGGGCCAGGCCCCCCTGAACGCGGCCGAAGGTTTCATCCGCCAGATCATCGGCTGGCGCGAATATGTGCGCGGGATCTGGTATCGCGAAGGTCCCGACTACACCCGCCGCAACGCGCTGGGCCACAGGAACGATCTGCCGGACCTGTTCTGGGGCGCGCCGACCGACATGCGCTGCATGGAGCGCGCGGTGACCCAGACGGCGGAAAACGCCTATGCCCACCATATCCAGCGCCTGATGGTCACGGGCAATTTCGCACTGCTGGCCGGGATCGACCCCGCACAGGTGCAGGATTGGTACCTGGCCGTCTATGCCGACGCCTATGAATGGGTCGAGGCGCCGAATGTGGTCGGCATGAGCCTGTTTGCCGATGGCGGCATCATCGCGTCGAAACCCTATGTCTCGTCCGGCAATTACATCGACAGGATGTCGGATTACTGCGGATCATGCGCCTACCGGGTCAAGGACAAGACCGGCCCGCGCGCCTGTCCGTTCAACCTGCTCTACTGGCACTTCCTGATCCGCCACCGCGAACGGTTCGCGTCCAATCCGCGGATGGGGCAGATGTATGCCACATGGGATCGCATGGCCGAGGATCGTCGCGCCACCGTTCTGGCCGAGGCGGACGCTTTCCTCGTGCGGATGCAGGCCGGCAAGCGGATCTGACAGGGGCGCGCCGCCCTGTTTCTTCTTGCTCCAAATATCCAATCGCATCAGCGGCGCCGGGCGCGCGGTCAGTCGGCAGGCACGGCCGGTGTATCGGCGGGTGCCGCCTCGGGCGCGGGGGCGGGCGCTGCACCTTCTTCGGCGGGTGGTGCGCCGTTCTGCCAATTTCCCGTCACCTCCAGGCCCGAGGCATAGCGCATCGTGCCTTCGCCCTGGCGGCGTCCGGCGCTGAACATGCCCTCATAGACATCGCCATTGGCATAGGTTGCGATGCCGCGCCCGTCGATCTCGCCGGCGCGCCATTGCCCGGTATAGGAAAACCCGTCGGACATCACGATCTCGCCCTGGCCCTCGCGCTGCCCGTTCACGAACTGCCCGGTATAGACGGTGCCATCGGGGTAGGTGGCGACACCCTGCCCATGGCGCTGCCCGTCCAGCCATTCGCCTTCATAGCGGTAGCCATCGGGATAGGTCATCACCCCGGTGCCGTGGTTCTTCGCTTCGCGAAACCCGCCCTCGTAGATCAGCCCATTGGCATAGACGGCGCGACCCTGGCCCTGGATCACGCCGGCCTGCCACCCGCCTTCGTAGGTGGAGCCGTCGGGATAGGTGATCGTGCCTGTGCCATCCGGCAGGTCGGCGCGGAACTGGCCCTCGTAGACCGACCCGTCGGGATAGGTGACGCGGCCTTGCCCGTCGATCCGCCCCGCCACCCAGGACCCCTGGTAGACATAGCCGTCCGTGCCGGTAAAGACGCCCTCGCCGTGGCGCAGGTCATCGACGAACCCGCCGACATATGCGTCGCCATTGGCATAGGTCACGCGGCCCTGTCCCTCGCGGCGCCCCTCGACCAGGGTGCCTTCATAGATGTCGCCATTGGGCTGGGTCAGCTTGCCTTCGCCATTGATCTGGCCGTCTTTCCAGGTGCCCTCGTAGATCAGACCGTCGGGCATGGTCAGAATGCCCGTGCCCTCGCGCGCGCCGCGCACCACGGCACCTTCATAGACGGCGCCATCGGGATAGGTGATGCGCGCGTTACCATCCTTGATCCCGCGATCCCATGTGCCGTCATAGACATAGCCGCCGGGGCTTTGCATCACGCCGCGCCCGTGGTGCAGGGCTTCCAGGAATCCGCCCTCATAGCGCATGCCGTTGGCATAGGCGGCGATACCCTGCCCGGTGATCTTGCCATCCAGCCACTCGCCCTCATAGGTGCCGCCATCGGTAAAGACGATGCGGCCCACGCCCTCGGGCTTGCCACGCTGGAACTGCCCCTCGTAGACCGACCCGTTGGGAAAGCGCGCCACGCCGTTGCCGCGGATCTCGCCCTCGACCCAGTCGCCGGTATATTCGTATCCGTTGGGCAGCCGGTAGGTGCCCGTCCCATGCTGCAGCCCGTTCAGGAACGTGCCCTCGTAGACCCCGCCATCGTCATATTGCTTGGTCTGCACATCGCTGGCCTGTTGCGCCGACAGGCTGGCGCCCAGTGTCAGCCCTGCCACAAGGCACATCCCGAAGATCGTGCGCGTCTGCTTCATGCCATGTCCTTGATCGCTGTGGCCCGCCCGGCGCGGACAGGCCTTGCTCAGCCCCGGAACCTAAAGGAGGGCGCGCCGCCAGACAACGCCTTTTGCCGCATATCGGCTTTCCCTTGCCACGTGATCTGCTAAGTCATCGGGGGAATGACCGATCAGAGGGCAGATCATGGCCGCGCGTTTTCGCCTGACACTTGCACAGCTCAACCCCGTCCTGGGCGATCTTGAGGGCAATGCCGCCCGCGCGTGCGCCGCCTGGGAACAGGCGCGTGACGCAGGTGCGGACATGCTGGCGCTGCCCGAGATGTTCATCACCGGCTACAACACGCAGGACCTCGTGATGAAGCCCGCCTTCCAGCAGGCTGCCATCGCCCGGATCGAGGCGCTGGCCCGCGACTGCGCCGATGGCCCCGCCATCGGGATCGGCGGGCCATGGGTCGAGAGGGGCAAGCTGTATAACGCGTGGTTCATCCTGCAGGGTGGGCAGGTCACGGCGCGCGTTCTCAAGCAGCATCTGCCGAACGAGACTGTTTTCGACGAAAAACGCATCTTCGACGCGGGTCCGCCCCAGGGCCCCTACAGCATCGGCCCCGTGCGGATCGGCAGCCCGATCTGCGAGGATGCCTGGCATCCCGACGTCGCCGAAACCCTGGCCGAAACCGGGGCCGAATTGCTGCTGGTGCCCAATGGCAGCCCCTATTTCCGCGGCAAGATGGAAGTGCGCCAGAACATGATGGTCGCCCGCGTCATCGAAACCGAATTGCCACTGGTCTACCTGAACATGGTAGGCGGGCAGGACGATCAGGTCTTTGACGGCGGATCCTTCGTGCTGAACCCCGGCGGTGCGCTGGCCGTGCAACTGCCGCTGTTCGACGAGGCGGTGGTCCATGTGGATTTCATCCAGGGCCCCGATGGCTGGATCGCGTCCGAAGGCGCGCGCGCCCTTATGCCCGAGGCGATGGAACAGGACTACCGCGCCATGGTCGAAAGCCTGCGCGACTACATGGGCAAGACCGGGTTTCGATCCGCGATCCTGGGGCTGTCGGGCGGGATCGACAGCGCGATCGTGGCCACGATCGCCGCCGATGCGATCGGTGCGGACAACCTGCGCTGCGTGATGCTGCCCTCGGAATACACCTCGCAAGCCTCGCTTGATGATGCCCGCGCCGTGGCCGAGGCGCTGGGCTGCGCCTATGACACGGTGCCGATCAGCGCCACGCGCGCCGCCGTGACCGAAACGCTGGCACCGCTTTTCGCAGGACGTGACCCCGACCTGACCGAGGAAAACATACAATCCCGCCTGCGCGGCCTGCTGCTGATGGCGATGAGCAACAAGTTCGGCAACATGCTGCTGACCACGGGCAACAAGTCCGAAGTCGCGGTGGGCTATGCCACGATCTATGGCGACATGGCGGGCGGCTACAACCCGATCAAGGACATGTACAAGACGCGCGTGTTTGCCGCCTGCCGTTGGCGCAACGAGAACCACCGCGACTGGATGAAAGGCCCTGCGGGCGAGGTGATCCCGACCCGGATCATCGAAAAACCCCCCAGCGCCGAATTGCGCCCCGACCAGAAGGACGAGGACAGCCTGCCCCCCTACGAGGTGCTGGATGCAATCCTGATGTTGCTGGTGGATGCCGAAGCCTCGGTCGAGGATTGCGTGGCCGCAGGCTATGACCGGGCCACCGTCAAGCGGATCGAGCATCTGCTTTACATCAGCGAATACAAGCGCTTCCAGTCCGCGCCGGGGACGCGCCTCAGCCCGCGGGCCTTCTGGCTGGATCGCCGTTATCCGATCGTGAACCGCTGGCGCGACAATAGCGGGGCGTGACCCGGGCCGGGCGCGCCTATTCCCACCATTGATCTATGGCGGCGATGTCATCGTCCGACCAGCCGAAATGATGCGCGAACTCGTGGATGGTGACATGGGCCACGAGGTCCTCGATCGTCACGTCGCCGCGCGCGTGCCATTCATCAAGGATCGGTTCGCGGAAAAGCCAGACCGTATCGGGGCCCATCGGTTGATCGAACACCGATTTTTCCGTCATGGGGATGCCGTCATAGAGACCGGTCAGGTCAAGCGGATCGTCGATCTCAAGCTCGCGCAGCATCTCGGCGTCGGGCCAGTCCACAACGCAGATCGCGACCTGCAAGGCCGCGCCGCGAAACGCTGCTGGCAGGCCATCCACCGTGCGGCGGGCCATGTCTTCGATCTGGTCGAGACTGGGCAAAGCATCCGTCATGCCCGCGATATGGCCTGTCAGGCGGCGAATTGAAATCCCCGCTGTGCTACAAGGTGAAAAACGACCTGCCCGTCGCGTTCTGACGGGCAGTCGCCCGCGCGTTTTGGCACAAGACCGCGACTTTCACACAAGGGTATCAGGATGATCGCGGTTCATGCGAGGCCGGCGGCCTTTTCCGCCGAGGAATGCGAGCGAATCGTGGCGATGGCCGATGCGGCGCCCGCCCGCGATGCACGGCTTGTCGGCCAGAACCAGGACCACAACCTGCGCCGCGCCGACCTGGTCTGGCTGGATGATGTGCCGGGCAGCGAATGGGTGATGGACCGCATCATCGACGTGGTGCGCGAGGCCAATCGCGATGTTTTCGGCTTCGATCTGCAAAGCTTTTCCGAAAGCGCCCAGGTCGCCCGCTACGGGGCCGAGCGCGAGGGGCATTTCGACTGGCATTCCGACATCGGTGATGGCCCGCTGGCGCGGCAGCGCAAACTGACGATGGTGGTGCAACTGTCGACGCCCGATGGCTACGCGGGCGGACGGCTGGAGGTCATGCCAAGCGCCCATGCCCAAGAGGCCAGCCTGGGGCAGGGGGATGCCACGATCTTTCCAAGCTTCCTGTTGCACCGCGTCACGCCCGTCACCATGGGGCAGCGCCAGTCGCTGACGATCTGGGCGCATGGGCCGGCCTTCCGCTGAAGGCCGGACACCTCAGCCCTTGGGCGTCACGATCCGGTTCACATGGCCCATCTTGCGACCGGCCTTGACCTCGGCCTTGCCGTAAAGATGCAGGGCCGTTGCGGGCTCGCGCGCCAGATCCGGCACGCGGTCCATGTCGGCGCCGATCAGGTTTTCCATCACCACATCGGCATGGCGCGACCCATCGCCAAGCGGCCAGCCCGCGACGGCGCGGATATGCTGCTCGAACTGGTCGATGGTGCAGCCGTTCTGCGTCCAGTGACCCGAATTGTGCACGCGCGGCGCGATCTCGTTCACGATCAGACCCTGGGGCGTGACAAACAGCTCGACCCCCATGACGCCCACATAATCCAGCGCGTTCAGGATCTTCGCGGTCAGCAGCACCGCATCCATGCGCAACTTGCCGGACAGGCGCGAGGGCACCGTGGTCGTATGCAGGATCCCGTCACGGTGCACGTTCTCGCCCGGATCGTAGCAGGCCACATCGCCACGCGTGTTGCGCGCGCCGATCACCGACACCTCGTACTGGAAATCAACGAACCCTTCCAGGATCGCGGGGCTGCCGGCCATATCGGCCAGTGCGCGGGGCGCATCCGCCGCAGTCATCAGCCGCGACTGCCCCTTGCCGTCATAGCCAAAGCGCCGGGTCTTGAGGATCGCGGGCACGCCCACGGCGGCAATCGCCGCGTCAAGGGATGTGGCATCGTCCACGGCGGCATAGGGCGCGGTCTGCAGCCCCAGCCCGGTCAGGAAATCCTTCTCGGTGATCCGGTCCTGGCTGATGCGCAGCGCCTCGCGGCCCGGACGGATCGGGCGCAGCGGCTCCAGCAGGTCCAGCGCCGTGGTGGGGATGTTCTCGAACTCGTAGGTGATCACATCGACCGATGCCGCAAAGGCACCAAGGGCGGCGGCATCCTCGTAAGGGGCGGTTGTCACCTGATGCGCCACATCGGCGGCTGGCGGATGCGCGCCCGGCTCGAAGATATGGGTGCGAAAGCCAAGGCGGCTGGCCGCGACAGACAGCATGCGGCCCAGTTGCCCGCCGCCCAGAATGCCGATGGTGGCACCCGTTTTCAGCATCTCACTCATCCACAGGCACCTCGGGGATCGAGGCGGACAGATCCGCGCGCCAGGCGTCCAGACGTGCGGCCAGCGCCGCATCCTGAAGGGCCAGAATACCGGCCGCCATCAGCCCGGCATTGGCCGCCCCTGCCGCACCGATCGCCATGGTCGCGACCGGATAGCCGCGCGGCATCTGCAGGATCGAGTAAAGGCTGTCCACACCTGACAGCGCCTTGGTCTGGACCGGCACGCCGATCACCGGCACGCGCGTCTTGGAGGCCATCATGCCCGGCAGATGCGCCGCACCGCCCGCGCCCGCGATGATCACCTGAAGGCCGCGATCCACGGCGCTCTTGCCGTAGTCCCACAGCCGGTCCGGCGTGCGATGCGCCGACACGATCCGCGCCTCATAGGGCACGCCCAGCGCATCCAGCATGTCGGCTGCTTCCTTCATGGTCGGCCAGTCCGACTGGCTGCCCATGATGATCCCTACCTTGATGTCGGCCATGCGCGCGCACCCCCTGTCAGATTGAGCGCGCACTATAGCCAAGGCGCTGCCCTGTGCAATGGCACGGGATCAGGCGATGATATCGGGGGTCAGGCGATCCTCGATCCGGGCGATCATGTCCTTGAGGCGCAGTTTCTTCTTTTTCAGCCGTTGTATGGTCAGCTGATCGCCGGTTCCCTTTTCGACAAGGGCAGTGATGGCATCGTCAAGATCACGATGCTCGCGGCGGAAAACCTCAAGCTCCACACGCAGCACATCGTCGGTCTTCATCGAGATATCGCTGATGGCGTTCATGGCGTGAATTTCCCAGGCAGGTGATTCCCCCGTGTCGTGCACGGACCAACAACATACTGAAAAACGGGCAATTCGCAAAGTATCTCGGTGTGGCCCCCTTTGGTTTGGCCCCGGTTGCATCTGGGGACTTGTGCACCGCAGACCTGCGCCCCATATTTTAGACGAAGGGGTCGCCGCACAGGGGCCCTTGGTTTGGACGGTCGCTTTTGACAAGGACGTGTCGATGACGAAACTGACCTTGGGGTCACACCCCTATCTGCTGGGTTTCGACCAGCTGGAACGGTTGCTGGAGCGGAATGCGAAATCCGGCAACGAAGGCTATCCGCCTTTCAATATCGAACAGACGTCGAATAATTCCTACAGGATCACCCTTGCGGTTGCGGGGTTTGGCGAAACCGATCTGGCCATCACGGTCGAGGATCGCCAACTGGTGATCCGGGGTCGGCAACGCGACGATGGCGAGGGGCGCGTCTATCTGCATCGCGGTATCGCCGCGCGTCAGTTCCAGCGCAGCTTCGTGCTGGCCGACGGGGTCGAGGTGGGCGAGGCGATCATGGAAAACGGTCTGCTGCATGTGGACCTGAGCCGCGCCGAACCCGAGACGGTTGTTCAGACCATCAGGATCAGGAAAGGATAAGCCATGGATGCGAAATTCGATTTCGGTGACGAGGGCGCAAACCCCATCGTCTATGTGCGCCCCGTGAAGGTGGCCGACCTGCCCGAGGACATTCGCCAGCAAGCCATGGGCATGGACACGCTTTATGCCGTGCACGATGCAACCGGCAATCAGCTGGCGCTGGTCAAGGATCGCAGGCTGGCCTTTGTGCTGGCGCGCCAGAACCAGATGGCCCCGGTCGCCGTACACTGACAGGCTTGCCTGTCCGCAGGATCAAAAAAGGCCGCATCGCGTGATGCGGCCTTTTGCATGTCGCGCCGGGCTGCGGGTCAGACCGCGATCAGCCCCATGCTTTCCAGCTTCAGGATCACCTGATGCGCGCAGTTGTCCACTTCGACATTCTCGGTGTCCAGGCGCAGTTCGGGGTTTTCGGGGATATCGTAAGGATCGGAAATCCCGGTGAATTCCTTGATCTTGCCCTCGCGCGCCAGCTTGTAGAGGCCCTTGCGGTCACGGCGTTCGCATTCTTCCAGACTGGTGGCGACATGCACCTCCAGGAAGGCGCCGAACTGCTCGATCTCCTCGCGCACGGCGCGGCGGGTGGTGGCATAGGGCGCGATGGGCGCGCAGATCGCGATCCCGCCGTTCTTGGTGATCTCGGAGGCGACATAGCCGATGCGGCGGATGTTCAGGTCGCGGTGTTCCTTGCTGAAGCCCAGCTCGGAGCTGAGGTTCTTGCGCACCACGTCACCATCCAGCAGCGTGACGGGGCGGCCCCCCATCTCCATCAGCTTGATCATCAGCGCATTGGCGATGGTTGACTTGCCCGAGCCCGAAAAGCCCGTGAAGAAGACGGTAAAGCCCTGCCTGGACCGTGGCGGGCGGGTGCGGCGCAGTTCGGACACGACTTGCGGGAAGGAAAACCACTCGGGGATCTCCAGCCCTTCGGCCAGACGGCGGCGCAATTCGGTGCCCGAGATGTCCAGCACGGTCGAGCCTTCCGGCACCTCATCGGCGGGGAAATACTGCGCCTTTTCCTGCACATAGACCATGTGCTTGAAATCGACCATCTCCAGCCCGATCTCGGCCTCATGTTCCTTGAACAGGGTCTGCGCGTCATAGGGGCCGTAGAAATCCTGGCCCGCGCTGTTCTTGCCGGGACCGGCGTGGTCGCGGCCCACGATGAAATGGGTGCAGCCGTGGTTCTTGCGGATCAGCCCGTGCCAGACCGCTTCGCGCGGGCCGGCCATGCGCATGGCAAGGTTCAGCAGGCTCATCGTCGTGGTGGAGGACGGATATTGATCCAGCACCGCCTCATAGCAGCGCACGCGCGTGAAATGATCGACGTCACCCGGCTTGGTCATGCCCACGACCGGATGGATCAGCAGGTTGGCCTGTGCTTCGCGCGCGGCGCGGAAGGTCAGTTCCTGGTGCGCGCGGTGCAGCGGGTTGCGGGTCTGGAAGGCCACGACCTTGCGCCAGCCCAGCTTGCGGAACAGGGCGCGCAACTCGTTCGGCGTGTCGCGGCGTCCCTTGAAATCATAATGCACGGGCTGCTGGATGCCGGTGACAGGCCCACCCAGATAGACGGCGCCCGCGGTGTTGTGCAGGTAGTTGACCGCCGGATGGGCGGAATCGTCGGCACCAAATACCTTTTCCGCCTCAAGCGCCTTGTTGGGCACCCAGCGGTCGGTCACGGTCATCGTGGCCAGGATCACGCCTTCCTGGTCGCGCAGCGCGATGTCCTGACCGATTTCCAGCTTCTCGGCAAAGGCATCGGGCACATCCAGCGTGATCGGCATCGGCCAGAGCGTGCCATCGGCCAGGCGCATGCGGTCCACGACGCTGTCGTAATCTTGCTGGCTCAGGAACCCTTTCAACGGGTTGAAGCCGCCGTTCATCAGCAGTTCCAGGTCACAGACCTGGCGCGGGGTCAGATCCCAGCTGATCAGCTGACCGGCCTCGATCTTGAGTTTCTGTGCGCTCTCGTAGGAGACGTAAAGTTCGGGGATCGGTGCCAGGTTGGGCGTGTACATGATAGGTCTTTCAATGCGGATCAGACGGGAAACCAGGTAAGTCACAAGCGGTTGCGAGCCTGCAAAACCATGCAGGATCGGGGGCCGTCTAGCGCTTGAAAGGGACGAAATTCAAGCAGACTTCGCCCGAAAGTTAGATTTCGGACGAAAGTGAGTCTTTTTTGCAGATCCGTGGACGATTATCCCTGATGCCCGGCCAGAAAGCGTTCAGCGTCCAGCGCCGCCATGCAGCCCATCCCCGCCGATGTCACGGCCTGACGATACTTGTGGTCCGTCAGGTCGCCCGCGGCGAAGATGCCGGGAATCGAGGTCTCGGTGCTGCCCGGCTTGACGGTGACGTAACCGCCGTTGTGCAGCTCCAGCACATCCTTGACCAGTTCGTTCGCAGGCGCATGGCCGATGGCCACGAACACGCCCTTGCAGGGGATCTCGGTGATCGCGCCGGTGTCGACATGCTTGACGCGCACGCCCGTGACACCCTTGGGATTGTCCTCGCCGATCACCTCTTCCAGTTGGTGGAACCAGAGGGTTTCGATCTTGGGGTTCTTGAACAGGCGATCCTGCAGGATCCTTTCGGCGCGCAATGTGTCGCGACGATGGATCAGCGTGACCTTCGAGGCGAAGTTGGTCAGAAACAGCGCCTCTTCGACCGCGGTGTTGCCGCCACCGATCACGACGATTTCCTGACCACGATAGAAAAAGCCGTCGCAGGTGGCGCAGGCAGACACGCCAAAACCCTTGAACGCATCTTCCGAAGGCAGCCCCAGCCATTTGGCGCGCGCGCCCGTGGCCAGGATCACCGCATCGGCCGTGTAGGTCGTGCCGCTGTCACCCTTTGCCACGAAGGGGCGCGCATTCGTGTCCAGCGACACGATGATGTCGCCGATGATCTCGCAGCCCATTGCCTTGGCATGGTCCTGCATCCGCACCATGAGGTCGGGCCCCTGCACTTCGGTGTCGCCGGGCCAGTTTTCGACTTCGGTCGTGGTTGTCAGCTGGCCACCCGGTTCGATGCCCTGCACAAGGATCGGTTCAAGCATGGCGCGGCTGGCATAGACGCCCGCCGTATAGCCCGCAGGCCCCGAGCCGATGATCAGAACCTTCGTGTGTCGCGTCTCGGCCATGGGTGCCACCTTTGTCTTTGAATCTGGTATCCGGACAGCATATAGACCCGCTGCGCGAGCGCGAAAAGCCCCAAGCGCGGATCGGCATAGGCGGCCATTCGGCGCGGTGTTGAAACGATCTTGCGTATCGGTGAAATAATATTGCGTGCGCCACAGGCAATGCTATAAGAAACCGTCCTCAAGGAGAGCAGAAACATGGCCGGAACGCGGCTTGACCCGATTGATCGGAAAATCCTCGCGGAATTGCAGGCGGACGGTCGCATGACCAATGTCGAGCTGGCAAAGCGCGTGGGCATTTCCGCGCCGCCCTGCCTGCGCCGCGTGCGCACACTGGAAGAGGCGGGATATATTCGTGGCTATCATGCCAAGGTCGATCCGCGCGAATTGGGGTTCGAGGTGCAGGTCTTCGCCATGGTCGGTCTGCAAAGCCAGGCCGAGGCGGATCTGTCCGCCTTCGAGGCCCGCTGCCGCGCCTGGCCTCTGGTGCGCGAGTGTCACATGCTCAACGGTGAGGTGGATTTCATCCTCAAATGCGTGGCCCCGGATCTGAGCACCTTCCAGTCCTTCCTGACCGAGCAACTGACCGCCGCCGACAACGTCGCCAGCGTCAAGACAAGTCTTGTGATCCGCTGCGCCAAGGATGAACCGGGCGTACCCTTCGACGTGCTGGAAGCGCGGCTCAGCCGCTCTGCCTGATATCGCACACACGGGGTGTGAACGGGGCGCCCAGTTGGCGCCCCTTGCCTGCTTCTATGCCGCCGTCAGGCTGTCCAGCGTGGCAAGCGAGGCGCGCGGGTAGGCCAGCGGCCCGAAGTCGTCAAGGCTGCGGATATGCGGGAAAAGTGACAGGAAGACCGACAGCGCATTCGGCCCGATCCGCTGCTCCAGCCCCAGACCCGGATGGAAGCTTTCCATGTCCAGCCCCGACACCTTGATCGAGGCGTGGCGATCCAGACAGAGGTGATACACGGTCACCGGGCGCGGCGGCGTGATGCGGATCGCGCTCGTGCCGTCTTCGAAATCCGCAACCGGGGTGAAGACCTGGCCGGAACGCGCACCCTTGCCCTGCAACTCGCGCAGGGCGGCGGGACGGTGCAACATCCGCGCGCCTGGCCCCGCCATGACATCCGCCATGGGGCGACCCATGCCGAATGTATCCGCCATGATCCGCGTCATGCGCGCCTGGTCCGGATCATCCGTGGCCGCCTCGGGCAGGATGGTCATTGATCCGATCCACAGAACCGGGCGCGCGCCGAATTCGACCGTTTCGACCTTCATGCCGGGCACCAGATCCTCGATCGCGCAAAGGCCGTCGGTGGTTGTCAGCAGCGTGCCGCGGGCAAAGGCGGAAAAGGCGGATTCGAACAGGGGCGTGGCCGGCGCGACATGGCGGCTTTCGACGATGTCGCCGTCCTTTCCCAGGGCGCTCACCTCGTAGCGGCGCATCGCGGGCATCGCACCGGTCGGGGCTGCGCGCAGGGGTTGCGGCATGGGGCGGGTCTTGGGCATCGCTGCGCCGGGGGTCGGGCGAATGGATGTGCGCGGGGTCTCGCATGCGGGTTTGGGGGCGGGCGTGTCACGCGCGTCGCGCAGCACCGAAGCGGCGGCCGAACAGGGCGGAATCGCCCCTTTTGCAAGCGTGATGCCGGAAGATGTCTTGTGCGTTGCCAGATGTCTGGCCGAGGGGGCGTGCAATGCCATGCGCTTCACCATCAGTTGGCGTCGCAGTCGTGTCGGCCCCCACCGACAACACCGAAAGGACTTTGGTTAAAGTTTTCAGTGATACCAAAGGCCCGATTCCCGACACTTTTGTCAAAAAGTCGGAACAATCTGCGACGATGGGGGCGCAATCCGGGTGTGCCGCAGCTTTTGTTTCAGCCGTTTGGACAAAGCTGCCATATTTTGATTCGACTTGTGTCAGCAATCCGGCCTGTGCCCGTGCCGCAGCCATCGGCGTGCCACATGCAAAAAGCCGCCCCGGGAGGAGGGCGGCCTTCTGCTGAAAAAGGAGGGGGTTTCAGGCGCGGCGCGACAGCTTCGGCGCGGCACGGCGTTTGGCGACCATCGCCGCACGCAGGCGACCGCGTTGCCATGGCAGAGAGGGTTGATCCAGCTCGATGGCTTTTGCGGTTTCGAGAACCGACTTGATCCAGCGTTTGTTTTTCATCTGTCTTGTCCCCGTCCTCTGATCAGGCTTTGCGGGCGCTGCCGTGATGGTTTGGCCCGTTATGGAAACAATCTGACGGATCAATGCGGCATTGTTTTGTCCAGAGCCGTGGCAATCTCGTGGCGGGGCTTGCGTGGCGGTGATTATTTGACCGTCACTTCAGGGCGCCTTGAAAATTCCATTTAAAACAAATGCTTGTAGATTTGTATCGAAACAATTTCCACCGATGGTGGTGATTGTTTCCGTGTTTGTCGGGCAATCCCGTCGGCAAATGCCGCATTCCTGCCAGATTACAGGCGGATGGCCGAGATCAACCTGCCGTAATCGGCCTCGCCCGCATGGGTCGTGCGCCGATAGGAAAAGAATCGCTCCGGATCGGAATAGGTGCAGTGGCGTGTCCATTCGGCATGGCCGATTCCCGCCCCCCGCAAGCGGTGCAGCCCATAGGCGGGCAGGTCGAACATCATCCGGTCACCGTTGCCCTGCGCGAAGAAGCGGGCATTTCCCGGATCTTCACCCAGGAAATCATCGAAGAACTCGGGGCCGACCTCATAGGCCTGCTGGCTGATCGATGGTCCGATCACCGCATGGATGTCCGCGCGCCGCGCGCCCATCTGCTCCATCGCCGTCACGGTGGCTTCCAGCACACCGTCCAGCGCACCCCGCCATCCCGCATGCGCGGCACCGATCACCCCGGCCTGCCGGTCGGCAAAAAGCACGGGCTGGCAATCGGCCGTCAGGATCGCCAGCGCCACGCCGGGCGTGGCCGTCACCATCGCATCGGCGCGGGGTTTGTCGTCCAAGGGGCCCGACACGGCCACCACATCGGGGGAATGGACCTGATGCACGGTGACAAGGTGATCGGGCGCAACATCCATCGCCTGAGCCACGCGCGTGCGGTTGATCGCCACGATTTCCGCCTGGTCCGACGAGCCCGGTCCGCAGTTCAGACCCTGGAATATCCCCGAGGAAGCCCCGCCACGACGTGTGAAGAACCCGTGCCTGAGCGGGGACAGCGCCTCTGATGTGATGATTTCCAGCGTCATATCGGCTCAAGCGTCCAGTCCGGGGGGCGGGGAGGCGCCTTGGGGAAAAAGCGCCACCACTTTGAAGAGCGTCCCCATTTCCCGTGGGTGCGTCAAGCGCCGATGTGCGGCAATATGATCATCAAGGGCGGTGCCGGTCAGCCGTTCGGCCAGGGCCTGCGCGCGCGACGTGATGCCAAGCCGTTCCAGGAACACGCCCTGCGTGGTCAGCCGGCTATGGGCGCAAGGGATGTCGGCCAGCAGCGCTTCGAAATCCACATGCGCGGTCAGGTCGACCTCGCCGGGGTTTTCGAAGGGCGAGGCGTATGTCTGCCGACCCATCGCTTGCAGCGTGTCGCCCATGGACCGCCAGTCGCCGTAATCGTCGATCAACGCGACGCCGCCGTGATCCGCGATGCGCTGCCCGATCTGCTGGGCGATCACCGGGGCCGCGGCGCAAATCTCGACGATGTCATTCTCGCGCGTGTCGGCCAGCCGTGCCTCAAGCACGGGATGCCCCGGGGCAGGGACCAGACCGATCACCAGCTGGTTCATCATCGTGCTGACCACCATCTCTGAAAAGCCATCGGCGGTGCGAAAGAACTGGCGGATCGGCAGGGCGTCGAAAAACTCGTTCGCCACCAGGTAAAGCGGCATCTGCGGCAGGGCATCGACACCATCGTGCCATGTGATCCGGTCGTCTGGCATCATGCCTGCCAGCGTTCCGGCCTGCCGGTCGCGCATCCGTGGCGAGGCTTCGACCAGATGCACCTGCGCCGCCGCGTGAAACCCGGGCACCTTGCGCGTCACGCGCAGGATATCGGCCATCAGCGTGCCGCGTCCCGGCCCCAGCTCTGCCAGGGCAAAGCGGGCGGGGGCACCCTGGTCCAGCCAGGCCTGCGCGAGGCAAAGGCCGATCATCTCGCCGAACATCTGGCTGATCTCGGGCGCGGTGATGAAATCGCCCGCAGCGCCAATGGGGTCACGGGTCGTGTAATAGCCCAAGGTCGGATGCAGCAGGCATTCGGTCATGTAATCCGCGATGGTCAGCGGACCCTGCGTCTTGATCCGGTCCAGCAGGATGCGTTCCAGCGCATTCATCTCGCGCGGCAGATCGATCATGCGGGCATGACCCTGGCGCGCCGCCGCGCCACCACGATCAGCGCCAGCCCCGCGGCCAGCATCGGCAGCGACAGAAGCTGGCCCATGGTGATCCCGGCCTCGCCCAGCCGGATCACATGACCCAGCGGATTGTCCGGCGTGATGAATTGCGCATCGGCCTGGCGGAAATACTCGACGATGAAACGCGCCGCACCATAGCCCGCCAGGAACACGCCGGTGATCTGTCCGGGCACCTTGAGCGCATCGCGCCGGAAGGCCAGCCAGAGCATGAGCGCCAGCAGCGCGGCACCCTCCAGCCCCGCCTGGTAAAGCTGCGAGGGATGGCGCGCGCAAAGCCCTACCACGCCCGCGCAGTCCTGGGCGGCGCCCCCCGGAAAGACGACGCCCCAGGGCAGGTCCGTGGGTCGCCCCCAGAGTTCTGCATTGATGAAATTCGCAAGCCGGCCCAGCATCAGCCCGACGGGCACGCCAAGGGCGATCGCATCGGCCGCGGCCAGGCGCGGCACCTTCTGCCGCCAGGCAAAGATCCAGGCGGCGACCACGACACCCAGAAAGCCGCCATGAAAGGACATGCCGCCTTGCCAGACCATCAGGATCTGTCCCGGATTGGCCAGGTAATAGCCCGGTTGGTAGAAGAGAACGAAGCCTAGCCGGCCGCCCAGGATGATCCCCAGGATGACCCAGGTCAGCAGGTCTTCGACCTGCGCCCTGGTCATCGGCGGCGTATTCCCCTGCCACAGGACCGGTCGCCGCAGGGCGGCAAGCGTGATCTGCCAGGCCAGGACGATCCCCACGATATAGGCCAGCGCATACCAGCGCAGGGCGAACTCCATCCCGAAAAGGGTGACCGAAAAGATCTCGGGGGAAATCTCGGGGAAGGGGATCATGGCGCGCATCTGCGTCTGTCTGCCTCTGGCTTGCGGGGGAAGTCAACCTTGTGGGCGGCTGCATTGCAGCCCATATAGGGAGGTAAAGGTAACGCTGGAGAGCCGCAATGCAGACGCGCAACAAAATTCTCGACGACATCTCGCAACTGATGACCAATGCCATGGGCGTGGCACAGGGCGCGAAGGACGAGGCCGAGACCGCCATGAAGTCGATGATCGACCGCTGGCTGGCCGACCGCGATTTCGTCACGCGTGAGGAATTCGACGCCGTCCGCGCCATGGCGCAGAAGGCCCGCGAGGAGAACGCAGCCCTGAAGGCCCGGCTTGATGCGCTGGAGGCGCAGCAGGGCAAGTAACCTTCTCCTGCGTCACGAATGACCACGACGCGCGTCCCTTTTTGGGGCGCGCGTTTTTCGTTTCAGCGATATGCCCGCGATCGCGCGATACCTGGCTGCCCGCGGCTATGGATATTTGGAGCAAGAAGAAACCCGCGGCCGGATCATGCCAATGGATTGATCACGATCATGTGGTCCTGACGGCTTGATCCACATATTATTGAGGTTATCCCCAAAATACTGCTTTACAGGCCAGACCAGTCATACCACCATATCTGGTAGGGACGCGGGGAAAAGCCTCCGTCCTTAGAGCAGGCACCTAGCGATTGAGGCGCTCTGACGCTTTGACGCTACAGGCAGAGAGGTGGCGCCATGGCACTATCCGAGCAGTACCTAGAGGACGACATTCACCCGATCGATATCGTCGAGAATATCGCCGCATATCACGATTGGGATTTCGACCGTATCGGTCAGGACCAGATCGCCATGGCGGTCGAGGGGCAGTGGCGGACCTATTCGATCACGCTGGCCTGGTCCAGCTATGACGAGACCCTGCGCCTGATCTGCACCTTCGAGATGGAGCCGCCCGAGGCGCGCTTGCCGCATCTCTACGAGACCCTGAACGCCGTGAACGACCAGTGCTGGGCCGGGGCCTTCACCTTCTGGGCGGAACAGAAGCTGATGGTCTGGCGCTATGGGCTTGTCCTGTCGGGCGAGCAGGTGGCCAGCCCCGAACAGATCGACACGCTGATCAACGCAGCCGTGATGAGCGCCGAGCGCTATTATCCGGCCTTCCAGCTTGTCGTCTGGGGCGAGCGGCCGCCTGCCGAAGCCTTGCAGGTCGCCATTGCAGAGGCCTACGGGCGCGCGTAACACTGCCCCCCGACGCGAAGCAGCCGAGGGGGGTATTTCATGGATATGCAAGAGCTTGGCCGCAGGGGGCTGGTGCTTCTGGGCTGCGGCAAGATGGGATCGGCCATGCTGGCCGGTTGGCTGGCGCGCGGTCTGTCGCCTGATGGTGTCTGGGTGATCGACCCCAATCCGTCCGACTGGTTGCGCAGCACGGGCGTGCGGATCAATGCGGACCTGCCCGGCAATCCCGCCATCGTGATCGTCGCGGTCAAGCCGCAGATGATGGGCGCGGCCTTGCCGACGCTGGCGGCCATGGGCAATGGCGAGACGCTGTTCATCTCGGTTGCGGCGGGCACGCCGATCGCGCGATTCGAAGAGGTTCTGGGCGCGCGGACACCCATCGTGCGCGCCATGCCCAACACGCCGGCCGCCGTCGGGCGCGGGATCAGCGCCATCGTCGGCAACGCCCATGCGGGTGCCGCCGGGCTGGAGGCGGCCGAGGCGCTGCTGTCCGCCGTGGGGCAGGTGGTGCGGCTTGAGGATGAAGGCCAGATGGATGCGGTGACCGGACTGTCGGGATCGGGTCCCGCCTATGTGTTTCACCTGATCGAGACGATGGCCGCGGCCGGCGCGGCGCAGGGGCTGTCGCCCGATCTGGCCCTGCAGCTGGCCCGCGCCACGGTGGCCGGTGCGGGCGCGCTGGCGGAAACGGCGGATGAGAGCCCCGCCCAGCTGCGGATCAACGTGACCAGCCCCAACGGCACGACACAGGCCGCGCTTGATGTGCTGATGGATGCCGAAACCGGGTTTCCGGCCCTGTTGCAGCGCGCGATCAAGGCCGCGACCGACCGTTCAAAGGAGCTGTCGCGTGGCTGAGATCACTTATGACGATTTCCTGAAGGTCGATATCCGCGCGGGCCGTGTCATCCGCGCCGAACCCTATCCCGAGGCGCGCAAGCCCGCGATCAAGCTCTGGATCGACTTCGGTCCCGAGATCGGTGAAAAGAAGACCTCGGCCCAGATCACGGCCCATTACACGCCCGAGGGCCTGATCGGAAAACAGGTGATGGCGGTCGTGAATTTCCCGCCCCGGCAGATCGGCCGCTTCATGTCCGAAGTGCTGGTGCTCGGGGTCTCGGACGCGCAGGGCGGGATCGTCCTGCTGTCGCCCGATCTTGACGTGCCGCTTGGTGGAAGGATGCATTGATGCCCAAGGTTCTGATCAGTCGCCGCTTGCCCGACAGCGTGCTCGAAGCGGCCTCGAAGATGTTCGACATCGAATTGCGCGACAAGACCGCGCCCATGACCCCGGCCGAGATGCGGTCAGGCCTGGCGCTGTATGATGCGATCATGCCGTCGCTGGGCGACAGGTTCTCGGCCGAGATATTTGCCGAATTCGGTCGGCCCCGCTGCAAGCTGCTGGCCAATTTCGGCGTGGGCATCAACCATATCGATGTCGAGGCCGCCCGCGCCCATGGGGTGAAGGTGACCAACACGCCCGGCGCCGTGACCGATGCGACCGCCGATACCGCGATGACCCTGATGCTGATGAGCGCGCGCCGCGCGGGCGAGGGCGAGCGGCTGGTCCGGTCAGGCGCCTGGGAGGGCTGGCATCCGACGCAGATGCTGGGCCTGCATGTGACCGGCAAGACGGTCGGCATCGTCGGCATGGGCCGGATCGGACAGGCCATCGCGCGGCGGTGCCACTTCGGCTTCGGGATGGAGGTGCTGTTCTTCAACCGCTCGCCAAAGACGGTGGATTTCCCGGCGCGACAGGTGGACAGCCTGCATGATCTGGCCGCGGCGGTCGACATCCTTGTGGTCGCCACCCCGGGCGGGGCCGAGACGCATCACCTGATCAATGCCGATGTGCTGGGCGCGATGCAGCCCCATGCCCATCTGGTCAACATCGCCCGCGGCGATGTGGTCGAAGAGGCCGCGCTGATCACGGCCCTCGAGGGGCGCCGGATCGGTGGCGCGGGTCTTGATGTCTACGAATTCGAACCCGAAGTGCCCGAGGCGCTGCGCAAGCTGGATAACGTGACGCTGCTGCCGCATCTGGGCACCTCGACGCTTGAAGTGCGCGAAGCGATGGGGCGAATGGTTCTGGACAACCTTGCCGCGCATTTCGCCGGAAAGCCACTGCCGAACCCGGTTTGACCCAAGGTCAATCCTGAGGCATCCCGGGGCAAGAGGTCTTGACCTTGACCATGCTCCGGGGTGATCTGGGACACCATCAGGGAAGGGGCGCGCCATGTATCAGCCGGTCATCAGCGGAACCGGGGTTTTCACACCCTCGCAGGTCATCACCAATGACGAACTTGTGGTGGCCTTCAATGCCTATGCGGATCGGTTCAATGCCGAACATGCCGACCAGATCGCGGCCGGCGAGATCGACGCCAAGGAACATTCCTCGTCCGAGTTCATCGTCAAGGCCTCGGGGATCGAACAGCGTTACGTACTGGACAAGTCTGGCGTTCTGGACCCGGCGGTGATGCATCCCCTGCTGCGCCAGCGCGGCGATGAAGAGCCCGGCGTGATGGCCGAGATGGCGCTGGACGCCTGCGCCAAGGCCTTGGCGATGGCGGGTCTGACCGGGGCGGATGTCGATCTGGTGATCTGTGCCGCCAGCAACATGGAACGCGCCTATCCTGCGATTGCCGTGGAAATACAGCAGCTTCTGGGGGCGGGGGGCTTTGCCTTCGACATGAATGTCGCCTGTTCCTCGGCCACATTCGGGATTCAGGCAGCGGCCGACATGGTGCGCGCGGGATCGGCGCGCTGCGCGATCGTCGTCAACCCCGAGATTTGCTCGGGCCATCTGGAATGGCGCGACCGTGATTGCCATTTCATCTTTGGCGACGTCTGCACCGCCACGGTGATCACGCGCGAAGACGAGACGAAAGGCCCGCATTTCCGCATCCTGTCCACGCGCTGCGCCACCCAGTTTTCCAACAACATCCGCAACAACAACGGCTTTTTGCGCCGCTCGCGCCCTGACGGCGTGGTCGACCGTCGCGACATGCAGTTCATGCAGAACGGGCGCAAGGTCTTCAAGGAAGTGGTCCCGATGGTGTCCGACCACATTCTGCACCATATCGCGGATGAGGGCGTGCAGCCCTCGCAGTTGCGGCGCCTCTGGCTGCATCAGGCCAACAAGACGATGAACGATTTCATCGGGCGCAAGGTCCTGGGGCGCGATCCCGAACCGGGCGAGCAGCCCAATATCCTGCAGGAATACGCCAATACCTCCTCGGCCGGGTCGATCATCGCATTTGCGAAACATTCCGCCGACCTCAAGCCCGGAGACCTTGGGCTGATCTGTTCGTTCGGGGCGGGGTATTCCGTGGGATCGGTGCTGATCCAGCGGGTCTGAGCCTGCCCTATCGCAGGGCGGCCTTCATGGTGGCATCGGGAAAACAGGTGGCGGGCTGGCCCGTCGCCTCTTGCCACATCCCGATGGATCGCCGCGTACGGAAACCGGCCAGACCATCCGCGCCGCCGGTGTCATGGCCCATCCGTTCAAGTGCTGCCTGCATCGCCGCCACGTCCGAGCGCATCAGCCCGCCGACGCGCCCCCAGCGGCCCGCGAAATCGCCCATGCCATAGGCGATCCGGTCCCCCACATGGCCGACAAAAAGCGCGTAGAGGTCGGACATGTTGTAGTCTTTCAGCACGTAGAAATTCTGCGTCACCACGAAGGCAGGGCCATGCCGCCCCGCAGGCATCAGCAGGAAACCCTCGCGCGGCATCTCGTTGGCGGGAAAGGCGCGCCCGCCGATGCGTGTGATCCCCATGGCGGCCCATTGCGCAAAGCTGCGGCCCTGATCGGGGCCTTCCAGCGCGCAGGACACCTCTGCGGGGACGGTGACCTCGAACCCCCAGTCGCGGCCCTTTTGCCAGCCATGGGCGGCCAGGTAGGCGGCGATGGATGCAATCGTGTCGGCCTCGGAGCCCCAGATGTCCGCGCGCCCGTCGCCATCGCCATCGCGCGCGTGGCGCAGCACGTTGGAGGGCATGAACTGTGGCTGCCCCAGCGCCCCCGCCCAGCTTGAGCGCAGCCCGCGCGGGGTGGCATGGCCTGCCTCGATCAGTTGCAGGGCGGCGATCAATTCATCCGTGAAATAAGCTGCACGCGTCGACATGAAGCCCTTGGTGCCCAGCACGGCCAGCGCGTCATGCGGAATCGCCGCGCGCCCAAAGGCGGATTCGCGGCCCCAGATGGCAAGGATGATCCGTCCGGGCACGCCCGTTTGCCGTTCGGCACGTTCAAGGGCTGTGGCATGACGGCGGGCCATGGCGATCCCGTCGCGGGTGGTCGCCGTGACCGTGTTCGGCGCGAAATAGGCGGCGGGGCTGCCGAATTCGCCCTGCCGCTGCGGCCGGGGACGGTTGGCATTGCTGCCGGGGGGCACCAGGTCGGGCAGGTCCCACATCAGGGTGACACCTTGAAACGCCGCCTCATGGGTGGCGCGGCTGACACCTGCGGCACGGGCACGGGGCCAGACGGTATCCTGCAGCCACGCGCGGAACTGACGCTCCACCGCGGCACGATCCTGCGCCATGGCAGGCGGGGACAGAAGCAGAAGGCTCAAGACAAGGATCAGCAGGCGCATGGCATATTCCCAACGATGCCCGAGGCTAACACGATCCGGGCGATCGGTCAGCCGTCCGTTGCCGCGCCGGGCCGATCGCCCACCGCCTCGCGCCAATGACGGCGGCAGAGGCTGACATAGGTTTCGTTTCCGCCGATCTGCACCTGCGCCCCGTCGCGCAGCGCGCGCCCCTCTGCATCCTTGCGCACCACCATCGTGGCCTTGCGCCCGCAATGGCAGATGGTGCGCACCTCGCGCAGTTCATCCGCCAGCGCCAGCAAGGTGGCCGAACCGGGGAACAGCTCGCCCCGGAAATCGACGCGCAGCCCGTAGCACATGACCGGCACGCCAAGGTCATCCACCGCGCGCGCCAGATCCCAGACCTGCGCGGGTTCAAGGAACTGCGCCTCGTCGATGAAGACGCAGGCGATGGGGCCTTGCTTCAGTTTGCCGGACAGCCTTGCAAACAGGTCGTCGCCGGGGGCGAAAGTATCCGCAGCCTCGCCGATCCCGATGCGCGATGCGACCCGCCCATGCCCTGCGCGCCCGTCGACCTGCGCGGTCAGCAGATAGGTCTGCATGCCCCGTTCGCGATAGTTGTGCGAGGCCTGCAGCAGCACGGTGGACTTGCCGGCATTCATCGTCGAGAAATTGAAGTAGAGCTTGGCCATGCAGCGATCTAGCGCGCGCCTCGCCATAAGTGCAAGGCGTTCCGGTCA